>DASYZA010000114.1:0-4793 GCA_035946775.1 Candidatus Sulfotelmatobacter sp. | reverse complement strand
TGCACGCTCACAGCATTCTCCTCGCTAGCACTTATCCCAAACGGCGTAGGTGGCCTGGACATTCGATCTCTCAGTGATCGCTCGCCCATCGACTTCGACCCAGGCGTGGGCTTTGAAGGGCAATTTCTGGGCGCCCAGGACCATTTGTGCTGGAACACCACGCTTCCTGAGTAAGTAAGTAGCGACGAAGGATCGCTGCAGGCAAAGGACTTGTTTCGGGTACCAAATGCACGCGTAGTTAACCGCCATCGACACTCGGTCGATGATGTCCGACCCGCCACTGTTGCTCTTCACCTTCCAGCCTCTCACCACGGAGTAAATCGTCTGGAAGCGGCAAAGAGCGCTCAGAACGTCGTAGGTCAAGAGCATGAAGAACGCTCGGAAAAACAGAATCACAACGGCCTCCCCATCTGCACATGAACTCCAAGTTCGTGGCAGACGAAAGCGAGTCTGTTCGTGAGGGCTTCGATCTTCGTCGAATGAGGTTGAACCGGAATGTGACCCCACGGAATTTTGTAGTCGAGGAGAACCGGGTGGGTAGAATCGGTTGCAGCCTGCAGGCGCGCCGCCATTTTGCGCGCGTGCATCGGATTGCATCGAGTATCTGCATCTCCTGAGATGAGCAACACGGCCGGATATGCAATGTTTTCTAGGACACGGTGGTACGGCGAATATGCCAATAGGGATTGAAAGTCGTCTTGATCCTCCGCTGACCCGTATTCGTCAGCCCATCCCGCGGCAAAATCAAAGAGGTGATATCTCACCATATCGAGCAACGGCCCAAGGCAGATGGCCGCGCGGAACAGCTCGGGACGTTGAGTAATCGCAGCCCCGACGAGCAGGCCGGCATTGGAGCCCCCGCCAATCGCGATACGGCCGGGTGTCGAACGCTGTTCGCGAATGAGCCACTCGGCCGCCGCTACAAGATCATTGAACGAGTTCTGACGGTTTTCGCGTTTGCCGGCACGATGCCACTGCGCGCCTAGTTCGGAGCCACCACGCAAAGCCGGGACTGCAAATAGAAATCCCTGTTCTATGAGGAAGGTGGCGAACGCGGTGAATCGAGGAGTCACGCAACTCCCGAAGCCGCCGTAGCCCGTCAGAAAGGTCGGGAGTGGGCCCGAACGCAAAAGGTCTTTGCGGGCGGCAAGAAATATTGGAACCGGGGTCTCGTCCATCGATGCGTATTCAGTTTCTTCGGCCGCGACCGGAGAGAAGTCGACGTGAACACTCGGTTCGTCCAAGGAGAACAACCGTTTTGCGCTTGGATCGTAGCAATAAGTTGCCGCAGGCTCGGAGAGGGAGGTCTGGCTATAGAACAATTTGCCGGATGACGTCGTTCTGTTGAGAAAATCAATAGTCGCGCAGCGAGGGAAGGGAGCAGGTTTCTGTCCTCCATCAATACCGAAGGCATCGACTTTTGTAGAAAAGTGATCGACACGAGTGACGACAACCTGATCCGCGGCTACGGCGAATTGTTGTATGCGCCTGTCCGATTCCGGTACAACGTCATGCCAGTGCGACGGTCCGGGCTTGTCTAAGTCGATGCCAACGATGCGAAAGTTCGGCGCTGCGAAATCCGTATACGCCAGCAACCGACAACCTACGAAGAATGGGACAAAGCAGCCCTCAATGTCTCGCAGCACTAGGCTCGGAGTGCAAGGCTCAGGCCGGTCATCCTGCACATAGACTGAAGTACGCTGTGCCTTGCCAGCGGAGAACACGACATAAGCCAGAAGCTTGGCCTCCGCTGAATGAAGAATGCCGAGAAATAAGTTTGGTTCATCGCCGGCGAAGAATACTTCCTGATCCTGTTCACGCTCGGTACCAAAGCGATGAAAAAAAGCGGCTCGATAATTGGGACATGGATCGTGTTGCTCGCGATGGGAGTAGTAGAAACCGGCGCTGTCAGGGGCAAAGACAAATGCCGTGCAGAAACCCTCTGGAAGGCGATCCGGGAGGACATTACCATCCATGACGTCGAGAATCTCCAAAGCCCACTGATCGGTGCCGCCATGTCTGACCGAGTACGCCAGAAATCGGCCGTCCTCCGAGATCGCAACGATACTGATCGCAGTCGAGTCCCCAGCGCCGCGTTCTGTCGGATCAAGGAGGACCCTCTCTGACCCGGACGGTCCGTCCTTGATCATGATGACTGGTTGTTCCTTATTTTCCCGTCGTTGCAAAAAGAAAAACCGCTCTCCCACATTCCAGGGTTCGGAGATGACTTCCTTCATGGCGAGCAGTTCTCTGACCCGCGTCTTAATTGCTTCTCGTTCGGGGACCGAAGCAAAATATTCGCGTGTGTATGCGACCTGTTCCTCGATCCACTTCCTTGTGCGTGGTGAGTTCTGATCTTCCAGCCAACGATAGGGATCTGTGATCTCGATACCGTGGAGGACTTCGGTAACCGGTTCGACTGGTGTTGGCGGAGGTGCATCTACAGCGTGAGCCATGTGCTTACTCTCCCGAACCTGCAGGGCTACGGAGGCAGCAGCTCTAGAACCTGGGTTCAATCCCACATACTGCGCGGAGCAATGACGGCACACTAAATCCAAATTGAGACTTGACGACAAAGAAGTTTTTTCTGCTCGAAATGGTGCAGGTGCCAGTCGGTAGTCTCAGCGGTCGGCTTACTAAGGGCAACCGTTAGCATTGGGGGCCAAAGTGTGCGGCCGCTCAGACACTTGAGAAACGTATCCCGGCGCAGGTTGGAAGGTGATTCAACTGTTGCGATTTGCAACAGTGAGCCGCTCAGGCAATCGGATTGTTCCGGCTCCTGCGCAAAATCCTGCAGAAACCAAAACTTTTCTTCTCACTGACGGTTCAAAGCAAAATGATTGCCTACTCAGGCCGCGACGGGCGTCAGACACAGTCTCGCCTCCGGACTGAGAGGCTGCGTTCTTTCTGCACGGGGTTTGGTTGTTCTATTTTCCGAACACGCGAGCGATTGGGCTTACTTCGCTCGGCCCTGGCTTTACACTTAGAACGGAACGGGTGCAACATGATGCTGATGATACTTACCGAGGTAAGTCAATGGCACCGCTGCTGAGCTGAACAGATGGCTGCTCCGAGAGAGCGGCATTGAGATGTCTTGCAGGAGCCCTCGGCGGTGTCTTGAGGGGGTCTCGCCGATGTGCTCCCGTCAAATCAGTTACGACGGGAGTGGTAAGTGATGACGAATCCGGGAAGTTGGCTACGGGAGCTTCGGGAGGAACTCCACCTCACGCGCATGGGTGTGGAACGCCTCACCGCCGAGTCTGCGAGTAGAGCTTCGAATGAACGTTACCGCATCCGCCGTGGACGCCTGGCCGACATTGAAGACGGCCACAGCGCCCCAGATATTTTTGAGGTAGCAAGCCTTTCTGAGTGCTACAAGGTGCCCTATCCGGAGGTGCTGCGAGCCTTTGGCGTAATGTCAGCCGAGCCCCAGGGCGCCTTAGAGCACATTTCCGAATTCGGCATAAGCACACAGCAGTGGTCGTTCCGCGATGCCGACCGACCTTTTTCGCTGGCATTTCACACCAAGAGTATCTTCGATGCAACTCGGCTGGTTACGGAGAGCCCCGAGGAATTGGGAATTCCTGCAGCCGTTCGTCTCGACCTCGATGCGGCTGACCATCGGCTGGGCATCATTGGCCTGAACGATGACACGATGGGCGAACTAGTCCCGGCCGGCTCCGTCGTGGTCATCGACAAATCCCATACCACTGTTGAGACGGGGGATTGGAAAAGCATTCGAGAACGGCCAATCTATTTCGTTTGGCATGAAAACGGGTACAGTTGTTCCTGGTGTTCTCTGGTGCGTGAGACTCTGTTTGTCGTGCCCTATCCAACTTCACGCCAACCGGTGATGATTTTCAAGACACCGCGGGCAGCGACCATCATCGGTCAGGTCATCCACGTGTGGGCCCCTCTCGTCACGCACAAAAGGGTTGTTTAAGGAAGTGCACCTGAAGACGGGGCAATTGCTAGGCGGACAGCACCCTTTCTTTGAGCCGCGACAATATCCTGGTAAACCAGGTCTTCTTAGTCGTCGCGTGGCCAGGCCGTTGGATCAAGCGCTTGGTCTCTAGCGCTTCGATGAATTCGGCAGCGTCCGATAGAAGCTGCGCTCTAGGCACAGAAAAGTCCTGTGCAAGGGTGTCTGCCATTTGGTCGAGTGAACAGCGCCTTTTCAGCAGTTCCCAGATCCGCAATCCGACCGGGTTGAGACTGAAACAAATTCCTTGTTCGACATCGAGGAGCACAGCTCCATCTTCCGAAGCAGTCTCCCTGACGCCGGGTGCGATGGTGAAGTCTGGGATCGTTGCCGGGTCGCTCATTGTTTGCCGCTTCAGGATTCGACTCTCACCTCTGTCGGCGGATACTGGCCAAAATAGATCCGGTTTCTCAATGCCGGCAAAAACTATTTCTGTTGCTGGAATTTCTGCAGAAGGGAGTTCGTGATCGCTGATCTTCGTGGCATTTACAGTCAAACCAATCGTGACTCTTTCGGAGTCCCTGCACGAATTCGTGCAGCGGAAGAGCCGGGGCGTCCGGGCCGCTACCCACTGACTTATTCAGGGGAAGAGATCAACTTCTTCGTAGATGCCGGTAGCTCAGTGGGTTATGGAGTCCGATGTCGCAGAACGCAGTGAGGTCCTACGAATTGTGCTGTTGAAATTCCGACAGCAGAAAAAGATTTGTAGTGAAGTCTGAGGAAGATGTTACTTAGCACAGAATGTCGGGGCAAAATGGCCAATCCCTGTCTTCTGTAGCACGATGGCTGGTCCGCTACGTTCGTCCCCTAA
>DASYZA010000113.1:0-31602 GCA_035946775.1 Candidatus Sulfotelmatobacter sp. | reverse complement strand
GAGAGCGAAACCGGCATCGCCGCGCAGTTTGATCTTCACCCCGGGGAAGGCGGCCTGCAAACGCGGCACCAGGCGCAGCAGCATGGGCACGATGCGCGCATGACTGGAGGCATTGCCCGGCCGCAAGCGTGCCGCCAGCAGAGCCCCGGTGTGGCGCTCGAAGATCAGCATGGGGTGATACATATGCTGGCCGTAAGCGCCGTTAAAGAAACTGAGCTGTTGCTGGCCGTGGGTGGGATCGTCGGTGGAATCGAGGTCGAGCAGGATTTCACCGCGCTGGCGAACCTGATCGCCGCAGAGACGGATGAACTGCTCGCACCAGAGGTCGTTCAGGCGCACCAGATCGCGGGCGGAAGGCGCGTTCTCCCAGCGGCTGAGGGTGGGCTGGGAGCCGAGCGGGTCGCCCAGTTTCTGATCAGCCACGATCTGCAGCAGCGGATCATGGCGCAGGCGATCGGCGTCGTTGGCATCTTCGTATCCGGCGACGATCTGGTAAAGACGTTGCCGTAACAAGGCCAGCGAGTCGTGCTGGATGCGATCGGTGTGGCGCGGATCGCGGAGGAGTTGGGCCCAGTCGCCAGTCAAATGATGCCGCTGATCGAAGGCTCGCAAGGGCAGCAGACCGGCGTCGCTGGTGATCTGCCCGCCGGAAAAATCGGCGCGAATGGGCTGTTGACGATGGAAGGAGAAGGTCAGTTGTGGTAGAACACTTTGTATCAAGCGATGGATGCTCCGAAAGGGGATGCTGGGTGTGCGAAACCCAGTGTTCATCAACCTTTTAGAGCATCCTTTCTCTTTTGGCTAGAGACTTCGTGAATAATCCCGGCTAGGCAGTTCCTTCTTCTTCGGTTGAATAAGGTGTAACACTGATGTCGTTGCTGGCTCTACTCGAACAGATGACGGCACGACGGGATCTTGTATTCGGGGTTGTTCGGCACGAACTAGCCGGATACACAGCACACTTCACTACGAGTTGTGGAGTGGCCTTGCGTTTTGCATGTTCCCTGGCCAATCTCGTTTCGTTATGATCGGCAGCATGCGGTGCGCAATAGCTCCCGGCACGCCACAAGAACGGGTCTTGTCCTAACGTGCATTTCAGGACAAGACCTAAGAACGAAGACACTTGGAGCGAAGTTGAGTCTTGACATTCAAGAGATGGACGAAGCTTGCGGCGTATCGCTAGTTCTTTTCCGCGCTTCCGAGGGTGCGCACGGTACATCTGGCTGTTCGCTTGTTTAGTGGTAACCCCTTCATGCGCTCACGGTCCTGCAAGTAGCGATGGGGATCTTGCAGGACCGGAGCGAGACGAGTGACAATAGCTTGTTATGGGTGGTTCTCGGTTGAGACAATCAATTGTCACCCTCTCTAAGAAACTCAAGTCGAGGGTCGCTGTTCTGTTCGGATAATGTAAAAAGCTGGCGGCTAGCTTTATCGAGGACATCGGCTATGCTTGATTAAGTGTGAGGAATAAATGATGCGCTTAGGATTGCAAGCCCGGTATCTGACCTTGGTAGAAATCAACCGAGCAGCAGTCACGCAACCGCAACTTGACAAAATCTTCCAACTGACGTGTCGCGCTGTGAGAAAGTTCGTACCTTTTGATCGTATGGCCTTCAGCTTGTTCAGATCTGATCACAGCGCGCTTCGCTTGACCGCCGTTGAAGGGCAAGGCGCTCAGAGCTTCTTCCAGGTGGGTTTGAATTTAGATTGCGAGAACACGCATCACGGCTGGGTGTTTCAGCACCAGAAACCAATCTTACGGCGCGACCTACAGAGAGAGGTCGAATTCAACATTGAAGAGCAAAACGTGAAGGAAGGACTTCGTTCATATTGTGCGGTTCCGTTGATTGCACTAGGGGCGAGTGTCGGGGTCTTTATCGTCCTCAGTTCCCAAAGGAACAGTTACTCGCACGAGCATGCTGAGTTCCTCCGGGAGATCTCGGACCAGTTTGTGTTGGCTATAAAGTCAGCGATACCAACCTGTCGTCATCATTTCCATACGAACCTCGTGTGCCCAAGATGCATTGCGTCCACCGGCGGGCGAACGACTGTTTCCAAATATAAAGAACATCTGTCGGACTGGGGCAGGCAGGGAGGAAGAGGCAGGAAAAAGCCACCGGCTGGGTTCGGCGATCACGGTTTTCGTCTTCCGTAACACTTCGCAAAAACTGTCTGGAGGTTGCACCGCCGTGTTATCGCTAACCTATGAGGCTGATATTGCGACGTCCCGGAGTCATGCCTGCACTGCCGGAATCCGTACTGACACACAAACTTCTAAACCAACTATCGATCCTAAAAGGTGCATGCGACCTCTTGATGGAAGGCTCCACGATGGCCCCCGAGAAAGGAAAATTGTTGTCTCTGATCCGAGAAAATGTGCGGACGATGACCGAGGAAATTCGGTCCTATGAGCGCGAAGCACGAAGTAGGAAGTAGCCCCACGTGAAAATACACCGCCGATGTTAAGCCAGGGCCAAGGTGATGTCGGGCGAGGCTGCTTACCCAGATATGGCTCAAACGCTAACCGCCAGCGCCATTCCGGCTGCCTGTTCGGCGTCCAGTACGCGCCGCACGCTTGCGAGTAAGTCCTCCTTGGTAAATGGCTTTTCGAGAAGCGCAATTCCATTTTCAAGCACACCGTGGTTGGCCACGAGGTCAGCCGTGTACCCAGACATATACAGTACTTTCAGTTCCGGTCGGTACGCGGAAAGACTTGCGGCTAATTGACGGCCGCTGATGCCTGGCATGACCACATCCGTTAAAAGAAGATCGATGGGACCCTCCGCCTGGCTTGCAACCAGGATGGCATCTTCGCCAGTTGCGGCGCAGAAAATATTGTAGCCTGAACTGGTGAGGCATTCCCGCGTGAGCTTCAGCATGAGTTCGTCATCCTCAACTAAGAGGACGGTTTCCGAGCCGCCAAGAATTTCCGATGAGAGGCGCGGGGGAACAACTTCGCCGACTGCTCTAGGGAAAAATATCTTGAAGCGGGCCCCCTTTCCGGGTTCGCTGTAAACCCAGATGTGCCCTTTGTTTTGTTGAACGATTCCGTATACTGTCGAAAGACCGAGGCCGGTTCCTTTGCCGAGCGGCTTCGTCGTAAAGAAGGGCTCGAAGATATGGGCCTGGGTCTCCTTATCCATCCCGCAACCGGTATCGCTGACGCTTAAAACGGCGTAGTGACCGGGTTTTGCCTGAGGATGCCTGCTTACGGCGGTCTCGTCAAGCTCGGCATTGTGGGTTTCTATAATGAACCTTCCTCCACGTGGCATAGCATCCCGGGCGTTGACGGCGAGATTCATGAGCACCTGATCGATCTGGGTTCGATCTGCTTTGATCTTCCCAAGGTCGGAGGCAAGACTCACTGACATGTTAATGTCCTCTCCGATCAACCGGCTCAGCATCTTTTCGGTATCGCTGACTATGGCGTTAAGGTCGAGAATGACGGGCTGTATCACTTGTTTTCGGCTAAACGCCAAAAGTTGACGGGTCAGTGCAGCGGCGCGATGCCCCGCCTTGCTGATCTGGGCTGTGTACTGCAAGGCCTTGTCATCAGATACAAGCCGTTCAGTCAGGAGCGTGCTATAGCCAACGATCACACCGATTGCGTTATTGAAATCGTGCGCTACTCCACCTGCAAGTCTGCCGACGGCCTCCATCTTCTGAGCTTGCGCAAGCTGCTCTTCGAGCAACCGCCTTTGACTGATGTCTGCGTTCGTTCCCTCGTAGCGCACAATGATGCCATCCTCATATACGCCACGAACATTGGCCGACACCCACATCGTGCCTCCGTCTTTACGGTAAACCTGACACTCGAAGTTGTGGACCGCGCCATCCCGCTTTATGAGGTTCTCAAATTCGTGACTGCGACCCGGATCGACATGGATCTGATCCGTCACGTCGATAATGCTCTCCATCATTTCAGCCGGCGACGCATAGCCATACATATGGGCCATGGCTGGGTTCACGCTCAGGAACCGCCCCCCTGGTGTCCTCTGGAACACGCCAAACATGGCTCCCTCAAATAACGTGCGGTATTTTTGCTCGAGTAATTCCTGGGATCGTTTTAAAGCTGTCTCTGCGGTAGCTTTTTGCTTTTCGAGCCGGTTTAGGACGAATGAGAGGCTCCAGATGAGAATCACGAATAGCACGATTTGGGACACGACGAAACTGGCAAAGGCCAGGTGGTCTTCGGATCCGGAAAATCTGCTGTGAGCATACATGGCGCCCAGTGAAGCAGGAACGATCACCGCGGCAGGGAGCAGGCGACGTGCAAGCCAGCCGCCAGCATTGTCGCAAGTGACCGCGTTCATGATGCCCGAACTCGCGCGGGAGTGCAGAATCGCGGCAGACAAAATCAGGAAGCCGCCCCCAGTGTGCAAAGCCATGGATGTATATCTGACCGAGCCGTACAGTGCGGGAACGCCATAAAGATAACCAATCACTGCAAGGGTGGAGCTGAAACCGCTCACAAGCGCCAGCAACTGGGACCATCTTGCCAACCTGTCGGAGGTCGCCAGTAAAAGCAGGCTGGCTCCCACCGCGCAGAAATTCAGCGCAGTAATGTAAGCCATGCGTCCTGGATAAGGAAACTGGGTACGATCGGTGAAGATCAGCTGGTCAATACCCAGGCTTAAGTGGAACGAATACTCTAGCAGCGTCGCATAGCCGATCATGAAAGCCGAGGCCGATGCGATGGCACTGTAAATACGGGTTTTGCGCGTGGATCGAGAGCGTGTCAATAGCTCTAGAGCGATCCCTGCCCCGATAAACCCAATCGCAGTGTTGGGCTTCATCGCGACCCGACCGGGTAAGATGCTCATCAGGACGAGCGCTTGTGTTGCCCATCCTAATAAGACGGTCATCCCGAGAATGATTGATGCGTACCCAACTGAGCGCGAGAAGAGTAGCGGATTGAAGCGCCGTCGCAACCACATATACACCTACAGCGAGCGGAAGAGGGGGGCAGAGATAGATTAGTAATCTCTAACACCAGATATCAAGTTACTGAAGTGTGAAACACGATTTCGATAAGACGCTGGCGGCGTAAAAGCTCTCATCATGAGGACTAGCTTGCTTGTTCTTCGAGATCAAGAAGCCAGCTCAAAGCTGTATTCAGATCTTCAAAAATCCGAATGCGCGCACTGTCATTCCTTGCTGTCTGAAACATCCGGGCGACGCCGTAGTGTGCACGTGATTGGCCTACCACCAACGCCCGCTTTGACTTGAGCGTGAAAGGATCGATGCAGGCAGACGCCTTGAAGTCAAGAAAGCTCAATTGCAGACTACAATTCTGATCGAATACTGCTAGTTCCGAGAATTCGGAACTGAAGCTGGGATCTATCGCTAACCTGCTTAACATCTCTCTAAGTTCCCTTGATGTAATGGTCCCGCTGAAAGTCGTTCTCACAATTCTATTTTCTATATCAACAATGTATTCAACAGGCACGCAGATCGTCTCCAGGAGTGACGGAAAGGGGCAGTGGTTAAGGAGCATGGGAAATGATGGCCAAAAGCAAGGATTCGCGACCTGTGCAGACTGTACCTCGCGCCAGAGCAGTCTTTTCTCGGAAAGAAGTTTTTTCGGATTTTGTAACAAGCTTTGGCCCTCCAGGTCTGAAAGCCACCAGGAACGACACGCATCGCTCAAACTGGATCCATCCAAGGGGGAAATGAGCCGGTGAGGTGCAGATGCTGCAGTTTGCGTTGAGTCTCTGCGAAAACGAAGGGAAAAGGGGAGTTCAGGCAAACCCTTTTCCCTCCGGACATCATTCGCTTATGCGGTCTTCTTTGCCTTGAACTTGGCCCAGCGTGCCCGCTGGGCATCCGCAATTCGCTTCCGTGCGGCTGCCGAAAGCATCCGCCTTCGTCCGCTACCGCCCGTCTTGACTCCAACAACATCACTCAGTGCCGCGATTGCTCGATCCAGCCTCGAACGCTCCGACTTCAACTGTGCTAGTACCGCACCTAGATCAGTCATTGAGTGTTTCCTTTTTTAGAGTTAAACAGCAAGTGGCCCAATCATACAGTAAGCATAGATGTGGATGTCAGGCTTGTAAGCCATTTTTGCTTCGATTTCTCGGAGTTTCGCTTTATTAGATTGAGGCATTGTACCCACGGTCTGAAGCCTGCACGAGCAGTTATTCGACGTGGCCTGTGACTCCGGAAGGGTGAAAATATCTACACTTCATTGCGTTCCTGCTCGCAGGAAAAGAACGTCATTGGCCTTTTTCAGAAAGGAGGGAAAACTAACATGTGGCCAGCCCGACCAGCGTCCAAGGCGCAATCCAGATTCCGTCATCATTCGCCGGCGCGTATTTTGTTGGCGCAGTCCGAGCACACTCCGTGACTGAAATGAGCTTCAGAGTGTTCCATAACGTATGACTCAAGGTCGGTCCATTCTCCGGACTCGTTGCGGATTTTCCTGCACCATGCGCACATGGGAAGCAGTCCTCGAAGCGTTCTTACCTCTGCCATAGCTCTTTGCAATTCGACCAGTGCCGACTGGAGCTGGTGCTCCAGTTCCTTCTGCTCGGTAATGTCCATGGCGTTTCCGATGACGTATCGTGGTCCTCTGTCTTCGCGAACCAGTAAGCTCCGGTAAAACCACGTGCGTGTGCCTCCTATGCGGGCCAGTACTGACATATAGCCAGAGTCTTGACCAAAACAGTCGATTCTCGCGAGATATTTATGCAGCTGAGATTGACTTGCGGGAGCTAGGAAATCTTTCAAATTTCTTCCGAAAAGTGTATCGGGCTCCGCCCCTAGTGCATAGGCTGCCGCTGGGTTTACGGTGAGTAGGAGCCCGGATAAATCGTGGGTATAGATGAGGCCCAGGCTGTGCTGGAACAGCCGTTTGAAGCGGTCCTCGCTGCGATGAAGTTCAGCTTCTACCCGCTTATATTCGTCATAAAACGAAGCCGTACTGGCCGGTTCGATTTCGAAGATATTTTTTTCATGATCGATGCACTCCAGTCCTACCTGCCCCCAACTGCTGCTTCCTTTCTCGCCAACCCAAGCGACGCGATACCGAGCTTGCTGCCGACCAAACTCCACCATGAGAGTGGTGCCACACGCGAGTGGAGGCAGGCCCTGCAGACGAAGTCCCGTCCGGCTGATCTCGACCGTAAATGTATTTTGTGAGAATGGCTTGTCTAACGCGTCTTTGCCGAGCACCGTTACCGGCTTGCATCCAGAGATGCGGTGTTCCCGGCGCAGTCCTTTTGTCCATCCTGGTTTTGCTCCTGCTGACATATCCCACCTTCAATCTACGTAATGACAGCATGCGAATCGTTCGTGGTTGCAATGGACCTGCCGAATCGAATTGCAGAGTACGGTATCTAAGTCTTTTGGATGGAGATTGTTGCGGCAGGACAGATGCAGGGCGACGGGCAACGGTGTTTCAACCTCAGAGCCTTTCCGAGAATGCGTCCAGATTTTGGACACTCGCGGTTCGCGACGATGGCGGAGATGCCGCTCGATTCTGACTTAGCTCCGGTATTCAGACGGCAACGAGAGGCTTTTTTACGATGCTCCTCGACTTGAGCCAGTCGTTCAGGATCATGAGATCAACCGGAGGGATCCGCACGAATTCGCATCCCGCTCTGCCCTCGCGTGTCCAGACGATGCGGGCGTGCACGAGAACTTCTCTGCTAGCTCCGGGCAGAGGCAGTTTTAGCCGCAGACAGTCGCCAACCATGAGTTCTTCTGTACAACAGAGTCCTGCTCCACCGTCCCCCAAATCAGTGATAATCGCTTGGATCTTGCGACCGTCTTCCAAAGTCGCACTTATGCGGGCCATTAGCGCATGCCTAACAGTCTTCCTGTGGTCAATCAGCATCATTCGATAAGCAGTCTTGAATGAGTTCCTCGCTTCCTGTTGTGATACAGGCTTGTTCATAACAATGTGAGCACCTGGGATGGGCATCTCGTGCAATGAAATGGCCACGACAACGGGCCTTTTGCGCTTTTTGCTCCTCCAGATGCTCTCTAGCAAATCTCTCGACTCTTCGCCTTCCCAGTCGATCACAACCAGATCAGTCTGAAGCTTTTGTAAGATGTCGAAGGCTTTGCCAGTTCGGAAGCAAACCTCTACACAGATAGACAATTCCTGGAGGACGCCAGAGATGGTGCGCAGCAACTCAGCATCTTTCGAAATGAACAGGCATTCGAATGCCATTTCAGACGTCATTGGGACCCCTGTCAAGAACTGAACGAACGATAACCACATCGGAGGCTGCTCCTGCAGGCTTTCTCAGGCAAGGCGACGAGCCACGATGGCGACCAGATATCTCTGCGCTGGATCGAACCGCAATCTTTGAACCACTGTCGGGACGCTGCACTCACTGTTCCAAAACCATTGTGCTTTTCGCATAGGCACTCAATGTGCGCTCTTCGCGAGTTCTCTCCAGGCAAATACCTGTTTCAAAATCTGGATCAGAGCTTTGCTGCCATTTTCTAGATCCAGTTTCGATTTCTCAAAATAGGCGAGAGCTCCCGCTGTTTTTAACTTTTCCTCATTTTTCTGCGATAAACCCGACAAGATAATCACCGGAATGTTTGTCGTAGCGGAGTGCTGCCTTAGTTCGCGCAATACGCTGGTCCCTTCCAGCAGCGGCAACATCATATCCAGAAGAATCACGTCTGGTTGCATGCGTTGCGCAAGGGCAAGTCCTTGCTCGCCGTCGCCTGCCGAAATCACCTCATATCCGGCTCTTACGAGAGACCTTTCAATCGCAAGCCTCAACATACGGCTGTCTTCAACGATCAGGATTTTCATACGATGTTGCAGCTTCCAATTCCTGCAAGAGGGCTTTTGCACGCGTCGTTCCGGTTGGGAGGGGCAGTGCTGGGATTTTCGATCAGTGACGACGGACGATCTTGACCGAGGTTTGGGAATTGCACGACGAAACGCACTATTGCAACTGGAATCAAGCACATCCTGCATTAAGCAGGAGACGCAGCGATGGGAAGGTCGAGGCAACGGAACAGTTGCCGGAAATGTTTGGAAGGGCAAACGATCGCTGGGAGGACCGGGCAGACAATCTGGGTTCCTGTCTAAGGGCTGGAATTCTGATCTGTAGGTGGACATGAACGTGTGAGAAGAGCCAATGTTCTATCCGGATGTGGCCCGAAATTGCAACCCTTCTGCAAGTCTGACAAATAGACAAGAATCTTTGAAGCAAACAGAGACTGCCAGCCGATCTCGATGACAGCGCTAGCAACATCATGGTCTTTTGATTCTAAGCATCGAGGAACAGGAGGGATACGGCTTTTGCAAGGGGTCTGGTCCGGGTGGCAGTGCCCGTGCATCCAGAGAACGGGAGTATAGGTTATGCATAAGACAAAGCTGTTGGTGGCTGATGACGACCCGTTCTTCCAAACTTTGATGGGAAGTCTCTTAGCTCCCGATTACGATCTCATCATCGTCCACGACGGAAAAGAGGCATGGAGGGAGTTACAAAAGCTGGGAGCTCCACGTTTGGCAATCCTCGACTGGGTGATGCCAGGGTTCAGCGGACCACAGATTTGCCGCAAAATCCGAGCCTCAAATCTTTCTTCGACCTACCTCATTCTGCTCACAGCGCGGAACAATGAAAGCGACATTGTTGCAGGTTTGAGAGCTGGTGCTGACGACTACATCACGAAGCCGCCGATCCCGGCGGAGCTACGAGCGCGAATCAAGATGGGTGAACGAGTTCTGGCCCTACAAGATGCAGTCAAGGTGTCTGCGGTAAAAGGGAATGGCTGGTCCCTGTCGCAGGAGCGCGAGGAAGAAAAAACAAAGGTGCCACAAACGGATTACACCATCGGGTCAGCGGAGCCGTCCTGCCAACTGATGCTTACCGGAGACAACCATGAATAGTCAATCGGCCCGAACTCTGAAGCAGCTGGATTCTTGCCGCGCAGACGGACTAAGGCAGGGGGGCAACATCCTGAACGTAGACAGCCTTCGAGAACTCGGCGGAGTTGAAGCCAACGAGTCCGCCTGCCGCCAGGTGCTGATTGCAGAGGACGACCCCATGTTTCGTCACCTTCTGCAGGCAAGACTACAGTCCTGGGGATATGAGGTGTTTTCAGTTGAGAACGGAACCCAGGCATGGGATTTGCTTGACGCTCAAGTCAGCCCAGACTTGCTGATCCTCGATCGCATGATACCTGGAATCGATGGTATCGAACTCTGCCGCCGCATACGCTCGCGGTGCTATGACCGCTACCAGTACATACTCCTGATTTCCGGCAAAGATGAGAAAAGCGAAATCGTCGAGGGCCTTGATGCCGGTGCCGACGACTACCTTACGAAACCATTCGACATCGGCGAGTTGCATGCACGCATCCGAGCCGGTAACCGAGTTCTACTTCTTCAACGGAATTTGATCAAAGCGCTGCAGGCACTTCGTTACGAGGCAACCCATGATGACCTGACTGGAGTATGGAGCCGTGGTGCGGCATTACACCTGCTCAAGTCTGAGTTAGAGCGAGGCGTGCGATCGGGCCGAGGGACTGGGGTTCTCCTAATCGACCTCGACCACTTCAAAAACGTGAATGACACCTACGGGCATCTCAGTGGAGATGCGGTTTTAAAGAAGACAGCGTCCAGAATCAGCATCGCCCTTCGATCCTATGACGTCGTGGGGCGCTACGGCGGCGAAGAGTTCATCGTAGTGCTCTCCCAATGCAGCAGAGAGACGCTCGTGCCATTAGCGGAACGAATCCGCCAGGCAGTTGCGGAGAGCCCAGTCTCTGCCGAAGGATTCGAGATCCCAGTCACAGCAAGTATCGGCGGAACGTCATGTGCAAGGGCTTTGGACGAGTTTGCCCTACTAGCTACAGCGGACTCTGCGTTGTATGAAGCAAAACGCAGTGGCCGGAATCGTGCGGTCATTGCTGCTAATACCTCTCATACCTCCTTCAGCCATCCGGAAGGGCTCACCGCCGGAAGCGGGAGATAAAGAGTGTTCTCCTCCCCTAGCGGCGCTAGAGAAGCAGCCATTCAGGATTCCAGTGCCTCGCGGGAACAGGTTCAGGCACAGACTGCGAATCGTCCTTTCACTTCGCCACTCCGGTTCCCCGAAAGACTGAGACTCTCGAAGGTTGACCGAGAAGTGATTTTTAAACGCCTGATGGTTACGTTGTCATTCCTCGGAGCTTTCTTATTGTTGAACCATCCCGCGGTCATTCTCCTCTCACAGTTGGGCACAGTTGTATGGTATCCCGCAGCGGGTCTTTCGCTTGCACTCCTGCTTGGTCTTGGACCCTCGTACGCCATTCTGGTCGCAGCTGGGGATGCCGTTGCGGGAAAAATCTTCTATGGGCAGTCGTATCTGAGTTATGGTGAAACGATCGGCGCCTTGGGCATGGCAGTTGCGTATGGCGGTGCCGCATACGTCCTACGCGACAGGTTAAAGATCGATTTGGGCCTGCGGCGGCGGGCGGACGTGTTTCATTATGTCGCCGTAACAACTTGTGCGTGCTTCTTGTCGACCGTGGCCGGGGTGGCCTGCCTCGCAGCCGACCACTCCATCCCGTGGCGTAGTTTTGCAAATGCGTGTTTGTTGTGGTTCCTGGGAGACGAGATTGCGCTTCTGGGAGTATCGCCAGCCCTCCTCATTCATGTGTTTCCCTGGATACGGCGCGTTCTCGCTAAGCACCCTCCCAGCCATGAAGCGGCTCAACACGATCGGTGGCATGCCTGGACTGTCCTTGAACTAGTCGCACAGGGCGCTTTTCTCCTGCTCTCCTTGTGGCTCGCTTTTTCACCTACCTTCGGGCTTATGAGCCTGATGTACATTGGCTTCGTTCCGGTAATCTGGATCGCAATCCGCCAAGGCATAAAAAGAGTGGTATCTGCCCTTCTCATCCTGAACTTTGGCGTCGTCTTCGCAGCACACTTATTCGCCCCTGATCGCCTGATGTTGACGCAATACCGGTTGTTCATGTTCGTGCTCTCAGGCGTTGGCCTTATTGTCGGTTCCGCAATCACCGAGAGGCATCGCATCGCGCTCGAGTTACTGGATGCGAAACAAAGAGCGGAAGAGGCCAACCGCATCAAGAGCCAGTTTCTTGCCAATATGAGCCACGAAATTCGTACGCCGATCAATGGGGTGCTTGGCATGGCCGAGCTGGTGCTTGACAGCGATCCCACAGAGGAACAGCGCGAATACCTCGAAATCCTGAAATCCTCGGGAGATTTTCTGTCGGGTGTCATCAACGACGTGCTCGATTTCTCACGGATGGAGGCCGGGAAACTCGCGATCGAAGAATTGGAGTTTGACCTCCATGATCTCGTCCGAGATACCCTCAAAAGCCTGTCTTTACCAGCACATGAAAAAGGGCTCGATCTTGCATATCAGGTGAGGGGCAACATTCCAGCACGCCTTTTAGGTGATCCCAGCCGCCTTCGCCAGATTCTACTGAACCTGGTAGGCAATGCCCTAAAGTTTACACCAAGCGGCGAAGTGATCCTCGAAGTTGAACTTCGGGCACGCGAACGGCACAACGTTGTACTTGAATTCGCTGTAAGAGACACCGGCATTGGAATTCCAGCACAGAAGCAGAGGCTCATTTTCGAGCCATTCGTTCAGGCAGACAGCAGTACAACGCGCACCTACGGAGGTAGTGGCCTTGGTTTGTCGATCTGTTCGCGGCTCGTGCGCTTGATGGGTGGCGAACTGTGGCTGACAAGCACCGAGGGGAAGGGAAGCACGTTTTACTTCACGGTGCCACTTAGATGCACTGAACACGATACAGGTTCAGCAGAACCATCAGCGCATCTCTCGTCAACTCCCATTCTCATTATCGATAACAACGCCGAGGTCCGTCGGATTTTGTCCGATACCACTCGCGAGTGGGGAATGAGGCCGGTCACGGCGTCAAATCAGGAGGTTGCGTTTGAGTTGCTCCGGGGAGCCTGTGATTGCGGTCAGCCAATCCCGATCGCCCTACTGGACGGCGGCATGTGGGAGCGTCACGGATTCGAACTGACCGAGCGGATCCGGCAAGATGTCCAGTTGTCCAATGTAGCCCTGGTTCTCACCGCGTATCCGGGAAAGCGGCAACCACCCTCTTTCTATCGCAATTTTGGCATTGCCGCCCGGTTGCTGAAACCTGTCGGACCAAAGGAATTGCGGGACACCATTCTCCGAGTTCTTGCAGAGCGTACAAAGGTCGGTCAGGTGACGGAGAAGCCTTTCGACTCACCGGATGGACCACCGCTCACAATTCTGGTTGCCGATGACAATGCGATTAATCAGGTCGTGGCTCTCAAAATATTAGAGAGGCTCGGCCACAACGGGGTTCCCGCTAGAAATGGGGCGGAAGCCCTTGCCTGCCTTCAATCGACGAAATTCGATCTCGTACTCATGGACGTGCAAATGCCGATTAAGGATGGGTTGACCGCGACCAGAGAAATCCGCCAGCGGGAACGGGAGACTGGTGCTCACATTCCGATCGTTGCGGTCACAGCTCACGCACTCAAGGGGGACAGGGAGCGCTGCCTGGCTGCCGGGATGGACGCCTATTTGACCAAGCCGATCGGTATTGAAGGTCTCCGGCAAGTAATTCGTACAGTCTGCAGAAGCAATAGCACTGCGAGCGCTTCTTCTACGAAATCGTTGACTCGCAACACATCCTGGAACACGGGGAAGCTAAAAGAAGCTGTAGAAGACGAAGCCCTGCTACGAGACATTCTGCATATCTTTGCGGAGGAGACGCCCAAAAAGGTGGCGGCCCTAGAAGCTGCAATCGAGACCGGTGATGCCCAGACCATCGAGCAAGTAGCACACACGCTGAAGGGAGAGTTGTCGTATCTCGGTTTAACTGAGACGGCAACACAAGCGCGCGACCTGGAGCGCTTCGGACACGAACACTCATTGGTGTGCGCTGCCGCGCTATTTCAGGAATTCAAAACTCAATTGATGGCGGCCGTATTGTCAGCGCATGACATGTTCTAAGTTCATTTCTAGGCGGCATTAGAAAAGCTTTGTACAGGAAGTGGACAGAAGTCCGGGCCTTGGACGTTGCTGCGGTGGGGGCAAATCGAGCGATAGACCCGCCTTGCTAACTGGTTGAGTGTATATGAGTTCCCCGAAGGGGCGGCGACTGGCGGCGCGCTACATTGGCCGTTTTCGTGCTGGATTTAGGGTGCTTCCCCACAACTTTTCAGTGGACTCGTGATTCGGGTGGACTGGAGCGCAGAGTTGGCCGGTTACAGCGATACAAAACTTGATGGCATGCATGTGAGTATGGGTGAGCGCATGCGGAGCATCGAACGTCGGGACTGGTGGCTCTGGATTTGTGCCGTCTTTACAACATTGTTGTTGACCGCCGGCATTGTCTCCTTCGGACTCCCATCGCTTCATGGGAGGCATTCTGAAATAAGTGGTGCACCGCTGAATGACGTCATCCTTGGTCTTGTGGGCATGGTCTTGCTTTTCGATATCTACACCGTCTACCAACACTTTCAGATTCAACTATTTCGAACCCACCTCATCGAGCAAGAGGAATTGTTCCGACTGATCTCGGAAAACGCCGCTGACATGATTGCAGTGGTGGATACGAGCGGAAAGCGGCTTTACAACAGCCCGTCGTACGAAAAAATTCTGGGCTACTCTCTCCTGGAACTCGATCAGACAGGGTCGTTCGAGCAGATCCATCCTGAGGATCGCGAGAAGGTTCAAAAAGCTGCAATGGAGGCGCAGTGCACTGGCCTGGGGACCAGCCTCGAATATCGCATGCGACACAAGGACGGCAGTTGGCGAACCCTAGAATCGAAAGCGAGCGCCGTTTTTAAACACGGGCACGTCGAACGACTGGTCATCGTTAACCGGGACGTTACCGAACGAAAGCGTTTAGAAGAACAGTTCCGTCAGGCACAGAAGATGGAAGCCATCGGTCGACTCTCCGGCGGGGTAGCCCACGACTTCAATAATCTGCTGGGGGTGATCATCGGTTACGGTGAGGTCCTACAAGATGGCATTTCACCTGAGGCGCCGATGCGTTCTTGCATAGAAGAGATGTTGAAAGCTGCACACCGAGCTGCGAACCTGACTCGCCAGTTGCTCGCATTCAGCCGCCAGCAGGTCATGGATCCGAGGATTCTCGATCTGAACGTCGTGGTACGAGACATGGAAAAAATGCTGAAGCGGCTCATCGGCGAAGATGTTCACCTGATCACCCACCTTGATCGTGCGTTGGGATACATCAAGGCTGATGTTGGACAAATTGAGCAGGTGGTGATGAATCTCGCGGTAAACGCGCGTGACGCCATGCCCATCGGGGGTGAGTTGGTCATCGAGACTTCCAACTATGAGGTAGAGGCAGATTTTGCCCGCCGTTATTCGTACCCGATGTCGCTGGGAAAGTATGTGCTACTTACGTTCCGGGACACCGGAGTGGGCATGGATGCCGCTACGCGCAGTCGTATTTTCGAACCGTTTTTTACGACCAAGGAAAAAGGTAAAGGCACAGGCTTGGGATTGTCGATGGTTTACGGGGTAGTAAAACAGAGCGGCGGATATATCGATGTTCAGAGCGAACCCGGTCAAGGCACCACATTCAAGATCCTGCTGCCGGCTGCAGAAGAATCGATCGGCACAAGGCCCTACTTACCCGAGGCATCGCTTCTAAAGGGAAACGAGACGGTGCTCCTGGTTGAGGACGAGATGGCACTCAGAAAACTGACGCGACACCTGCTGGAGTTGGTTGGTTATACGGTCTTGGAAGCAGAAGGAGGGATTGAGGCCTTGAAGATTAGCCGTGATTATGAAGCACATATAGATCTCTTGCTGACCGATGTTGTTATGCCTGCGATGAGCGGCCGAGTGGTGGCCGACGAACTGCTGAAACATCGGCCGGACACCCACGTATTATTCATGTCCGGGTACACCGGCCAAACCGTGGGGCAACATGGGGTTTTGGCGGAAGGCAGTTTTTATTTGTCGAAGCCGTTTACGCGGGAAGCTCTGACTAGCAAGGTGCGCGAGGCCCTGGATGGTCGCCATGTTCTTGTTAGTGCTGATTAGCCCAGAACACTAGCTTTGGGAGGAACACGTGGACAAGATTTTATTAGTCGATGACGACGATTCGATGCGGGGCTTACTCAAGATGCGCCTATCCGACACCTACGAGACTATCGATACAGGCGATCCAGTGCAAGCGCTCGAACTCGCCCTACAACACAAACCGCGGGCCATTCTGCTGGATTTAATGATGCCTGACTGCTCAGGATTTGAACTTTGCCAGAGTTTTCACAGTCTCAGCTATACGGCACGGATTCCTATTTTTGTCGTATCTGGCCAATCTGCGTCGAAATACCGAGACTATATGCAGGGCCTTGGCGCCTCTGGCTATTTTGAAAAGCCTATTGATTTCGCGAAGTTAAAGAGTAGGCTGGCCAGCGAGTTGCAAAGCCGCCAGTTGGAACGGCGTGCACACACTCGCGTCCGCATGAATCTGATTCTTAAGCTCAAGGGAAACGATATACGGCAGCGCTCATTTGAGCAACTCACAACCACCGAGAATGTCAGCGCCGGAGGGTTCTTGTGCCCACTCCCGGTCGAACTCCCCGATGCTTTAACACTGCAGGTCTTTCTTTCTGGCGCAGGGCGGGATCAGTATGTCGGCTCCGTTCGTGTCGTACGTCGAGAGTGCGCAGGAACGCCTTGGCAGCGCTATGCCTTTCAATTCATTGAGCGGACCTCCGAGTGGATCTTGCAGGGCTAGTCGATCAAACGAGATGATGCGACACAAATCGAGGGGGTATCACTTCGGCTTCTCTTTCCAGAATGCAATGATTGTGCTTGATTGACGATTTTGCTATAAGCGTCTTATAAGGCTTGAATAGTTAACCTTATAGTTAACAACTATGTTGGTAGGCATATCCGACAGCCCTTTTATTTCTGCTCGGTCCACCCACCGGTGTCATTCACCTAAGTGCGTTGTCTGCGCCAACTCTGCCTTGTTGAGGGCATTAGGATGAGAGCCCAACGTGCGCTCAAACTGCTTGCCATCGACGACGAACCACAAAGCCTTGAGATCATAGAATCTGCCCTTTCAACCGAAGGGGTCGAGATTATTACGTCGCAGGATCCCGAAGCCGGATTCGAACTATTTCAGCGGATTCGCCCTCGCGTAGTACTACTCGATCTCATGATGCCGAGTATAGGTGGGATGGAATTGCTGGAACGTATAACGGCTCTCGATCCCGGTGTCGAGGTGATTCTGATAACCGCACACTATTCGACCGAATCAGCGGTCGAGGCGATCCAAAAGGGTGCCGCCGACTACCTGACCAAACCTCTGGATATCGAGAAGTTAAGGGCGCGAATCGCCTCGCTACTTGCCGACGTCGAAATCCGGCAGCGAACTCTGCGTCTGGATCAGGAGTTGATCGATGCCTACCAGTTCGAAGGCATGGTGGGAAGAAGTCCACTCATGCTTGAAGTTTATGCAAAGATCCGCCGAATCGCTCCTCACTTTAGGACTGTTTTGATTACCGGCGCGACCGGTACCGGTAAGGAACTCGTCGCAAAAGCTCTCCATCGTTTAAGCCCCGTGACTCGGGGTCCTTTTGTTATCTGCAATTGTTCAGCGCTGGTTGAAAATTTGGTAGAGAGCGAATTATTTGGGTACTCGAGAGGAGCGTTCACTGGTGCCATTCAGGATAAAGCCGGAATGTTTGAACATGCCGACAAAGGCACTATTTTCTTGGATGAAATTGGAGAGTTGAGCGCTTCGGCCCAGGCAAAGCTGCTTCGCGTCTTGCAAAACCGGCAAGTTCAGAGAGTAGGCTCTCTCATGCCGCGGAATATCGACATCCGGGTTGTCGCCGCGACCCACCGCAACCTCAAGAAAATGGTGCAGGACGGCCAGTTTCGGGAGGATCTTTACTACCGGCTGGCGGTGGTCGAGATTCCTCTGCCGGTTCTTGCCAGCCGACGAGAAGATTTGCCTTTATTGGAAAGATATTTCCTGCAGAAGTATTCGCAGGAGTACAGCAAGCCGATCGCCGGCCTGGCCCGCAGAGCGCAAAGCCGTCTGGCAAGCTACCCGTGGCCGGGAAACGTACGTGAATTGGAAAATGTAATCGGAAACGCCTGCATGATGGCGGAAGGGAACATTATCGACATCGATGATTTGCCCGAGCGTCTCCGCGGTCCGCTGGATGAGACGACCGTGGGCGGAGACTCGCTGATATCACTTGAGGAAATGCAGCGCCGCCACATTTTGCGGGTCCTTGAAGGAGTTGGAGGAAACAAAGCCCGTGCGGCAGAGATATTGGGCATCGGTCGGGCGACGATTTATCAGATGCTCTCCCGCATGAAAGTTGAAGAACCGAATAGCGGTACGGCTTAGCGATGAAGTGTGAACTGGCGTGATTGGCACTTGTCCAGTGCCGAGACCATGTGTCTGAAAAACAGACGAAATCGTCGTATCCGCTCTTAAGGCCCTCCCTGCCATCCTTGTAAACATGCCTTTTTTCAATCCTTTATGGGATTAAAGCTGATTGACCTTTCGGTAATTCCCATGCTTGGTCAACAAGGGGAAAGCGTCCTCGCCCGCTATGTCGCACCAAGATACGGAGGTCGTCGTGGGAAACATCAGAATGGGATTGAACCGGAGAGCCTGCAGGCTGTTACTGTTTGTTACCTTCTGCCACTTCGCAATGGCTGCACCGGCTCAAGACAGAACGGCAGCCCAGGCGCTTACATATGGACGAGTGCCGCTGAATTTTGAAGCAAACCGGGGCCAGACCAATCCTCAAACCAGATTTCTGGTTCACGGCCGGGGATATACGGCACACCTGACTACCGATGGCATGATCCTTTCATTACGGACGAAACCCGCCGCAGCATCCAATCCGCAACCGCAGTCGTCCGGGATCAACGCGGTGAAGACAGTGGAGATAAGACTACAGGGCGCAAATGCCAAGCCTACGGCAGTGGGAGAGCAGCAGCAACCCGGGATCGTCAACTACTTCATCGGAAGCAACCCGGCGAACTGGCGCACCGGTATTCCCACATACGCCCAGGTTCGTTACAAGGACGTGTACCCCGGAATCGATCTCGTCTACCACGGCAATCATCAGCAACTGGAATACGACTTTGAAGTGCGGCCCGGTGCGAATCCGGACCAGATTGCCTTCGAGATTCGGGGCGCTCAAAGCGCGGAGTTGAACAAAGCCGGCAACCTGACGCTCGACGCCAGTGGCGGCTATCTTCAAATGCAGTGTCCTGTGGTCTATCAGCGGTTGAATGGCAAGAAAGTTCCGATCCAGGGCGCGTACATCATGAGAGATCGCACCCACGTGGGCTTTAAGATATCTCAATACGACCGCAATCAGCCGCTTGTGATCGATCCGGTGCTGGTGTATGCGACCTATCTCGGAGGAAGCGGAGTTGACGTAGCTGGTGGAACGGCAGTGGATGGCAGCGGCAATTTATACATTACGGGCTACACCGACTCCGCGGATTTTGCTTCAACTCCCGATCCATTGCCAGCCAACGCGAATCATGTGTTCGTTAGCAAACTTGACGCCTCGGGTTCGCATCTCCTCTACACCGATTACATCGGAGGAAATGGAGAGGACTATGGGGCCGCCCTGGTTCTGGACAGTTCCTCTGGAGTCTTTGTCACCGGGAGTACGAGTTCCAGCGATTTTCCCGTGGTGAATGGGTACCAGCAACAGGCCCTGGGGCCATACACGGGTTTCCTGACGCACATTTCGCCAGATGGTTCGTCTCTGTCGTACTCGACCTACTTGGGAGGCAGCACCATGGACCTGCCGGCCGCCATCGCGATAAATCAATCGGGTCAAGTCTATGTTGCCGGCTACACTCTGTCGCGCGACTATCCAGTGATAAACGCCTATCAAGGAAGCGTATCCCCAAATCAGGGCGGAGTTTATGGCGGATACGGCTTCGTGACGAAGTTCAGCCAGGACGGATCCTCCTTACTCTATTCGACGTATCTTGGTGGCAGTTCCAATGTCGCGCAACCATGCGGCACCAGCACTTGCTGGCCGGCACCTTACAACTTTGTCAGCACCATATCGGTGGATGCAAATGACAACGCCTATGTCGCGGGAACCACGAACACGTATAACTTTCCCGCCACGACAGGGTCGTACTTGTCCACGAACAACACGACCGGCAACGCCTATATCGGTTTCGTCAGCAAACTTTCTGGTGCCGGGGCTCTCTCATATTCCACGTATTTCTATGGCTCCAGCGGCAATCCCGTTTCGATTGCCTCCATTGCCGTCGACACTACCGGCTCGGCATACATCGCAGGCTCTGCAGACAGTGATGGAACGTTCCCCATCACCACCACCAGCTTGTGCGATCCGGGAGTATATGGATTTGAATGCAGCTACGCTTTTGTCACAAAGTTTGATCCCGCCGGAGCGACGCTGCTTTACTCCACCTTCCTGGGGCCACAGAACTACGCGAGTCCATCGAGCATTTTGCTCGATTCCCAGACCAATGCCTACATCTTGGCAAACACGAGCAGTCCACTATTCTCAACGGTAAATCCCCTGCAAGGGTATGACAGCGGACTGGATGTGCTGCTGATTGAAATCAATCCTGATGCCAGCGCGCAAGTTTTCTCCACCTACCTGGGTGGAAGCGGAGATGAGGTTCCCAGTGGTATGGCCATCGATAACGAAGAAAACGTCTACATCGCTGGCAGTACCAGTTCCGCAGATTTCCCTGTCACCCAAGGCGCCTTCCAGAGTCAGTTCGCGGGGAGCAATGATGCATTTCTTGCGAAGATCTTTACCGGATCGGCGCCTCTGATCGCGCTGAGTACGACTGCCTTACAATTTCCCGCTACAGTTGTTGGAGCACAGAGTCAGCCGGTCAACGTACAGCTGCAGAACCTGAGCGCCATGCCGCTCACGATCAGTTCGATTTCGGTCTCGGGCGATTTTTCCCAAACGAATGACTGCGGCAACACACTTGGAGCCAACAGCAGTTGTATCCTTGCCGTAACCTTTATTCCGAGTGCGTCTGGTAATCGCAGCGGTGCTGTCGTGCTCAACGACAATGCAGCTGGCGCCCCGCAATCCATCAGCCTCCAAGGAACCGGAACGGCATCTACAGTGGGTCTGTCTCTCGCAACGCTCTCTTTCTCGGCGACGGCAGTGGGGACAAGCAGCGTTGCGCAAACCGTAAGCCTCACCAATCAGGGTGGTGCCAGCCTGAAGATCAGCAGCGTGCAAGTGACCGGGGACTTCTCTCAGACAAATAACTGTCCTGCGAGCCTGAGCTCCGGTTCGCAGTGTACGTTCCAGGTTGTGTTCTCTCCAAAGGTGGCTGGAAGTCGTTCCGGATCCCTCGCTGTCAGCGACAGCGGGGCCGGTAGCCCACAATCGGTAACGTTGTCGGGCACGGGTTCGGATTTCGTTCTGAATGGGTCGACTTCCATCGTGGCCGTGAATTCCGGGGCAACTGCGACGTATACGATCCAGGTGAATCCCGTGGGCGGAGCCTTCAGCAGCACAGTCGTTTTGTCGTGCAGCCAGGTTCCTTCGCAGGCGACTTGTAAAGCAGCACCGGATCCGGTAACGCCGGGGGCGAACGGCTCTTCCGTGACAGTTACGATCGCTACCGGCGGTTCGTCATCGTCGTCTTCGATGCGGCAATTCCGCGATACTCGTTCCACCTATGCCGCTTGGGTGCAACTTCAGGGTTTGGGACTGGCCGGTCTGGTGTTTATGGGAGCTGGGTTCCGCAGGAAGAAACTGCCTATGACTCTGGGACTTCTGTCAATTATGTTGCTTCTCAGTTTAGCCATGGGATGCGCCGGTGGAACCGGCGTCGCGCAGCAAAGTGGTAAGACCACACCCCCAGGAACATATACCGTGGTTGTGACGGGTACGTCCGGAGCTTTGAAACATTCAGTCGACCTCACTCTGGTGGTGCAGTAGATGGATGGTATGAACTATGTCGATCGGTCTAGTTGCAGGCCTTCATGTTTTGCGTCACGCCCTCCAGGCCAATGGCGGAGTTTGCGATCAGAGGCAGGCTCCAGAACCGGCTGTGGTGCTTGCGAAGGTAGTAAGCGGCCAAGATCGATCCTGCACTCTTGACGGAAGCGACGGCGTAGGCGCGAGCAACGGTGGGGTGCGTTCCGTAAAGGTAAGCAGACTGCGCTTCCATGTTACACACGTTGGTTTTACCCGCAAGCCAGTTTTCGCGGGCAAATAGTGTGGTGTAGGAATCGGCGAACGAACTGCCGGTGGAGACCACGGCCAGGCTGAGAAACGTTAGGTCAACTGTTTTGTTGTTTTCAGCGATGTAAGGCTGAAGACGGCCGGAAGACTCGACAAAGGCGACCTCAGGGTTGGCACTGGCGCTTGGAGCATTCGGCAGCTCTTTGGCCGTAGCGGTTAGGCAAAGTACGAAAATGGATAACGCCCAGCTCAAAAATGATTTCATGACGCCCCTCCGGCGGCCGCTCAAGCCAAAGGAATTGGCATTAACTGTTGCGCTCACCTTCGGCTTTCTTTGATCCGCCATGTGTCGAGATTACGTCAGGACATGTCCTCCCACAATCGCAAGAACGTAATAGAAGTTAGTAATCGGTGTAATCAGCAGCTTGTGCTATCAGCATGGCACTTTGGTGGTATGAGAAGAAAAACTAAACAATGAAGAAGAAACCCTTGAATCAAGCGAAACAATCGATACCGGCACCTTCGAACCGCACGGGGGCGAGATTGGAGGGACGCGAGTGGTGGCTTTGGGCGCTGGCGACGGTCGTCACTGTGGTACTCACCTGTGGAATCGTCTCTCTGACGCTTCACGGGCCTGACTTGGGCGCCAATACGGTGTATTCGCTCTCGGTGCGAGAATGGGTCCGCGGGCTGGCCGCCCTCGTATTGCTGTTCGACATTTACACTCTGCATCAGCAGACACAACTGCAGAAGTTACGCAGACGGCTCTCGGATGGGGAACAATTGTTTCACCTCATCACCGATAGCGTTGCAGACATGATCGCTGTTGTGGACCGCGACGGTCATCGGCTTTACAACAGTCCTTCGTATCAGCGAGTTCTTGGATACACGTTGGAGGAATTAGGGCAGACTTCTTCGTTGGAGCAAGTTCATCCGGACGACCGCGCACAAGTGCTTGAGGCCGCGGAAAACGCGTACCAAAACGGTACTGGCCAGTGCCTGGAATATCGTATCTGTCACAAAGATGGGACTTGGCGAATTTTGGAGTCTCGATCGAGCGTAATTCCAGCTGACGCGGCAGGTTGTGAAAAACTGGTGATCGTCAGCCGCGATATCAGCGCCAGGAGACACGCTGAGGCGCTGCTCGAACACCGGGCCTTGCATGACGAATTGACCAATCTGCCCAATCGCACGCTTTTTCTTGATCGTCTGCAGCGCGCTCTCGCTGTGTCCCAGCGTCACCGGCATTTCAAGTTTGCCGTCTTCTTCATTGATGTCGATGACTTTAGAGTCTTCAATGACAGCTTGGGGTATGCGGCCGGCGACGAACTGCTGATCGAGATCGCACGCCGCCTGACCGCGAGTGTACGTTCCAGCGACACAGTCTCGCATCAGAGGAACCAAAAACCAGAGGCGGGCAGCGCAGAAGACTCCGTGGCCCGCCCCGGAGGAGACGAATTTGCGCTCCTGGCCTGTGAGTTGCGACATTCGAGTGACGCTGTCCGGGTTGCGCAGCGTCTGCAGCAGCGCCTCGCCTTGCCGTTCACCGTAAAAGGTCAACAGATCACGATCAGCGCGAGCATTGGAGTGGCCTTCAGCGGTGACAGCAGCGTGGATGCAAAAGACATGCTTCGGAACGCGGAGATTGCAATGTATCGCGCCAAGCGGGGAGGCCAGGGCCGCTGCGAGGTCTTCGATATCGCCATGCAGGCAGAGGCGATCAGACGGCTGCAACTGGAGACGGACTTGCGCAGGGCAGTTGAAAATCGGGAATTCCTAGTCTACTACCAGCCCATCGTTTCTCTTCACACCGGGGAAGTCGTTGCGGTCGAAGCCCTGAGCCGTTGGAAGCGCTGCCAATCTATCGTCATGCCCTCCGAGTTCATCCCCGTGGCTGAAGAGACAGGCATAATTCTGCCGATCAATCACCAGCTCCTGTGGGACGCTTGCAAGCAGGTTTGCCGCTGGCGGGACGAGTTCCAGCAGCGTTCTCCGCTGCGCTTGAATGTGAATATCACGGCAAGACAACTTGGTCAGGCCGACCTCGCTGACCGGATGGCGGATGTTCTGAATCAAACCGGGCTATCGGCTAATGCAATCGAGATTGAGGTAACGGAAGGCATCGCAACGCTGGATGCAGGTCAATGCACTGAGGTCCTTTCCCGGCTGAGTGCCCTCGGAATGCAGGTAAGCATCGACGACTTCGGAACGGGCTATTCATCTCTGAGTCGATTGCATAAATTCTCTATCAACGGACTCAAGATCGACCGCAGTTTTATTTTCAACATGGATCTCGATGAGGATTCTCAGGAGATCGTACGCGTCATCATCGTTCTCGCACACAATCTAGGGCTGACGGTTACTGCGGAGGGCATTGAGAACGAGGAACAGAAGAAGATTCTCACTCAGCTAGGCTGCGATCAAGGACAGGGATACCTTTTCTCACGTCCAGTAACGGCAGATTGTATAGAGCAGATGCTGGGATCCGCTGCTCGTCCGCAGGGGATCTGCGAACACAGTAGTTACCGGTAGACAGCTGGGAATTTCGATCGCTGTCGTCCTTGCGCAGGATTGCCGAGATAATTTGCAAAATCTGGCCTTCTGCCTTGCCTGCTGCATGAAGTCATGGCGTTGCCGCCTCAGCGCAGTGCCGATAACTCTACCTGTGCTCTGGATACTCACATCGGACGACGCTGGCCGTTAAACGACTTGACTGAGTACAGTCAGCTTCATTGCGACGCTCAGTTTGAGCAACAAGGCAATTTATCGTTCACTGACAGAGTCTTTGCGGTCCTTCAGAATATCCGTAATCGTTAATGCGGCCACGGGTGCTGCTAATGCCGTCATTATGCCTGCACAGATTAAAAAGAGCATGAAGGCATGAAGGCCAGGCGACCTCCCTAGCTATTGTGCCGATCTATACTTCAATCCATCGATGATGCGCGTCAGCGATCGTGCGCACAAACCGCCTCCGGCAAAAGTAACGTGCGATGACGGCAATAAGGCGCCTTGATCTGACATTCTGGCCTACCATCTCTCAGGACACTCAGTTTGTTTTCTGGACCCTTCACTACGGGAGACCGAATCGGTGAGTGGGTTCGCGCTGCGGTGTGATGCTAATCACAGCCGACAATTCCGAGCGATGACATCCTCGACCAACTTCTCAGTGGGGTGTGGCATGGACAAGCCCTCTTTGGTGATCGCAATTTCGAAGTTGGCGATGGCTGGCGAAGATGCTGGATTTACAGTCGAGCAAATGATTCAACTGCTGGATGCGGGGATTACGGTTGGTGGCCTTCTCGAACTGATCAGTTGGAGGCTTGACGCGAGTCGGCGGAGCGTCCTGTCGAGTGGAAGTTCCGCGGATTGGGTGATGTAGCTTCATCAGGATGGATCGCCTCAATTGGATGGCGATTGACTGAGCGGTTCCCCGCCTGCTTGCTGGTGGATGCGCCCTTCGGTGAGGTGCGTTGAGGATTCCAACGTTCATGCGGGGGTGGGGTCGCGCGGGGACTGGTAGACGGTCAGGTGGGCTTGGCGCATTGTTCGGGTTTCGGCTCTCGGCTTTCGATGGGTTTGGGTTGCTTTTCATCTTATCGGCGCTACAATTCAGGCAATGTGGAGTCTGTGTTGGGGGGGCTCCACAAGTCTTCCCCCACCTGCGCGCGCGGCGACCCGAGTTTGCCGCGCGTTATTTTTTTCGCGTCGATTCAGATTTTGCGGCGGTGGTAGCCGCATTTCTGGCAGACGGCGCAGGAGGGTTTGCGGCCGCATTTGCGGACTACAAGCAGCTTGCCTCCGGCAGTGGCTGCAGGTGCGGAATGCCGCAGCGCATCCGGCGCCGTGTTCGGGATAACAACCGTGGCTGAGACCCCTCTCTGACTTCTTTTCTGTAGGGCGATGGGCTTGGGATCCCTCTAAATGCTCTACGAGGAGGGCCGCCTGTCGAGAAAAGAGAATCAACTGACAGTTCGGAGGGCATTTTAGGTGAAGTCTGAACATCCCTACTAGTGGGTTGCCAAGTCACCGACGGGTCACGACTGCGAGAACTAATCTGACTTGCTGCCAATTCCAAAGGGCTGGTCAAGTGACCTTTTTCCCTTTTTCCCATCTTTGCGATCTGGTTCTTTGCTAAGGCGACGGATATTTGCTCGGAGGTATGAACTAAGGATGACACCGTCTCGAAGTGGGTCAAAGACTTGAGTTAAATGGCTTTCGTGATGATGAAACAGTGAGCCCATGTGCAGGACGGGCTTCCCACAGTACTGTGATAGTCATCACAACTGCACTTTGTCCCTTGTGGTAGCCTTTCGAAGTGGACAATAAACTTCGGCTGTGCGAACGGTATGAGGCTAAGTTTGCTGCAATCGCGGCGATTGATCGCCGCTATTATCTGAATCCTTGCCCGAATCGCCAGGAACGGAGTGAGTATGCTGCGCGTCAGGAACAGCTCCAGGACTTAAGATTGCGCTTTTACGCGGAACTGGCCTTTGTACGCACTGTTCGCCAGCGTGATCGCTGCCGCTTTTTCCTCCGAAGATCACGTCACTCCGGTTTCTGAGGGCCCAGAGCGAAAATCCTTTGCCGAACCGGGCCGTACTCTGAGCTTGTTTGTGAGCCCATTTTGCACGCTTCCTAACCGGTTTTTCCCACATAACAAAGGTAGGTTAATCCTAAAGTCCTTCTTATTTTTGCGGAGAGCCTCTTTTAGGAGGCAACACATCTCGGCAAGTCAGCTGATCGATCCCCGCTAAGGACGTTTGCAAGCGAAGCCTAGCCAAACCTCCGCTGTTCCAGGTACGGGTTCCGCAAACAGGTTGACCTGAAAAATGGCCGAACGACTCAGAACGTGGCTGGCGACCCAAAAGTATGCTTCTTTCACGCAGGAGCGATACTACCGTATCGCGACGAAGCTTTGTCATTATCTCGGCAGAAAGGCACTATCTTGAAATCTCCAACCCACATGTCAGTCGCTGGACCCATCCGGCGTCTGTGATAGCAATCACACTTTATGAAATCTTAAGTTTGCGCTTCGGTAACGGAGCGTGTGATTCAAATCACATCCATTCGCGGCTGGCACGGACAGAATCGAACATCAGAATTTGTTGGCCTTTCTTCCGGGCGTGAGGTTAGTACGCAAGTGTAAGAGCAAAGGAATTCGACAGTCCTTATTATGTCTGAGCCGCGATATTGTTCAGTCTCAACGGACCTCGATAGGGAACACGTCTGGTCGCTGTTTTCCGATATCGAAAACTGGCTGGTTTGCTCAGACGTGTACGAAGGCCTGAAATGGAAAGGCTCTCCCTGGACGACTAACGCCAGCATAGTGGGAAGGGTACGCCACAATCGAAACGAAAAGATACGATACATGGTAGAGAAGTGTGAACCTGCCCGGCTGGTCAGCTACGTGGGCCATAGCAATGAGAGTGGTTTCGCCTCGCACCGCACAATTCGCTTTGCAGACCGTAAAGAGGGCGGGACGCTGATTGAGATTCAGTACTACAGTGTCGGTAATCCTGACTTTGCTGTCGCTGGCGAGAAGTTCGTGAAATGGCTTACCGAGCGCTGGATCCACGGATTCGCGGGCTTCTGCCAAGAGCGGTCAGGCGTCGCGGGCCGCGGGCCTGGTCAATGATTCGCGGTGTGGCGGTTGACCCCGGTCACGCCCTCTTGCGTTCCCCATTTTCCGGTTGGCCGCCAATCGAGAACCCGAGGCATCAGTCAGCAAACTTCTTCTCCCGTTCCTTTCTTGAATGCCGCACTACCTTGCTCAGGTTTAGCCGTAGGAGTGCGTCGTCTACGACCACGCTGGGAGTAGACCAATCGCCGCTCTTTACCAGACGGGGGGCTTGCATGACCTGCATATATATGAGGATGTAGGACTTCAGGCGAATAAAAAGCAAATATGCCCGGAGTCCTGTTGTGCCCGTGGGTGGCAATTGGGGCGGATATTTCGGAGCCGAGGTTGGTATCACTCTCCGGGCGGCCCCTGTGACAGTAAGGACAAAAATGCGCGCCCAAGCGTGACATCTTAAACCCTAGCTTTGCCCCTGTCGCCCTGTCTACTTTCCCGTTTAGGCGCCTGTTCTTCGAGGCTCTGAACCTGGCACGTTGATACCCCAGGATTGGAAACGGTCATGCGAATCTCCGTTTCCCGTTTGGCACATTTCGTTCTTAAGAGACCTCAGCAGTAAAAGAAATACTTCAGGGGTGTCGATACTCACCTCTTCTTGGGACGACCACCCTGCTTTCCCCATTGTGACAGCTTCTTTTTGTGCCTGCGAATCGTGGCTCTTCCGCCCTTTTTGCCAATGCAGCGAGGACAGATCAGTCGGGTGAGCGGGTGCAGCGGGCAATACTTCTCCTTGGCCACTGCATAGTTTTACCTTAAATGCCGCTTCCAAAGCCACCCGCTTGCTTTTTTTTCCCTCTACCGCCCAGCCTACCCCAGTCCGACAAATGCTCCTTATATTTTGCCGCCGTCGTCTGGCCCCCGCCAGACGCAATGCATCTGGGGCAAATAAGCTTTGTGTGGGTATGTTCGAGGCAAGCTGGGATCAACGCTCTGACAGCCAAAACGAACTGATCCGATATTTCCTGCAAGAAGTCAGCATCAGCCTTGGAGAAGCGATTTTTTAAAGAGCTGAGCACAATCATCACTCCGACACTCTCGCCTTGAGCAATCAACGGCACCGCACAATACGACCTGATCCCTTCCTCAATATTGGGCTGTTCAAGACGAAACTCATATTCTGTATGCAGGTCGCGCCGCAAAATTCTTTTCTGGTGCTGAAACACCCACCCATGATGGCTCTCGGTCAAGTCCAGTATCAGACCTGGCTGATAAATGCTGTCCGCACCTTGACCGTTCGCCGCGGCCAGCTTGAGCGCTCCATGCTCCGGTGAGTAGAGGCTTAACCCCATTCGCTTATACGGCATTATCTTGTTTACTGCTGAGCACGCCACATGGAATACTTCGCCTATGCAGCGATGGGTAATTGCAGCACGATTGACTTCGAGAATTGTCGAATAGCGTGCTTTCGCGCCTAGAATCGTCATCGGTTTTGTGCTCCGAGCATTGAAGTCCCCACCCCAATGAAGGTATTGTGCAGCATGCCCAACAGTCTTGTCATTGAAGCCAGCAGCTTGCTTTCTACGAAATCATTACAGAGTTCGCGCCGCCACACAGTCACCTGCTGTCAGATACGAAGATGGCCTCTTTTCTTCAGCGAAGAGGGGCCTGAGACGCGTGCGCGATCGCTCCACCGCAGCCGACTCACTGCGGCATTCGCGGGCCGCAGGACGGCTTCGCCAAATTAGAGCGGGTGTGATGCATCGAGCGAGTTTGCCGATGGCATTTGTCAATTGTGTGAGCCTGCCACGCCGGTGCGAGTGCGTATGACCGAGATCAGCACGAGTATGTAATGCAAGTTTGTTTTTATCCGCTACCGATACGTCCGCACGGTTTTCGGACATACCTTGACTTCCTCTGATATCTCCTAGTTGTGAAACCCAGCTGTTTTTGAATGAATTCTGCCCTGACACGCCGATCTCATCGTAGGTGCATGGCAAATACTATGGATTCGCAGTCGGTTAGGGCGTGCCTAACTTTACCCCAGCAAAGATGGACATCAGCTCCCGGACGTACACTTGCCGGGTTCCCGGCAACACTTTTGGTGTTGATGCGGTAGGGATGGGCTATCTCGACGGCAGCGGTCGTGAGCACGCGGGAGCAAGCAGCAAAGCAGAACAATCGCGATCTGACCGAGTCAGAATGCCCAAGGATTCTGCTCTCCCGGACAGAGTCACGGTCGCTCATCAAGGTCGCAAAAATAAAAATTCCCAGCACTGAGGAGAGAAGCACGGCATTAAGCATCATCGGAAGGTGTCTCCGATGACTTGATGCTTACCCAATGTAAAAAAGTTACGAATGTCTTGGTCCAGCCTCCGAGGTGTCGCCTAGAATCCCAGTCTTGGTGGAGTTGTTCACTTCAGAGGGATGCTCAAGCTCTCCTCCCGCTGATACGTTCCTGCAGAAACTCGATCGGCAGCGCATCCCTGGGGTGCATGTGATCGTTCTGAGTGAGCACGTAGACTACTGGAATCACGGCTGGAAGGATCCGTACTCCGCGCATCTCTATAGCGAGAGACAGAGTTCCTATGCCCGGCGGTTCAAGTTGGAGAGTGTTTACACCCCGCAAATGGTGATTGATGGCGTCAGGGAACTTGTCGGCAGCGACACCGCGGCCGCGGATAAGGCACTCGCCGAGACCATCGCAGTTCCGAAACTTGCAGGGCCGCTGTCCTGAAATGACTGATTGTCCGGGTAACAGCGAAATGAGCCCATTCGAACCATGTCGCCCTCGAATCGGCCACATTATGAGGAGTTTTCCAAGTGCGAACGACTCCTTACATTCATTTGCACTCAAGGGGCAGCTGAGCAACTCCGATCATCTTGCCCTGCTGACGTTCTTGCACGAATACAATCAGACGTGCGTTGCCCGCTAGTTCCTGCTCCAATGCAATATTGTTCAAGAAGTCCGTTCCAACTTAACGATTGCAATTTTGTTGAGTTCTCGCACCACCGCCACGTGTGTCAGCTTGTGCCCAGCATTTTCGCCAGATGAAACCTGCGACTCTGCGCGATTCAGAGCAATTGCGGTGTATACGTCCGCCTCGCGGACACCAAACGAAGGCTCGAGCTTTCCCGTCTCCACATGCACTTGCAGGACCCTTGAGTTCGCTGAGGCCAAAGCCAGACGGGTAGCGCACAAAAATTACTGCTTCGTGTTTCCTCGGACCGCAGTCGAGATTCAGCACGAACATGAACCAGCCTTCGTCGTAAATCCCAACGCTGTGACGTTCTACAACGCTGGCACGTCAATTGGCGAAATCCAATTAGCCGAGAAGGAGACCTTTGCGATTGGTTCGGGGTGGAAACATGGGTTGGTGCGAGAAGCGCTTGCCTGGTCGCGACTCAACCTCGGCTGGATAAGAAGTGTGGCTGTGGTTGTGGCTGTACACCCCTAAACATCGACAGCATTTCAAATACTTACGAATGGTTCCCTGTGCGCGCAAGACTTGTATAAGTTGATGGTTAATCGTGAGTTAATGTAAGAACTGAAGTTGTGGCTTGGCGTGTCTCTTAATCAGTTGAACTAGGACCAGCGTCCATTAAGCGTCCAATAATATGTTGAGCAATGCAATTTCCCGTTCTTTTGGAGGTTTGGTGTGCCATTCGCGCCTCCTAATTGATTGATTTTGTTAAGCACCAGGGGTTCGAATCCCACTCTCTCCGCCAGGTTTTCGAGAGCTTATGCCCTCGCAATCCGTTGCAATCAGTTTCGCCCAGGGCTAGTCCCTGATTGTCGAATTACGCACCTGCGTGCCCGTCATCTGTCCTCTCCTCTTGGTAATGAACGCCA
>DASYZA010000112.1:0-5486 GCA_035946775.1 Candidatus Sulfotelmatobacter sp. | reverse complement strand
ATGACGGATTGAGCTGTGAGTTCGATTCGCTGGCGGAGAGCGCACCTCAGGCGCTAAAGCGCGGGTAGATTTCAGCGGCTTAGCGGCACGAGTAAACTCGTGCCCTTCCCGTTTTTGCAGCCTGATGAAGCCGTACCTTTCGCAAGATCATCTATAACGTATCTTTTGAGAAACTCGGGACCTGGTTTTGACTTTGCGTAAGTATCTCGTGCTGGCTGGGGTCGCTGTCTTCGGGGCAGTTGGGGACTCGATGCTGGCGCACGGGATGAAGCAGGTCGGCCGCATCTCCATCCATCATCTGCAGGAGGTTGTGCTCGCGGTGCTCAATCCGTGGGTCGCGGGCGGAATCCTACTGCTGCTCGCCTTCTTCGCGGCATACATGAGCGCGCTCTCGTGGGCCGACCTCACCTACGTTCTTCCCGCGACATCGATGGGATACGTTGTGCTGGCGCTGATGGCGCGGTTCGCGCTGCACGAGCACATCAGCCAGTTGCGGTGGACGGGGATCATTTTGATTTCTGCCGGAGTCGGTTTCGTTGCCGGAGGTCCGTCGCGCACGCCGCATCCTCACGAGGAGCCGGAGTTGTTCGAGGAGAACGAACCGGAGGAAGAGCCCGAGGAAGTCGCAGCCGGAGGGGTGAACCGATGAAACACCTGCTGACATGGAGCAGCATCACGGTGCTGGTGGTGTTCTCGGTGCTGGGAGACATTGTCCTGTCACGCGCGATGAAGCAGGTGGGCGATGTGCATGAATTGTGGCATCGCGCGGGATGGTGGGGAGTGGCGAAGCGCATCCTGGGGAATGCGAATTTTGTGATTGGGATTCTGGCGATGACCGGCGGATTTTTTGCGATGCTGTTTGCGCTGTCGTGGGCGGACGTGAGCCTGGTGGCTCCGGCGGCAGCGTCGCTGACGTTCTTGGGGAACGCGGTCGCGGCAAAGATTTTTCTACGCGAGAAAGTGGATCGCCGAAGGTGGATTGCTGCGGCGCTGGTCGCGGCGGGCGTGGCGCTGATCGCGGGGTGAGGGCGCTTGTTCGAGTGCGGTGAGATTTCGTTTCGAGATCGAAGGGACTGAGATCAAAATCTCCTAACGTCGGCAGCATCGTTCCCGGCCTTGCAAAAAAAAACGCAAGACCGGGGCACCCACAGTTGGAAATGGGACAGAAAAACCGAAACCTCGAAAGCCCGGGCCACCCGTCCGATCCCTACTGTTTCGAGCCGGATATCAGCACTACATCGGATCCGATTTGCCCGCGAGCCAATGCTAGCTGTTTCCCGTCAGGGGACCACGCAGCTGCGAAGATACGTCCAGACTTGAACTTCGTGATTTGTCTCGCAGGTCCACCCGTTAAAGATTGTCGCAACAGATTGGAGACCGAGTCGCGCGTGATGATGAAATCCAGCGCGTGTCCATCAGGAGCCCACGAAAAATCCACGCCAAACCGTATGGCATCCATGGAATACAACTTCTGCCCTGAATCCGCGCTCAGAACGGTTACGACCCACTGCGGCAGAGACTCCGGGCCTGTGCTCAGGCACGCGATACGTTTTCCGTCCGGAGAGATACTAAAAGGAGGAATAACGTATTCCTGGCTCACCCTGACCGGATTTCCCCCTTTAACAGGCACCTTCCAGAGCTCCAACGCTTTCGATGTATCCAGGTACAGCGCCCAATTGCCGTCGCTGGAACAAAAGGGAAACGATTCCCCTCGCCCATTTGTTAAGCGAATGGGATTGGAACCATCCGCTTCAATTGCCCAGATATGATCTCCTGAGCGAAACGATTCAAAGACGATATGCCGGCCATCTCCGCAACCGGAGGGACGGGAATTGTCGTGCTGGTCGCCGGCTAACAAAACCCGATTCGCTCCGTTGCGGTCGAAACGGAGGAGGTCGCCCTTCGTGTTTTGTACAACTATCTGGCCTTTAGTCAGCCAGGTCAGTGCGACGATCGCTTCGCCGGATGTGATCTGCTGCGCATGATCGGCGCTTGCTTCCGGTGCAATCCAGAGATCCGATGCATAGTCGTCCTCAATCACGGCGATGCTCCCGGCATCTTTCGTCTGGGAGATACAACAGGAGTCATAGTTGGTCAAATCATTGGTGATCCGGCGTACTTCTCCTTGCGGATAGGAAACGTACCAGAGTTGCCCGCGCAGGCCTGTGAGCGCATCAGCGAGAATCACCATCAGACCCTTGCCGTCGGGCAGCCATTGCAACCGGCCAATGAATTGGGTCGTAGAGTAGATTTTTTTCTCCGCACCGTCGGCGACAGAGACCGCGAGTATAGAAAAGTGCCCGCCCATGACGCTGTCGCTCACGGAGGCTACGAGAGTCTGCCCGTCCGGCGACCATGAGGGCGGAATCAGTCCCGACTCGGTTGCTGTGAATATGCCGCCCGTGAAGTTCTCAGGGTGCTTCCGGGTGACAAGAACCTTCTCGTTTCCGCCGTCTAAATTGGCGGTGACGAGATACGACTCCCCCTTTGCAGGATTTCCACGAACGAAAGCCATCCTTTGGCCATCGGGCGCAATGCTGATAGCGGTATCGATATCGGAAACCAACTGCCGTGGCGTTCCACCAAGGACAGGTATTCGGTATAGATTACTCACGTTCAAGTTCTTATTGTTTCCAACACCTGCTGCCACAAAATAAAGGAAGTTTCCATCCTGCGAGAATGTCAACCCGAAATATTGCGTGCTATCAGGAGGCCTTATCTGGACGCTGCTTTCCGCTGACACTTGCCGCATCCATAGGCTCTGTTTTTCTCCTTCCGCCAAGGCATACACGACGTAGCTGCCATCCGGCGAAAGCGTAGCATTGATCGCCTTTTCATTCTCCGTGAGCCGGCTGATCCGCATGTGCTGCGGATCCAATGGAGCGACCCCGCCGCCATTCCATCTCACAACGACATACACGACCGCCAGCACCGCGAGCAAGGCGATGAAAACTCCAAGGATTGCGAACCGATACCGCTTGCCTTCGGCGATCGGCGGAGAGGAAGTTGGGCCTTGGTTCGAGGCTTCCTCGGGGTGATGAGATGGTGAAAGGGCTGCCTGTTGGTGCTGCGCAGAAGAATCCAGTTTCCGTTTCAGGCGCTTCAAATCTACAGCCATGTCCAATGCACTCGCGTAGCGGAGTTGCCGGTCCTTTTCCATCGCCTTATCGACAATCCGTTCCAGTTCGAGGGAAGATTCCGGACTAAGTCGCGAGATCGGCACCGGATCCGCGTGCAGAATGGCATCAAAAACAACAGCAGCGGTCGCCCCGACAAATGGAAGCCTGCCAGTCGCGCTCTCGTAAAGCACCGCGCCGAACGAGAACAGGTCGGTGCGAGCATCCAATTCCTTCCCGCAAACCTGCTCTGGCGACATGTAGACGACGGTGCCAAGCGCCGTACCGGGACTGGTCAGAGGTTCCTCTGACTCGATGGTCGGCGCATCCAGATCAATGCTTTCTGGTGTGAGGGCGAGCTTCGCCAGCCCAAAATCAAAAATCTTCACCTGCCCCCGGTTCGTTACGAAAATGTTCGCCGGCTTGATGTCCCGGTGGATGATTCCTTTGGAGTGTGCTGCATCCAGACCGTCAGCAATCTGGATTCCTAGCTCGAGTACGGTTTTGAGCTCTAGTGGTTTGCCTGCGATCATGTGCCGGAGCGTTTGACCCTCCAGCAATTCCATTGCGATGAAGGTTTGCCCATCGGACTTGTCAATTTCGTAGATCGTGCAAATGTTCGGGTGGTTCAACGACGATGCAGCTTTAGCCTCTCGCTGGAAGCGGCTGAGGGCTTGTGGGTCGTTTGCTAGGTCATCCGGAAGAAACTTCAACGCGACGTGGCGACCCAGTTTCAGGTCTTCCGCCTCGTAGACGATGCCCATGCCGCCGCCGCCTATTTTTCGCAGGATGCGGTAATGGGAAATAGTCTCCGGCACGGGTTGAGGAGGCGTTGGCATTGAGTGGGAATGTTATGCCGCTATCGCGGGCGGGTCAATTCCAACGGACTGAACAAGAGTTCTTAGGGCTTATAATTCGCATCAAGTATGGCTCTCACTCCGGGTACGAAGCTCGGCCCGTATGAAATCAGTCTCCGCTGGGCGCAGGAGGCATGGGAGAAGTCTATCGAGCGCGGGACACTCGGCTGGATCGTACTGTCGCGATCAAAATCTTGCCTGCGCAGTTTTCAAACGATGGGCGGGTGGGATCGGTCTTTTACGTCGTCAGAAATCTTCGGGAGGGTGCAGTCGGGGGCTGGCCCAGGTTTGAATTCTGTGAATTCCTCCACGAATCGTCTGCCCCAGCTTTCGTGGGGTTCGAAAGCTGGGCACCACGAACCTGGGAAAAGGGGGACAGAAAGGGGGGACAGACGGAACTGGCCCCTATTCTGTTTGCCCGTCAGGCAATTGACGGCAAGCAAAAGGGTCAGTTCCGTCTGTCCCCGATTTCCCGCGGCAAAGATTTTTCTACGCGAGAAAGTGGATCGACGAAGGTGGATTGCTGCGGCGCTAGTGGCGGCGGGAGTGGCGCTGATCGCGGGGTAAGGGCGGTTGGGCGGCATCAGAGTGGGCCGGCCGCCGTGTGTCATTCACGGTAAAAATTGGGGTCAGTTCCGTCTGTCCCCATTCTTCTCGTCCCCATTCTTCTCCATTCCCATTCTTCTCCATTCTTCTGCGTCTGTCCCCATTCTTCTGTCCCCATTCTTCCCATTCTTCAATCCCCCAACTCCCGACCCCATTTGTCAACCCGCGTTCCACAGGAGCGGCAACTCCAGCCGCCCCACGCGAACTCTCGCAGGCCTTTCGGTATTCGTACGCGGGGGGCCGGTGTGTTACAGCGAGGACAACGAGCCGCCCTCACATTGACTCCCCACCTGTTCCTTACACTCGTACCATAGAGGACAACTATCAACCCGCAGAGTACTAACAAGCCAAGAAGTGCAACGCGGACTACGAGGCCAAAGATCGTCAAATGTCCTCCTTCCGACCACTCGGCGAACCAACTTCGGCCCGCAATGGATCTCTTACGGCTGCGTTCTGCTCACTGAGCGCACCTCTGCTGAGGGCGGTGGCCCGACCTTCCGGCTTTCGCTTTTCTGATTCCCATTTCGAAACTAAGGGTGCCCCGCTCTCGCGCTTTTTTTGCGAGGGCGGGTACGATGCTGCCGATATCATGAGATTTTCATGCCCAGCGGATTGCATCGTACTTACGGCGCGCATCACCTGCACTTTATCACCTGCTCGTGTTATCGGCGATTGGCATTCTTGAGTTCCAGATCGGGAGAAAAAAATGGGGTTCGTCCCGTCTGTCCCCGATTGATTTGATTCGATTGATTTATCGCAGGGTGATGGTCGTGTTGGTGTGGGCATCCGTGGCAGCCCACCCTCCCGCAAAAAACGCGGGGAGGGTGGGGCAACCAGATTAATTTTGCCCGAAAGGACGGGCCAGCCCCCGGTCGTCATTTTGGGTGTCCCGCCAACTCTCGATATA
>DASYZA010000111.1:0-1987 GCA_035946775.1 Candidatus Sulfotelmatobacter sp. | reverse complement strand
CATACTCCGAACAGCAGCTCGAACTCCTGGTAGTCCTGCGTAGCGTGGGAGCGAATCGCTTCATAGAAGCCTGGGTCGAGCCCCCGCACCGGTTTCAAAACGGAAATAGGTGGAGTGAAAGCGGCCGCCGGTTCACGCCGGCGAAGGTGTCGCAGGCCCGCGATGAGCGCGACTACCTGGTAAATGCCAGCAAAAGCGCATACGAGAAGAATGAAGTTGATCGTGATCGTCATCCGCGCATTAGACGTGCGATGATTCTTAACCGCCGGCCTGCCGGGGCCCTGCGCTCGGAAGTGCGCGTTGCTGCCGAATAAAGCCCTTGCGCTTGCGGCGGAGCGCCAGAAACTCACGCGCTTCTTTGTAAAGTCGCTTCCTCTCACTCGCGTCGAAAAGCGACTTGCGAACGATCCTCCACGCCGCCTTGGGTCTGAAGTAATATTCGCCGTAAAAGTGCTCCACCGAATCCAACAGTTCAGCGCGGTCCAATCCGGGATAGATGATGTTAGGAAGCTGATGTCCCTGACCGTCCGTCATGGAATCGATCGTGATGAGGTTGTTCTGTTTCACATAGTCGTAGAACTCAGTGCCCGGATAAGGATGGGCCAGTGACACCTGGATCGTCTCGACGTCCAACTCCTTGGCGTAATCGATCGTTTTGCGGATGCTTTCTCTTGTTTCGCCGGGGAGACCAACGACAAAGGCTCCATGGATCGTCAGCCCCAGGTCGTGGGCATTTTTGGTGAAGCGGCGCGCCATATCGACGGTCGCGCCCTTTTTTATGTTCTTCAGAATCTGTTCATCGCCCGATTCGTAGCCCACAATCATGAGCCGGCATCCAGCGTCTTTCATCGCTTTGAGCGTGTCCCGGTCCGTGGTGACCCGCGAAGTGCACGACCACGTGAAGTTCAGGGGCGCCAGATGCTTGCAAACCTCTAGCGTGCGTTCCTTCTTGTAGTCGAAGGTGTCATCGTCGAAGAATATCTCCTTTAACTCGGGGAAGTTTTGCAGTGTCCACGACACCTCGTTCGCGATATCAGCCCCCGAACGCAGCCGCCAGCGATGGCCGGAGTGCGCCTGTGGCCACAAGCAAAACGTACACTGGGCCGGACACCCGCGGGACGTGTAGAAGCTGATGTAAGGATTTAGAAGGAATGGCACATTGTAGCGCCGAAAATCGAGGTCCCGTTTGTAGACTTTGGTAACCCAGGGCAGCGAATCCAGATCTTCGATCGTGCCACCGTCGGGATTGTGGACGAATCCGCCGTTCCGACGGAAACTGACACCGCGAATCTCCTCTAACGGTTTGCCGTTGGCGAAGTCCACGATCTGGTGGTCGAACTCCCGCCGTACGACGAAATCTATCGCCGAGGACGCCGCAAGCGATTCCTCCGGTTGGATGGTGACGGGCGGCCCGACGAAGGCGACTTTCAGCTTCGGGTTCGCGTCCTTCATCATTTCCGTCATCTTGACGTCAACTTGGAAACCCGGCGTGGAGGTGAAGAGAACCACCAGTTCAAAATCCTTGGCCATCGCGACCGTCTGCTCAATGGAGATGCCATGGGCAGGTGCATCGACGACTTTGCTGTCGGCCAGCATACCGGCCGGGTAACACAGCCACACCGGGTACCAATAAGACTCGATCTCGCGAGTAGCCGGCCAACGGGAGCTTGCGCCACCGTCAAACTTCTCGAAGGATGGAGGATTCAGAAAGAGAACGCGCATACGTGAGCCACCTTTGATTGGGAGATTGGGAATCGGTCGTGCCAACTTCGACTACGGAACATGTTGTACCTCCGCGTGCAACGCTTGCCGGCCAAACCACTCAACCGTTTTCGCCAGGCCGGATTCGAGATCGATACTGGGCTTCCATCCGAGAAGGTCTCTCGCCCTAGTCGAATCACCGTACATGCGCCAGATTTCATTTGGGCGATACGACAGGGCACCGATCTCCACGCGGGAACTGCTTCCGGTCATCTCAACGATCTTC
>DASYZA010000110.1:0-1554 GCA_035946775.1 Candidatus Sulfotelmatobacter sp. | reverse complement strand
GAAAGAGAGAAAGCAGCCCGTGATTGTCGTGCGGTTCTTCAACACGGTCGGACCGCGCCAGACGGGCCGCTATGGAATGGTCCTGCCCAATTTCGTCCGCCAGGCGCTCGATGCCGCTCCCATCACCGTATTCGGCACGGGAAAGCAATCGCGCTGCTTCTGTGACGTGCGTGACACCGTCGAAGCGGTGCTTCGGCTCGTCGCTTCGCCGTCGGCGGTCGGAGAGGTGGTGAATATCGGCACGGATCAGGAAATCTCGATCGAGGATTTGGCGCACCGCGTAAAGCAGCGCACCAACAGCAACTCGCAGATCGACTACATCCCGTACGATCAGGCCTATGAGCAGGGTTTCGAGGACATGCAGCGCCGCGTGCCGTCACTTGAAAAGCTCGAGCAACTCGTGTCGTTCCGCCCAGCCACTCCGCTCAATGAAATCATCGACCGTGTAGTGGCGTTCTTCCAGAAGAAGATCGAACCGGAGTGGGTGTTCCCTGCGGGAACGCAGCGCGCGCCTGAAACTCTCGTCCCGCGGACTGCGGCGTCTTAGGTTGTTGTGTCGTTTCGCGTGCTGCCATGTGCCGCAGTCATCGGAGCGGCTCGCCGAGTTTGAATTCTTCTTGATCGTCACACGAGCTGTTAGGGTCGAAGCTGCCTCATCACAACGTGGGCGAGAGTGTGTCACGCCGGGTGCATTTCATGGCATATTCAACGTTGCGGTCGTAATTGAGTGATGAAAACGACTCCCATCGCCGGCGAGCTGAACCGCCACGAAGCTGCCTCTGGCGTGCGTGTGTTTCCGCGCAGCGTCGACCGTCGGGCCATCACGAGCCTCGGCGTCATCGTTCCTGTCTACAACGAGCAATATCTCGTTGCATCCAGCCTCGCGCGTCTCGCGGTTTTAGCCGAGTGTCCTCTCCTCGAACGCATTGAAGTCGTCGTCGTCGATGATGGATCATCCGACCAGACTGCGGACACTATCGAGCACTTCCGCTCCGAGCTTGATCAGCGTGGCGGCGGCCCTAAATTCTCCTGGCTATTTCTCCGGCATGAGAAAAACAGTGGGAAGGGTGCTGCCATTCGCACGGGTCTTTCTCATCTCACTGCAGAACTCGTGGTGATCCATGATGCAGATCTCGAATACCACCCGCGCGATCTGATCCAGATGGTCGAAGTCTTTTTGTACGAGGATGCCGACGCCGTCTTCGGCTCGCGTTTCATGCCCGGCGGTTACAAGCGCGCTCTGTTCTATCGCCACGCGCTCGGAAACAAACTGCTTACCTTCTTCTGCGATCTGGTCTGCGACCTGAACCTCACCGACATGGAAACCTGCTACAAAATGGCGCGCACCAGTCTCCTGAAGAGTATCCCCCTCGAAAGCTCTACCTTCGATGTCGAGCCGGAACTTGCCATCAAGCTGGCCCGCCGCGGAGCTCGAATTTTCGAGGTGCCCATCAGCTATTCCGGCCGCACCTACCGCGAAGGCAAGAAGATCAGCTGGAAAGATGGCCTGCGCGCCTTTTGGTCTATCCTCCGCTACGCCGTTTCCGACAAACT
>DASYZA010000109.1:0-6111 GCA_035946775.1 Candidatus Sulfotelmatobacter sp. | reverse complement strand
CTGACAGATTTGCGATTCCAGAAACAACGAAGACTTCATAGTCGTCGGGATACTCGTCCAAATCGTCATCGAACTCAGACGTGAGGACATAGACCTTGCCAGCTTGCTCGAAAGCAAAGGTCCGGGGAACATCCCAGAAGCTGAAATACTTGATTGGTCGCTCCACGGGCAATACTCTACCCCAATCCTGCGGAGGATTTTGAGTGTAATGGCGATATTTCGCCAGCTACTTTAGCTCTTGGTGGATTTGATCTATGTCGCAAGCCCCGGCGGAGCCGCCTTTGACTGAAATGGAGGCTCGCAACAGATGACGTTAATCCTCAAACAGTTTGTCCCAGAACCATTGGAATCTGCGCCAGATGAATAGGACAATCTTTGAAACCACCCAAGAGGCAACCCACGCAAACCCTTCGTCATCTGGCTCGTACCCGCTCATACGCTCCACGAACTTAAAATCTCAGCACAAAGTTAGGGGGGTGTATGTGATAGCAGTCACGCGGGCAACAGGCCTAGCGATTTGATGAGTGTAACGGCGATTTTTCACCAACTGTTAGTTTAGGGAAGCTCGGTTTGAAGCCACTTCCAGCCCGAGTACTGACAAACGAGCAGACCGAAACCGAGCGCGGGTACAGACCCCACCAGACCACCCCATCCCGCAAACGGCGTAACCAATAGAATTTCCGCGAGCACCACGCCGAACACGAAGAGAGTTGAGTTAAGCAGTCGCCGGTTTCGTGTCGAGAAGTAAGCAAATGGGAACGAGAGGACGCCACAGACTACGCCCCCATAGATTGCGCCAGAGAAGACAAAGGGGTCGGAAAGCAATTCCGCGATAGACAGCCCATATGCGCTATCTGACGGCGGAAGACTAAAGTGAAGCATTGCGACAAAGGCAAACGCGCAGACTAGAGCTGCTCCGATACAGAGGCCGAAAACTTTCAATACACGCATGACCGTCAGCTACCCACATTCCAGCAGGGGCACCGGGGCGAAGGCAAGTTACCGACGGATTCAGCCCGATACGCGGGCGCTCGATTGACGAAATCAGGCCTTAGCGCTCAAATTTCGATTTCATCCGACTCGTTACGCTTTGAAGCGTTTGCCGTAATCAAGTCCTGGCTATCTGTTCCTTCGTGTGCGTGACCTCTGCCCCTGCTCCGGCCCCGCCCTTCACAAACGCGAGAATTTGCTGCCGCAAACTGGAGTACCCGTCGGGCTGACCGTTGTACGTGTACGCCATCGGGATTGTGTTTTGCGCGGTGATGATCGTCAGCCGATACGTCGGAACGTTGCGGGCAGCGGGCTGCGATTCCGTGCCGATGTCAAGGATGTCGTCAAACCGGATCTCCCCCCATTCCGCTTTCAGCACCGTGCGTCCCTTCCAGCGCACAACCCGCTGCATCGCATCGAAAGTGAACGTCTTGCGCAGATCCATCACCAGCGCGCAGAGCATCAGGAATCCAGTGACCACATAGCCGATCGGATCGCGCCGGGGAATCACAAAATACAGAGAGCCCAGCGCCGCAGCACCGCACAGCGCGGAAAGCCATCGGGTGCCCGAAACAATGACCAGTTCCTGCGGTGTATGTCGCGCGATGTGCATGGTTCCCGTTACAAGAACTGGCAACGATCTCCTGAATTCCAGACTCGGCGGCCTAAATCGACAGCGCTCTCCTGGTTGCCAGGCACGCGACGCCGCCAATGCATCCGAGCATCGCGCCCGGCAAGATCATCATGACGGGCATACTGAACACTTCTTCCAGCCCCCCGCTACCCCGAATGGCAGCCATTGTCTGCGGATCGTGCCAGATCATGAGCAACACCGCTGCGCCCACCATACTCATAACTGCGCCCAGACCGGCTGTCACCACTCCCGAGACGGCACCCGTTGCGAACGACTTGGAGCGCCATGTTCCCCAGAAGCCGGCCAACAGCAAAGTCGCCACGCCCAGAACCGTCGACACCGTCGCCCGAGTATGAAAGTCCGGCGTCGGCGTGAACCAGTCCAGGATCGTTCGCACAAGAAATTGCGCGCTGAACAGAGCGGCCAAGAGAAAAATTCCGGGTGACAGGAACCGAAGCACTCGTTCGCGATTCATACAACTCCTCCCCTCACAGAACGCCGAGATGGTAGGTGCGACAACAAATTAAGTCAATGCTCCATTGGTAGAAATCGGAGCGCAAGAACCGCAGAAGTCCCAACGGAGGCCAACCGCCAAAAATGCTGCGAAACCTTGAAACTTTGAAACCTTGAAACTCGAAACTCGAAACTTGAAACTTTACCCGTGCTCCAGAAATTTCCACAGTGCTGTGATGTGACATCTGACCTTGCCTTCCACAGGCCCCCTACCGCATGATCCACACACGCGCAAGCGTAGCTCTTGCCAGCCAGCAAGAGCCAAGTTCTTTGAAATCAAGATTTTACCCGTAAGTGATTGAGCCCCATAGACTATTTCGCAATTTGGCGCTAACCCCATGATTCCAGAGATCCAGGGAGAGGGGGGTAGGGTTAACTAACCAGTAATAAAGGCCCAAAACGGGAAAAAGAGGTGAAGGAACAGAAGCGGCGAAAGGGGCAGTCAAATTACAAAATTACCAAATTGCAAAATTGCAAAATTACAAAATTACTCAATTTCCCAATGGCCCAATGGAGTTCACTCCCTTTGGTCATCTGCCCCTCCCATTACCCCGATGTTACTTTTTCTCTGTCGTCCCTCCCCATTGAACTCGGTTCCGGAGATCCCTGATGCGCTGCACTATTTCCTTGAAATGTTGTGCGGTCGTGATTCTCGCTCTTTCGTTTGCTGCGCCTTCGTTCGCGCATCACGTCAAAACTCAAAACACGTCGCTGCCCATCACCACTTCTTCCCCAAAAGCCCGCGATCTCTACATGAAGGGCGTCGAGGACTACGAGAACCTCTATCTCGAACGCTGCAATGAAGATTGGCGCGCGGCCGTGAAAGAAGATCCGAATCTGGCCGTCGCGTGGGTCTGGCTTGCCTTCAACAGCGGCGATCCGAAAGAGATCGCCGTCGCACGCGAAAAAGCCAAGGACATCGCTCCCAAGATTACGCCCGGCGAGCAGCTCATGGTTTCGTGGGTGGTGAAGGTTCAGGAAGGCGACTTCATCGGCGGCATCACCGCCATGAACGACATGCTCGAGATGTATCCCCGCGACAAGCACCTGCTCTATCTCGCCGGCAATTGGCTGATGGGAGAAAACGGCGACGATCAGGCGCTGCGCTTCATGCAGAAGGCCCTCGCCATCGACAAGAACTTTCCCGCTGCGCTGAACGATCTGGCCTACGTCGAGGCCCGCCACCGCGAATACGACAAGGCCTTTGCCGCCATGGACCGCTACATCGTCCTGCTGCCCAAAGAGCCCAACCCGCAGGATTCTTACGGAGAACTCAAGCGCATGGCCGGAGACTTCCCCAGTGCGCTGGTCCACTATCAGGCAGCTCTCAAGATCGACCCTGACTTCGTCAGCTCCCAGCTTGGCATTGCTGACACCTACGCTTTGATGGGCAATGAGGAACAGGCCCGCGTCGAGTACGACAAGGCGATCCGTTTCGCCCACAACGAAACCGACCGCCTGAACTACAGCATGCAAAAGGCGATGACCTACGTCCGCGAAAGCAATTTTACCGAAGCCGACAAGCAGTTCCTCGACACCGCGACAACTGCCCATAATAAGGAACATCATCTCCAGGAAGCGCAGGCCTTGCGCCAGATGGCTGAATACCAATCCGATGACAACGCTGCTTTGAAGCAACTCAAGCTGGCGGAAGAGTGCTTGAGCCATCAGTCGAATATTCCGGCCTCGGACCGCGATGAAGAGCTCTCCCGTGTCTTACGCGCGCGTGTCATGCACGCGGCGCATTCGGGCAATCAGGCGTTGGCCGAGAGTTCCTTGCAGCAACTCGAAACCATGGCTGGCGGCAGCCGCAACCGCGTAGTCCTGAGCTCGTGGCAAGGCGCTGCTGGAACGCTGCTCATGGAGCAGAAGAAATATCCAGATGCAATCGCCCATCTCGAAGAGGACCAGGACAACCCGTTCACCATGCAGTTGTTGGTCCAGGCGTACTACCAGACCGGACAACTCGACAACCTCCACCTGATCGAAGGCAAGCTCCGCGGTACCAACGTGCCCACCATGGAGCAGGCCCTGGTTGTCCCCGCAGCTCGCGCCAAGCGCCCTGAAATCTAACCGCACTTGTCCCGGGCTCCAGCGAGACGGAGCCCGGAACCCCCTCGTCCAACGTTCTACTTTGGTGTAGAGTAGGTGGTCACTTTGTGCCACTATGAGAACTGACGGCGAGCGTCGCGCTGGAACCCGCATTAAAACCCAGGTCCCCACGCGGATGCGGACCTCGGAAGGCAACGACCTCAGCGCCGAAACCCGCGACGTCAGCGCCAACGGCGTGTTCCTCTATACCAGCTCCAGGATGCAAAAAGGAACCGACGTTGAGTTGGTACTAATCCTGCCCCCCGAGCTCACTTCGGGTGAAAAGTGCTGGGTGTGTTGCCAGGCGACCATCGTTCGGGTAGAGGAGAAGGGATCCGACTACGGGGTGGCCGCCCAGATCCGCCGCATGGACATCCTCCCCGAAATGTCTGTCTGACGCGGAGTTTGGGCCATTTGCCCCAGCGCGGCTGTGTTTTCCCCAACCATAGGGGGTAGTGCTAGAATTGCACGGTCTTGAACGCCCGCGCGTCCTTCGTCGAGAGAGAGCAAGCCTTGCTGTGAAAAAAAGCTTCCTATTGCATCGTCGGTGGTGCAATAATGGCGGCCCTAGAATTGCTCTGGCCAAATCAGAAAGTTTAGGCGGCCCCAGGTATGATCGAAAAACTGGCGGCCGGGGTAGTCCGTGTGCAGACTCCCCTCGGTCCGCGTTACATAATGCCATCATTTTTACAGCGGATTTACATGGTTTGGATGTTCCGCAATTTTCCCATCCTTCCCCATGCCGTGCTGAGCGCGCGGCAACAGCGCATGATCGACCGCATGTGCGCCGATCAAAGTTTCGCATCTTTTGCGTACGCAAACGGTCTGGACGACTTACCGATCATCGGCACGATTGAGCATCGTCCGCCGGTTGGAGCAGAGCCATTGCCTCCGCGCCGTCCTGTGGCGAGCGAATCGGATGGTTTGACCGCGGAAGCTCGTCAGCGTCCGTAACCCGCGAAGCTCACCGCGAATTCTTGGGCGGTCAACCGCACGAACTCCCTCGCGCTCAAGCTGACTTCATTACTGAGGTGAGGTCTGTTTTGCGTTCGGAGAAGTGTTGGCCCCCCGTGGACCGCCGCAGCCTCCGCCGACTCCTTCGAAGTTTCCGGGATGATGGTCGCCGTGTTGCTGTCGGCATGCATTTAGAGTTTTTTGCTCCTCGGGCGTGATGATGCCTTCGATTTTCTGGTGAGCTTGCTGGTGAATCTCGTGCACTTGCTGGCGTTTCTGCTGAGGAGTGAGTGAGGTGTTGGCGCAGACGTTCTGAACCTGCGATCGAGCGTCTTGTTGAATCGACCTGAGTTTCTCGATGGCCGATCGATCGAGTCCAGCCTGCTCCAAACAGGACTGCATGCCGCGGTGCCCCGGCCGCATTGGCGGAGTCGATGCCGATGTATCCTGTGCCCACATTGATGACGCGCACACTGCAAACGTCAGACAAACAATGAATTTCTTCAGCATAGTGCTCCTTCGCAACTCCCAGATCGCATTCTCAGAAAGAAGTGAAAGGAGTATAGATCGATAGCTGACATGCTCCCAGTGGATTCTTGCACACACTTCTGCTCGCACCGTTGCGGTGGAAGTAGAACACGCACGCTGATGGAAATGCACGGGTCGGGAGCCGTGCGATTCGAAATGGAATACAATGTTCCACCGAAAATGGCAACGCGGCGTATTCCATTGCGGAGCGGGTACTGTCCTAATTCGCTTCAAATTAGGACAGCACCGCGGAGCGCAGTTCCTGTTGTAGCAACGTGATTCTGTCACCCTAACAGCAACGTGAAAGTGTCACCCTGGCGGAGCGAGGGTGTGTTGAAGTTTGGTCTCGCCATAGTAGAGCGAGATACGGCCGTCGAGAGCGTGATAGAGGTTTACCTTGG
>DASYZA010000108.1:0-1941 GCA_035946775.1 Candidatus Sulfotelmatobacter sp. | reverse complement strand
CCAGATGGCAGCCCGCGCTCTCGATCTCGTCATCGTCCTGGGCGGAGACGGAACGCTCCTTTCCGCCGCGCGCGTCACCGCGACCATCGATGTGCCTCTCCTCGGAGTCAATCTCGGCTCCCTCGGATTTCTCACCGACGTCCCGGTCCAGTCGCTCTACTCCATGCTCGACGCGATCGCCGAAGGCAAAGCTTCCATCGAGCATCGCGCCCTGATGCAGTGCCAGTTGCTGCGCGGGAACGAAGTCCGCGGCTCCTACGAGGTTTTCAACGACGCCGTCGTCAACAAAACGGCCCTCGCCCGCCTGAATGATTACGAATTATTTGTCGATGGAGTCTTCGTCTCGAGCTATCGCGCCGACGGCATGATCGTGGCCACTCCCACAGGTTCGACCGCATACTCGCTCTCGGCTGGTGGACCGATCCTGATGCCCACCGTGAAGGCCTTCGTCGTCACGCCGGTCGCGCCGCATTCGCTGAGCCACCGCCCGCTCGTCGTCCCGGATTCCGTCGAGATCGAAATCCTGCTGCGGAACGCCGAAGAAGTCGCCTATCTCAGCCTCGATGGACAGCCCGGCCTCGACCTCCGCGACGGAGACCGAGTCCGCTGCCGCCGTTCCGAACATGAAGTAAACCTCTTCCGCACCGGCAGCGACTTCTTCCACGCCCTCCGCACCAAACTAAAATGGGGCGAACGCCAGATTTAAATTTGTGTCAGGACAGCCGCCTCGAATCCTGCCCTGAGCGGAATCGAAGAGGCGGCAAAGCGAAGCTCTGCTTTCTGCGCTTGGGAGGTATTCAGTTGCAGCTCGAAAAAGAAGCCGCGAAGCGCGTATGAATGCAGCCCACGGCGCAAGCCATGGGTGGCTCGCGGAAAATGAACAAGCCCCAAAGGGGCGAAAGAAACGCACGCTGTACATGCGCAACCGCCTACATCTCCGCTCGCAACAAATCCCCAACCCTCTCCCGCCGCCGCACGACCTTGACCGACTTCCCCTTCACCAACACCTCCGCCGCCCTCGGACGCGTGTTGTAATTCGACGCCAGCACCATCCCGTACGCCCCGGCATCGAGAATCGCCAACAAATCTCCTTCACCTACGCCTGACACTTCGCGATCCCGCGCAAAAAAATCCCCCGTCTCGCACACCGGCCCGACAACATCCACCATCTCGCTCGTCGCATCCGCCCGCGGCACCACCGGCACAATCTCGTGATATGCGCTATACAACGCCGGACGAATCAGATCATTCATCGCAGCATCGACGATCAAAAACTTCTTCCCGTCGTTGGCCTTTTTGTAAACCACCGAAGTAAGCAAAATTCCCGCCGGCCCGATAATCGATCTCCCTGGCTCCAGCAACAGCGTTACGCCAAGTCCCTTCAGCGGAGCGCTCAGCTGCCGCGCATATCCGCCCACGTACTCTGCAAACTCCGCCGCATTCGGCTTATCGTACGAGATTCCCAATCCACCGCCCGCGTCGACATACTCGATCGCGAGTCCATCTTCCCGCAGTTGCCGCACCAGTTCCGACACCCGAGCCATCGCCTCGCCAAACGGAGCCGCATCCGTGATCTGCGATCCAATATGCACGCTCACGCCGCGCACCTTGAGATATTTTGCCTCCGCGGCTTTGCGGTAAAGCGCCCGCGCATCTCCAATCGGGACGCCGAACTTGTGTTTGTGCAGTCCGGTCGAAATATAAGGATGCGTCTTGGCAGCCACATCCGGGTTCACTCGCAGCGCCACAGGAGCCGTCTTCCGGAGCCGCGCGGCGCACTCCGCCAAGGCTTCCAGTTCCGACTCGCTCTCCACATTGAAGATCAAAATCCCGGCCTTCAGAGCCGCCGTCAATTCGTCCCGAGTCTTCCCAACACCGGAGAACACGACTTTTTTCACAGCCCTCCGGTCCGCGCGAATCACCCGCGCGAGTTCTCCGCCC
>DASYZA010000107.1:0-3761 GCA_035946775.1 Candidatus Sulfotelmatobacter sp. | reverse complement strand
CTGGATGACGAGCGAAAGTTTTTTCCGCTCGGGTTCGCTGACCAGAAGGTGGACATGCTCCGGCATGACGACGTAGCCCGTCACGAAACACCCGTACCATCGGCGAACGCGCTCCAGTTCCTGCTCGAACGTATCTCGAGCAGCGACGGAATCCAGCAGCCGCATGCGCTGGTAGCAGCTAAACGTGATGAAGTGCAGGCAGCGCTGGCTCTGGTATCGAACTGGTTTGATGTGCATTCAGGCAGATTGTAGTCCGCCCGCAAGGCCCACCCTCCCGCAAAAAGCGCGGGAAGGATGGGGCAACCCCATTTTGGGAATTTACGGAAGGACGGGCCAGCCCCCAGCGCCCATGTCAAGTGCCGTTTGGGTTAATAGCAGGGCATTTTTAAAAAAGGACCCGAGGCCTGCGATCCGGATTTTTTTAAAATGGACGCGTAGGCAAGATAGGCAGCGGCCAAACTCATCGCCCGGCCGGCGAAATCGAGAAACGAGGTATAGATCGATGATAGCATAGCGCCGCAACTATTGGACGCTACGTTGCCTGTGAATTACAAGCCCTATTTCATCGCCCTTCTCGCCGGACTGTCGATCGCCGCCACTTCCTGCGAAGATCGGGAACGCATTGCGAAGTTGGAACAACAGAATCAGGAACTTCAGGCCAAACTCCAGCAAACGCAATCAGTCGCGAATTTAGATTTGCAGGCGAAATGCTCCGAAGCATCGGAGCGATGGTTCACTGAGCATTGGCGGCGCGACAAAGATACGCTACTTCTCGACCATCGGAACCACTATGACAAGAAGCTTGGACAATGCTTCGTACTGGTCGAATATCACTACACCGATCCTGGCGGCGGTCCGTCATGGTACAACGATATTTCGCTTTGGAACGTGTTCGAGAATTCACAGGATGCCGCGGTCGCTGAATACCACTTCATCGAACTTAAACCAGGGATCAAACCAGAGAACCACATTATCAGCTGTAAAGTGCTGGGCGCAGAATGCAAAAGCACCACTGAATTCAACAATCAGATCGCGACTTATCTGAGCGATTAACCTCTTCGACCGTAACCTTACTTTATTGCTCCTTGAGCAGGCGACTTCCCCACGCCCTCTTGAAATTCGGTCGTACCCGTCGCGAGCTTCCTCCCCTGTTCCTTTAGCTCTTGTGAGTGGGATATTCAGCAGACCATCTCAATTCTGATGTGGCTGCATCCTCATCGAGCCAGGCGTTTATTTTTTGTCGGGCGAATGACTGGAGACAACGTGCCCACCGGCCACAATCGCTCTCGATCCACTTTGCCGTCTGCGGAGACAGAGAGAATATCATCGGCAGCCGGATCGAATTCCTTGAGAGCGCGGCGGACCTGCTCCGCCTGACTGAGCGACGCGGTGTGCGCGAGAAAAATGAGGCCCCAGAAATGCCGCCCATCCTTGCCTCTGCGCCAATCATGATCCCGATATTCGGGAAGAAAATCTTTGTTGGCAGTCACAATCAAACTCTTGCGTGTCACCGCCTCCTCAACGACATATTTATCGTCTTTGCCACTCAGCCCAAGTTCCGGCACAGTTGTGACCGGGATGCTGGAAGGGAAAGCGCTCTTCACGTCAGCACGAACGTCCTCGTCGAGGACCACTCTCAATTTGGCCACAGCAGTTTTCCAATGGATCGAATGATCGGATAGATCTCGCGGACTGCGAAATCGGCCAACAGAACTAGGACGACAACCGTACTGATGGCCTCGAAGGTGTAGAGCTTCACACGTAGTAGGAAACGATGTAAATCAAAAGGCTTCCTACGCCGTGGGGGCGCAAAGCGAAAAGTGAGATGTTCCACGAAAAGTTCTCCCATCCCACTGGGCATGAAGACTTGCGACGGGAACTCCAGCCAGTTGGGAACCAATTTCGTAAGTTTGCGGGCCGTAAGGTCGGCCCAAAACCTGGCTGGATTTGAAACTGATACCGCGATCATAACATCGCAATGCCAAATGACTCAATGCAAAAATCGGCAGATGAGGCTAAACGAGCCTACCTTTGTCGTCCTCGGTTCTTCAAGGCTCTGGTTTGATGAACTTCTAATCCTGACACCCCGCCGGCCACTGCCAGAAGCAAATTCGCAGGATAACTTCTCAGCCTCGTAGCCAATATCCGACGAGCGTTCCAATCGTGGCGTAAGCCCAATGACGATCGCTGGGTTGATAGCGCTTTGCCAAGATCACGAAGAGCGATCCCGCAAGAAGGATCGAAGTTACTACAACCGGCATGAAAACCTTGATCTGGTTATCTGGATAGGGCGACCTAACATTGAGCTCTGTTGAGCTGCCGGGGTCAAGCTTGATGGTTTTTGGGGGTGAGGTTGGCGTTGATCGATAAGAAAGTTCGATAGGCTTTTCCGAGTTATTGGAGAGCACGTAACGCATGCGCTCCGCGAGGCCAGTGCTAAACGTAGCGGTTGACGGTGCGGCGATCCAACCTGCGGCAATGGCGTTGTCGAGTTGCATGGCGGAACCGTCCGGTCGTTTCACCTGGACATCGATGGGCTGAATCGGAACGATGGACTTTTCTGGAATGTACCGGGAGGCGACGAACAGAAGCAGGACCGCAAGTGCTGGAAGAATCGCGGGTAAGAGATGGAAGTTGTCTTTAGTAGGTGCGTTATCGCTCATACAGGTCGGAAAGTCTAGCACGAGCAAAACTTCGTACAAAACATGGCACAAAAACCCTGAGCATACTCCTCCATCTTCCGCAGCACCACTCAGCATTCCTTTCCGTTCGGATTTTGTAACATCACGCAGAGCTATTGGGGGTTGGCCCGACCTTTCATAATGTCTCAAAGAGGTTGGCCCACCCTTCCCGCGTTTTTGGCGGGAGGGTGGGCTCTGACTTAATTCGGAGACAACCTATCCGGGGAAAGACCGAACGATCACCGGGTTTCAAAGCCGGCACTTTTCCACAGAAAAAACCTCCACTTTGTGACATCTGACCTTTCCTTCCACAGCCTCAAGCAGACAAACTGTCCGCATGCGCGGACAGTCCTCATCTCGGCTTTCATCCGAAGGGAAAGTCTCGTCCCATAAGTCGGCGGCTAACTCCTTATTCCGGAAGATTTTACCTGTAAGTCCTTTTGATCAAAGATTTTGCGGACACAACAGTGAATCTCAGGCCAGTAACTTAACTGAATTCAATATTTTACGAGCAGAGATCCGAAAAAAAGAAATCGTACGTATCGTCTCGGCGACTGAATCCAGCTCCCTCACAAACGCCGACGGCACCCATTCCTCGTCGCACTCCCCGGAAATCGTCCACCCATCAAAACGGTCCTCTAACTCCTTATTTTCGAAGATTTTACCAGTAACTCCTTTAAATCCAAGATTTTGCGGACAGAAGATCAAATCTACCGCCCGTAACTCCAATCGATCCAAGATTTTACGAGAAGTGATCCGAAAGATATTTTCGGCAGATCACACCGCCAGAACCTCAATCACCGCCCTCCAAACCCGCTCCACTTCTAACTCACCGCAGCCCCAGCGCCTTCACCGTCTCCTCGTCCAGAACATTTTTTCCGTTCTGCTTCGTCGTTACGCCGAAGCTGCCGGAGTAGTCCCACATGGCCCAGCCAATGTTGTGGCGTTCGAGCGACGTGCGGACATCTTTGATCCAGGCGAGGCGGTCTTGAGGCTGCGCCCTGCGGTAGACGCCGAACTCGTTGCAGACGACTGGCACACCGTTCTGCTTCGCCCAATCGGCGGCCTGGTTGATCTCGG
>DASYZA010000106.1:0-1589 GCA_035946775.1 Candidatus Sulfotelmatobacter sp. | reverse complement strand
TAGGCTAGCCGCGCGGTCTATCGCCGCTTCCCGGTCACCGTTCAATTCGACTTGAAATCGCGATGCTCCGCTGCGACGCTCCGAAAAAACCAACACATCGGGAGGGTGCGAGCGAATTAATTCCGTCTTTTCCTGAGTTTTTGCGCTGAAAAACCGGCGAAGTTTACGTTCCTTTCTTAGAATGGCCGCCCCCGTGACTCGGAAATTGGTTACCAACCCGTGGGTGAGTCAGAAAGTGCTTAACCACAAGAGGAATGTGCTCGGAGCCAAATTATGCTAATAAGTGAACCGGCGCACCGCTTGGCTAGCTTTCCTGTCCCAGACCCAGGCCCCATGAAAGCAAACGGCTTGCCGTCGAGAGGACTAATTTTTAAGAGTACTAGTATCAAGTCATTGCATGGGCCTTCCTACGGTATTCCATGTACTACTTTGGTCAGAATTTTCATGCTTCGCGTAATTTCTTCTAGGTCAGAGGGCGGAATAAGCCGCTTGAGGAAATCAACACCGATTTAAACCATTGATACTACAAACTTAGCGGTCCTATGGGAACGGTTTGAGAGGCAACCATCAACTCCCCGTGAAAAGCCGCTTCCGCAGGGCGCCGATTGAGAGCTTCGACGGCCGATAAATGCACCAGGTCGGGGTTATTATTGGTCTCGGAAATATGGGCAAGAACCAAGAAGCGTGCGCGGCCGTCGAAACCTTCCGGGTCCGCCAGGTACTCGCTGACGATGTGGTTGGACAAGTGGCCTGTACGGCTCATTACTCGTTGTTTGATGTACCAGGGATAGGGCCCCACCTTCAGCATTTCCAGATCGTGATTCGACTCCAGAATCAGGCAATCCGCTTCGCGCAGGTGGTATTTCACAAGTTCGGGCAAATACCCTAGATCCGTGACGATAGCAACTTTTGTTCCGTTGGCGCGAAATGAGTAGCCGACAGGATCGGCCGCATCATGTGGAACGGAGAATGGGGAAATCTCGATGTCGCCGATGGTGAATCGCTCGCCCGCGCAAATGTGCTCGACGCGCTGCATTTTCTTGCAGGTTGCTTCGGGAAGAGAGCGAACAATTTCGCGGCAGGTAGACTCCGTCAGGTATGCGGTGGCGCGCCAATGATTCAGAAGTTGCGGCAAGCCGCTCGAGTGGTCCGTGTGTTCGTGCGAGATCAGTATACCGTCAATTCGCTCTGGGGTTTTCCCCAGCGCTGCCAGGCGTCGCAGCGTTTCCTTGCGACCGAGTCCCGCGTCCACCAAAAGGCAAGTATGCTCCGTTTCGAGCAACGTAGCGTTGCCGGAACTGCCTGACGCCAAGATGGAAACTCGGAAGCTGATGCGCCCTCGCTGCCGCCCAAAGCCCGCAGCGGCTTGCGTGCATCATGGCAAACCCGCGCAGCTACGTCAATAAAATGCAGCATGACGTTGCAAGAATCATGATGACGAAAATCTTTCGTCTCGGAGGTTTTCAACAGGCGAGATGAGCGGACGTCAGGGCGAAGCCATTGAGACTGCCCACGAGTGACGCGGCGATCCGGTCGGGTCGGAACAGATCACTAGCTACTTGCTGGATTTCCTGCTGCGTCACGGCTTC
>DASYZA010000105.1:0-2497 GCA_035946775.1 Candidatus Sulfotelmatobacter sp. | reverse complement strand
TGGGGCAGGTTGGCCTTCATGGGGAAGGCAGTTTGCGGCAGATTGATGGTTTTTTTCAGTTCTAACGGCACCTAGTGGCGTCTCCGAAAGTAGTTGAATCTTTCATTATAGGGAGAGCGGGAGGGGAACGTCTATGCAGCGGGACGTGCTCGCGTACAAAGCTCTCGGAATTTCGAAGAGGGGAAGTGCCCTGAGAACCTCGGATGGTACAGGCGGAAGTTTTGAGCGCCAACCTGTGTTTCTACATTTGCGGAAATTGGGCCTTCTCCTCGGGAATGGTCGCCTCTACCCTTGTCTGGTTACTTGAAAATAGAATCACCTCGATCTCCTCTCTGCTCATGCCTATTCCCAACGTCGCGCGGAATCCAAGAAAAAAGGCAAGCAGCAAATTGCGCATTACGGATTTCACTCCCATGACTCTCCGAGTCGGCCAGGACGTTCATATTTCAAGTGGTTGTCCGCGATCTCACGCGAGCGATAGAACACACGAATCGACCCGTTGCCAACCGCGTCAAATGTCGAAAGGCATTAGTGAATCGGCGGAGGCCGAGGAGAGAAGATGGGCAGAACTGGGGCTGGCCGAATGTCGCCGTGTTTTTCAGCGCTTGTGACTGAAAGCGCGACAACCATTGTGATGAGGAACCATGTCGGCACGAGAACGGCTATTAGAAGGCTGGTACCCGCATGCACTACTGCAGCACAAAAGATCGCTGCCAGACATATAAAAAGTACTGCCCTGCGGACGTGAGAGGTGCCGGTCATTTTCACCTCAATAATAACGCCCAAGTAGTTAAATTCAAGGGTTCCAGATCTTCGCTGCAGGATGGTCTGCGTCCGACGCTCTCGCAACTTCGAAGAGCTGAAATGTCCTAGGAACCTTAGGACGGTTCAGAGGGACTTTGAATCCGGTGCCTCGTTCGTAATTGTTGTCTTCAGCTTCGAAGTTGATAGCATGACTTCAGAGGAGTGCGACTTTGAGTGATCAGAATTTCTCCATAAGACTCAGCAACACCAACAAGCATCGGATTAAGGTCTACTTGGAGCCGTGGGGTGAGGTCTACGAATTGGAATCAAACAAAAAACTGCGAGTCGATGCTGTTGGTCCAATCGGCGCGGCCCCGGACAACATGCTGGAAATTGAAGCCTGCGCTGACGGCATTGCCATCTGGGGTTGGGGTGGATCGGGAGTGACCGTCCATGAACTCGAAGGTGAGAGCTAAAGCCCGTCCTTTTCTTTCGACCATCGACTGTCCATCGCCTTCGGGCCAAGTTTTGAGATCGAGACTGCCGGCGCGCAGTAACCGGAACCACCCGGGATCGAGCGTTTGTTCCTACCTGTGTTCTACGCGGGCTTTGATATCGGAGTAGGCATCGTCAATGAGCCTGTTTAGCGCGTCTTCATTGATGGCAGTTTCTGGACGGAGCTTTACGTGCCTCATGAACTTGCCGTTGCCTTGCAATAAGTGCGCGGGATCGCGCAACGCGGCTCCGTGAAAGAAGCCGACGTTAACGTGAGAGGTGAACGCGTTGACGTATGCGAAAGGCACATCGCCCAAGCACGCCACCGGACAGCCGTCATGCAGAAGCTCGCGGACTTCGTCCCCGCACTTTCGCATGACATCAAACCACCGTTGCGCGATGTCGCCCAGTTCGCTGGCGTGATCTCGCATCCATGCATCGATGCGCGGATCGCGCTCGACGGCGCCGTTGAATGTCAGCAGATCGGTTCTCACTTTTTCGGCCACTCTTCTCGTCGTCTTCATTTTCGCCGTCCGCTCGACGAATGAGCGTTGCGTTGATTTTGTACTCACCTTGCCGGAGGCGGATTCGGAAGTCCCATTTCGACGCGCAATTCTTGCCACTGTTGGAGGACTCGGGAGTTGCGCGACAGATCGGCAGCGCGATGGAGGGACTCTTCCGCTCTCGGAAGATTCTTGAGCTGCACGAAGCAATCCCCGAGCCCGGCCCACGCATACCAGTCTTCGGGATAGTCGCGCGTTATCTGTTCGAAGACCGGGACCGCCTCGCTGCATCGCCCTTCTTCATCCAATTGCAGAGCTTGCTGAACGACGGTGTTGGCAAGATTCCGCGACACCGGATCATTGTGGGGGGCCAGTTGGTGAGCGGTGGTGAAAATCGTCGCATCGTCCCTCCATTGGCTCTGCTGCGAGAAGGTTAAAGCGGCGAACGCAATCGTCGCTGTACCCGCTGCACAAAGCAGAGTCAACCTGGCGTTCTTCAGCACAATCCAGCCGGACGCAACCAGCAGCGCCAATCCGGCGAGAGATAGATACGTATACCGCCCATGCAGAAAGTCGCCGGGGTTCAGCGCATTCAAATTCAGCGCGGGAAGAAGCGGCAGAATGAGCAAGAGCGTTCCGGCGACCACCGCGCCCTGAATGCCCGCACCCCTCGGATTGCCGAGTGCCTGAGCTTTTCTCCACATCCAAAGTATCGCTATCGCGAGGATGGCACCGCAGCAGGCTAGAGCCGCCAA
>DASYZA010000104.1:0-2446 GCA_035946775.1 Candidatus Sulfotelmatobacter sp. | reverse complement strand
CCAGATGGCAGCCCGCGCTCTCGATCTCGTCATCGTCCTGGGCGGAGACGGAACGCTCCTTTCCGCCGCGCGCGTCACCGCGACCATCGATGTGCCTCTCCTCGGAGTCAATCTCGGCTCCCTCGGATTTCTCACCGACGTTCCCGTTCAGTCGCTCTACTCCATGCTCGACGCGATCGCCGAAGGCAAGGCTTCGATCGAGCACCGCGCCCTGATGCAATGCCAGTTGCTGCGCGGGAACGAAGTCCGCGGCTCCTACGAGGTTTTCAACGACGCTGTCGTCAACAAAACGGCCCTCGCCCGCCTGAATGATTACGAATTATTTGTTGATGGAGTCTTCGTCTCAAGCTACCGCGCCGACGGCATGATCGTCGCCACCCCGACAGGCTCCACGGCCTACTCGCTTTCCGCCGGCGGGCCGATTCTGATGCCCACAGTGAAGGCGTTCGTCGTCACGCCCGTCGCGCCGCATTCGCTGAGCCATCGTCCGCTCGTGGTGCCGGATTCCGTCGAGATCGAAATTCTGCTCCGCAACGCCGAAGAAGTTGCCTATCTCAGCCTCGATGGACAACCCGGCCTCGACCTCCGCGACGGCGACCGCGTCCGCTGCCGCCGCTCCGAACACGAAGTCAACCTCTTCCGCACCGGCAGTGACTTCTTCCACGCCCTCCGCACCAAACTAAAATGGGGTGAACGCCAGATCTAAATTTGTGTGAGGACAGCCGCCTCGAATCTGCCCTGAGCGGAATCGAAGAGGCAGGCAAAGCGAAGCTCTGCTTTCTGCGCGGGGGAGATATACCTCGTTAAGGACATACCACATCGGCTAGGTTTGCGGCACAAGATACAAAATCTGCGCTAAACATCAACCGGCAGGAAGGATCAGCGGTCCGCGAAACGTCTACACGTTTGCAATGAATCAAAACTGGGCATGAAGTAAATCAACTGGTGAGTTTTTCCCCGCAGCGACGAACTGTAGGTCACGAAAACGCCAACCCCCAGAAATTCGCATTGCATCTACTGTTAATATTCCACGTCCTTTCGGTCCAGTTATTGGAATTCTCAGCTTCGCCCGTCCGCGTCCGTCCGAGTACAGCGTTATCGTGCCTGTAGTGAACCATCCTGCCCGGATTGGCTGGCCGACAGCCTCGATGACATAAGAAGAGTCGCACGCCCTAGCCATGGATGTCTGATAAACGGGGGAAGATCTGATCCTATATTCAATAAAAGTAAGGAGCAACGAAATGAAAAGAGCAAATCCGGCTAACGCTAATAACACGCCAAGGACCAGCCGCCGTCGTTCTGCGTGGCTAGAGCCGATTGGGCCGGAAGATTCCCGGGCAGTAACACGAGGGCTACTTTCCAAGACTCTACTGAGTACACGAATAAATCCGAGCGCTAAGAAAGCAAAGGTCAAGACAACGAGCGAAATGCTGAAGACCCAAAATATCCGTGCCAAGTCTTGGTTGTTCGGTAGCACTACAACCAGGAAGGCTCCCAGCGCTAGCAGTACCCAGCCTCCGATTATGACCCGTTTAAGCACTGAGACGTTGCCTCCGGGCACTCAACTACATTTTTGTTCAGTTGCAATTCGAAAAAGAAGCCGCGAAGCGCGTATGAATGCAGCCCACGGCGCAAGCCATGGGTGGCTCGCGGAAAATGAACAAGTCCCAAAGGGGCGAAGAAACGCACGCTGTACAAGCGCAACCGCCTACATCTCCGCTCGCAACAAATCCCCAACCCTCTCCCGCCGCCGCACGACCTTGACCGACTTTCCCTTGACCAACACTTCCGCCGCCCTCGGACGCGTGTTGTAATTCGACGCCAGCACCATCCCGTACGCCCCGGCATCGAGAATCGCCAACAAATCTCCTTCGCCCACGCCCGCTAGCTCTCGGTCCCGTGCAAAAAAATCCCCCGTCTCGCACACCGGACCGACCACATCCACAATCTCGCTTGTCGCATTCGTGCGCCGCACCACCGGTACGATCTCGTGATACGCGCTGTACAACGCCGGACGAATCAGGTCGTTCATCGCTGCATCGACAATCAAGAACTTCTTCCCGTCGTTCGATTTCTTATAGACCACCGAAGTAACCAGGACTCCCGCCGGCCCGATGATCGATCTCCCTGGCTCCAGCAGCAACGTCACTCCGAGTTCCTTCAGCGGTGCGCTCAGTTGTCTCGCATATCCGCCGACATACTCCGCAAACTCCGCCGCATTCGGCTTGTCGTAAGAGATCCCCAATCCACCGCCCGCATCCACATAGTCGATCGCGTGTCCATCTTGCCGCAGTTGTCGCACCAACTCCGCCACACGCGCCATTGCCTCGCCAAACGGAGCCGGATCGGTAATCTGCGATCCAATATGGACGCTCACGCCGCGCACCTTCAAATATCGCGCCGCCGCAGCCTTCCGGTACAGCGTCCGCGCATTTCCGATCGGCAC
>DASYZA010000103.1:0-103347 GCA_035946775.1 Candidatus Sulfotelmatobacter sp. | reverse complement strand
GGAGCCCCCCTGGTGGGGCAGGAAGTGGCAGGCGGACGTTCGTCGGTATACCGCTTCCACTTGGATTCGCCGATTCCGTTCACGAAGTCGCTGCGGGCGACGATCGAGCATGGGCACGCCAATCACCGCTCGGACAACTATTTTTCGGTCGCATACTGGTATCAGATGGAGCCGCACGAGGCATTTCCGGCGCTGCCGGCGCTAGAGCAGCGGATTCCGAGGATTTATGCGGTAGGCGGCCCGGGGAACGCGGGAAAGTGAGAACCTGCTCTGTCATTGCGAGCGCAGCGAGGAATCCCTACCCCGGGGAACGGCGTTTGGGTAGAGATGATTCGACTCCATCGTGAGGTCGCTTCGCTCTCCTCACGATTCCGCTCAGCATGACAGGGCTTATAAGTGGGGCTCAGCGGCGGAAAGAGAAGGGCTGAGGGCTGAGGGCTGAAAATAAGAGAGTTCCGAGGTGGTGTAGGATCCATTCGTCTCGGCCAGTAGCTCGCGTTTGACCCTCGCTCGACCTGCTCTCGCTTCTTCCCTTGCGGGGTTTCTGCGCGCGATCGTCAGCTTGGGCTCCGGGCTCACCGCCAACCGGATAAATCTACCCTACGCCTCGGAACTCTATCCTGCCTTCAACATTTCTTCTCGGTTCTCCTCAACCAGCGCTTTGCTATAGACCCTCACCTGCCCTCCATCCCAACCTTTCGATCAAGACGGTGACTCGGCTTGAGCCCCGGACGCCGCACCAACTGGAAAAACTTAAGAAGCTGTCAAAGAACGAGTATGTTTGTACTCCTTCTAAAATTAGAGTCAACGAAAAATACAGATTTGTAAGTGTTGGATTTTCAATCGAGTGCACGCCGTTCACAGCCCTATGCCGCAAATTGGTGCAGTCCGACGGCGCACTTCCGCTGAGAGCCGCGCCAGATGCGGATTTCCGCAGCATACGAAAGCACAATCACGCACGAGTTCTGAATCCTTCAGGTTCGTTTCGCCTGTGAAAATCACGCAAATCCCGCGAGGGAGAGGCATTCTGGCATTCCGATTGTTCTTACGCTGGCAGCGCAAGCGGCACAACGAACAGCAGGCTCCTCGCTTCGCTCGGAATGAGAAACCGGCAAAGCGAATGGCCCGACCGCGAGGCCGGGCCATAGGGGGAAGGCACACCTTCATCTTCATTCGTCAGAATCGATAGATTCCAGCGAACTCCATTCTGCGAGGGTTGGTGAGCGTCCGGGAGTAATTGCCAAACGTATCGGGTACATCCCATTCATCCTGCATGGAGAAGGCGTCGAACTTCGTGTTGTTGAACACGTTGAAGACACTCCATCGCAATTCGAACGAGTGACTCTCGGTGTGCGGGATTCTCCACTGCTTCGACAGGTTCATATCCGTCGCGACATAGCCGTCGCCACGAATCGGATTCTTCGTTCCGCTTTCTCCGGGATACGCATAATCGAAGCCCAGGCTCGCCTGAGCGGGATTTTTGAAGATATTCGGAACGCCGTTGGTAATCGTCGTACCGGTCTTGATCGGCGCGCCAGTCAAATCGGACCATCCCATTTCATCCCAGTTGGTGGGCCAGACGTATCCCTGAAAAACGCTGACCGGGAAGCCCGAGGTCCAGCGCGTGGTACCCCCGATGCGCCATCCGCTGATCAGAGCATCCGTCACACCATGCACGGTGCTGGCAAACGCCTTGCCGCGTCCGAAGGGCAGCTCGGCAACCCAATAGCCGCTGATCTGATGACGCAGATCGGCGTCACCCGGTCCGTACATTTGGCCGGGGTCCCAGGCGTTGATCACGCTGTCGGTCAGGTAGTGAATACCGCGCTCCGAGGTGGACTCGACATCCAGAGCCTTGGAATAGGTGTAGTTCAAGCCGAACATCGCGCCATGCGACATCTGCTTGTTCAAGCTGACTTGCAGGGCGTTGTAGTTTGACCACGCCATCGAACGCCAGGCCCAAAGCGAGGAATATTGGCTGTTGTAATAGCTGTACGCACCAGTCGTCGGCAGACTTGGAAGGCCGTAAACGTCGGTCAGGAAAATCCCCGAAGTCTCGTTATAGAGGCTCCCGCAATTCGGAGCCCCTTGAGGGATGCCGCCGCCAAATGTGTCGTAGACACCCTGTAACAAGTTGGTGGTGGTGCCCTTCGAGGTGCACAGACCATAGGACGCTTGTTGAGTCAGCATATCCTGCCAATACTGAGCTGTCGGTCCGACAGTCGATGGTGTGATGGCGGCGCTGGTGTCGGGAGTACCGGCGCGCCATAGCTGCGACATGCGCTTGGCGGCGGCGAAGTAGGAGATCCCGGACTTCGGATCGACCAGGTTCATCGGGGCGGCGACATCATCGAGCGCCAGCAAGCGGTGGGAGAAATGGCCGACGTAAGCCACATCGAGGGTCATTTTGCCCGGCAACTGCCGTTGGACTGACAAGTCGAGCGCATAGGAGTAAGGAGTCTTGATCGACTGATCGATGCCGTGCGCGATGAGGAACGAGCCTGCGGGCGGTGTCGCAGGGAAGTTGAAACTCGACGGCGGCAGTAGGCCCTGGCTCGACAAGAGCGAAAAAGGAATGACGTTCATGTCCGACAGGCTGCCGCCGATGCGAGGTGCGTCATTTAGCGCGAGCGTGGCCGAAGGATTCGAGACTTGCGTCGACAAGCCATACTCGCCCGTCGAACTGTAAGACTGGGCCAGTTCAGGACCGAAGTTCTGGTAATACATTCCGGCGCCAGCTCGAATCGAGGTCCTGTCGGAACCAAACATCCGGCTCATGAAACCCGAGTCGAAATGCGGACTCCAGGCGATACCTAAGCGCGGAGCAAAGTTCTTGGTCTGAGTGGCGTACAGGCCGGGCTTGCCGTACACAGATCCTACCGGGCCAAAACCAATCAGGCCGTTCCCGCCTAGAACTTTATTGTCGGGAATGCCCTTGTTCATGGCCTGCCAGCGCTGATTGAACCAGTCGCCGATATTCACATTGGGCGCAACTTCCTGCCCCTTGGTTTCGGTCATGGGAGTCATCAGCTGGTAATTCAAGCCGTAGGTAATAGAAAGATTCGGGCGGGCTTTCCAGGTGTCCTGAAAGAAGAAATTGTAGTTGTTAGTGGACCAGTGGAGAACCAACGGCTGGTTTTGAGCAAGCTGAGTCGCGCTCGCCGATCCGACTTTGTAATTGAACGAGCCGTCAACCTCGCTCTCAATGCCCATGAGCGCCGCTAACGGGAAGTCATAGGCGTGGTTGAAGCCGGAGTCGATCGCAGGGTAGATATCGCCGGCTGTGCAACCATTCGGTGCGGCGTTCTGTGCATTGCAGGCGGGATTAAGGAAGTCGTTTTTATTGGCGAAACCACCAGCGGCGATCCAGTCGGCGTTGGTGAGTGCATCGCTGAAAACGGGGCTGTAATCGTAACTATTGAGCCGCGAGAGAATGATATTGGTGCCGAACTGGAAGCTATGAGAACCTTTGGTCCAGTCGACGGTGTCGACGATGTTGTGCACTGGTGCGGTGTGCCCGTTCGAGTAAGAAACGTCCTGATCGAGATCGCGCATGAAAACCCACGGCTGATTGGAATCGCCCAGCAGGCTCAGGCTTTCGCGCGTAAGTCCGTAGCGGACATTGTTGACCAGATGCGACCCCCACAGACTGGTATAGCCAACAACGAATCCCTTCGAGAGATTGACGACCGTGTTCATCGGCGACCGACCGGGAAGGAAGGGCGCACCGGTAATGGGAACATCGTGCTCGTCTACACCTGTCCCACGGAAGAAGAGCGCATGATTGCCGTTTGACGTGATTTTGTAGTCGATTCGGCCGATGTACCAGTTCTCGCGGGCGGTGATCGGAGCTGCAAAGCGGTAGCCTGCAAAGTTGGGCGCGTCCCCGTAGTTAAGGTCATTGGCAACCGGGTAAGTCTTGAAATAGGCAAGCGCTCCGGCACTGGGGCCAACGCCGGTTGGATCCATCAGACCCAACTGCTTGGGTCCTAATGCGTACATACCGGCCGGAATCGAGTAGCTGTTTCCGCTGGCACCCTGGACATTCATGCCAGTGCATGCGGTCGGGTCCGCGCACTGATACTGAATGATTCCGTCCTGAAGCATCGGACTGGGAACACTCCGCTCTACGCTCTGTTGCAGGTTCTGCCGGTGACCTTCGTAGTTGAAGAAGAAGAACAACCGGTTCTTGAGAATGGGTCCCCCAATCGCGCCGCCATAGTTGTTCCACACCAGTTGCGTCGGCCGGTTGGGCTGGCCAGCGGCAATCTGGCTGCCCTTGAGGAAAAAGTCGTTCGCTTCGCCCAATCCGTTGCGGTTGAACTCATAGAGAGAACCGTGGAACTGATTCGTCCCGCCCTTGGTGACCAGGGCGATTTGGGCTCCGGAGGAACGTCCTTCGCTCGCGCCGTAGTTGGACGTTGTCACTCGGAACTCTTCCACCGAAAAGGGCGTCGTCGGCAGAACTCCGTTGAAGGCGTAACCGGCGAATTCGTTGTTATCGCTAACGCCATCGAGCGAAATGTTGTTTTGATCGCTGCGCTCGCCGTTGACCATGCCCGCGCGGGTGTCGTAGCTGTCGGTCAGGATGTTTTCGCCGTTGAATGCGACCCCCGGTTGCAGGCTGAGCAGCAGGACCGTGTTTTCTGCCGGAAGGGGCAGGTTTTCGATCGCGTTGGTCTCCATCGTCTGGCCAACGCTGGCATCGGTCGTATTGATCGCCGGAGCTTCAGATGTAACCGAGACAGTTTCAGCGATCGCGCCCACTCTCAGACGGACATTGGCAGTGGCGGGCAAATCCACCCGCAGAGCGACTCCATTTTCCTCGTAGTGGGAAAAGCCCTTCGCTTCAACAGACAACTTATAAGTTCCGGGAAGAAGTTCGGGGAAGACATAGGTTCCATCCGCGGCAGTCGTAGTAGTGCGGGAAAAACCGGTATCAGGGTTCGAAAGCGCAACTTGCGCATCGCGAATGGCCAGCCCGGAAGGGTCGGTCACCGTACCGCGAAGAGACGTAGTGGCCTGCCCCCAGGCGAAGGATGCGAACGCGACGACACACAGGAGAACGGTGAGCTTCGAGAGTCTTTCCATGGGCCCCCTTTTTGAATCCCTCGGAATAGCAGCCAATGCCTCGACACAAATTGGCTGACCACAATTAACCCGGGCACTGTGGTGAGGCTCTATATACAAAGAGCGGGCGGCAGGTGTCAAGCAAAATGCAACATTTGTTTCACAGGAAAAAACAATAGGTGCCAACGGGAAAACGGGGTGACGGGAACTCATCCTCGATCGCTGGCAAGAGCGGGTTTCGAGGGCGGACGGGAACTCGGCCGAGAGGGTTACTTCGCGGTGCGGCGACGTTATTCCACGTACCAGCGGAAGCCGTGGCGTTGTTCCTGATCCGCCTGTTTCAGAATACGGACTGTCCGGGCACGGTGCTGGTGAGCACAAAGTGTAAGCAGCACATTCAGGAAGCTCATCGGTACCGCATAGGAGTTGCTCAGATGGGCCTCGACGGGTGTGAGGAAGCATTCGTCGGCAAAGCGGGCGATGGGTGAGATAAAGGTGTCGGTAATTCCTACGCAATACGCCCCGTTGGCACGCGCCTGCTGCATTCCTTCGACGGTCTGGCGAAGTCCGCGGCGGAAGCTGATGGCGATCACCAGATCCTGCTTGCTGCAGTTGCGGGCCGAGTTTGCCGTATGTCCGGGCGTGGTCGCCGAGATCGCTGAATATCCAAGCAGAGTCAGGCGATACTCAAGGAAGCTCACCAGGCTGATGGCCAGATCGCCGCCCAGAATCACAATGCGGCGGGCCCGGTGGATTCTCCTGGCCAGATCGGCGACCCGTTGCATATCGAGCGAGTTGCGCAGGGCATGAATATTGCGAACGTCCTGTTCCAAGGCTTTGTACCCATGCGACAGGATGCTGGAATTGGTGGTTTCATCACTACGCATGCTCTCCAGAGAAGTCGCGCTCGCAATTGCGAGCTCGTGCAGGTAGACTTTGAAATCCCGGTAGCTGTCGAACCCCAGGCCGCGGACGATCCGCAATACGGTCGCAGGATCGGTCGCAAGCTTGCCTGCCAGGTCCCGTATGGGCAGAAGCACGTAGTCACGAGGGTGCTCTTGAACCGGACGAATCAATTCCCGCCGCTTCTTGCTGAGACGGCTGATTCGCTCGGCGAAGCTCGGAATGTGATTTCCAACTCCGTCTTTCGAGTGGGCGTATTCCATAGGGACCGGATCGGGCAATCTTTGAATTGTTACGGCAACCGCCCTCGGGTTTTCAATAATGCAACAAAGGTAACACTTAAGACAAATCGGTGAGTAGGGGCAAGGCCGGAGTAGAGGATTTGGCAAATCGCAGCAGTAGCTTTATTCGACCGCGACCTGCTCGTTCGCTAACTGCTTGTCAGCTTCGTCCGTCCCCTTCAGTTCAAACGAATTCGTGATCGTCGCTTTGCCCTTTTCCACGCTGGTGATCACGTAGGAGCAGCCGATCCAATGCGCTTCCTCGTGATCGGTCTTCGACCATTGGGCAGGATGATCGGGATGGGAGTGGTAGAAGCCAACGATATCTTCTCCGCGGTCGCGCCCCTGGCGCTGGATGCGGACCAGTTCTTTCGGATCGATGTTGTAGCGATTGTGGGCGGAGTCGGTGCGGGTATTGCCGCAACGGGCCGTGCTGGTGACAACCCGCGCGCCGTCGTCTTCGAAGCGTCCCAGCAGGACCCCGCAACATTCATGGGGATAGGTTTCTTCGCCGTGGCGGCGGAGGGCTTCGTAGTCAGTGCGGGAGAGTTTCAGCATCTTCACTTCCACCACGGAGTCACTGAGACGCGGAGAGAAACATGGAAGAAAATCTCCGTGCCTCTGTGTCTCCGTGGTGGACTTATCCTTCGGTCCAGAATCGTTCACTCAGATATTTCTCGCCGGAGTCACACAGGATGGTCACGATTACGGCTTCCTGGTCTCGCCGCAGCGAGAGTTTGCGTGCGATCTGCAGGGAGCCGACTACCGCGGCGGCGGCGGAGATTCCGACCAGCAATCCGGCTCCGCGTGACAACTGACGCGCCATCGCGTAGGCGTCTTCGGTTGCGATCTCGAGGTTTTCATCGGCAATCGTCGCGTCGTAAATCTTCGGCACAATGGCGCTGGCCATGTGCTTGGCGCCTTCGATGCCGTGGAAAGAAGAATCCGGCTGCAGCGAAATGCACTGCACCGCCGGGTTCAGCTCTTTCAGGCGGCGAGTGGTTCCGACGAACGTCCCGCTCGTGCCCAGCATGGAAACGAAATGCGTGAGGCGTCCCTGGGTCTGCTGCCAGATTTCGTTCGCCGTCATATGGTAGTGCGCTTTCCAGTTCGCATCATTCGAATACTGGTCGGCGTAGAAATATTTGTCGGGATGCTCGGCCGCGAGTTGGCGGGCCATGCGGATGGCGCCATCGGATCCGTCGCCGGGATCCGTATAAATAATGTTCGCGCCATAGCCTTGCAGGATCTGCTTGCGCTCGCGGGAGACGTTTTCGGGCATGCAGAGCGTGACAGGAAATCCTTCGGCCGCGCCGAGCATGGCGTAGGCTATTCCGGTATTCCCGCTGGTGGCGTCGAGAAGAATTTTGCCGGGCAAAAGCTGGCTGCGGCGGCGGGCCTCGGCAACGATGTTCGCGGCAGCGCGGTCCTTCACCGAGCCACCCGGGTTGTACCATTCGGCCTTGCCCAAAAGTGTTACGCCCGGCAACTCACGGGTGACCGCATCCAGCCGAATGAGCGGTGTGTTGCCGATGCGCTCAATCAGGCTATGTCCCAGTGTTTCGCCGAGGTTGGAGCGCAGTTCACGGAGCGCGGGAGTCGTTGCAGCCGGTGCCGCCGCAGTTTTGGATGAGCCCAATGTCATAGATGAAACTTGGTCGCCATGACCAACGTAATGTGCTATGTAGCCTGAAACACGGTATGTAGTATTTTTATTGGATGAAAAAGTTTCGCCCGGCGATGCAGCCGATGTAAAGTTACCCCCGGTTCTGATACATAGCATCCTAATAGACGATCCAACGCCGGCAAGGAAAGGTTGAAGCAAAGGCAATGGCAAAAGCAATACAAACTCGCTCTTACGAAGAAGCGTTGGCATGGTTCCGCGATAATGGGTTCGATGTCACTGACGCGCCGGGAACCGCCGCTCGCGTTTTCCTGCGTAAATATAACGTCTCGGCCGCGATCCAGAAGACTCCCGAGGATGGCGTGAAAATCTTTGCCTATCCCGGTTACCTGATCGGCAGCGAGATCTCGAAGCTGGTCAACCGCGGATACCAGCAATTCTTGAAGACCTCGAAGAACGAAGTCCCGGCCACGGCCGATCAATTGAAGGCTCTGCAGACATTCTCAGAGGAAATGAAGATGGCTCTGGGATTGCCCAGCCTCTACAACGAGTCCCTTGGCACGGTCAGCGAGTCGTATCACTACGATCGTGTGCAGGACCGTGACAAGTCGCCCGTAGAGCGTCCGAAACGTCCCTGGGAAGTTGCCGGGAAAGAAACCGCCGTTGCCGCCAAGAAGGGAAGGGCGTAGAGAGGCAGGTTTCAAAGTTTCAAGGTTTCAAAGTTTGAAGTTGCTAGACTTCAAGGTCTCCGCATTTCCTGACGAAGGTTGCCTTCAACTGAGGATCAAAGGTTTTGGACTCTGAAACCTTGAAACTTTGAAACCTGTGGTGTCAGTTCTTCGGCTGCGAGCCCGGCGCACTCGGCATCTTTCCTGCAACGCTCTCATCTGCTTTCTCGTGCAGTTCTCGCACCTTCGCCAGTTCCCGTTCCGCCTCAGATTTTCTTCCCAGTGCCTGATACAGGCGTCCCAGCTGATAGTGGGCGTCCGGTTGGCTGGGATCCAGCTTGATGGCCTGCGTGAGCGCGGATTCGGCCTGCTTATAGTTTTTCTGTTGCAGGTAAATTGCGCCCAAATCGACATAGGCAACACGCAGATCCTTGTTCGATCTGATCGCGCGCTCGAGCAGCGGCAGGGCGGCTTCGGCGTTGTTGCTCTTCCACTCCAGATCGCCCCAGTAGGCGAGGGCTTGGCCGCTGTTCGGGTCCACTTCTAATTCACGCTGGAATTCCAGCCGCGCCTTGTCGTATTGCTGCGTCTTCCAATACAGATATCCCAGACCGAAATGCACGTTGGGCTCACGGGGAGAAATCTTCGCAGCCGCTTCGAATTCCTGAATGGCTTCGGGTGTCTTGCCTAAACCGTCGAGAGCTTCGCCCATCAGGATGTGGGTCGGCGCCGAGTCCGGATTCTGCTGCAGCAGCTGCCGGAACTGCTCTTGCGCGCAATCCAGCTTCTTGGCAGACAGGCAGCTCTGGGCCAGCATTTGGCGGAGTTCGGGATTCCCTGGATCCGCGTTCACCGACGTCTCAAGGTATTTCGATGCCAGGTCGAACTTCCGCGCGCCATAGTAGCTCATGCCGAGAAGAGTCCGCGCTTGCATGCTGGAAGGATCTGCCGTAAGCGCAGCACGGAGAGCTGTCGCTGCCGAGGAGAAGTGTCCCTGTTTGAATTCCGCCAGCCCGAGATTCAGTTCGAGGCCCGGAATCGTGGGATTCAACGTCAGGGCCTTGCGATACGCCGTTACAGCGTCGCTGTATTTCTGTTGCCGGGCCAAATCCAGTCCAAGGCTGGCAAATGCCGCAGCATCATTCGGATTTTTGGCTGCTACAGACTTCCACACCTGGGCAGCCTCGGCCCATCTTTGCTGCTGATCGAGAGCGATCGCATCATCGGGAGTGGCAGTCTGCGCCGACAAGGCATTCGCCAAAAGGAGCGCTGCTAGATGGAGACGGCGAAGGTTCATGGAAAAGGGCATAGTCAGTGATCAGTGATCAGTGGTCAGTGATCAGTGATCCATTTTGCTGACCACTGAAGGGTGATCAGTGGCCACGTCCTGCAAACCTTATTATGTCGCATTCATTTTGCAGATGAGTGCGCGAACAACTGCTGCCACAAAAAACCGCCCGCACCAGGTTCGATGCGGGCGGACAAAGTTGTGGGCAAGCCGACGTTAGAACATGAGCTTCAGACTGAGCTGGAGCTCACGCGGATCGTAGGCAGACGTAATCTGGCCAAAGTTGGCGGCGCCGAAATTGTTTCCGAGGCCTCCGGTATTGGCATTGCCTTCGAACTGCGGATGGTTCCACAGGTTGAACGCATCCACACGGAACGCCAGTTTCAAGCGCTCGGTGAACGCGAAGGTTTTGTTCATGGTGACGTCCCAGTTCTGGCGTCCCGGACCGGTGATCGCATCGAATGGGAGATTGCCGTAGCAGTCCGGGCCGGTCGTGCAAGCCGGCAGACTGAAGTTCCCATTGAACCACTGCCCAACGGTTTTGGGATAAGAGATGCCGCCGCTGAGGTTCGGACGGTCTCCGGAGTTGGAGATGACGCTCGCCGCAGTATTGCTTCCGCTGATGCCAAGGTTCACCGGTGCGCCAGACTCCACGGTAATGATCGCGGCCAACTGCCATCCACCGAGAGCGCCTTTGGTGAGACGGTTCGAGGCATCCCGGAAGAATGGAAGGTCGTACACGAAGTTGGTGAAGAACACGTTGTTGCGGTTGTAAACCGACGGACCCCAATCGTAGCTGGGTCCAACGTAGGGGTTGGTGACGTTCTGCAGGTCGCCGCCGCTGCCGGTCGCCGTTGTCTGGTCCTTCGCCCTGGCCAGTGTGTAGGCCACTTGCAGGTGCAGGTCGCGATGAACGGTGCCGGTCAGAGAGGTCTGCAGCGAGTTATACCTCGAGTTCGCCCCATCGAATGCCAACCGCATGTTGCCGATGCCGGGATAAGTCAGGTTTTGGAACGAGAGAGAGCCGGCGGCCACTTCTGCAGGTAGTGCAGCGAGAGGCGGCAGGTTGACGGCCTGATAGTAGTTCTCATTCCGTCCCTGGCTACCCACATACGAGACATTCAGCACAGCATGCGCGCCAATGGCTTGCTGGACGCCCAAGCTGTACTGCGAGCTCTTGGGGGGCGGATAGTTGGTAGCGATACCCGTTACACCCAAAGGAAGAATGGGTAACTGGGCGGCGGAAATGACGCCTCCGGTCTTGATATCAAGTCCGGGATTGTCGAGGGAAACGCCATTCAGCGTTGGATTGGGGTCGCCCGGAGGGTTCACGGCACCGTTGTACATATCGTTGCCCTGAATACGCTCGTAAGTGACGCCGTAACCGCCGCGGAGGACGGTCTTGCCCTGACCGGTAAGGTCATAAGCAAAGCCGAGGCGCGGTCCCCAATTATTCCACGAATTGTTGACCAAGCCCTTCGGGATGCCATTCAGACCACCGACGCCAATGCCGTTGAGGTAGAACTGATATCCACCAAATGCGGGATTGGTGCTGGCAACTACGCCGGGACTGACCGCGGTGCAACCGGGATCGCTTGCTCCGCTGCAGATATGGCCAGCGCTGTCAAACGTCGCTGCGTTCGCCCGGTTGTAAAGGTTCGGGTAGAAGTTCGACGACAGGTGGTTTGCTTCGTAAGTGTGCGGAATGCCGTCCCACCGCAGTCCGAGGTTCAAGGTCAACCGGCTGTTGACGCGCCAGTTGTCCTGGACGTAGGCAGCAGGAGAGACGTTATTCCAGTGTCCGCTGATCTTCGCGCCGTCTTCCGTGTACTGTTGCGCATATCCCAAAAGGAAGTCGGCAAAATCGTAGCCGCAGCTTAAGCTACTGGTTCCAGTGCAACCAGTCGGACTCGTGAAGGACCCGTTGAAGGCGAAGTTACCTTGAGTGTTGGCGAACGCATCCTGGATCTTTTTGTAAAGTGCCCAGCTGAAACCAAATTTCAACTGATGCGCACCACGGGTCCAGGAAAGATCGTCACGGAACTGGTAATCGTCCGCCTTGTTATTCCAAGGCATCCAGTTGACCGTATAGTTCGAGCCAGTCACGCCGCTCAGGTTGACCGACGGGATGCGAGTGCTTGCATTCGGCCCGGTGAACAAGCGGTTGAAGGTGAATGCCGAAGGCGCCGAAACCAGCCCCGTCGGGAGGATGTGAATGCGGTTTCCGTTGTAGTTGAACGCAATTTCATTGAGCAGCGTGGGGCTGATCACGTGCGTCGCGTGAACAACGGCGCTATAGGAGGGATTGCCGAACGTATTCGCAATCGCCGGAGAGCTATCGCCGCTCCACATCGAAGTGCCGTAAGCCTGCGAAACCTGCTCCGAGATCCAGTGCCCGAAGATCGAGAACTTGCTGCTGAACTGGTGATCGACGCGGGCAATTTCCTCCGTGAGATTGGTTGGCGTGTTGTTTCCACCAAGAAAGAACGCGCCACTGTTCGGCTGCGGGAAGATGCCGCCGTACTTGCCACCGGCTTTCAGCAGCGCGATAGCGTTGGGACTGATCAGACAATCAGGAATCGTGTTATTTGGGAAGGGCGATCCGGGAACCAGACTAGCCCTAACCCCAGCGGAGCAGTTGGAGCCGAAGTTCGCAATCCCGGTCGGCACCACCGCATTGATATCTTTTCCGTTATAGGTGGTTGGAATCAAAGCACCCGAACCAGCGCCGCCCGCATCTGGATAGGCGGTAGCCGGGGGCATCGGGTTGTTCAGAGTTGCACCGTCGATTTCTCTGCGCCACTCCATGTTGAAGAAGAAGAAGGTGGGGTGACTTTTGGCAATCGGGACTTGGCCGCCGAAGTTGAACCCGAAAATGTTGTAACGGAGTTCGGGGACAGGGTGGGGGGCCGGGAAGAAATAGTTGCGGGCATCGAGAGCATCATTGCGGAAGAACTCCCAAGCCTCGCCGTGATATTCCTTGGTTCCTGATTTGATGACCGTGCTGATCTGCGAGGCCGATGCCAAGCCGTATTCAGCGCTGTAGTTCGAAGTCATATTGCGGAACTCGGCGATGGAATCGATCGAGGGCATGACGCTGCCGCTGCTGCCGCCGCGGTCAAGGTTTTCGCCGCCGTCGATCAATTGCAGGTTGTGCCCGGCGCGCTCGCCGTTGATGCTGACGGTGCTATCGCCGCTGACAGGCGTGAAATTGACTCTCGAGGACTGCAGGCTGACAGCTCCCGGTGCGAGGGCAAACAGCTCGTACAAGCTGCGTCCGTTGGTGGCAAGTTGGGTGACTTGCTGCCCGGTAATGACGTTACTGACTTCGCCGCTGTCGGTTTGTACCGCGACAGCGTTTGCTTCGACCGTGACCTGTTCCTGCGCACTGCCCAGTTGCAGCTTGAAGTCAACGCGGGTACGGTCGCCAACGTTGAGGGTGATTCCGGTCTGCTCGGCTACTTTGAAACCTGCGGCCGAGGCCTTGATGGAATAGCGTCCAATGTGGAGATCTGGCGCAACATACTGGCCATCGCTATTGCTGGTCAGCGTGCGCTGCACTCCAGTGTCGTTGTTGGTGATGGTGATCGTTGCAGACGTGACGGCGGCGCCAGAAGGATCTGTAATCGTACCTACGACGGTAGCTTCCTGAGCCATGCCGTGCGCGGCGAAGAGGACGACCACCACGGCCAGGAGAGCGACCATTCTTAGATCCCACAGCTGCCGCCGAAGGCCGAGACTCCCGGCTTTCGTGGGCGAGAGTTGATTCATTTGCCAGCCTCCAGACAAGCAATTGGTCCAGCTGCACAAACGACAGAAGGAGGGTAAAGCCCCGCAATCGCGAGGAGCTAATTGGTGTTTTTCGAGACCCTTTGAGACCCCTCAGTCGAAACAGCCTGGACGTTCCGAGAACGTTTACGGTGTTACATCCCTTCGATGGTTGTTGTCAAGCGCAAAATCGATTTTTCGATTGTAAATTCCTTGTCTCCAGCCGCTTTCGGGCTGAAGTCGGAGTTATACTCTGTCGGAAAATCATGGGATCGATGTGAAAATTGCACTCGCCTTCCCGCATTGAGGCATCTCAGCCGGAAAGGAGCCTGTATTCCATGCTCTCTTTGAAGGTATTATCGATTTTGATACTGATCCTGCTGCTGGTCACTCTTTCAACAGCTCAGAATCCGCCTCAATCTGGCGAAGCTCAGGAGTTTCCTGTCCTGTTGCAGCAGCCCATTACTGCGGGGAAAACACCGCTGGGAACGAAAGTTCAGGCAAAACTTACGATCGCAACGCTGGTTAACGGGAAGGTTATCCCCAGGAACGCAGTGCTTGCCGGAGAAGTCGTTGAATCGGTACCGAAAACAAAAAAAGATCCTTCGCGCCTGAGTGTGCGCATCGATTCGGCCACCTGGAAAGATGGATCGATGCCTCTGAAACTTTTCATGCAGCCTTGGTACTACCCATCTGTCGTCCAGTCCGGGGAAGATCTGCAATACGGGCCGCCCGACGCCGCAAATCGAAACTGGAATTATGGTCAAGGCGAGTACCCTAACCCAAACTCACCCGGTTACAAGCCGTTCCCGGGAACGGACTCGAACAAAGATCAGGGCGTACCCAACGCGACCAACTCCGTCACATCCAAGCACCGCGTGCCCATGAAAGACGTTGAAGTGCAACATGGGCAACAAGATGCAGTGATTCTGGTTTCCAAGCGATCCACCTTCAAGTTGGATCGTCTCACCACTTATGTCTTCGCCGCGAGTGACCTGCCGCTGGCGAAATGAAAACGTTAACGCTCGTCGAGGCAGCACCGCCTCGTCCAGCCTTGATTTCGCCCATTCACTGTGCTAAAAGCGACGGTCGGTCGTAATCGTTTACGGATTCTACTGTTACCTACTAACCAGTGCATCGGGGTTTGCTGTGGTTCCCCGGATACGCAGGAGGAGCCGGTGTATGACAACTCGTTTCCGCATTCATTTTGCCCTGTTTTCCCTGCTCGTGATCATTCCTTGCGCCGCCCAGAACGCGACGAAGGCAGTCTATCTCGATCCCAACCAGCCCATTGATGTTCGCGTAAACGATCTCATCAGCCGCATGACGCTCGAGGAGAAGGCGCAGCAGTTGGTGAATCAGGCGCGCGCCATCCCGCGGCTTGATGTGCCGCAATACGACTGGTGGAGCGAGGCTCTGCACGGAGTCGCGAACGCCGGTACTGCCACCGTTTTCCCTGAACCCGTCGGCTTGGCGGCAACATTCGACGACCCGCTGATTCATCAGATGGCAATCGTGATCGGCACCGAGGCTCGCGCGAAGCATGAACTGGCGGTGAAGGCCGGACGCCGCGACATCATGGAGGGCCTCGACTTCTGGTCGCCGAATATCAATATCTTTCGCGACCCGCGCTGGGGGCGCGGCCAGGAAACCTACGGAGAAGATCCGTTCCTCACCGGGCGCATGGGCGTCGCGTTCGTGACCGGACTACAGGGGGACGACCCCAAATACTACCGCGTGATTTCCACTCCAAAGCACTATGCCGTGCACAGCGGGCCGGAGCCGACGCGTCACACGATCGACGTCCAGGTTTCGAAACACGACATGGAAGATACGTACCTGCCGGCATTCCGGGCCGCGGTCACACAGGGCAAGGCAGAATCTGTTATGTGCGCGTACAACCGCGTCAACGGGCAGCCCGCATGCGCCAACACCTTCCTTCTTCAAGACACGCTGCGCGGAGCATGGAAGTTCAACGGCTACGTGGTCTCGGATTGCGACGCGATCGTCGACATGTACGAGGGACATCACTACACGAAGAGCCAGGCGGAGGCTGCCGCCGATGCCGTCAAGACCGGCATGGACAACGAGTGCGCCGACTTCTTCACCGTCACTAAGGATGATCACGATTACAAGCCATTTGTCGATGCGGTGAAGCAGGGATTGCTAACCGAGGCAGACATCGACCGCTCGCTGAAACGGCTGTTCACGGCACGCATGCGGCTGGGTATGTTCGATCCTCCCAGCATGGTTCCCTACGCGAACACTCCAGCTTCCGAGATCGACAGCGCAGCACACCGCCAATTGGCACTCAAGACCGCGCAGGAATCCATGGTGCTGCTGAAGAACGACGGGATACTACCGCTTTCGCCCAGCGCGAAGAAGATTCTCGTCGTCGGCCCGCTTGCGGAATCGGCGCAGGTACTGCACGGCAACTACGCGGGAACGGCCTCGCATGCAGTCACGGCCCTGGAGGGAATCAAGAAACAGTTCTCGGGCGCGCAGGTCTCTTATGTGGCGGGAACGAATTTCCTGCGCGAACAGACAGTCATCCCTACTTCCGTGCTGACGACTCCCGATGGAAAACCCGGTCTCAAAGGGGAGTACTATTCCGGCGACTTCGCGGGAACTCCACAACTGACCAGAACCGATCCGTATGTCGATCTGCAGATGAAGCATGCGGATTCGCACGCTCTCCCGTTGCCAAGCGGTATGCAGGATTTCTCTGCCCGCTGGACTGGCGTCCTCACTCCGACTCAGACCGGAATGTATCAGATCGGGCTCAACGGATCGATGCAACGCCTGTGGCTCGACGACAAACTGATTGTTGACGACATGGTTGTACACGATCCCAATCCCATGTTCGTGACCATGCAACTCTCCAAGGGACATCACTACACCGTGAAGGTCGAATACGCCGCCGGCGGCCGCCAGACGAAATTCCTGTGGCTGCCGCTGATCGCCAACCCGAGTTTCGACGCCGCGGAAGCCGCGCGGAAAGCGGACGTAATCATCGCAGTCGTGGGCATCACCTCGAAACTCGAAGGTGAAGAGATGAAGGTCGACCTCCCTGGCTTCCGCGGCGGCGACCGCACCAGCCTCAATCTTCCGGCCGAAGAAGAGGCGTTGCTCGGCGCGCTGAAGGGCGCAGGCAAGCCGCTCGTGGTTGTCCTTATGAACGGCAGTGCCTTGGCCGTGAACTGGGCGAACGACCACGCGAATGCGATTGTCGATGCCTGGTACTCCGGAGAAGAGGGCGGAACCGCGATCGCCGAGACACTGGCCGGAAAAAACAATCCCGCCGGGCGCCTGCCCGTCACTTTCTACAAAGGAACAGAGCAGTTGCCCGACTTCGAAGACTACGCGATGAAGAATCGCACCTACCGCTACTTCACCGGAGATCCTCTGTATGGCTTCGGATACGGCCTGAGTTATACGACCTTCGATTACAGCGGGCTGAAGTTTTCGAATGCGCAACTCCAAGCCGGTAGTCCGCTGGATGTCGAAGTTGATGTGAAGAACACCGGCAAGCGCGATGGGGACGAAGTCGTCGAACTCTATATCAGCTTCCCGAAAACGCCGGGCGCGCCGATGAAGGCTCTTCGTGGATTCACCCGTGTCCCGTTGAAAGCCGGAGAACAGCGGCAGCTGAAGCTGACTCTTTCGCCACGCGACCTCAGCTATGTGAATGATGCCGGCGACCGCATGATCTCCGCCGGAGATTATCTGATCACCGTCGGTGGAGGACAACCGGGAAGCGGAGCGCCTCACGCCGACGCGCACCTGACCATCACGGGAGAGCAAAAGCTTCCGGAGTAAGACGTCTTTAAGCCTCAAGGCGCGAGGGCTGACGAAGGAAATTTGGATCTCCTTCGTGTTCCTTCGTGCCCTTCGTGGTTCAATATCAGTAGATGATCACTCGTGGATTCTGGGCTGGGGTGTTGTTGATGCTGGCGATCTCCCCGGCGGTAGTGCAGTCTGAGCCGCAGACAGTTCAAGCCCCCAAGGCGAATTCTGAAAGCCCGATCCGCTTTGCGTTTCAGCCCATCGATTTCAAGCTCGACAGCAACGAGAGCCCCGAGCACCACGCCCCTGAGACGATGGCCGGAGGCGTGGCCGTTTTCGATTACAACAACGACGGCAAGCTCGACATCTTCTTCACCAATGGAGCGAACCTCAAGACGCTGAAGAAGGATTCTCCCAAGTACTACAACCGCCTCTTCGAAAACGACGGCCACGGACACTTCAAAGATGTGACTGCGAAGGCCGGACTCGCCGGCACCGGTTTCGATACGGGCGTTGCGATCGCCGACTATGACAACGACGGCTACGAAGATATCTTCCTCGCGGGCGTCCATCGGAATACGCTTTACCACAACAACGGCGACGGAACCTTCACCGATGTCACGGAGAAAGCCGGATTGAACAAGCCCGACCCGGAATACGGCCCGCTCTGGGCCGTCGCCGGAGCATGGATCGACGTCAACAATGACGGCCTGCTCGATCTCGTCGTCATCAATTATCTGAAGTGGGATTTCACTCACGAGCCGGTGTGCGTTGGCTACGGTCACCAGGACTACTGCCATCCCAAGATGTACAAGCCCACGCCCAATCAACTGTTCATCAACAATGGTGACGGCACCTTCCGCAACGCTTCGGTCGAAGCCGGATTCCGCAAACATCCGGGCAAGGGCATGGGAGTCGCCATGGCCGACGCCGACATGAACGGCCGCATGGACCTGATGGTCCCCAACGACAAGTTGATGAACTCCTATTACAAAAATCTGGGCGGCGGAAAATTCGACGAAGTCGCGTTCGAGGAAAATGTCGCATTGCGCGAAGACGGAGTCTACATCTCCGGCATGGGCACGGACTTCCGCGATCTCGATAACGACGGCTATCCCGACATCGTCATCGTCGCGCTCGACGGAGAAACTTTTCCCATCTTCAAGAACACCGGAAAGGGCAGCTTCACCGAAGTGACGCGCGAGAGCGGTATGACGAAGATGAGCCTGCCCATGTCGGGATACTCCCCCAACATCGCCGACTTCGACAACGATGGGTGGAAAGACATCTTCGTCTCGCGTGGACACGTGCAGTCGCTTGCCTCGACGAACCTGCCGATCGAGCAGCCCAATACAGTGTTCCGCAATCTCGGCGGGATGAAGTTTGCTCCTCTGACCGCCGAGGCAGGATTCACGGCGCAGCCGCCGTCCCGCCATCGCGGCGCAGCCGTCGGCGATTTCAACGGAGACGGCAAGCTCGACGTCGTCGTCAATGCACTGAACGCTCCGGCAGAGATCTGGATGAACCAGAGTCCGGACGCAAATCACTGGATCGAATTCAAGTTGCAAGGCACCAAAAGCAACCACGACGGCATCGGCGCGCGAATCAAAGTCGTTACCAAATCCGGCGCGCAGTACAACCACATGACCACAAGCTGCGGGTATGCATCGTCAAGCGCCGGCCCGGTGCATTTCGGCTTGGGAGCAAATGCGACAGTCGACTCGGTCGAGATTCACTGGCCCTCGGGAATTGTGCAGACGATGAAGGACGTGGCGGGGGATCGGGTGGTGCTGGTCAAGGAAGTTGGAAAGTAAGAACGGCCGAGTAAGTGCAGGAACCTTTTAGTTTCAACCCAGTTATTTGCCTTTAGGCCCATAGATTCGGACTAGCTTTGCTGAGAGTGAGGGAACGCCGCTTCCATAATAGACTTCGACAAGGTCATCGATCTCAACAGTCAACTCGTCATCCGACGGAGTTCTCTTCTCAAGTTGCTGTTGAATGGAGTCCGAGTTGGTAAGCGAGATTTCCAGATCCGTTAGGTGACTACAATCAACGGGGTAAGCGACTTGAGGAAGTTTGGCGCAGTCTGCCGGCTTGATACCGGCCAGAGTCCATGCAGGGCCAGAATTCATCGTTTGCCGATTTTCGATGTAGCCACTCAAGATCACTGACCCAGAAAAGTCCAGCTCCCCGGCGGGATTAGACCAGTATTTCTGGCGGTTGCCATTCGCGGCGTCCCGGGTAATCACTTGGCTCACACGCAAGCTCCCGTAGCGTGTACCCAACTTGACGGCGGCAATCCTAAAGTCCCCGCGTGACGATTCAGGGGTGAACTGGAAGGTGCTTACGATTTGTCGCATGGCGGCCAGTTCGCCTTGCGACAGGGGCTTACGCGGGTAGCCCGTTACGATGCCTTCAATCGCGACTTGTTCGTTTTCTCGGTAGAGGTAGTAACCTGCGCCTTCGGTCGACGAATAACTTACCCAGGGCATGCCATTGATGATTTCCTTTGAAAACGTAACCGAGGGCCAATATCTTCGCAGACCTTCATAGCCATGAGGATCCGTTGATGAGAACTCGGTATAAAGAGAAATTACATTTGAGTCGTCGGCGTTTCGGAAGTTCAAACCGAGATCATCGATTTTGAGAAAGGAGGGATACTCGAATCGAAAGCCATTCCAATGGTCTTCATAGGTGATCGTGTCCGACGTTTGACCATCAGTGACCGTGACATACGGGTTTCTGGTCGGTTGGGCCTGTGGCAGAGCTACGGTTGCACGTGGCTGGACCGGGGGAGGTGGTACTACTTTTGACTGCGAAAATGCAAGGTCAATGATCAGTAGGCTGAGCCCAACTAATCCACAGAAGGATGCCAGTCCAAGCTGATTAGAACCCGGAGTGCCCATGTCTGCACAAGGCTACTACTTGCCAAGACGATTGGTGAAATATCGCAATTACTCGTCGACCTGATCTGACTGAGTTTCGAGCACTAGGTTGCGGTCGCGACGAACTTCAGCTACCCAATCCCTCTCAGCGCCGGATACACCTTCCGATACTGCCGATACGCCTGCTGCATCGTCGCCGAATCTTTCTGGTTCGGCGGCACTCTCTTCGCCACCCGCACGATCGCATCGCAGGCCTGCTCGACCGACACCCACTCTCCGGCGCCCGTGCCGGCCAGGATTGCTGCCCCATACGCCGCGCCTTCTTCGGCGGCGACGATCTCGACTTCGCGTCCGTAGACATCGGCCTGAATCTGCCGCCACAGCGGAGACCGCGCGCCACCGCCCCCGAGCCGAATCGATGTCACCGGAATCTTCATCTCTTCGAAGATCGTGAATGTATCTTTCAAGCTGAACGCCACGCCTTCGAGGATCGCGCGGATCACGTGCGCACGCGTGTGTGATGCGGTCAACCCCACCAAAGCCGCTCGCGCATTCGGGTCGAGATGCGGCGTGCGCTCGCCCATCAGATACGGAGCCCAGAGCGCGCCTTCCGATCCGGCAGGCGCGGCAGCCGCTTCCTCGGCAAACACGTCGTAAGGATCGCGCCCGTCTTTCTTCTGTAATCCCGGCGAAGCCGCACCGAAGTTGTCGCGATACCAGCGCAGCGACAGTCCCGCAGCCTGGGTCACGCCCATCACATGCCAGCGTCCGGGGATCGCGTGGCAGAACGTATGCAGCCGCCCAGCCGGATCCATCGCCGGACGGTCCGTCGAAGCAAACACCACGCCCGACGTGCCAATTGTCGCGCTGACTGCTCCCACGCGCGCGATGCCCATGCCAACTGCACCCGCCGCCTGATCTCCCGCGCCGGCCACAACTGGAGTTCCCGCCCGCAATCCCGTCGCCGCCTCGCCGGCCGCAGAAACCTTGCCACACACCTGAGGCGACTCAAAAAGCGCTGGAAGCAACGCTTGATCAATTCCCGTCTTGCCCAGAACATCCGAAGACCAGCGCCGATTCGCCACATCGAGCAGCAGCGTGCCCGAGGCATCCGCCATGTCGATGGCACGCTCCCCAGTCAGGCGGAAGCGCACATAATCTTTGGGCAGCATCACGTGCTTCGCCCGCGCCCAGTTCTGCGGCTCGGTCTGGCGCACCCATAGAAATTTCGTCAACGTGAAATTGGTCAGCGGAGGATTGCAGGTGAGTTGAATCAGCGCATCGCGCCCGAAGAGCCTCTCCAGTTCCGTGCATTGCGCTTCGCTACGCTGGTCGCACCAGATCAACGCCGGACGCACCACCTCGTCCGCGGCATCGAGCAGCACCGCGCCATGCATCTGCCCTGAGAATCCAACGCAGCCGATCTCCTCGCCCCGCACGCCCGAAGTTTGCAGCGCCTTGCGTACGGCCGTTCCGCAGGCCTGCCACCAGTCCCGGGGATCCTGTTCCGCCCATCCCGGCCGCGGGCTGGCAAAGTGCTGATGCTCGGCCGACGCCGAAGCGATTACCTTTCCTTGCGCGTCCATCACGAGCGCGCGCGTGCCGCCCGTGCCAACATCAATTCCCAGATAATTCATGATTCCGTCTCGAAAGAAACAAGGATGAGATCAAGCGAAGTCTTGCATTCCGCGGCGTCCGTCGACGGGCTTCGCCACGTATTTCTTCGATTCCAGCGATTGACGCCGCAGGAAGAAATCGAGATTGCCCCGCATCACCAAATGCGGCGCCAGGGCCACCTGATGCGACTGCCTTCCACCTTCCGCCAAAAATCCGTGCAGCATGCGCAGCGCCATCTCGCCCTGCGCCCGCGGGCGCTGGTAAATCGTCGCGATTACGGCGCCTGTTCGGATGTAGGGCACGAGATCAGGGAACAGATCGGTGGTGATGATCGTCAATCGCTCGAGCAGGTTCGCGTCGCGCGCCGCATTCAACACCGGGATCGACGCTTCCGTTGTCACGTAGATTCCGATCAGGTCCGGCTGCTGCTCAAACAATTTGCGGCACTTGCGGTACGCCTCTTTGTCGATGTCGTGGTCCTCAACCGGCTTGAGCACCTGCAGGTTCGGATAAAACGATTCGAGCGTCGACTGAAATGCCGCGGCCTTCTCGCTGTGCTCCGTAATCGCCATGTCGAATACGGTGATCGCCACGGAGCCTTGCCTGGGACCAATGAAGCGCCCCATCAGATCCGCGGCGATCGAACCGCTGGCCAGCGTGTCGATCGAGACGATCCCCAAGCGTCCGCTGTTCGGAGCGTCGGTCGCGACGCACACAACCGGAATGCTGGCGCGTGAGGCGCGGCGAATCCAGGTGCGCAGTGTCTCAGGCCGGCTCGGGAAGGTGATGATCCCATCCACCTTGTCGTTGATGGCGGCTTCAAACGCCTCTTCTTCGCCTTCGCCGAGACTGGGCGAAGTGCGGAATTCGATTTCAACATTTTCCAGAAGAAGCCCGGAGGCTTCTTCGCGAATACCTGCGCGGACTTCGTCCCAGAACGATGTGGTTCCTTCCAGCGTATTCACCGAAATGCGAAGCGTCTTCCGCGAGGAAAGATAGCGGGCCGCCAGATTGGGCCGATACCCGAGCGTCCGTGCCATCTGCAAAACGCGAGCCTTCGTCGTCGGGCTCACACCCGGATTGTCGTGGAGCGCCCGGTGCACGGTTCCGATCGATGTGCCCAGCGACCTTGCGATATCGCCGAGCGTAGTAGGAGGTTTGCCCATCGTATTGGCCTGCGTCGTGGCCGGCTGGGGGTCGCCAGCGAAGTGAGTTTTCCAGCACCGCACACATTTGCCGGAACCGTAAACGTTAACGGAAGTCGAAGAAATGCGCAAGCTGATGAAACAGATACATGGAAGACAAATGTAAGCTTCCAACGAGCTCGCTCACTTTGCAGGAGTGCCGACTCGCCCCTTCTGGTCCGGAATTCCCGACATCCGGTACGCCCACTCGCAAATCGTGTCGCGCCACTTCACCGCCTCGCCAGCCTGAAACTCAAACCTCGCCAGGATATCGCGATACCGCGCTTGGTCCACGTGCCCCCGCAGCGCTTGCCATCGCGCGATGAACTGCTGTGCGCGCTCAGCTCCTTCATAGTGCGTATCGTAAATATGCTGGATCACCGTCTTGCCCGAATGCAGCACATACGTCCAAGGCACATGATGAAAGAAGAGCAGCAAATTGTCCGGACACGCGGCCAGCGATTCGTACATCTTCTGCACCGCAGGAGGATACTGTCCGATATATCCCGTCCCAGTCGCAACAGTGCGATCCATTCCGATTCCCTGATGATCGGCGCGATGCCACTGTCCCCAACCATTCTCCTCGGACGATTCCGGCGCCGGGTCGTAATGATTCCCCGTGATGTTGGTCAGAGTGCCCGCGCCTAGCGGCCCCGTATAGCTCTCGTACACCGGCCACGAATCGAGTTGCAGCTTCGAAATTGTCTGTACCACCAGCGGATCGTTGCCGAAAGTAAGTCGTGTCCACTCGTCGACAATCTTTTCCGCGCTCAGGTTCGGATCCCATGCAAGCCGCCCAAAGCCGTAAAGATTCGCCATCGCCAGCGGACTGCCCATCCAGTTCTCATCCAGCCCGACATTCGCCACGCCGACGAATCCGTTCAGCGGAGTAGCCGGAGTAGATTGCGAGACAATATCTTTCACCTGCGAAGCGCGGCCCGGCAGGTGCATGTCGAAATCGAGAACTTCCTTCCACATCGGCACGAGAAAACAAAGCTGCTTCTGCTGACCCGTGTATTCCTGCGTGATCTGCAATTCGATGGCTTTGTTGGTGGACTGCAGATCCCCAAACAGCGGAGACGCTGGCTCGCGCACCTGAAAGTCGATGGGGCCGTTCTTGACCTGGACGATGACGTTGCGATCGAACTTGCCATCGAGAGGATGAAAATTCTCGTACGCCGCCTTGGCGCGATCATTCTTCAAGTTGCGCCAGTCGAGATGGTGGTTGTAGACGAAGGCTCGATAGAACACGACGCCGCCATGCGACCGCAGGGCGCGTGCGATCACGTTCGCCGCATCGGCGTGAGTGCGTCCGTACGCCGAGGGTCCCGAGCGCCCTTCGGAGTCCGCTTTCACGACAAAGCCCGCGAAATCCGGAATCTCGCGGTAGATCTCGTCCGCCTTTTCTTTCCACCAATTCGCCACGTGCTCGTCGAGTGGATCGAACGTATCCAGCCCGCCAATCACCTTGGGACTGCTCAGGTCCACCGACAATGAAAGCAGCACGCCCCACGGGCGGAACACATCGGCAATTCTCTTTAGCTGCGGGATGAAAGCACCATCGAGAACTTGCGGCGCGGCGTTCACGTTATTCACGGTGCACGTCGTGATCCCAATCGACGCCAGCAGGCGTGCATACTCCTCCGCGCGCGTCAGGTCATCGCGAACCTTGCCCTTATCGAAAAAGATGGAGCGCCCACCGTAGCCTCGCTCCACGCTGCCATCCGGGTTGTCCCATTGATCGATCCAGCGGATGCGGGCCGCCGGGTGCTCCGCCGCATTGATATGCTCGAGGCTCTCGCCTTGCGCAATCTTCCTTAGCAGCGCAAACGCCCCGTACAGAACTCCGCGCTCGCTATTGCCAGCAATCAACAGACAGGACGCACCGTGAATCTCCACCTCTGTAATTGAGTAGCCGTCTCCGGTCGTCTCATGAGGCGGATGGGGTTGTGGGACGAGCGCCTGCGCCTGCTGAGAAGTCGCAAGCACAATGGTGGGATCTCTGATCGTGATGCTCGCCACGAGCGGACGCCCCGTCATCTTCGGAATGCCGGATAAGAGCTCGCTTTCCGCGCTCTTAAGAACGGCCGAGTCTCCCAAGACAACGATCGTCGAGGGAAGATCCTGGTATCGTTTCGCGATCTGCGGATCCAAAGGCGCGTAGCGCAACCAGCCATCAAGATCGCTGGCGCCATACGCAGAAAGCGAAAAGCAGGCGATGAACACGATCAGCAACCATTCCGCCCGGCCGGATTTCAAAATGAAAGATCGCATCACGATGCCAGCGCGAAAGCGATGATTGTATCTCCGCGTACGCGTGAACTCTTCTCCACCTGCTTTACGAGCCTCGCCTCGAGGTCGTCAGGATCGGGCACCATCTCGCAGGCGGCAATCTCGTCATCGTTCGCGCCCTGGAAGCACAACTCGCAGACGCCGAGCCCACCTTCGGAACGGACCGGCGGCCCGAACACGCGGCAGGTCATCGGACGAGATTCATAAAGCTCGCACAGCCCCGTCGCGGGATCGAGCGCCGGACAAGGCTCGTCATTCGCGAATTCTTCAAACTGCTCGACCCTGCTCTGGTCAAGAACTCCAGTCTTCGAATTCCCCGGGAACTCACATGCCAAGCGCGCCCACGATGCTCGCGCTCGCGACCGCACTGCCGCGCCCTCCGGTGGAGATTCTTTTTCCAACTCCGCCAGACCTCGCCGCAGGCGCTCCGCATCGAGTTGATTGATGGCGAACACACCAATGCAGCACTGCGTGCAACCCGGACGGCAGGCCAGCCATTCTCCGCTTTGCCGCGCAGCATCCGCCAGCGCCGCATCCACAATCTGGACGAGCTTCCGGTCTCCCGAAGCTGGAAAGCGCGATCCCACGACCTGAGCATACCTCATGCGGAAACCATTCGGGCTCCGCTGATTGCACCGATAAGATTTTTGAATTGGACGCTGCGTCGCCGACTGCATACAGTGGTTCTGCCCTTCCTGCATCGTCGCAGCCGGCCAAGTTCTTCGTTGATTCGCCCTCTGACGGGCCATTCTTGGACTCCGCTGTCCCGGCCAGCAAGTTACTGCACCCGCTTCTGTATTCCGGCGGATGCAGAGCACTTATTCATTCGGGGGAAAATGTGTCACTCAACACCAGCAACAAGATCACGCTGAGAACCGTCGCCGATCGGGTTGGCCTGGCGCCCTGCTCGATTTCCGCGGTATTGAACAACACACCCGCATCGTGCGCCATCCCGCAGGCGACAAAGGAAAAGATCTTCCGCGCCGCCGCAGAATTGAATTACCGCCCCAACTTCTGGGCGCGCTCCTTGCGGATGAAACGTACGCGCATGGTCGCCGCCGTTACCGCCGACTTTGGCCGGCCAGCCATCGCAAGAGTCACAGCCGCCGCCCAGGACATGCTAGCGCGCAACGGATATCTCCTCGTTCTCGTAAGAATCAGTCCGACTGACTCGAGACAGAACTCCATGCAATTTCAAGAGAGAGGGATCGAAGGATTGATCGCGATCGATGTGGATGTTCCGCGAAATATCGATTTGCCAGCTGTGGCGGTGAAACTGGACTACCTGACATCGCCCGAGCTGATGGGCAACGGTGTTCACGCGTGGCTTTCGGAACTGGGAATCACGGCCGCGGAGGAAATCGTTCAGCAGATCGAGGTCACGCACTCGAGCACCGGCTCCAGGCAATCGGAGCGGATGCCAAAGCCGCCCGAAGCACAGGCAACTTCTCCGGTGGCGACACCCGCAAATGCCTACGAAACGCGCGATGGCGTGTAGCGCCGCTTAGGTTCGCCTAACGCGTGTTCCCCCGCCGCGCCTTCGCCGCCTCAAGAATCCTGAACAGCAGCAGCCAGCGCTTCACGTTCGTCGTCATCAGGAAATTTTCCTTGACGTGTTCACGTCCGCTCATACCGATGCTGCGGGCGAACTCCGGGTGCGTCAGCAGATATCGAATCTGGAACGCGCATCCTTCGACCGAGTGCACCAGCAAACCGGTGAGCTTGTGCATAATCTGGTTGGGAATCCCGCCCACCGATCCTGCAATCGTAGGCTTGCCCTTCCACAGAGCCTCGGTCACAGTCAGGCCGAACCCTTCTTTCAGCGACTTCTGCACAATGATCGTCGAAGCGCGCTGGATGGCATTGATCTGCACCGCGCACCACGGCGGCAGGTCGAGAATAATAATGTCCGGATCGTCCCCGGCAGCCTCTTTCACTTCCTGAAGAACAATTGCGCCTTCGGGATCGTCCGTGGCGCCACCACCGGCAAGCACCAGTTGGCAGTCCACGTATTTCTTGGCCAGTTTGTATGCCTGCACCACCCCGACCGGATCTTTCAAACGATCGAATCGTGAAACCTGCGTGACGATCGGACGCGAACGGTCGATACCGAATTCGTCGCAAATCTCCTGAATCAGCGATTCCGGCAATTCCTTGTTCTTTTCCGACAGCGGGTCGATGCACGGATAGAACAGATACTGCGGAATGGATAACTGCCGCGCGAACGACTGGGAAGAGAAAATCGCGGCATCGTATTGCTCCACGAACGGCCGAAGGAAATCCCACACTCCTGGATTCGGATTCGACAAATCAATGTGGCACCGCCACACCCAGTTCGCATGTGAGTTCGATCGCGAGCGAATCAGCCCAGCCGGCTGGGGATCATGAATCACGACCAGGTCTTCGTCAAACCTCATCCGCTCGCGGTTCTGCTCGTTGTACACCAGAAAGATGTCTCTGGCGGCTTTGGTAAGTTCGTACTGCGTCCCGTGCAGGGCGTTGTGAAAAGCCTTGGTGACCTCGAAGAAGTCGTTGCCCCCGGTGATCACATCCCAGTGCGTCGGGACCTCGAGTTCTCCCAACAGGGGCACGAGCCGGTTCAACATCTCGGCCACGCCGCCGCCCACAGCCGTCGAGTTGACCATCTTGATGGTCTTGCCCTTCAGATCTTTCGCAAGAAAGCGCAGCGTGTCGATCTGCCCCCGGCCAATGATGGAGGCATAGTCGTCCAGGTGCGGCGGTGGGGGTGGCGCCGGTGGAGTGAGCACACTGGCCGGCAATGGCCGATTTGCCCGCCGATCCGCAACTCGGCGCTCTGCCGCGGGCGACTGCGTAAATGGCTCAGCCGCCGGTACTCTTCGATCAGACGGAGTGGTCCTTCTTTCTTCGGGGGTTGTTTCGCTCGGTGTTGCGTCAATTGTGGAACTTGCAGAAGTAGCACGCGTATCTTCTGAACTCATTTCTCTCCCAGTCCTCAATTCATGGCTTGGGAGACGATGCGGGCGATCTGCCGCCGCACCCCCTCCAAGGTGTTGGCATAAATATCGATACGATCAATCGCCGCAGCGGCTTCCGACAACCCGACTTCCGCTTGCAGCCACTGCGAAAAATCATTAGACATGCGGCGAATGCGCAACCGTGCCTCGATAAAGTGATGGTGAATCGAATGCACGCTCACCTGGTTCAGGCCATCAAGAAAAGCGGGAAGTGTGTCGGCACGGAACGAGGTGGGCAACACCACGATATCGGATGCGCAGAAATAGAACGGCTCATACGCTGGACGCGATCCCGTCCGGTTCTCTTTTTGCAGGAAATCGTCGAGTATCTCGACCATTCTCCGCCGCAGTCCTTCGATGGCCGTGAATTCACGCACGTCGACGCTTGCCAGTTGTTCGGCGAGCGCGGGCTCATTGCAGGCGAACAGGCTCCAATGCGCGAAGTCATTCGAGAATCCCTGGCGGATGAAATGATGTTCCTGCAGGGTACGGAACGTGTGCTGAAAAATGGAGTCGTCGGGACAGCTCTGCATCGCTGTCAACAGCTCGCAAAGGGTGTTCGCCTTCTGTCTACCGATGCGCAGCAGATGTTCCGACGTATTGAAGTAAAACGATTTTTGCGCTCTACGAAGTGCGGGTTTTGCTGCGTCTACCATGTTTCAGATAGATAGCACTACCCGCCAGCAGGGTTGTCCTGCTAATTCCACTGGTTCTGTGCATTTTCTTAGGCAGCAGGAGTCCCAGCGCGGAATCTGTCGCCCTCAGGACTTCCCAGCCGTATCTCCGAGACTTCGCCAATCAGGTTTGCTGCCCAGCGATATACGTTGTGCTCGCGAACTTCTTTGCGCATGTTTTGCATGCGCAGCTGTTTCTCTTCCGAGTTCATCTCCAGCGCCGCGCGTATGGCCTCCGCTGTTTGATCGATGTCATAGGGGTTGACCTGCAAGGCATCGCGCAATTCCCGCGCCGCTCCGGTAAAGCAACTCAGAATGAGCACGCCCCGCTCGTCATCCCGCGCGGCGACGAATTCCTTCGCCACCAGGTTCATGCCGTCGTGCAGCGAAGTCACCAGGCATAAATCGGCGGCGCGGTAGCAGATTTCGACCTCCTCGTGGCTGTGCTGCCGCTCCAGCAGTACGATCGGTTTCCATTGTTCCGCGCGGAATCTCCAATTGATTCGCTCCGCTTCGGCCTCCACCTCGGCCTGCAGATCGTGATAGCGCTTGATATGCGTCCGGCTGGGCGCGCCGATCTGCACAAACGTGAAGACTCCCTGATACCGCGGGTATTTCTCCAGAAATCGCTCGATCGCGAGAAACCGCTCCAGGATCCCTTTCGTGTAATCCAGCCGGTCCACTCCCACTCCCAAAAGCGCCGCCTCCACTCCAAGGCTCTTGAATAAAGATCCGCGCAGCTCGTAGGCGGATTCTCGCGGCAGCTTAGGTTGCCCGTCAGCCAGACCCACGCTGATCGGGAATGGATGCACCGTCGTGAGATGTTCGAGCCGCTGCACCGTCGAGTGATCCCAATCAATGCGCGATTCCACCGTGCGGTCCACCGTCTGCAGAAAATTCGTGCAGTGCGCTTGTATGTGGAAGCCAATAAGGTCCGCCCCCAGCAAGCCATCTACCAGTTCCTTCTGCCATGGGCAAATTCCAAATGCCTCCGGATTCGGCCATGGAATGTGCCAGAAGATGGCAACTCGTGCATCTGGACGAATCTCCTTCACCATGCGCGGCAACAACGCAAAGTGGTAGTCCTGGATGAGGACGACTGGATTGGCAACTCCGTGCATCTCCTCGAGCAGAGCTCCCGCAAACTTGCGGTTCACGTCTTTGTAATGGTCCCAGTCATCGGCCCGGAACAAGGGCCGCGTGTGGGCGATGTGGCACAGGGGCCACAGCCCCTCGTTGGCGAACCCGTAGTAGTACCCCTGCTCTTCTTCTTTCGTGAGCCACACCCGTCGCAGCGTGTAGTGCGGATCGTCCGGCGGCACCATCAGTTCGTCGTGTACGCCTACCGTTTCAGCATCCGCATCTCCGGAGCCGTGCGCGACCCACGTTCCGCCACAGGCGTAGAGCACCGGCTCAAGGGCGCTGACCAGTCCGCTCGCCGGAACCGTCACCTCAATCGACTTGCCTTTGTGCACATGCGTATATGGCTCACGGTTCGATACCACGAACAATCGTCCATTTCCCAGGCGAGACCGCACGTGCACAGCCAGACGTTCCGCAGTCCAGAGCGATTCGCCGCTCTCGCGCAGGCGAGCCTCCCGCTCCGCCGCAGTGCGCGCATTGTTGAGGCTTTCCGCCAGCGTAGCGACTTCCCGCGCCAGTGGCCGGAATAGATCGAGATCGAGCGGCTTGATGCGCGCCGACATCGCGCGCCCCGTCCGCAGAGCCTTGATCCAGTACGCCGTCCGCGCAATCGGCCCCTGGATGCTCCAGCGGACGATCAACAAGGTAATCAGCGCGATCAGCACGACATGTACAAGCGCGCTGAGAAACGTCTCCCGCCAGATTCTCTGCGACTCGGCATGGATATATCCCGAATCGTGAACAATCGCCAGGCTGCCTAGCAACTTGTCGTCATTGTGCAAGGGCAGTGCATAAATATGGATGGAAGCAATCCCCATGCGCAGGAAAGCTTTGGTGTCGTGATTCTGCTGCAACGATTGCAGCACGATCGGCGGCGCGCTCTCCAACAAAGGCTGCAAATCTGAGGTCACCGCGATCGGATGTCCCTGCGGATCGTAGACCGCCAGACCGGCCAAGTGCTCACGGTTGGCAAATTGCTGCACCGTTTTTCGCAACCTCTGCTGCATGTCCCGCGCGAGATCCCGTTCTACATTGCTCGCCAGGCTCTCTCCCAACACTGCGGCACGACGCTCCAGATCCCGGCGCATCTGCCGCCGAAGCATGATCACTTGGTAGGAGGAGGTGCACAGCGACACCACCGTGACGCCGATAATCAGAGATATGATGAGTCGCGCGCTGAAGAGTCTGATCACTCCGACCTCGAAACCGACCGCAAGAGATCAACCACCAACATGCCCGGAATGCTAGGGAACCCTGCTCGAACACTCTCCTGCACCGCTTCAAAGGCCCGTCAGAAGAAGATGAACGCAAGAACGTGTGGCAAAGGCGGTTTGCATACCCATTGCGGCGCAAACAAACCCATACGTTTGTCGGTGACACACCCGCAGCATCTATGAGAACAGGAACGAAGAAAAGGTTGCAAAAAGCTTGCCAACCGGCAAGCCTTTGTTCTTCGGTACTTAGAAGACCAGGAGTGGTCCTGTGGGATGTAACTTGTTTCTTACGCCGGTCCAGATTACCCGCCGGGCTTAACTCCACACCAGGGTAGTCACCGAATCTTTGTCAAGCGCAACCGCTGCACTATGGCCTGCTTGTTTTAAAACCACGTTCTTTGGATCGCCGGAGTTTGTAATAACTAGTACCTTCTTTCCATCCGGATTCTCGAAAGCGACCTGGTCGATTCCCTGCGCCTTGCACGTCGAGTCAATTCGCCTGGCCCCACGCCGCACGTGCCGCGAGAAATGATTGAACGCCCAATACTGACCGCTCTTGGTAATCTCCTTTGTCTCTGAGTGGATCGTCACCATACCGCCACAGGAGAACGGCCCGATATCCGGGCGCCCTTTTTCATCCAGCGCCAGATTCCACCCCGTGATTGACTCGCACCAGTTCCGGGTCGCATCGGTAAAGATCTTCCCCCAGTTCGTCCAGTCCGTTCCGTAATCCGGAGCTGTGTAGTCCGGGCCGCCCTCGGTCCAATACACATGCGCATCCGGATGCGCTTCGTGAAATTTGCTCATCTGATCGGGCGTCCCGACGTATCCGTGAAATGCGACCGAGTTGCAATACTTCCTCACACCCGGATCATCCAGTTCGGCGACCGCGCGTCCCCACAAGTTGTAGTTGTGGTCGAGGATCCATATCTTCGTCGAAAGTCCATTCTTCTCCAGCGCGGGCCCAAGGAAGCCTTTCACAAATCCCATCTCATATTCCTGCGGCCAGGAGCACGCCGGCATTCGCCCGTCCTGGTCGGTATCTACTTCGTTCTGCACCGTAACCGCCTGGATCGGCACGCCTGCAGCAGCATAGGCCTGCAGGAATTTCACAAAATAGAGCGAGTACGGACGGAAGTAGTGTTGCCGCATCGATCCGCCCAGCATTGACCCGCCCGCCTTCATCCATCCCGGAGGACTCCACGGCGACGAAAACAAAAACAGGTCCGGATTCTGCTTGCGCGCCTCACGCATGATCGGCAGCACGTAAGGCTGATCGTGCGCGATCGAGAACCGCGCCATCTCGGGATCGGGGTCTCCTTCGTCATAGCTGAACATCTCTGTCGCGTAATCGCTCGATCCAATGCACGTACGGCAGACGCTCAGGTTCATCTCCGACGGATCAAAGAGTTCATGGAAGAGCTTCTCACGCACCGGTGCATCCAGCCGGTTGAAGGTGTAGCACGCCGAGTCGGTGAACGCCGCTCCGAAACCCAGCATCTCCTGGAATTTCTTGTTGGGATTCACCTCGATGGTATTGTCGCCAGCACCTGCGTTGTTCCACGGTATTGCGGGCTGCGCTTGATATCGCTGTGAGCCGCCGGTGACGTACACGTCGATCTCGCCGGACTTCGGTGCTGGCCCTTTCGCAACTGGCATTGCCGCCGCCAACTCAGCTGCCGACGCCGCTACCACTCCGCATGCGGATAATTTCAGAAATTCTCTTCTGCTCTGTTCACTCGACACGTTCGCTCTCCCTGTAGCACGAAATCGAACCCGTGAGTATAGTTCCTACGAGCTCCAAATTCTATGAGCGAAATCATGAACTCTTATTCAAAGCTGATTGCAATTCCCGCATTGATCCTGCTCCTCTCCTCGCTCGTCTTGGCCCAGGAGAAACTTGCTCCCTCCGATCGTCCCGGATGGAAGCTGGTCTGGAGCGACGAATTCAACGCACCCGACGACACTCCAGTCGACAGCTCGAAGTGGGTCGCAGAAACCGGCGGCAACGGATGGGGCAACCAGGAACTCGAGTACTACACCGCGCGCCCCGACAATTCATTTCAGCAAGGCGGCAATCTCGTCATCAAGGCGATTCAGGAAAAGTACACCGGCGCGGACGGCGTCACGCGCGATTACACTTCCGCCCGCCTGAAGACCGCGGGCAAGTTCTCGCAGAAATACGGACGCTTTGAGGCCCGCATCAAAATTCCCCAGGGACAAGGCATCTGGCCCGCCTTCTGGATGCTCGGCGACGACATCGCCAAGATCGGCTGGCCCAAGTGCGGTGAGATCGACATCATGGAAAACATCGGCAAGGAGCCATCCCTCGTCCACGGCACAATCCACGGTCCCGGATACTCCGGCGACAAAGGCATCGGCTCTCCGTACGCACTCCCCAACGATCAGCGCTTCGCCGACGACTTTCATGTCTTTGCTGTGGAGTGGGAGAAAAAAGTGATCCGCTTCTACGTCGACGATCACCTTTACGCCACGCGCACGCCCGCTGAGCTTCCCAAGGGAACGAAGTGGGTCTATGACCACCCGTTCTTCATCATCCTGAACGTGGCAGTCGGCGGAGGCTGGCCCGGCAATCCGGACACCTCCAGTAGTTTCCCTCAAACCATGTTGGTGGATTACGTCCGCGTGTACAAGCGCTAGAAGCGTCGCACAGAATCTGGCTTAAGACACCAGCAACCATTGGGTGCCCCATTTCTCGCGCGTTCTGTGCGCGAGAAGCGGGGATTTCACGCGCAGCTAATCGTGGCGATAGGATCCTACTTTCGCGCAGTAGCAGTGTTCGTGTACGGCCAAGCCGCACTCGTCCGTCTTCGCGGATTCGATTGCCACCTCATGACCGCAAATGCGGCACCGTAATTTGCTGCCGTATGGAGGTCGTGAACTGAGCGTAGGAGCGGAAGACTGCAGGTGGGGGAGAATCGCAATCATACAACAACCTCTCGCAACTGCTCCCGCCATGTTCCAGCCATAGCGGGAAGCTGGGCAGCGCCTTATTGATTCGATCCTAGTAACCGATCTACATACCCACAAGCGCCATGGTGCGCCAGGTAAGTAGTCTCTTTGCAGTCGCTTTGTCCTTCGGAGCCTAGCGAGGAATCTGCCGTTGCGTGCAGCGTCAATGCTGCCCGGCTGAATCAGCTCGCGAGAAATTTGGGATCCACTCCAGGCGGGAGGAACTCAGTAACAGAAGGGGGCGGGCCGGACCAGCAGCTGGCCAGCGATGGGGGAGGGCCGCGCCCCTTTTAGAGTTCCCAACGCGCTCACTTTCGCACTCTCCTCCCGATCCCGCAAGCGCCAACCTATGCCATTTTCACGAATGGCCTCTTTTGTGATTGCGATCACATACGGAAGATTTGGATTTTTCTACGCGGAATTTCGCTCGGACTTAAGGCTGTCGTTGATGCGCCCGAGAACTGTCTGTGCGCGATATCCATCGAATTGCGCCGATCCCACCCTCGTGCTTCCCAACTGCTGGTCGCGCGAAATCGTAGCTTCCACCAAGTCGTCGATCCCTCGGAATCCTGTCCCGCCCGCCGGAAATAAATCCGCGCCAAAAACTGAGAGCATCGAAGCCTGTAGTGCAGCGACAGACGTCCTGAGTTCATCGCTTAATGTTGACATCCGCGCCCGCAGTTCCCGATGTTCCCTCAGCGCATCGTGAAGCGCTGGACGCTCGAATGAATCTTTCGGCATTTTCTCGGGTGGAGGCGCCTCCCGCATCGGGCTCGCGGCGATCCACGCGTCCAGTTCCGAGCGAGTCGCCAGCACCGATCCCCGCATCTTGCCCGCAGGCCGTCGAATGGGAAGCCCTAGTTCAAGCTCGTAGCGCTGCACCGTGCGAATTCCCTTTCCCAGGTAATTCGCGATGTCCTTCCATCCGCTCAAAAGTTCGGACTGCGCCTTGTTTTCGGAGGGACTTCCGGATAATTCAGCCCTCTTGGCTGCAATCTTCTGCGACGAATCCAGCGCCTTTGATCCGTTCCCGTTCGTATCCGTCATCAATTCACCGGTGCCCTTCTGTTTCTTGCTCTGACACTGTCACAAGCATACGCACACCACTGAAAAATGCTTAAAAACACGTGGCGTACCCGGTAAATCGCCGTGAAGGTCAGGAAAACATCCCCCCCCCACGTATCATTAACACATCGCAAGCGCACCGCTAACGAATCGATAGATATTGACAGTAAGGCTAACATGCGCGTTAAAATAACTTCGTATCGCTATTCTGTCGAGGCGAAATTTGGAAACTCCAAAACCCAGCAACGGTAAGCAGTATCGTTCCGTGAAGATTGTCAGCCTGGGGAATCGTCGGCGCGGCAAGCACCACGACCTGACGGGTGGAATTCTGCAGCAATTGAAAACGCTAAAGGCAGGTTTGGCGTTGGAAATTCCTTTGACCGAGGTGGACGGCGTGGAACTCGCCAATCTGCGCTCCGCCGTGCATCGCGCCGCCGAAGCCGAGAAGCTTGCCATCCAGACCCAGTCGGACGACAAGAACTTCTACGTCTGGCTCACCCCATCGAGCTAAGGGCCGCGAACCTCAATTTAAGTCGCGGCCGACCTCATTCATCGGCTTCCACCTGGAATCAATGGGGCAACCTTCGTTTTTGGGCTACCCCTCCTTGATTTTCGAGCGTGAGAACCTACCCTTTATTTCTGCGCTTCGATCTTCTCGATCACCATCGCCGACGATCCTCCCCGCGCAAACACCTTTCCGCTCGCCGTCACTTTCTGTCCGGCAAACGGCATCAACCGCTCATTCTGTCCGCTGGCAGGCGTCGTCTCCGCGATCGGCCAATAAATCGTCCCGTTGTCCGCCAGGATCACCAGTGGCGATCCCGCCTTCGCGCACGCCGTAGCACAATCCGGGCTGATCGGCTTCTTCAGGCCCTTGGTGAACGCGCAGGCCGAATCCAGCACGTATCCTTTTACGGTTACCGCTTTTCCCGCGTCGCTGCTCCAGCCCAGAACCCCGGCAACCAACGCGATCCCCAGTGACATCTTCACTGCATTGCGAAAACGCATACTCTAAGCCTCCTGAGAAAGATCGCAACAAGCTACGCACGACAATTTCGTCTGGCAATACTTCGAAAGAACTATGACTCCCGCCGATTCCCCCTCCCCGCCAAATAACACGGGATACCTTCTGGCCCGAGCGCGCGACTCCGTGTATCCTTCTTTCAACGTGGGGATTTCTTTGCGCGGCTTCACCTGAACCCGTCTCTTCTAAAACGTCCGGCGGCCGTTTCCACTCGAAACTCATCCAGCAACATCCGTTGAGGTAAGTCATGAAGAGGCGCGATTTCCTGCGATCCACCGGCACGCTCTGTGCGGGACTGGCACTCTCAAAATCCATTCCGCTCTTTGCCGGCCAATCCGCTCCTTGGCGAGAGTTTGAAGTCACCACTCGCGTGGAAGTCCTGAAGCCTTCCGGACCCACACGCATATGGCTGCCCGCCGCCCTCGTCGAGAACACACCGTTTCAGCGGACGCATTCCAATACCTTCCACGCGGAAGGCGGCAAGGCGAAACTCATTCAAGACAAGCTGGACGCACTCGGCGTGATTTCTGCAATCTACCCGGAGCACGCCCGGCCCGTGCTCACCCTAATCAGCCGCGTCTCGCTCAAAGACTATGCAGTTGATCTCGCGGCGCCCGGTCGTCCAGTGTACGTTTCCGGCGCAAACCTCCAGTATTTCCTTCGCCCCACCAAGTTCGTCCCGACGGACGGAATCGTAAAAGAGACCGCGATAAAGGCCACGAAAGGCGCCACCACCGACGTCGAGAAAGCCCGCGCCATTTACGACTGGATCGTCGACAATACTTTCCGCGATCCCAAAGTCCTCGGTTGCGGACGCGGTGACATCCGCTTCATGCTCGAGTCCGGAGACCTCGGCGGCAAGTGCGCCGACCTCAACGCCCTCTACGTCGGCATGGCCCGCTCCGTCGGACTTCCCGCACGCCACGTCTACGGCCTGCGTCTCGCGAAATCTGAGTTCGGCTATAAGAGTCTCGGCATACCCTCCGCCACGGCTACCAAAAGCCAGCATTGCCGCGCTGAAGTCTTCCTCGAGAACCACGGATGGGTTCCCGTCGATCCTGCCGACGTGCGCAAAGTGGTCCTGGAGGAGCCTCCAGGCCATTTGAAACTGAACGACGCACCCGTCACGAAAGCCCGTACCCGCCTTTTCGGTTCCTGGGAGATGAACTGGATGGCCTACAACTACGGACAAGATATTTCCCTGCCCGGATCAAGCCGCGACCCACTCATCTTCTTCATGTATCCGCAGGCCGAAACCGCAGAAGGACGCCTCGATCCTCTCGACCCCGATCACTTCCGCTACGAAATCACCGTGAAGGAGCTGAGTTGAGGAAGTTGTGGCGCGGGCGCCCTCGCCCGCGAGGTTTTGTAGGGGCGGGCGCCCTCGCCCGCGAGGCTTGTGCAGGGGCGGACGCCTCGTCCGGCATCGAGCGAAGCGAGATGCTGGCGCTGTGCGGCGCCTATGCGGCCTGGCTCTCTCCAGCGACAACCTCGATCTGCGGCACATCTTTCGGCGTGAGCAACGGCCAGCCTTTCCGCAATACGAAATCCAGCCACGCGCCCGCCATTTGTGATGTGAGAATCGCGGCCAGCACCAGTGTCGTATAGAACTTTGGACTGATGATCCCCGCCTCGAACGCCACGCTCGCCAGCACAATCCCCGGGCCGCCGCGCGCATTTGTAGTGATCGCCAGATTGATCAGGTCGAGCCCGCGAAAGCCTGCGAATCGCCCGGCCAGCGAAACAGAGAGCACCTTGATCGCGCAGCTTCCCACCAGAAATGCGGCCAGCATCCACAGCGAGAATCCCCGCACCAGATCGATCTTCAATCCCACGATCGCAAAATAGACCGGTATGAAAAACGCGAACGACACTTTCCCGATCGCATCCAGCGCATCGGCAAATAACCGGCGCTTCTTGTGCACCACCGCGAATCCCGCCAAAAAAGCGGCAAACACCAGGCTCACGTCCAGCGCGCCTGCCAGCACGCAGTACCCCAGCAACACAGCAATCGCATACGCGACCGGCGATTGCTTGGCGAGCACGTTGAACTCCGCCTTGTTGATCCGCTTCACAACCCGCGGCAAGATCGTCAGGCCGAGTCCAAAGAAGGCCAGTGTCGCGGCAAGATGCCCGGCCATCTCCCCCGGATGAAGAACCGTCTTCCCGGCCATTGCGGTCGCGATTGCCAGCGCCAGCCAGAGCACGATGTCCTCGAGCACGGCCACTCCCAGAACCAGCCGAGCGAAGCGCGTGTGCAGGATCTTCAGATCAGAAAAAATCTTCGATACCACCGGAACCGACGTGACCGCCACTCCCACTGCCAGAATGATGATCAGCGAAATGCGGTTGCCGTTCAGTCCTGCCAACGAGGGGCTGATCAGCCATGGCCCCACAATCAACCCCAGGGCAAACGGGATTCCTGTCCCGACGATCGTCAGCCAGCCGACCTCACTACGCTCCTCGCGCGTAAACAGGTTCCTCGTCTCTGCGCCCGACAAAAACATCAGCATCAGCAGTCCGAGCCAGTAGACAAAGTTGAGAATGGCAGAGTGATGCGTCGTGATTTCCGTGAACCGGGATGCAAACGGGAATCTTCCCAGCAGCGATGGTCCGAGAATGATTCCTGCCGCGATCTCGCCGACGACCTTCGGCTGCCGCAGTTTCACAAACGCCAAGCCAAGCAACTGCGCCAGCCCAACCAGCAGTAGGAGAACAAACAATATCGATGTCAGATCGGAGTTCGACACGCCCATGTCCCCCGGCTGCGTTCGATGTCTCCAGCTAGAGCAAGGTTGTGTCAGTCTGTCAGTCGGATGGGTGCCCCATTTCTCGCGCGCTTTTTGCGCGAGAAGTGGGGATTTTGAACCGGCAAAACTCTGCTCCGCTCATTCGGCCGGCCCGAGTTCATCGCGATGTTTTGCGATCCAATTCACGAGCCTGCTTTCGAAGCTCTTGCAGCCGCTCGTGAATGGCTTGATTCAGCTGATGCCGCAGTGCCCGCAATTCCTCTGGGTCCTCAGCCTCAATCATTCTCTGCACGAGGCTGGTGATGGGATCAGTCACAGGGAGCAACCGGGCGGACCCAGCACTGTAGTACATCCCACACGCGAACTCTCTACAGTGATCCCTGTATCCAAAACTCGAAAGTGCAACCCCATTGTCTCTCTCTCTCTCTGATTTTTGTCATTCCGAAACGGCTTTAGCCGTTGAGGAATCTGCTGTACTGGGCTTTGTCATTCCGATGCCTTTTCCTGAATTTGTCATTCCGAAACGGCTTTAGCCGCTGAGGAATCTGCTGTCCGCCGGCGGTATTCTTATTCCTGGCGAAGCGAGCGCTCTGCTTGCTGGCATGTGCATGGGTACTTTGTAGGGTTCCGTACAGACTCATCCAAGCGCGGGCTGCTACGATCCCACGGAAATTTTCCTCTGAGGATTGGACATTTGACACCCGAAGAACGCGATCGCATGAACTCGCTCTGCAAACGGATTCAGGAAGAGAAAGACCCGGCCGTCTTCGATGAGTTGGTTCGCCAGCTAAACGATCTGATTGACGCCAAGTACGGTCGTATTCGTCCCGCACACGAAAAGAGTGGAAAGTAGTGCATTACCTATGAACGATGTGCCACGGGCCGTCGAGCAACCGCCTCGGTTCGCTCCAAGCTCGCTGCTCATTGCTCACTGCTTGTCCTTGGAAGCGTTGAGATAGCACTCCAGGTGCACGCATCTGCCCGACTCCAAAAGCACCGGAGGCTCTCCTGCAAGTGGAAACCCGCACAACTCGCACGTGACCTTTTTCCCCGCATCTTCCGATTGTGGCCGGAATTCACTCGGTAACTCTTCGCCGAAAAGCAAAGAATACGGAATAAAACTGAACTGCAAACCTTCATGGCCTGGCATGGGTAATGCTCCTTCCCTTTGCTCGTTGCGGCCAATCTGAAAACTGTCGATTATTCACCGTATAGTTGTAACCGTATAGTTACATCGTAAGCCCAAACATCGGGTCAATCGGGTAGCATTGCGCGCTCACTTCTTCGGTTGGTGAGCGCTCTTGCGGGCTGCCTCACGCTGATCCAGTTTGTCGCACAACTCGCTCACCAGTTCGAGCATTTTCTTTGGCTCTTTTTCTTCCGCGGCTTTCGCGGCGAGATCCCGCCAGTCCTCGGTCTCGGGCGCTGGCGCGCTGGACGGAGGCTTCTTCGGTGTTTCTTCATCGGCCATCGGCGCTGCTCCTTTTGCCGGAACGTTCTCACCGACCGCACGGAGGGGATATTGGTTGCGTGAACTTACACCCGGCCCGCGTCGCTTTCAAGGGTTGGTGTCCATTGGCGCAACTTGGCGTATGTAATCACGACAGAGGACTGAAGCCGTAGAAGCGGCTACCCGTTCAAGCGCGGGATTATTACAGTGATGCCGTCGCGGGTTCGACCAACGGAATCGTCGCCTGCACCAGCGCCCCGGGTTCTGCGTTTGAGATTTTTAGTTCGCCGTCCAGATGGTGAACGCGCTCCCGCATTCCGCTGATGCCCACTCCCGGAAGCGGAGCGCCGGGACCCCGCAGATCCGGAAATCCTTTCCCGAAATCTCGAATCCTAACCGTGACCGCGTCAGGCTCTTGTATCAGGTCGATTCGGGCATCCTGGCTCTGCGAATGCCGGTAGATGTTGGTGAGCGATTCCTGGATCACACGGAAGATTGCATTCTCGATCTCGCGTGGCAGACGCGGAAACAGCACCGGCTTGTAGTCGAAGGTAATTCGTAATTGCCCGCGGCTCTGCAGGCCGTCGAAGTACCAGTGCAAGGCCGGCAGCAAACCCGACTCCTCTAGAAGCGGCGGGTGCAGCAGATACGACATGTTCCGCACTTTGCGCAACGCGCTCTCTGCTAATTGAAGCGAATGCTTCAAGTCGGGCTTTTCCCCCGACTCATCCGCTCGTATCACTTCCAGATCGATCTTCAGCGCCGTGAGTTCCTGCCCGAGATCGTCATGCAGCGTGCGCGCCATCCTTCTGCGCTCTTCATCTTGCACGCGCATCAGTTCGGCCGAGAGCCTTTGCAGTTCCAGTGTCCGCAACTCCACCTGGCGCTGCGATTCCGTCAGCTCGGCTACCCGCGTCCGTAATTCCTTATTCAGTTGCCGGGTACGCTCTTCCAGAACTTTCCGCTCCGAAAGGTCGCGGGTTACCTTGGAAAATCCGCGCAACTCCCCGTCTTTGTCTCGCAGCGCGGTGATCACCACGTGCGCCCAGAAGCTGGAACCATCTTTTCTGATCCGCAGTCCTTCGTCTGCAAACCGGCCTTCCCGCGCCGCGATCTCCAGTTCGCGGTCCGGCCATCGGCTCTCCCGCGCCTCCTGCGGATAGAACCGTGAGAAATGTTCGCCGATGATCTCGCCGGCTTTGTAGCCTTTTATCTTTTCCGCCCCCTGGTTCCAGGTCATGACCCTGCCGGAGGGATCCAGCAGAAAGATGGCGTAGTCTTTGACACTGTCGACGAGCAGACGAAACACTTCATCGCTTTGCTGCAAGCGGCTTTCGGCGCGCTCCAGCGCGGCACTCGTGTGCGGATGAATAATGGTTTCGATCTCCTGTCGCGACAAGTAAGCCAACCCTCCGCCGCCGGACTGTAAAACGAGTCTGCCCCCGACAAGTCCTTAAACTTAAAACCTATAGCTTTATCCATACGGCGTTCCATACAACGTTTGCCGTACGGCGAGCGAGACGTGTATCGGGAACGGGATCGAATCTCCAACTCGGAAACCGATCGAACTTCCACTTGGGAACTGAGCAAATCTCGAACTGGGATCCGGCGCGAAGCGGCGATAGAATGCAGCTCACGCCTGCCCTGAGCGAAGCCGAAGGGGCGCGAGTCGAGGGTGAACTGGAGTTGAACGGCAGTCAGCGCCGACGGAACGAAAGAAGCACCACCACAAACGGCCTTGCCCGGTCAGTTCTCGACTACGAATAAGACGATTCCAGCGCTTCAGCGATGGGAAGTCTCTGGCGAAGCGTTTCGACGTGCTCATGAATCGCAGACCGAAGCTGCTCCCCAATCTCTTCGATTTCCGCCGGATCGCTCGAGCTCACCAGCCGCGCACATAACTCTTTAATTCGCTGCTCTATCATTACGGCTATCCATAAAATTAACCACGTTTCCAAGTTTGTAGCGCATCCGACCAAAAGGGATGATTCAGAAACTTCCCTAGGTCAAGAAAGTCACCAAAAAAGATATCCACAGGAGCACCTGCTTTTTGTGTGACATCTGACCTTGCGTTCCACAGGCCCGTCATCCGACCATTAGCCCCAGCCGATGGCGGAAGCAAGCTTATCTTCGCAGACTTCGGGGGGCTCGGTGGGAACTAAGTCCTTACGATCCAAGATTTTACATCTAAGTATTTTGGATTCAATATTTTGCAAAGACAGCTCGACCGCTGCGCGCACAACCCGTTTGTTTTCAATATTTTGTGCATTCTCTAGAAAAAAATTTGAATTGTGCCACATTTCGTAACTCTTTTCGCATCAGCAACTTGCATGTAAAGTCTTGATTTGCAAAGACTTACCGGTGTTCATCCCCAACCCGCCCTCAGTTTGACTCCTCCTCCCGCTCGTTTAGAATGCAGACCTATTCTTTTTCCTGGGGCAATCAACCACAGCTGAGGAGTTGATATGAGCAGAGTTCGAGTTCTTGTGGGCACGCGTAAGGGAGCCTTCATTCTTACGGCCGACGGCAAGCGCGACAAATGGGAGGTCACCGGTCCTCACTTCACCGGATGGGAGCTTTACCACCTCAAGGGATCGCCTGCCGATCCCAACCGCATCTACGCCTCGCAGACCAGTGGCTGGTTTGGCCAAATCATCCAGCGCTCCGATGACGGTGGCAAGACCTGGCACCAGCCCGGCACGCCTCCGGGAGAGTCGACCGCAACGCCACAAGGTTGGCCGAAAGGCGAGAGCAACAAGTTTGTCTACGACACCGCCGCCGCGCCCCTCACGACGCATCAGTTCTACGACGGCACCCAACATCCCTGGGAGTTCAAGCGCGTTTGGCACGTGGAACCTTCGCTGACCGACGCCGATACGGTCTACGCCGGAGTCGAAGATGCCGCGCTCTTCAAATCGACCGATGGCGGCAAGAGCTGGCACGAACTCTCCGGCCTGCGCGGACATGGCACCGGTCCGAACTGGCAGCCCGGCGCCGGAGGCATGTGCCTTCACACCATCCTTCTCGATCCGAAAGATCCAGACCGCATCTACATCGCGATCTCGGCCGCGGGCGCCTTTCGCACTGACGATGGCGGCAAGTCCTGGAAGCCCATCAATAAGGGTCTCTACTCGAAGTACATCCCCAATCCAACTGCCGAAATCGGACACTGCGTCCACCACATCGCCATGAACCCCAAGCGTCCCGGCGTGCTCTTCATGCAGAAGCACTGGGACGTCATGCGTTCCGATGACGCTGGCGAAAACTGGCGCGAGGTCAGCGGCAATCTGCCGACTGATTTTGGATTCGTCATCGATGTGCACTCGCACGAGCCCGAGACGATCTACGTCATCCCCATCAAGAGCGACGGCGAGCACTTCGTGCACGAAGGCAAGTTGCGGGTCTATCGCAGCAAGTCAGGGGGCGATCAGTGGGAAGCGCTGACCAAGGGCCTGCCGCAGGAGAACTGCTACGTCAACGTTCTGCGCGATGCCATGGCCGTCGATACGCTCGACAAGTGCGGCATCTACTTCGGTACAACCGGAGGCCAGGTCTACTGCTCCCCCGACGCGGGAGATTCCTGGTCCCCAATCGTCCGAGATTTGCCGGCGGTGCTGTCAGTAGAAGTGCAGACGCTGCCGTAATTTTCTTGAGGCTTAACGTTGTACGGTTTGTCCCGGGAGAAAGAGAAAGATATGAAACGAGTGTTCGTTGCAGTAGCGATGTTGTTGTCGATGGCATGTACGGCGACGGCGCAGGAGAAACCGGCCGCCAAGCCGGAATCCGAAACCGTAGTGCTTGAAGCGAAGGTCCACAAACTCTGGGACGCCTTCAAGAAGAAAGATAAAGCCACTCTGTCGACGCTGATTGATGACAACTTCCGCATGTTTGAGGAAGGCCTCTCTGCGTTCGGCGACAAAAAGGCAGAGGTCAACGCCGTCGACGACTACGAACTGCTGAACTACACACTCAGCGATTTCACGGTGAAGCCTCTCGGACCGAATGCGGCGCTGGTCACATACATCGCGCAGTACGAAGGAAAGTCCGGAGGCGAGACCACGAAAGCCAAGAGCGTCTTCGGCGAGGTCTGGGTTCGTACGGGCAACGATTGGAAGAGCCACCGCACGGCAAGCGACTGGAAGGTCGAATATCTACAAGAGACATACGTAAAGTGAAGGTGAATTGAGTGGCAGTCACGATCCGAGTCGAGCTTCCCCAGCATCTTCGCACCCTGGCACATGTTGGCCACGAGGTTGAGATTCCGGTCGAAGGTCCGGTCACGCAGCGATCCGTTCTGGATGCGCTCGAAGAGCGCTACCCGATGCTCAAGGGAGCAATTCGCGATCATGAAACCAAACAGCGCCGCGCTTTCCTGCGCTTTTTCGCTTGCCAGGAAGACTTGACGCACGAATCTCCGGACGCCGCGCTGCCTGACGCTGTGGTGTCGGGGAAAGAGCCGTATCTCATCATCGGCGCCATCGCCGGTGGATAAAGCTAGGACTTGGACAGGAAAGCTTGTGGCGCGTCATCCTGAGACCGGCGTTCTGTGCGGGTCGAAGGATCTATGTAGTCGTCGGCTAGTTGCAACGGATCCTTCGCCGCAAACAACGCGGCTCAGGATGACAACGTTTTAGGCAGATCATCCCCGCGCGATCTGAATCAGCCTAGGCAGCACATCGCCGAACGGCGAGCTGTCGGGGCGTCCGAATTCGAAATAGATTTTGCGGTAGAGATCGTAGAGTGACGCGTAGGTTTGCTGCGTCTCTGGTTGCGGCTCGTAGACCGTGTGCTTCGGGCAGATTTTGTCCTGGGCTTCGCCGATAGACTTGAACGCTCCTGCCGCCATAAAAGCGAAGATGGCTGATCCCAGACCCGTAACTTTGCCGCTCGGAACGAGTACTGGCCGTCCGAGCACGTTAGCGTAGACCTGATTCAGCACGGGATTGTTCTGCGGAACACCTCCGCCGTTGATGACGCGCTGCGTCGGAGCTCCGTATTCACTCATGCGATCAAGGATGACCCGGGTGTGGAATGCTGTGCCTTCGATCGCGGCGAACAGTTCGTCTTGCGCCGTGTGCAGCAGATTCCAGCCCAGCGTCATTCCACCGAGGTTCGGATTCACCAGCACCGTGCGGTCACCGTTATCCCACGTCAGGCGCAAAAGGCCAGTCTGGCCGGCGCGGTACTTGTCGAGGCCTTTGCTCAATTCTTCGACTGTCGTGCCAGCGCGACGCGCGATCGCGCTGAAGATGTCTCCGGTGGCGGAGAGGCCTGCCTCGATTCCAGTGAACTGCGGATGGACGCTGCCCAGCACGACTCCACAGACGCCGGGGATCAGTTGCGCTTTGGGGGCGTAAGCAATGATGCAGGTTGACGTGCCGACCACGTTGACGACGTCGCCTTCTTTCGCGCCCGCGCCGATCGCGTCCCAGTGAGCGTCGAACGCTCCCACAGGGATCGGGATGCCTGCACGCAGGCCAAGTTTTTCGGCCCAATCCGTGCTGAGTTTGCCGGCGATCTTATCGGACGTCGCATATTCCCCATCGAGTTTGTCGCGCGCCCCGGCGAGTAGAGGATCAACTTTCGCCAAGAAACTTTCGGGTGGCAACCCGCCGAGAGAGGCGTTCCACATCCACTTGTGTCCCATCGCGCAAACGCTGCGCTTCACCCGCCGCGGATCGGCGATTCCGCAGAGTGTGGCGGCGACCATGTCGCAGTGCTCGAAGGCGCTGACGAACTGGCCGCGTTTCGCGGGATTATGCCGCAGCCAATGCAGCAGCTTGGCCCAGCCCCATTCGGAGGAATAGATCCCGCCGCACCATTCGATGGCTTGCAGCTTTTCAATGCGCGCAAGTTCGGTGATCAGCGCGGCTTCCAGCTTGGCGCGGTGATCGCACCACAAGTAGTAGTCGTCGAGCGGCACCATGCCTTCGCCCACCGGGATCACGCTCGATCCTGTTGTGTCGAGAGCGATGGATTCGACCTGATCGCCAGAAATTCGTGCCGCTTTGACCGCCTGGCGCGTGGCCTCGGCGAGAGCGCTCATGTGATCGTCGTGCGATTGCGTAGCGAAGTCGGGGTCTTCGCGCTTGCGATGCAGGGGGTATTCAGAGACGGCAGAGGCGAGCAGTCCGCGCTCGCTGTCTACAATCGAGACGCGGACGTTGAGGGTTCCGAAATCTACTCCCGCTACGAGGGTCATGATGTGAAGTTCGGAGAAGTGGCGAGAAAACAGCAGGTTCCTCGTCGCTTCGCTTCTCGGAATGACAAAGCTCGCGCTGTCATTCCGGCACAGACGACTCAGTTCCCGTGCCAGTACATTTGCCAGCCGAGATAACGGACCGCGGCCTCATGCACTGCACCCGCCGTCGTCGAAAAGTTTGCTGCGACGTGGTGCTCGAATCCGTTCTCGCAGATGTAGTGCAACAACTTCTGGAGCTGCGGAATCTCGACGACGCCGACGCCACCGAAGGTGTTCAGCGCGTCGCTGGTGAACTCGCCCTGGCCGACGTAGCCGCGCATAATTCCTGCGGTGTCGTCGGTGGAGAAGCGGGCGAAGCTCATGGCACCGGGTTTCACGCGGCCGACGACCGTGCCGAATGTATTCTCCTTGCCTACCGTCCCGGCGATGATTTCCTGGAAATCCATTCGGATGTCCTGGAAGAAATGCTTGGGCAGGTTGCTGCAGTGGAAGCAAACGGCTTTGTTGGGATCGTCGCCGTAATTATTGTTCCAGTCGAGCAGCGCGCTTGGCGTTTCGGAAGCGAGAGCTAGAGCGTGCATGCTGAGCGTGCCGCAGACGTCGACTTCGCAGGCTGCCGGCAGCAGTTTGTTGCTCATCATGCTCATGATGGTGCAAGGAACGACCCCGAAATATTCCTCCATCGAGGTCCAGCACTGGACGGCGCTGACTTGAAGGTCGGTCTGCTTCATCCATTCATCGACGACGTATCCGAGCTTGGCCATCTTCATTAGCGCCGCATCGGGGACATTCTTGGTGCTGGCGTATTTCTTGATCTCGTCCAGTTTTGCTTTCACGCCGGCGTTGTCGTCTTTGGTTTTGCCGATACGCCCGAAGACTTCGGACAAGTCCAGGGTCTCGACCGAGATGCCGTTACGCTCGAGCAACTTTTCGCTGTAGCGAACGGTGTTGAAGGCCGTCGGTCGCGCGCCGATGCTGCCGATGCGCAAATTACGGAAGCCGTTCACGATGCGGCAGACGGCCGCGAACCAGGCGAGATCGTTCTGGAAGTCCTCGGAATTGGGGCTGACAGTGTGCAGACGGGTTAGCGAGTACGGAATGCCGTACTGGCGGAGATTGTTGCAGGCTGACATCTTGCCGCAGAAGCTGTCACGGCGATGGAGGATCGTCATCTTCGATGCGTCGTCCGGAGTAGCCTGCACTAGGACCGGCACACCCAGACGGGCCAAACGTAGTGTGTCGGCGACGGCACGTTCGTCCCCGAAATTGGGCAGAGACACGATTACGCCATCGATCTTGTCAGCATGTTTGCGGAACAAAGCGGCGCAGCGCTTGGCTTCTTCGTGCGTTTCCACGGCTCCGTGCTTGCTGTCTTCAGGGCCGAGGACGATCGAGTCCATGCCAGCCTTTTTCAGCGTCTGGATCATCTCCTCGCGTCCTGACTTCGCCAACTGATCGGGGAAAAAACCTCGGTTCCCGATGATGACACCCATCGTCATTTTCTTTTTTTCAGACATATGAATCCTTTTCGTAAAGATGAAATGTATCGACTAAGACTTGCCCGCCATGCGAGCGCGCTCCCGCGCGGGCGAGAAGCGCAAGGTGAACAACAAGCCAAGGATCAGCAGGACCGCGCCCCACCACACGTTGGCGTGCAAATCGTAGAGCACGACCTTATTGGCGGGAGGACGCATGAGTTCGAAAATCCCCGTGGCGAAAATCAGGGCGCCATTCACGCCCAGGCACAGTCCCGTGAAGAACCATATGGAGAGGTGACTTCCGGTTTTCATGCGTTGCTCCTACCAGAAAATAATCTGCAAAATTACAAAAATAGCGGCCACCACCGCGCCCCAGAAAACCGGACTATGGAATATGGTGACGTGTTCAGTTTTCGGAATCGGAGTCAGGCCGTAGACGACGTCTTTCAACTCAGAATCCGGCTTGGGTTGCGTCAGATAACTGACGACGACGGTAACAATGATGCATATGAGGCAGCACCAGAGAGCGCGGAACATGTTCTGCGCCTGATCCTGTGCGTCCATGGAGAGAGCCACGTAGCGTACTGCATTGGGATCGACCTTGACCCAGGTGTACATGCCGATCGAAGACAACGTTCCGGCGAGCAGGCCCGTCCAGCCGCCCGCGGGCGTGGCGCGTTTCCACATCATCCCGAGCAGCACGGTCCCGAATAGGGGGGCGATGAAGAAACTGAACAATGCCTGCACGTAGTCCATGATGCTGGGCGCGCCTGCCGCAATGTACGCGGTACCGATGCTGACAACGACTCCGATCACCGTAACCCAGCGGCCCATCTTGACCTTGGACTCATCCGTGGCGTTCTGATTAATCAGAGTTCCATAGATGTCGTAGGTCCAAACCGTGGTGAAGGCACTAACATTGCCCGCCATCCCTGACATGAAACCGGCAATCAGCGCGGTGATACCCAAGCCCAGCAAGCCTGGTCCGCAATAGCGGGCGAGCATGAGGGGAAGGACTTCGTCATAGCCGTGCAATCCCTGCGCCTGGCCTTGCGGAGACCATGCCAAGTTTGCAGGAACTAATCGAAGCAGATGTCCCTGCGGATCGCGCAGCAGAGCCAGTCCCAGAAGGCCGGGGAGGATCACGATGAAGGGCACGCACATCTTGAATGCCGCACCGATGATGGGAGCCAACTCGGCTGAGCGCAGGTCTTTCGCCGCCAACACGCGCTGCACCACTAAAAAGTCGGTGGTCCAGTAACCCATGGCGATCACTGCGCCAAGGCCAAAAACAATCCCGGCCCAGTTGATGCCCATCGGGTTGTCGTTGAAATTTCCCAAGGTTGACCACAGGTGGGTGTACGAGCCCGGATTGGGCACATTCAGTGCGGTCAGGTTCTGCAGAATTTTGGCCTGCAAACCGTGCCAGCCGCCGGCTTCAATCAAGCCCAGGATCGGGATCAGCAACGCCCCCGCCCAAATCAGAAAGAATTGAAGAACTTCGTTGAAGATGGCAGAGCGTAATCCGCCGAGAGCCACATACACAGCAACTGTGCCGGCCGAGACCCAGATACTGAAATGCATGTTCCAGCCCAGAACGACTTTCATGACCACGGCCATCGCGTACATGTTGATGCCGCTCATCAACACGGTCATGAATGCGAAGGAGATCGACGAAATGGTCTGAGCGCCTTTTCCGAAGCGCAGCTTCAGGTAGCCCGGGACGGAGTGGGTTTTACAAACGTAATAGAACGGCATCATGACCAGCGCCAGAAAAAGCATCGAGGGAATGGCGCCGACCCAATACCAGTGAGCAGCGAGGATGCCGTACTTGTAAGAGTTACCGGCCCAGCCCATCAGTTCGAGCGATCCCAAGTTCGCGGAGAGAAAGGCCAGGCCGGCTACCCAAGCTGTCATCTCGCGTCCAGCCATGAAGAAGTCTTCGCCGGTATTCGCCTGTCCTTTCAGATAGAGGCCGATGCCCAGGACCAGGACAAAGTAGAAAACAATGATGACCAGGTCGACTGCCGAGAGATGAACGAGAGTGGGAACTTTCAAGAGCAGCAGAGCAAGATTCATTTGGTCTTGACCTGTCCGTAATAGGCGTTGGTACCGTGCTTGCGAAGAAAGTGTTTATCGTGCAATTCGCGGGCGAGCGGCCGCGAATCGGCGTTGATCGACAATGTGTGTGCTGCCATGCGAGCGACGTATTCCAGGATGACGGCATTGTGCGCTGCAACTGCGGGGGTCGGTCCCCAGCAAAACGGGGCGTGTCCGGCGACGAGTACTGCGGGAATGCAATTGGGGTCGAGGTTTGCGAATGTGCGGCAGATCGCCTTACCGGTTTCGAGTTCGTAGTCCGCGGCAATTTCTGCCATGCTTAGACGGTCGGTGACCGGAACCGGGCCGTGGAAATAGTCGGCGTGCGTGGTCCCGAAGCAAGGGATCGGAGTCTCGGCCTGAGCCCAGGCTGTCGCGTATTCCGAGTGGGTATGAGCGACGCCGCCGATGTTGGGGAAACGTCGGTAAAGCTCGAGATGGGTCGGGAGATCGGAGGACGGCCGCAGGTTGGTATCGACGATCTTGCCTGCGAGATCGCAGACAACCATGTGCTCGGGCTTGAGCTGTTCGTAGGGGACACCGCTGGGCTTGATGGCAACCAGTCCCTCATTGCGATCAGTCCCGCTGGCGTTGCCGAAGGTGTAGAGGACGAGTCCGCGGCGGACGAGTTCCAGGTTGGCTTCCAACACCTCTTCGCGGAGCGTTTTCAGCAACATGAGTAAAGACTGGGACCGTAGATATTAAGTGCGTCCAGCGAATACGACGTCCGTAAACGTTTACGCAAAGCGGAACATTAAACGGTCACGCCGGGTTTGTCAAAGCCACGATGGGCAAATGAAGGAAACTTTCTTCCGGCGAGGCTAGGCACGGCGATTCACCTTCCAGTAGACCGCGTAATGCTCGTGAAGAACCGAGTTCAGGGGGACCAGTGATACCGGTTGAGGCTGGCCGGTAGAGTGAAATGCGAGCGGCTGCTTCGAGTCAGGTTCGACCCAGGATAGAGAGGTGGGATCGCCAACAATGTCAGGCACTTTGACCTGTTGTCCGGTCTTCGGGCCCATGCCGCTGAATGTCATTTCCTTCGTGACGGTGCCGAAGCGTCCGGCGAGGACCAGAGGGCCGTACAGCACCGCCTGAACAGTTTCGTCGTCGGGCATGGGATCAATGTGGAGGGACATCGGGAGACGGAGTTCAATCTTGTCGCCGGTCTTCCAGATGCGCGTCACGGAGAGATAGCTGCCTGGGCTGGCGAATGCTTTAAGCTCGGCTCCGTTGATCTTCACAGTTCCTCGGCCGGCCCAGTAAGGGATTCGCACGTTCACGGTGAGTTCGGTCGGACGGTCGGCTGAGATCGCGATGGCGGTTCCTTGCTCTTCGGGGAAGCGCGTCTGCTGCTTCAGGCGGAGACCTTTCTCAGGCCACTCCAGTTGTGAATCGATGTAGAGATTCACATAAAGCGAGTCGTCTCCGTGGAAGTAGATCGTGTCAGTGAGTTTGGCGTACTCCTCGGAGCCGGTTCCGGTGCAGCACCAGAAAGCGTCGAAGGGCGCGCCGAAGGTTTTCCAGTAGCCGGAGGCGAGCGGGAGGTAGTACATCATGGTGCCGTCTTCGGGATTGATGGTGCCGAGGCGATGGTTGAAGAGCGTGCGCTCGTAGTAGTCCATGAGGCGGGCGTCGGCCGACCAGCCGAACAGGTGACGGGTCAGCTTCATCATGTTGTAAGCGCAGCAGCACTCGGTGGTGTCGGGGCCGAGTTCTGTGGAGAGCTTGCCTGGGTCAGTATTCCAGGATTCTCTGTTGCTGGTGCCACCGGTGCAGTACGAGCGTTCACTAACGACTTCGTTCAAGAAGTATTCAGCGATGTCGCGGTAGCGGCGCTCGCCGGTGAGTTCGTAATAGCGCGCTGCCGCGATCACCTGCGGAATATGTGTGTTGACGTGCAGACCCTTCAGTTCGTCGCGATGCGCGGCGAGAGGATCGAAGAACTGTTTCTTGTCAAAGCGCTGGGCGATATGGAGATAATCTTTGTTCCCAGTGACCGCGTAAAGATTCGAGAGCACCTCGCCCATGCCGCCGAATTCGGTCCCGAGCACTCGTTGCATGTGCTCGTAGCTGAGCGATTCGGTGTAGAGATCGACCCAACCGGCCATCTTCTGCGCCATGTCGAGCGCCTGCTCATTGCCGCAGTAGGAGTACATGTCGAGCAGGCCCGCCATGATCTTGTGGATCGTGTAGAAGGGAGCCCAGACCTGCTGGCGTTCGCGGAGACGATCGAAGAATTCGACGGGAAAGGCACTGAGGTATCCGCTTTTGAGCGCCGCCTGGCACTGGCCGAGTCCAGCGACGACGGTGTCGACTTTCTTCTTGAGATCTTCATCGCCGCAAGAGGCATACATCAGCGCGGCGGCGGAGAGATAGTGTCCACCGGCGTAATGGCCGCGGAGCTCGCAGTCGGGCTTTTCCCAACCGCCGAGAGGTTCGGCAGAGGAAGGAATTCCGGCCGTGATGCGGAAGGTGTGCAGCAGGCGGTCGGGAGGCAGCGAGTTTAGGAAGCGGCGATCCGCTTCCATGGCGGCTTTGCATGGGCTGTCGCCCAGACGGACTTGCTTCAGCGGAAACGGCAAGACTTTCCACGGAACCTTTTCGCGATGGAGTGGCTTGCCATCTTTCGTCGTCGCGTTCACCACAGGATCTTGGGGAGGAGCGGCGGCCATCATGCGAGGCAAGAAGGTCGATCCCGCCGCAGCGGCTGCGGTGGCGAGAAAACTGCGACGGGACCATTCGATTGACATCTGCTCCTCCGATGCTGCGCGCGTGTGACAAAGCGCCCGAGTGCGCTAAGCCCAGGGCCTCAGACCGATCATGCCATAGAACGCGAGGTACGCGGTTGCAATGAGAAGAGCAATGGAGACAATCCAGGAAAATCGCCGGACTCCCGGACGGACGATTTCGCTGGAGCTGATCCACACTGCAATGATGCTGATGAGCGAGGCGAGACCGAACAGGGCAGTTGTAAGAAACACGGCGAGCGACCACCCCGTGAAATTGCCCATGCGTTCGATTAGTTCGTCACCACTCACGGCAACAATGGCAACCATCGCGATGAGGCTGAGAACGGCAATCAGCGGCCAGAGGCGCATGCTGCGCTCGGCGGGACGGCGGCGGCGCTTGAAGAGGCCGCCGATCAGCCAGAACGGCGCGTAGAGAAGGATTGCGATCATCGAGAGGAGAACAAAGATCGTGAGCAGAATTTCGCCGATCGCGAACCAGCCGGGAACGTGCTTCATGGTGTTGCCGAAGCCAGCCTCGATGAAACGGCCCTCGGAATTTGGAGTCAGCAGTTCGAAAGATGCTATCGGTTCGGGCGGATCCTTCTTCGGGACATGGCGGAACTGCGTACCGACAACAGGGATGTAGACTTCATTCCATTCTCCGAGGCGTCGGGTCAGCAGCTTGCCGTCTTCGAAACGGACTTGTGTCAGTCCGGCAAGGCGGTCGATAAACTTCGTCATTTCGACGCGGGGAGAGTCGGGCTCGTACCAGCCCGCATAGTCGCTGGCATTGGCGGGCAAAGGCGCGGCGGGCGGAATTTCCGGCTTAGGCATCTTGCTGGTGATGTAAGCGCGGATGGCCTTGCCGATTTTGTCGAAGGCATCGCCGCTGCCGGAATTGATGCTGAAGAAATATCCGACGTTGTGGTCGGGCATGTATGACATGTCGGTGATGCCGCCCTCTACGCCGCCATCATGACCGTGGTAGACGAAGCCTTCCTGGACGTTCCAGTAATTGCTCAGGCCGTATCCCGCCTTCATGCCATCTTCCGCCGCCCAGGTGCTCTCGGGATTTTCCATGCGATCGATGTCCGCAGCGGGAACGATCTGCTTACCGGCGACCGCTCCGCGATTCAAATAGAACTGGACGTAGGCGGCCATATCATTGGCAGAGGCGTTAATCGAGCCGGCGGGACGCATGATGATGTTCCAGTACTGGTACGGAGTCTTGCCGTCGGGGTGATAAAGAGTTGTCGCGGTGCCTGCGGGCGGTGGGAAGTATGTGGCAGTCTTCATCCCGATCGGAGTGAAGAGATTCTGTTGGACGAAATCTTCGAAACGTTGTCCGGTGACCTTCTCGACAATGTACGCAGCGGCGGGAGGACCGGCGTTGCAGTACGCCATGCGAGTGCCGGGAGGCCAGCGCGAGGTGCGCGAGTGGTGGTCGTAGTCGAGTCCCTGGAACAAAGTCATGGTGGGCGGCGCTTGTTTGGCATACTCGCGGAAGTGTATGTCGTCCCAACCGGTGGTGTGCTCGAGGAGATTGACAACCCGTATGGGATCGGTGGCTTCCCAGCGATTCTCGAACCAGAGATCGGGAGCGAGTTTGTGAGCGGGATCGTTCAAGCTCAGCTTGCCTTTATCGGCGAGGAGAAGAATCGAAAGTGATGTGAATGCCTTGGAAGTAGACCCGATGCGGAAGAGTGTATCGGGGGTGTTCGGGCGATTGCTCGCGACGTCGGCCAGGCCGAGACCTGCAACCCATTCCGGTCCTTCTTTATGCACGATTGCGACGGACACTCCCGGAGTGTGCGAGTCTTTGAGAATCTTCTCGAGTTGCTGACGGAGTTCGTCGATGGATTGTGCTGGTTTGGGCTTTTCTTCTTTTTTGGTATCCGCGGCGAAGCACAGCGCGAGGAAAAAGCACGAGAGCAGAACAGAAAGGATGCGCTTCATGAAGACGGCCCTCCGCTGAGATGGGTTCAACTCAGCGGATCATCTTACGACTGCAGAGCTAAATCTGGTAGTCGAGATCGTCCATCAGGCTTTGGACCGAAGGATGAATGGATTCGGCAGCGTGTTCGCCGCCTTCGAGTTGGGCCACACGTTCGCGAAGTTTGCTGACCTCCGTTGCGACGGAAGCGAGGGCTTCGGAGAGCGGATCGTTGATCTGCTTGGGATCGGTGATGACGACACGCTTGCCTTCGCGGAACACGATGTGGCCGGGAACTCCGACGACAGTTGAGTTGTCCGGAACGTTGCGGAGAACGACGGAACCGGCGCCGATGCGGCAATTCCTTCCGATGGTGATGTTGCCGAGAATCTTGGCCCCACCACCGACAACCACGCTGTCTTCGAGGGTCGGGTGGCGCTTGCCGTGCTCTTTGCCCGTGCCTCCGAGAGTGACGCCCTGGTACAACGTGACGTCGTCCCCGACGATGCTGGTTTCGCCAATGACTACACCCATACCGTGATCAATGAAGAGGCGGCGGCCAATTTTCGCGCCAGGATGGATTTCGATTCCCGTGAGAAGGCGTCCCACTTGTGACAGCAACCGACCGATGAGAAAGAAACCGTGATTCCAGAACCAATGGTTGAGGCGGTAGAACCAGACGGCATGGAGTCCGGAATAGCAGAGAAAAACTTCGAAGCGGGACTTCGCCGCAGGATCGTGCTCCATCACGTTGCTGACGTCTTCGCGAATTAGAGCAAGAAGATGCGGCATGATTGGTCAGCTCACGCCGGAATCTGAGAAGTCGGAATCTGCATGGCTTTCTCGCGCAACTCCTGAAACAGGATACTGCTGAGGTAGCGCTCGCCAAACGAAGGAAGAATTACGACGATCATCTTGCCGGCATTTTCGGGGCGCTCCGCGACTTGCAGCGCTGCAACCACCGCTGCACCTGAGGAGATGCCAACGAATAATCCTTCTTCCTGAGGAAGACGGCGAGCCATGTTGATCGCCTCGTCGTTGGTGACGGTGATGACTTCGTCGATGTAATCGCGACGCAGGATACTCGGAATAAAACCTGCACCAATCCCTTGAATCTTGTGGGGAGATGGTTTGCCGCCGGAGAGGACCGCGCTGTCGGTGGGCTCGACCGCGATGGCTTTGAACGACGGCTTCTTCGGCTTGATGTATTCGCTGACGCCGGTGATCGTGCCGCCGGTGCCAACGCCAGAGATTAGGATGTCGACGCGGCCATCGGTATCGTTCCATATCTCGGGGCCGGTGGTTTCGAAGTGAATCTTGGGATTGGCAGGATTGTCGAACTGCTGCAGCATGTAAGTGTTAGGAGTGTTGGCCAGGATCTCTTTGGCCTTAATGATTGCGCCGGTCATTCCTCGGGGCCCCGGAGTGAGCACGAGTTCTGCTCCGAAAGCGAGCAGGAGCACGCGGCGCTCGGCGCTCATCGTGTCGGGCATGACAATGATCAGTTTGTAGCCCTTCACGGCCGCGACAAAAGCGAGGCCGATACCAGTATTGCCGCTCGTGGGCTCGACCAGAACGGTTTTGCCGGGCTGGATTTTACCGGCGCGCTCCGCCTCTTCGATCATGCTGATACCGATGCGGTCTTTGACACTGGAGAGGGGATTCTGGCTTTCGAGTTTGGCCACGACCTCGGCGACGCATCCTTTTGTGACTTTGTTCAGGCGGACCAGCGGGGTGTGGCCAATCAGTTCGGTAACATCTTTCGCGATCTTCATATTTTTACCTTGGCAGCGATCTACAGAGCACAGACCGGTCTTGTAATGCTACCAAGATAGTAGAGATTTCGGGAGGACAGACTGGCAGGAAGCTGTCAGCGATGGGTGAGGCCGTAGGCAACCGCACCGGTTGACGCGCTGATATTCACGTAGGAGATGGCATGCTCTAGTTTGTGGTGGCCGGTCTTGTGCAGCAGGTAGCTCATGCAGATCACGCCGGCGGTTTCTCCGGCGAAGTTGACGGCTAACCCAGCGCTGGACTTTCCAAAAGGCCGAACCAGGGGGTTCAGTTCCTGTCCGCCATTCTGCAGATTGGAGCGCGTCACCGCAAAGTCGGCCGCACTGGAGGCGGCGACCATTGCAAAAAGAATGCGGTTCTTGCGATCGAGGAACTTATGTGACTCATACGTAGGCTGCGGCGCAACCGCGGGCGCGGTGAGTTCCACCGAATTTGAGGGTGCCTCGGGAACGCTCACAAGTGGACCCTGAGCAAAGGAGAATGAAGAGAGTACGAGAGACGTGGCGCTTGCCCAAAACGGGATTTTTCGGATGTGCATGAGTGTCTGCCACTCGGTAGCAGAGCACCCTTAACAGGGCAATTCGTGCACCATGGGGGGGTACCTTCTCTGGTGCGGCAATCTATTCAAATTGCTGGACTTAGCTTTTTCGACGCACGAGAAGTGCGCGCGGCTATGCATTCTTTTGCAGAGGAATGTACTTCCGAGTTCCTAGTTTGGGAAACGGCTATTTCTTGTACACCTCTCCGCCTTTCATCACGAAGCTGACATTCGTGACGGTCTCGATGTTCTCCAGCGGATTGCCAGTGACGGCGATCACGTCGGCAAGATAGCCGGGCTCCAGTGAACCGATCTGTCCTTCCCATCCGAGCAGTTTGGCGCCATTGAGGAGATCGGCTTTCAGAACGGCGTCGGGGGCCATGCCATTTTTCACCATCAGCACAAGCTCGCGGGCTTGTGTTCCGTGCGGAAATGGACCGACATCGGAACCGACCACCATGGGAATTCCCGCAGCGAGTTGCTTCTTGAATTCCTGCGCTTTGATGTCGAGCATTTGATGCAGACGCTGGGCTGCCTCAGGCGTGGCCGCATGCTCAGCGAAATATTCGAAGATTGCGAAGGTTGGCACTGCAGGGATCTGCTTCTCTTTCATCAGCCGCATGGTTTCATCGCTCAGTTGGTCGGCGTGATCGATGGAAGCGACTCCGGCCTGCGCCGCAAAGAGCGTGCCCGGCTCTCCCGTCGCGTGTACCGCGACGTGTTTTCCAAGGCGCGCGGCCTCTTTGACCGCTACTTCGAGTTGCGGCTCGGTGTACTGGTAGGGAGTTGAAAGCTTGCCGTCTTTGATCGAATCTTTACCGGTCTCGTAGATCTTAATGAAGTCCGCACCCTCTTTGAATTGCTGGCGCATGACGGCGACGAGCTCGTCGGCGTTGTTGGCATAATCGGCGTTGGGCAGCACGTGCTGCGCCGGGTTGTAGCCGATGGCGTCTTCGTGGCCTCCGAGGATGTTGATGGCGTTGCCGCTGACGCGCAGTCGCGGACCCGGAATGCGTCCCTGGTTGATGGCGTTGCGAACAGCGGTGTCGGCGGATCCTGCACCCTCGGTACCCATGTCGCGTTCCGCGGTGAATCCGGCCATCAGGTCGTCGCGAGCGGCGAGCGTAGCCATGATCGTGCGATCGGGGACGGACTCCTGCACGGTCTGAAGGTCCTCTGCGCCGGGATGCAGGAATAAATGAATGTGGGAATCGATCAGCCCGGGCATGAGAGTGCGATCACCCAAATCGATGACTTCCGCACCAGCGGGATGCTTTACGGACGTGCCCACTTCGATGATGCGATCGCCCTGAACGAGAACCTCGCCGGGCTTGATGATTTTGCCCGCTTTGACGTCGAGCAAGCGCGCGGCATGTAAGACGATAGAGTGCGTTGGAGATTGGCTTGACTGGCTGAAGGCACTCGTCGCGCAAAGAAAAATGCAGAGAAACATTGCGGAAAACACGCTCCGATTTGCCATATGGCTCGCGATAGTAACACTCGCAATTGGTGGATTCCAGAGAGTATCTGGAGCTTCTGTGATCCTAATCACATGAGTTCGTGGAAGGGCTCACACCGGAGTTGGGGTGCATGGGCGAAACTAAGCTCGACGGCTATGAATGAGTTTGGGGTTCTGAATAATCGAAAACGGGCGCTGATCGCACTGATCCACTCTTTCGTGTTTTTGGCGATTGCGATTCATGGATTCATGTCGCCGAAGGCTGGAGTCCTGCGCGGAAACGGGACTCTTGGTGATTTCATCCTGATCGAGATTTACATCATTGTCGCGTCGATTCTTGCGTGGCTCGTTACGCTGTCGCGCTGCTTGCGTGAGCGAGTTTATTTTGCGCTCTGCGCGACGAGCGCCAGCTTTGGGCTGCTGAGAACAATTTTCGGTGACGCTTCGATTCCCATTGCGCAGCACATGCGGGTGATCATGCTGAGTTCCGCGGTCGCGGTTGGCGTCATCATTCTGCGGAGTTTCTCGCGCGCAGTCGCTGAAGAAGCTCTTCCCGAGTAGCACTCCCCCCAAAAAGTAACGCCGCCCGGACCTTTCTGCCGGGCGGCGTTTGTTACAGGAGGTTGGGCGAGGCCTATCCTCGACCAGGGGTCTTTACGACAGGAAAAACTCCTTGGTCAGCGTGGCCCAATCCTCGTTCGGCAGGTGAGCAGTGATGTCGTCCACGGCGACGCCGCCATCTTGCGCCAGGGCCGCAGCCATGGCAACCGGCATTCTCTTGCGGAGGCGCAGAGCGGAGTCTTCCGTCCACATGCGGGCCAGCGCTCCCCCAATCAGGTTGCGGAAGTTGAGCTTGGAGTCAGGAGCCTTCACGGTTACCAGCCAGCCATCGCCGTAAGGATCTTTGCGCGCCAGTTCCGGATTGTTTACGACGGAATCATTGATGTCGCTCACCGTGCCTTCGATGGGGGAGATCATGTCGACTGCTTTGCCGTCGCGGAAAATCGTCCAAATCTTCTGGCCCTGGCGGATCCAGCGGCCGCGCTGTGGAAGGGCGATGCTGTCGATCTTGCCGATCAGCTTGGACGCGAAGTCGTCCAGTCCGACGCGGACAAGTTCCTGGCTCTCGCTCAGAGCCCAGGTATGTCCGGCATGATAGCGGAGGTTTTCTGGGACCTGGAATCCGGCGACCATCGATGGAACCACGCGAGCCGGAGCTTCGCGCAACACAGAGTGGACTACAGGCTGCTTGGCCAACTGCTTCTGACCGCGAACATAATCAATGGCTAAGAAGATTGCGAACGTCAGCAATACCATGATGACTGTCATAACTCACCTCGCCCGGAGTGCCTCTTTGCTACCTGGTCACTCACACTTTTGTTAAGGCAACCGGGCTGCCAAGCCCGGAGGAAGCGTTTCTGGCTCGTTGAAGACTCCTCAATCTCGCTGCGGATCAATGAGTTATGACCGACGCCGAGATTTTGCTGTCCCATGCTGCGGCGAACTGCAACAGCAAGACTCGATGAAGTTCGCAACAAGCAAAAGACACGAATTCAGCCGGGAAGCCTGCGCTCCGGTCTCAATCCCATGAGTATCAACAGCTTGCGCTCCACAAGACGGATGATGTGAATCGCATCAGGGCTCTGCTGTGAATTGCAACGCTACGGCGAAACAATCGGGATCGAGAGCTGGGAAAAACTGTTGATGAGCATCACGCGGGAAAGTGACAGGGGTCACGGCTAAGAATTTGCTAATTGTTGAAACTCTAAGCTGTCTGAAGCTGCTGAATTTCGCGACAGCCTCCGATCTGATGAGGTAAGCAGCTTGTGCGCTCTGACTCGCGTTGCTGGTTACGCAAGTAATCGCCCTCTACTTTTCTCATCAGCTCAGGCGTCGGTCGAAAGGACTGCCGGACGGCTCATCGGCTCGATGAATCGATCCGGGAACAATCATTCATGAGCAAAGCACTCTTATACGATTCCACAATGTGTATCGGCTGCAAGCAATGCGAGCAGGCTTGCGCGACACAAAATAATCTGGCGTACGACGATTCGGTTGCCTCGGAGGAGTACCAGTCGGCGCGCAAACTGACGTGCATTCTCACGCGCGGAGACAAGTTCATGCGCCGCCTGTGCATGAATTGCGAGGATCCTTCCTGCGCTTCGGTTTGCCCGGTGGGAGCGCTGAAAAAGACAGCACTCGGACCAGTCACGTACGACCCATCGAAATGCATGGGATGCCGCTACTGCATGGTGGCGTGCCCATTCAGCGTCCCCAAGTACGAATGGGGAAAGCTCATTCCCAAGGTGCAGAAATGCACGATGTGTCCGGATCGCGTGTCGCAGGGCAAGCAGACAGCGTGCGCGGAGATATGTCCCACGGGTGCGACGAAGTTTGGCGAGCGGGACGAACTTATCGCCGAGGCTCGGAAGCGCATTCAGGAGAATCCAGACAAGTATGTGGATCACATCTACGGGTTGGAGGAAGTAGGCGGCACCTCGGTGCTGCTGCTCTCGGCGGTGCCGTTCGAGACGTTCGGATATCGCAGAGATCTCTCGAAGGATCCGTTGCCACTACTGACGTACCGGGTGCTTTCACACATCCCGGATTTCGTTCCGTTGGGTGGGATGTTCCTCGGTGGAGTGTGGTGGATTACGCATCGCCGCCAGGAAGTGGCATTCGCTGAAGGAAGGGCCGCGGCAGAAAAGAAGAATGGAGGGAAGCAATAATGGCGCGCAACACCACATTCCGGATCACGTTCTGGAAACTTGTCTTCCTTTTCCTGATGGCCGCCGGTGTCTATGCGACCTTCTTACGCTTTACGAAAGGGCTGGGAGCGTCGACAAATTTGAGCGACCAGTTCCCGTGGGGCATTTGGATCAGCTTCGATGTGCTGTGCGGCGTGATGCTCGCGGCCGGAGGTTTCACGCTGACCGCGACTGTACACATTCTGAACATCAAGCGGATGCATTCGATCATCCGGCCGACGATTCTCACGGCTTTCCTGGGATACGTCCTGGTATGCCTGGCGCTAATGTACGACTTGGGGAAGCCTTACAACATATGGCATCCGTTGATCATGCGGAATCCGCACTCGGTGATGTTCGAGGTGGCGTACTGCGTAATGCTCTACACCACCGTGCTCGCGCTGGAGTTCTCGCCGATCGTGCTGGAGCGCTTCAAGATGGAGAAATCGCTGCGGGTGGTTCAGAAGATCCTGATCCCGCTGGTGATCTGCGGAGTGATTTTGTCGACTCTGCATCAATCGTCGCTGGGCACGCTGTACTTGATCATGCCGGAAAAGCTGCATCCGTTCTGGTATAGCCCGCTGCTGCCGGCGTTCTTCTTCCTATCGGCCATCGCGGTGGGACTGGCAATGACCATCTTCGAATCATCGATGAGCGCCAAGCATTTCGGACTGCAACTGGAGTTGCCGGTACTGCAGGAACTCGGGCGGGTATTGTTTGTAGTGCTCGGGGTGTATGGAATTTTGCGCGTCGAAGATCTGGCCAACCGGGGTGCGCTTCGACTGGCGTTTCATCGCAGCTACGAGATGTACCTGTTCTGGCTGGAAATCACGTTGGCGATCATTCTGCCGCTGATCTTGCTGGCACAAAAACGGGTGAGGACCAGTCCGCAGGGACTGTACTTCGCCGCTGTTCTTACGGTGCTTGGATTCATCACCAACCGGATGAATGTGAGCATCACCGGTTTCGAGGGATCGACCGGCGTGCGCTACTTCCCCAAGTGGAGCGAGTTGGCTGTGACGGGAATGATTATTGCAGCGGGGTTCGCCTTGTTCGGACTGGCTGTGAAGTATCTGCCGATTTTCCCGGCAGAGGAACTTGCAGTTGAGAGCGCAACGGAACCGGCGGCAGCAGTGCCGGTGACTTCGGCGGTGCTGGAGCATGCAGGAGACTGATCCAAAGCGGGCGGGTAAGTTCCGCGTAACGCAGACGCTGAGCGTCAAATTGAACCTTATGCTGCTCGGCGCGATGGTGGTGATTTTTGCGCTTTTGGGGTACCTGAACGTCCGACTGCACCGGCAACATCTGGAACAAAACACATTGCTCGTGGCCGAGCGCATGAGCGACGTCATCAAGCGCGGCACAACCGAATACATGTTACGCAACGATCGGGAGGGTCTCTACCACTCGATCAAAACGATGGCTTCGGAGCCGGGGATCGAGAAGATTCGCATCTTCGATCAGGAAGGGCGGATCACTTATACCACGGCCGAGCCTGAGCAGAACCACGTCGTCGACAAGAGCGCGGAGGCCTGCTACGCCTGCCATGCGCAATCGCAACCTTTGGCGCGTTTGAATCGCCCAGACCGCTTCCGCATTTACCGCAACGATGGGCACCGGGTTCTAGGCGTAATCACTCCAATCGAAAATCAGCCTTCCTGTTCGAGTGCGGAGTGCCACGCACATCCGGCCGAACAGCAGATTCTGGGCGTCCTGGACATCAATCTTTCTCTGGCGAAGGCGGATGTGCAACTGGCCGAGGGCAGCTGGCGCATGATCGCCTATACGGCGTGCGCCCTCCTATTAATCGCCTTGCTGAGTTGGTTCTTCGTGTGGCAGGTCGTGGGGCGACCGGTGCAGGCGCTAAAGCGAGGTACGGAGCACATCTCCGAGGGCGACCTTGGCTATCAGATCGAGGTTAGCGCCCGGGACGAAATCGGAGAGTTGGGACACTCCTTCAACAATATGAGTGCGCGGCTCAAGGATGAGCACAGCGAGAACGTCGCTTGGACACAGACGCTCGAGCAGCGGGTTGAGCAAAAGACTCGCGAACTGAAGCGTGCCCACGAACACGCGCTGCATACGGAGAAGATGGCGTCCATCGGCAAGATGGCAGCGGTGCTGGCACACGAGATCAACAATCCGCTGTCGGGAATCCTGACTTACGCCAAGCTACTGCGTAAATGGATTGATCACGAGGATGGGGGTGCCAGCAGGCATCATGACATTTGCGATTCGCTCGATCTGATTGCAGCTGAGAGCCGCCGATGCGGAGATCTGGTGAAAAATCTGCTCACCTTCTCGCGCACGACGCCGATGAACTTGCAGCCAACCAATCTCAACCTGATTGTCGACCGCGCGCTGCGGCTTGTCCAACACCAACTGGACCTGGCTGGAGTGCAGGTCGATCCGCAACTCGATCCGGATTTGCCAGCGGTGCTCTGCGACGGAGCGCAGATCGAGCAGGTACTCTTGGCGCTTATGGTCAACTCTCTCGATGCCATGCCGCAGGGCGGAAATCTGTGGATCACGACAAAACTCGATGCGGAGGCGAACACCGTGCGCGTCGTCGTGAAAGATGACGGGACAGGGATTCCGCCAGATATTTTGCCTCGCCTATTTGAGCCTTTCCTCACTACCAAGGAAACGGGCAAAGGCGTGGGACTCGGGCTGGCAATCAGCCGCAGCATCCTGGAGCGGCACAACGGAAACATTGAAGTTCAATCGGAGCTTGGGCGCGGAACGACGTTCACGATCACATTGCCCTGGGAGGCAGAGATCGAGAACCAAGTGCCGCCCAAAGAAATTACCGCTGGTGTCAGCGGGAGGTGATCATTCGTGGAAACACAAGGGAAAATATTGATCGTCGACGATGAACTCAGCGTCCGGGATTCGCTGGGAAAGTGGTTTCGCGAAGAAGGCTATGAGATTGGAACAGCCGAAAGCGCCAGCGATGCGCTGACCCGCATGGCCGAGGGCAAATGGGATCTCGCATTGCTCGACATCAAAATGCGCGGGACTGATGGGATTGAGTTGCAGCGAAGGCTGCACGAGATGGACCCCGACCTGATCGTGATCATGATGACGGGCTACGCCTCAGTGGAGACAGCTGTCACCGCCCTGAAAAACGGCGCGTACGACTACGTGAGCAAGCCGCTCGATCCCGATGAGATTGCGCACCTGGTAAAGAAGGCGCTAGCCCACAAACGCGCGGAGAAAGAGAACCTCCGGTTGCGCGAAACCGTGGCGGAAGCGACTCGCCCGGGCGATATCGTAGGGCAGAGTCCGGCAATGCGAAAAGTATTCGATGCGGTCGAAACAGTAGGTCCCACCGACGCAAATGTACTGATCACGGGCGAGAGCGGTACGGGTAAAGAATTGGTCGTGCGGGCGATCCATGCGGCCAGTTTGCGGCGCTTTCATCCGCTAGTTGCCATTCACTGCGGCGCACTCACCGAAACGCTGCTCGAGAGTGAACTCTTCGGTCATGAAAAGGGCGCATTCACTGGCGCGCAATATCGAAAAAAAGGAAAGTTCGAGGTGGCGGAAGGGGGAACCGTCTTCCTGGATGAGATTGGGGACATCAGTCTGAAGACGCAAACGGATCTGCTGCGCGTTCTGCAAGAAAGAGAGATCACGCGGGTCGGCGGCAATCAGGTAATCAAGGTGGATTTCCGTTGCGTAGCCGCGACGAACAAGAACTTGGAGGAGATGATCGAAGATGGCACCTTCCGCCCTGATCTTTATTACAGGCTGAATGTATTCCATATTGAACTGCCGCCGTTGCGCGACCGGAAAGAAGACATCCCGCTACTGGTCGAACATTTCGTACGGAAGTTCAGCCTGGCAATGAACAAGCACATCACACGGATCGCGCCGACTGCGATGAACCAGTTGCAGCAGCAGCCGTGGATGGGTAATGTGCGGGAACTGGAGAACGCGGTGGAGCGGGCCATGGTTGTTGCCCAAGAGCCCGAGTTGCACGAACAGGATTTCATTTTTAAGCAACAGCAGACAGGCCCGGCGCCGTCGGGGAGAACGCTGGATGAGATGGAGCGCGCACATATTCTGCGAGTGCTCGATGAATGCGGCGGCAATCAGAGCCGGGCGGCCGACGTGCTCGATATCGATCGCGTTACGCTGCATCACAAGCTGAAGCGGTACGGCTGGTCACGCACCCCCGTCGAGAGCAGGAATTGACATCCACGTAAGTTGGCTCCAATGAACATCGTTCACCTGCTTCCGATCGGGACGGTCGATACCGCCGTACTGGAGCATCTCTGCGCATCGATTCCCAAGAGCTTGCACGTGGCTTGTGAGATTCTGCCGTTCAGGCTGGATCCGACAAGTTGTTACCACACGGAGCGGCAACAATTTCATTCGTCCGAACTCCTGGAGCGTGTGCAGCGGATGGTCAGAGCGAAGGATTGGCGCTTTCTCGCAGTGGCTGATGTGGATCTGTATATCCCGATTCTGAAATACGTGTTCGGAGAAGCTCAGATCGGCGGGCCTTGCGCGCTGGTCTCGACATTTCGCCTACGACAGGAATTTTATGGGCTGCAACCTGACGAGGGCCTGCTTCGACAGCGTCTACTGAAAGAGTCGGTACACGAACTCGGGCACACACTCGATTTGCATCATTGTGAAGACTACCGCTGTGCGATGGCCTCATCGCATTCGGTGGAATGGATCGATCTGCGGGAGACAACATGGTGTGAGTCATGCCATGCGAAGGCCGGGGCCCGATTGATGATGGAGAGCACTGCGGCGGACCGGCTAATCTGAGCAGCAACTGCAATCGCGCGAGTAATTCGTTATGATCGCTGCGCAGTTGACGAAACGAGGAGATCATGGCCAGCCGCACAGCCCTTGTGACCGGCGCCAGCCGGGGAATCGGGAAAGAAATCGCCCTCGAATTAGCGCGCAACGGTTATCGGGTCGCGATGAATTACTACAACGATCCGGCGCCGATGGTCAAAGAGACGTTGGCAGAAATCCGGGGACTGCAGCCAGACTCGATCGGTGTTCAAGCCGATGTGCGATCGAGCAAGCAGGTTGCAGAAATGTTCAAGCAAGCCGTCGAGACATTCGGCCGATTGGATGTGCTGGTCAACAATGCCGGCGTGCAGACGTTCAAGCCATTGCTCGAGGTGAGCGAAGAAGAGTGGGACCTGGTTATCGATACGAACCTCAAGGGATGCTTTCTCTGCACGCAGCAGGCGGGCCTCTTTATGAAGGATCAGGGTGGCGGCTCGATCGTGAATCTGGGGTCGGGGTGCAACAAGCTGGCGTTTCCTTCGCTGGTGGCATACACGGCGAGCCGTGGCGGCGTCGAGATGTTCACGAAGGAAGCAGCGGTTGAACTGGGGAGATACGGGATTCGGGTGAACTGCATCGCTCCGGGATCGATCGAATCGGAGCGCACCCGGTTGGAAGATCCAGATTATGCGGGGACATGGTCGAGGCTGACTCCGATGGGCCGCGTGGGAACGGTAAAAGATGTCGCGCCAACGGTCGTATTTTTGGCCAGCGAAGGAGCGTCATTCATCAGCGGTCAGACCATCTGGATTGACGGTGCCCTGTTCACACAGGCGCAGTGGCCCTACACGAAATAGTGGTTTGGCCGCAGGAAAATCGATTCTGCAGGAACTTTGAACGCGTAGTACACTTTTCGCCATGATGCTACGACGCTTCTTCTTAGCTACCGCTCTCATCTTTACGATCGGCGGATCGCTGGTCGCACAGGAACAATCTTCCAGGTCCGTAGTCGAACAGGAGCGCTTCGGGGTGCGGGACGGGAGGCCCGTTATCTTGTACACACTGAAAAATTCACACGGTGTTGAAGTCCACGTCATGAATTATGGCGGCATTATTCAAGCCCTTCGCGTTCCCGACCGTAACGGCAAGTTCGCTGACATTGTGCTCGGTCACGATACGTATGAAGGCTATGTGCCCAATCCCCCTTATATTGGCGCAATTGTCGGCCGTTACGCGAACCGCATTGCCAACGGGCAGTTCACGCTGGACGGCAAAACCTACAACCTGCCCAAGAACGATGGCCCCAATACGTTGCACGGCGGCGTGACCCGCACCTTCGATAAGGTAATGTGGGAGAGCCAGCCACTGAAAGATAGAAATGGGGTGCAGTTCGAATACCTGAGTAAGGATGGCGAGGAAGGATTCCCAGGGAATCTGAAAGTTCGCGTCACTTACGTGCTGACGGATTCAAACGAACTGGTGATTGATTACGAAGCAACGACGGACAAAGCCACTCCGATCAACGTAAGCCAGCACAGCTACTTCAATCTCAAGGGCGAGGGAAACGGCGACATCCTGGATCACGAAGTTATGATCAACGCCGATAAATTCACTCCTGTCGACAAGAACCTGATCCCGACAGGCGAACTGCGTCCGGTGAAAGGCACGCCGCTTGATTTCACCAAACAGACCAAAGTCGGAACGCGGATCGATGACAGCTACGAGCAAATGGTGCTCGCCCATGGATACGACCACAATTTCGTCATCAACCGCAAAGGCGACGGCATGACGCTGGCAGCGCGGGTCTATGAGCCTTCGATGGGACGCGTGATGGAAGTCTCCACGACACAACCGGGCATCCAGTTTTATACGGGCAACTTCCTCGACGGAAGCGTGACTGGCAAGGACGGACACGTTTACAAGCGGCGCTACGGACTCTGCTTCGAGACTCAGCATTTCCCGGATTCGCCGAATCATCCGAAGTTTCCGAACACGATTTTGCGACCGGGAGAGACTTTCCACCAGAAAACAATGTTCCGATTTTCTGTGAAGTAGCTTCCGAAAGGATTTACGAAGGAAGAGCATTTACCGCTCTTCCTTTTTATGCGGCTTGTTCGGAGCGGAGTTCTTCCAATAATGCTTTTTCAACCTTGCGCTGATGGTCGGTGCTTAACTTCTTGCTGGCCGAGGTGAGATAGAAGGTATCGATCGCCATCTGGCCTTCGGTATCGATCAATGCGATCTCGATATTGCAATGTTCTTCTGACAGGCAGGAAGCAATACGGTGCAGCAGGCGCGGCCGGTCTTGCGCGATGACCTGGACGATGGTCGTCGTTGCCGATGAAGCGTCGTCAAATTCGATTTTCGTTTCTACTTTGACCTTCGCAATGGAACCCTTCTCGGAGCGCTGACGATCGCGCAGCATCCTGTCGAGATCCGCTTCGCCAAGAAGAACGCTGGTGACACTCTTGCGAAAGCGGTCCCACTCGGAGAGATTCAACTCCAAGGTGCGGAAGCGATCGGTGAAGTAGAGCGTATCGACGACGACTCCTGCATGGTTGGAGAACGCGTTGGCCTTGACGATGTTCATGCCCCACGCCGCCAATACACCAGCGAGCTTGGCAAACAAGGCGGGACGGTCGGTGGTAACGAGCGTCAACTCGTACCAGTGGCGACCGCGCTTGAGTTCCACCTGTACGGGATCGGCCCCGAGTTCTTCTGACATTTGCAGGTGGTGCATGACTTCTTCGGCGGTGTGTGTCAGAAGATAGCGCCGGGGAAATCCTTCGAGGAACGATTTGAATTTGGCTCCCGTGACTGGCGCGAGAGAGCGCAAGCGCGCCAGCTTTTCATCGTTTGCGTCACCGTGCACACGCTGATCGGCGCTGCGATTCAGGTAGTTCTCGGCAGCGATATACAACTGCCATACGTTTTCAGCCTTCCAAGGGGTGAGCGCTTCCGGGTTGACTGCCTTGATGTCGGAATAGGTGAGCAGGCACAGCATTTTGAGGCGCTCGGGCGTACCCATCTTCTCGGCAAAAGCGGCGACGGTTGCGGGATCGAAAATATCGCGGCGGAGTGTGGCCGAAAGCTCCAGATGGTTGGCGATGAGGAACAGGACCTCCGCGCGCTCTTTGGGATCGACGTCGAGACGATCCATCGCGCGGTTGGCAATGTCGAGGCTCGCTTCGACGTGATTTCCGGTCGGTACACCCTTGCCGGTGTCGTGCAGCAGGAGACTCAGATACAGGAGTTCGGGATCTTCCAGTTCACCAAGAAGTTCGGCGTAGCGCTTGTCCCATTCAGATTGCGACTGCTTCAAACGATGCAACGATTCAATCGCGAGGAAGGAATGCTCATCCACCGTGAAGCGATGATAAAAATCGCGCACCACCAGCGAGTCGATCAGCTTCAACTCTGGGAGGAGCAGAGTCAGCAGGCGCAAGGAGTGCATAGCACGCAGAGCGTCCGCGGCATAGGGCTGCAGTAGCGTTTCCTGCAAATATAGCCAGAGTTCGGCACCACGGGGCGGCATCGAGGCAAGTGCTGGCAGCGCCTGCTCGAGGCGATATTCCGTGGTCGCGCTGAGCTTCAGCCCGTGATGCGCCATGAAATGAAAGAGCCGGAGCAGGACCTCAGGATCCTGCAGTGCCGAGGGCTGCTGCAAGAAAATCAAGCCATCAACGACTGAGAAATCTGAAGTTGTGACGCGCGAGCGCCAGCTTTGGACCTGGCGATAGAGCGCGGACCAGGCTTCAGGGATTTCCTGCAGCAACTGTGTCACCGTGCGTTGGACCGAGCGGGCGTGACCGAAGTAGATCCGCATCCAGTCGGCGGCAGAGAGCTCTTGTGCATCAGGTAAACCAATCTTGCGGGCGGCAGCGGCGTCCTGGGCTTCCCAACTGAGGGTGTTGTCGTCGCGTCCGTGGCGGAAGTGCAGGAAGCAACGCGCCGACATCAGAAAATCGATGGCTGCCTCGAGTTGCTTGCGCACGGGCGCGCGCAGCGAACTGGCTTCGGGCCAGTCGTGCAGCTTGTCGATGGCCGAAATCAGCGCCAGCCAGTTGGCAACGTTGCAGTCGCGCAAGCCACCCGGAGCTTCTTTCAGGTTGGGCTCGAGATGATACAGCGTCAAACCATGCTTGGTGTGGCGCTCGCGGGTAACCTCGGCAAGCCCTTGCAGCAGCGCTTTTGATTCGCGCATGACGAGTTTGGGAATGAGTTTGTCATGCAGCTTGCGGAATAAGTCTCGGTCGCCAGCGAGATAGCGGGAGTCCAGGAGTGAAATGGTGAACTCTGTATTGTTGGGCTCGTAGCGATCGCATTCGGCCAACGTACGGGAAGCTGGACTCAGCTTCAGCCGCAGGTCCCAGAGTTCCTGAGAGAAACGCCGAACCGGATCTTTGAAAGCTTGTTCCGCGTCACGATCTTCGAACAGAAAGAGCAGATCGATATCGGAGTAGGGAAAAAGCCAACCGCGCCCGAAGCCCCCGGTGGCGACGAGAGCGAAATTTGCGGGCTTGGCTTCATCGGGAGAGACAATGTCTCGCCACAGGCGAGAAAGGATCTCCTCGATGAGACGGGTGCGTTCGGTTACGCAAGCTCGTCCGTCGCCAGTGGCTTCGAATTCGCGCTGGATGCGAGCTGTCTCGTCGTTGAGTGAGCTGCGAAGTTCGCCGATGGAAGAGGACGCTGGCATTGATGTGATTTAACCCGCAGCGTCTGCTGCCTGGGTCAGCTACCGCTTCGACGTTCCCACTGCACCCCGGCAAAAATAGCCGCAATCCGCAACCTATAACGCTCCCTCGCCGCGCTCATCATTGCGAATGCGGATGGCCTCATCGATGCGCGACAGGAAAATCTTGCCGTCACCGATCTTGCCGGTCCGGGCCGCGCCCAAGATTGCCTGCACAGCCTTCTCGACCATAGCATCCGCGAGAACCATCTCGAGCTTGGTCTTCGGGATCAGATCGACGCTGTATTCGCGGCCGCGGTAGACCTCAGTGTGGCCCTTCTGGCGTCCGTGGCCGCGCACTTCCAGCACGGTCATGCCTTCCACACCGATCTCCTGCAGCGCAGACTTCACGGCGTCTAACTTGGAATTCTGTATGACTGCTTCGATCTTGGTCATGATGTTTGCAAGTCCTGTTCTCGGTGGTTCACGCCGTTGGCCGCCAAGGCGGCCACATCATCCCGCCGTTTCCCAATAGTATCCCTCTTCGCCATGCTGGGAGAGATCCAGGCCCTGCACCTCTTCCTCCTCGGAAACTCGTAAGCCGATGGTGAGATCGACCAGCTTCAAAATGATCAGCGTGCCCACGATGGCCAGCACCCAGGCGATCACAATGCCGACCAACTGATTCAGGAGTTGATGCGCATTTCCTTCAATCAGACCGGAAGGAAGCGTGTTACCTTGGGCATCTTTGAAGATCGGATTCACGGCACTGACCGCGAAAATACCCGTCAGAATAGCGCCCAAAGTTCCGCCTGCGCCGTGGACGCCGAAGGCGTCGAGGGAATCGTCGTATCCGAACTTGCCTTTGACGATGGCGACCATCCAGTAGCAGAACGCACCGGCGATGAGACCGATCAACAGAGCGGGCATCGGTTTGACGAAGCCCGCCGCTGGCGTGATGGCGACGAGTCCCGCGACGGCGCCGGATATTCCACCGAGAACACTCGGCTTGCCATTGCGGATCCATTCGGCTGCGGCCCAACCCACCGCGGCAGCAGCTGCACCGAAGTGGGTGGCCACGAAGGCGCTGGTGGCCAAGCTGCCGGATCCCAACGCGCTCCCGGCGTTGAAACCGAACCATCCCACCCAGAGTAGACATGCTCCGATGAAGCTAAGTACAACGCTATGCGGAGGCATGGGCTCTTTGGGATATCCGATGCGTTTGCCCAGATACAACGCGCATACCAGCGCAGAAACTCCAGACGTGACGTGAACGACGGTTCCTCCGGCAAAATCGAGTGTGGGAAAACGACCGCCCAATGCCGCATTCAGCAGGCCGCCCTTGCCCCAGACCATGTGAGCCATCGGGTCATAAACAATGATCGACCAGATCACGGTGAACGCCAGCATGGCGCTGAACTTCATACGTTCGGCGAACGCGCCGGCGATCAGCCCCGGAGTGATGATGGCGAACATCAACTGGTAGACCATGAAGGTCTGCGCGGGAATGGTCGCCGCATAATCCGGGTCCGGAGCAGCGCCGACGCCCTTCAAAAATAGATTGTGGAAACCTCCGAAAAAGCTGGTGCCCGCTCCGAAAGAGAAGCTGTAGCTGAAAAGAGCCCAGAGCACGGTGACGACGGCCATGAGGATGAAGCTCTGCATCATGGTGCCGAGCACGTTCTTCTTCCGGACGAGGCCTCCATAGAAAAGCGCCAATCCGGGCCCGGTCATCATCAGAACCAGCGCGGAACTGACCAGCATCCACGCATTGTCGGCCGAACTCTTGGCATCAGCCACCTGCTGCTCAAGGCGGGCGAGGCGCGCGCTCGTATCGGTAGAGGGACTGGGCGCCACTCCGGAGGCTTGGGCGCATAGAACTTGCGCAAAGGCCAGGATCACGAGAACCAGCAACAGGCACGCGATCCGCGCTTTTCGGATATCCACTTAGAAATGTTCTCCTGGAGTGAGATTCGGGACTGCCGCACGACTCCGATGACGCCTCAATGTACCGTTCAGCGGAGGTTCGCGGAAATTGAAACTATTTATCGTTGCTATCAGGTTTTGTTATTGAATGACCAAGCGGCAATTCATCCGCGACATCAGAACTTGAACTGAACATCGAGCTGCATGCGACGAGGCGGGTTTGCGGCCACAGGCTGGCCAAACAAAGGCGAGGAGATGGTGCCAATATACGTCACGTAGTTGGGGTGATTGAGCACATTGAAGGAGTTGAGGGAAACCGTTAAGACCTTCGCTTCTTTGCTAGTCTTCGAGAGCGGGAAATCGTGGGCGACATTCAGATCAAGATCAATCAACCCCGGCCCAGCCATCGTATTGCGTGCAATGCCGGGCGGACGATCGTTGATGATGCCGTCATGGTTGTTATCGGCGCCGGTGGTGATGTCAACTGGCTTGCCTGCGTAGAGCGAGAGTGCCACTCCGGCGGAAAAGAATCTGGTCGGCTGGGTGGTCGCCAGCAGATCGAATTTGTGGAGCCGGTCGTAATCGGAGCGTCCCCAATCGGCAGCCGCATCGTAACTGTTCGCTGGGAAGAACGTGATCCCGCTCGTGTTGTTGTCGGTACGGTTCAAGGTGTATTGGATCTGTCCTGAGAAGAAGCGGTTCACCTTACCGCGGAACGTCAATTCGAGGGCATTGCCTTTTAAATAGCCTTCGGATTGAAGGTCGCGCACTTGTCCCCAAGCGGGATTGGGACGGACGATAGTGCCCGGTAGGGGCGCGTTGGCATCAATGGAACGAAACGAACCGATGCCGCGGTTGCCGATGTAAACAGCGCTGATCGTGCTTTTGGGAGTGATCTGCCGTTCGACGCCAATACTGTACTGCAGAACATAGGGAATACGTGTACGAGGATCGAGCACAACGATGCTGGTGGGAACTCCGGTGAGATCGACCGGCTGGATGGGATAATGGGCCGGAGAATCCACGATGAAGCGCAGCATGGTCTCGCCATTCAGGTGCAGCAAATCTGAGATAGGGCTGGGACCAGTCCGGTCGTAGAACATGCCCGCGCCGCCGCGAATGATGGTCTTGCTCTTCGCGCGGGGAGCATAGGCGAATCCTAAACGTGGGGCGAAATTGTTCGGATCGTCATGGAAATAGTTCTGGAAGTAATACCGCACGCCGGTGTAGACCGACAGGTTTGGCAGCAACCGGATGTTGTCTTCGAAGAATCCGCACAGGACCTTCTCGAGAAACGTGACATGTCCCTGGCCGGTTTGCAGTACGTAAGTAGCCGGCAAACCACTGGAATATTCGGCGCTGCTGGCGAAGGTGTAGGTTCCTGCGCGGTTGGTGAAATCGTCGTATGCCCGCCGGCTGATATCGGGGACGTCAATTCCAAAGCTGAGCTGATGCTTGCCATTGGCGTAGGTGGCGAAATCGGTTCCGTCGAAGTGATACTCGGTGCGCCGGAAATCGGCCTGTGCGCCGCCCGCTGTGAACAGCCCGGAAATTGCGACTTGCGGTGCGGAATCGACGCTGGCGATGGAAGTGTCGAAATGCCCTACAAGGAATCGAAGTTGGTTCAGCCAGTGCGGCGAGAACTGGTGCAGGTGGCTGACGTTGATTTCGTGCTCGAAGAAATGTGTATCGGTAGCCGCGCTCGGCAGCGTCGTTCCTCCCGCACCCTGGTTCTGCGACGAGCGATGTTCGTAGGAGTAGCCGATCCAGAACTGGTCGCCGTTCGCGAAGTCGTGAAAAACGCGACCCGACCCGAAGAAGTGATGCGTCGGATTGGGCAGCGATTGGGCAATAGGCCCAAAGCCAAGAGACTCGGCTGCAGTAATGACTTCGGGGTCGATGATGTCCTGCTGATCGAGCAGATCCTCGTCCAGAGCCAGTAAGAAACTGGTTCGCTTGTCGCGGCTCAGTGGGCCCGTCACCGAGCCCTCGAAATATTCTCGGCGCTCGGGCGGCTTGACCAAGGCAAACGCGTTACTTGCGTCGAACACTGAATCGCGAAACATGAAGTTCAGAGAACCGTGGAAAGTGGGCGTGCCTCCCTTGGTGGTGATCTCCAGCCTTGCGCGCCCCGGGCGCGAGAAACGGGCGGAGTAGGGATTGTTGTTGATCTTCACTTCCTGCACGGCGGAAGGCGTAACACCGGGGCCGTTTGCTTCAATGCCGTTAACGACCAGAGACACGCCGTTCGTCCCTGTTGCATTGTCGTCGAGGAAGCGGGACATCGTCGTGATGTAGTCCTGGTCAAACACAGGAACACGATCGAGCGCGTTTCGGTCGATCGAATTCGTGTTCTGATTATCTTGCGGCTCCGTGCCGATCAGTGGCACCCCCTCGCCCGACGCGACAGTGACACTTTCGGCTTGCACAAGAATTTGCAGCGTGACCCGGAGTGGCGAAGCATGCCGATTGCCTACAACCGTTGTGAGTTGTGCATCGCGAAAGCCTTCGGCATGGAAATCGAGAGTGTATTTACCGGGGTGCACTTTATCGAAGTGAAAGGCTCCAGAGGGATCCGTAGCCGTTTCCGCCAGTGCCTCGGGACCGCCGCCCAGAAGCATGACGCGAACCTTGGGAATTGCGGCTCCGGAGGGGTCCAGAACCATTCCGCCGAGGGAATGGTTCGCTTGGGTAGTCACACCTGGCGATTGATCCTGGGCGATACCGAGTTGAGGCGCCTGGAGAATAAGCGAGGCTATGAGGAAGGCACAATAGCGCGTCAATTTGGACCCAGGGAATGAATTTTCGGTGCCCCCCAAGCGTACCTCAAGAATCTGAAAACCCGCTGAAAAGGGTTCTGGGCTACAGGGTTTCACCTATGGGCAGCTACAGGAAATCTGGCAGATACTGAAGCTTCACGCAAACAGCCAGAGTTGATCGGAGGAGAGTCGAGTCGTGTCGAGCGAACACAAAGCCAGCACTACGCTGCCCGGGAAAGTCGAAAAAGTGATTCAACCCCACCCAAATAGTGGCGAGCCCGAAAAGGCACAAATCGAGGTCGAGGGAGCAGACCATCTGTATCGGGAGATTCGCGTTCCCAATCGCCTGGTTGACGGGCACGGCAAGAAAGTGAAGCTTAAGCCCGGAGCCGAAGTAGAAGTCACAATCGAAGCCGACCCATCCGCTGATACGGAGCCTGCCGAAAAAGTGAGCTAAGGCTCCGGCGCCTTAACTCTTCAACCCATCGCTCGAAGCGACGCTTTTGCTACTTAGGCGGGGCTTGTGGGGGCGCCTGCGGCTTTACGAATTTGGCGTCATCTACCGGTACGTTCTGCTGCATCTCGCTGACTTGAATCGTGAACCGCCCGCTCGGCCTGGCCAGAGTCCAGCGATAAGGAACTCTGACACCATTCGTCTCCCGGTAATCGGCATAATCGATCTGAGAGGGCAACCAGCCCAAAGCGGTCTCGCCGAAACGCACAAGGCGTACCAGCAATCCCGTTTGTGAATCGAAATAGAGGCGGATCGGCGTTTTTCCGTCTCTCGTCCCCACCAGTACGTACGTCTCTTCATTGCCGATCTTCTCAGTGCCTTGCACCTGCATCTTGCTAAACATCTGCTTGAGGTGCGTAGCGAAATGAAGGTCGGCGTCGATGCCCGCGGCATCGAGATCGCTGCCATGCATTTCCCGCACGGGACGCCCCGGCGTGCCCAGCCAGCCTTCCTGCCCGTTGAAAGCGGTGATGCTGTCTCCATCGGGCATGTGTGTGTAGGAAATGCGCTTCTCGGGATCCTTAGCATAGATATCGATCGGAAAAGATTTTCCGCCGAAATCTATGGTCCCCTTCATCACTCGCGTATCGACTTTATCGATCGTCGCTGCACCGCCGAGCGCCTGGATGTACTTGTCGAGTAACTGATCCGCAGTCGGCCCGGCGGGTTCCTTCGGGCTTTCTACTTCTTTGTTGTTGGACTCGCCGCCGTGAGGTTGGCCGGCAGCAGATGTCTCTTCAGACATGACCGCGGGAATGGCCATAGGATGCGCATTTCCGCGATGGCATGTGTTACACGTGACCTGCCGATGGCCGTCGAAATTGTCTTTGTTGATGGCGAACATCATTTCCATCATCTTGCGGGCAATCTGTTTCGGTTTCTTGTCGTCTTTTTCAAACGCATTCTGCACGTGACAGAAGCTGCACTCCACTCCTAAAGAAGCCGTGATGAACTGCATCGTAGGAAACAACTGATCGGCAGGAATCCCTTTAAGGACCTGTATGTTCTTGAATTGTTCTTCGGCCTTTTTAGGAGTCGCGGAACTAGCCTGCGGAGCAGAATTGGCCTTAAGCTTCGCCGCCATTACTCCAAAGACGGCAAACAACGCGACACACGACATCGTCAACAGTGATTTCCGATTCATCAAACCTTTGCCCCCATGAAAGATTTCAAAGTCTATCAGACTGAGACTCAGGGCTGGTTGCTGTACACATATTTTCCGGACAACTCGGCTATTACATAGCGATTCGGGAGCAAGGAATCTACTTTCGCTTTCAAGTGTGGAGGAACAAACAGAAAGACTCGGCCGCTACCGTTCCAGTCCCGCAGAAGGTCCGCGTTGGACAGGTATATTTTCGGAGCGTCCGGAAATGTCGAGCCGAACCACATGGAGGTGGTTCTGCCCTCGACGAGGTCGATTGGTCGCTGGAGATAGAAGAGCAGTGACGAACCGAAAGCCTGGTCTCCATAGATCATGATGCGGTCCTGCGGCTTGGCTCGAACCGCGATCTGCTGAGCGAGATCGCGGGACGAGAGGTAAGGCCCGAACCTGCTTAGCGCGATGTGCGCCGCAACCAGGAAAGTTGCCATGCCAAGACCCATCGACCACGTCGCCAGATAGTGCAAGCGACGAAGCCGCAGCAAGAAAGACAAGAGAGGCGCGGTCAGCAATACTATGGCAGCAATGATCGCCGGAAGACGTAACGCCGCAAAAGATTCATAACTCAGATCCAGAATGTGCGACGTGGAGAGCGTGTCGGTCGCCATGTTGTGCTTGGCGAGGACGGTTCCAATATCAGGCTCAAATGGCAGATTGCGGGATTTCCAAAGAAGAGCGATCAAAGTTATTCCGGCCACAACGCCGATTACGGCCAGAACTCCCGCCGATATCCGCAACCATCCTGCGCGGCTCCCAGTATTTTTCTCAGTCCACTCGCATTGTGCAACGCCATCCGCCAGCAGCATCAGCAGCGGGAGATACGCCGGGAACGTGTAGTACTCCTGATTGGTGGAGATGGCGAAAAAGACAAGAATCAGTCCGGCGAGAATCCAGCACATCAGGCGAGTTTGCGATGCGAAGGTAGCCGATTTCTGGCTACGAGTAGCTAGAGTCGTGCGAATCGCCGCCGGGAAATACAAGCTCCACGGAAAAAGCCAGACCAGGTGAAGCGACCAGTAGAGAGCCCAAGGCAACTTGTTGTAGTCGCGCGGATAGCGCTTGCCCAAGAACCGGAGGAAGTGCTCGTTGACGAAATAAAACCAGAAAAAACCGTGTCCGCTCTGGCCGCCAGTATTGCGGAGCCCGGCGAGAATATGCCAGGGAGCCGCAATCAGCAGAAACAGCGCAAGACCAGAGAACAACCGGAACTCGCGCCAGCGACGCCAGTCTCCGGTGATTGCCAGGTAGATGAACGCCGCACCGCCGGGAAACACGAGCGCAATCAGTCCTTTCGTCAGGACTCCCAACGCCATGCAGACGTAGCCTGCGTACCATCGCCAGGCTTCCCGTGAATCCAACCCGGTCAGGAAAAAGTACAAGGACGCTGCGATCAACAGGCTGAGCAGCACATCCGGGATCAAGACGCGGGTGAAGAGGAACACACCGGCCGCTGTGTAAACGAAAATCGCAGCGTAGATTCCCGTACGCTCTCCGAAAGCGCGGCGCCCCCAGACCAAGCCCAGCAAGCCCAGCAGCAGCACTGACAAAACCATCGGCAGGCGCGTGGCGAATTCATTCATGCCAAACACGTGATAGCAGGCCACAACCAGCCAATAAGGAAGCGGAGCTTTTTCCAGGTAGCGGACCCCATTCACGTGCAGGGTGACGTAGTCGCCGGTCACGAACATCTCGCGGGCAGCTTCCGCGTGCGTACTGTCGGCGTCGTCAAGCAAAGGCGGAGAAAATACCGCAGCCAGGTACACGACGAGAAACACGATTGCCAGCGCAAGGTAAGAGAACGTGCGCAAGCGCTCCAGAGAGCGGTTTCTTTCCTCAGGGATGGGGGACGTAGAAATGGCGCTCAATTAGGGTTGAACCTGTGCATAAGCGTACCGAGGATACTCTGCGCCCGCAAGTTGGAATACCTTTCTCATTTTGCGTTTGAGCGTGAATCAGGAGTGGCCCGTTCGAAGAACCTCCACTTGTCCATCGCGGCGGGAACCGCTACATCGAAGAATCCGACCATCATTTCGTCGGAGGTCTGATCCCCCCACGTGACGGTCTTTGTAGGATCGGGGTTATGCGGATTGTTTTTTGAGTTGTCGTACCAGGCGACGGCCCGCAGTCGAGTTCCAGCCTTGAGCAAGCGCGGTTCGGCGAGCCTATAGCTCAATTGCCAGTGAAAGTGGTAATTCACTCGCAGCAGCGGATCGACCGTGCCGTCATCATGCACAATGTCGTACTCAAAACGCTTCCCGCGCAGATGCATGTGAGGAAAGAGGCTTAGAAGCGTTGCGTCATTCGGAAGAGTCCCATGGACTTGCACGCGAAAATCGTCAGCGCCCGGAGGGATGATCAATGCATGATCGTTCAGCTGAAGCGTAATCACGCGCTGCTTTGGGGCCGTCTTTGCAAACACCATGCCGATGCTGGTCTGGTCTTGAGCAGCAGTGCCGTTCGTGGTGTAGTGCATCTGGAAGACGAGATCTGAGCCTGCAGGAATAAACTTCGCCATGCCGTCCGGCCACTGATCGGGTGAACTTCCCGGTGCGTACACGAGGAGGAGGTCGCTTGTTGTTTCATGTGCCTGCCGCTTCTCTTCAGGATCGCTCAGTGTCGATGCGGTGAATGGTTCACCAACCGGCGCATGTCGAAGCCACTTCGAATCTGGTGGACGGATGTATACCACTGCGTGATGTACATGAGCCGGACTTCCGGGACGAAACTCGGCCATCTGCGCCCAGCGATCTTCGGTGAAGTGTGTGGGGATGATCTCGTAGGTATATTCCACTTCGCCTTCGGCCGGAATCTTCACCGGTTGCGGCATTTTCAGAACGAGATCGGGCTGAGAGATGTTCCAGCCTTCCCTCCACTTCCGCGGGTTTGGCGCATCGTGCGGGTCGCCGGCAGGTGCATCAGCCGCTGCCCAGGCTGAGATTTTTGTGATCTGTTGTTCACTCAGAGAAGGATCGTTGGCGAATTTCCCGTATCTTGGGTCGGCAAACCACGGAGGCATCATCTTCGTCTGGACGGTGTGCGCAATGGCAGTGGCCCAAGGCTTGGCTTGCTCAAACGTCACGAGAGGCATGGGCGCGATCTCTCCCGCGCGATGGCAGCTTTGGCAGTGGTCCTGCAAGATCGGCAGGATGTCTTTGTAGAAAGTGGGCGAAGCGGGTTGAGTCGTCTGGCTGCCGGCAAGTGCTGCTGACGACGCGCTCTGCCAGCCCGCTGCAACAAAGGCAGCGATCACTGTCGCCATCACAAATGAAAGCCTCGTCACGAGCGCAGAAACTCCAGAGTAATGGCCCAGGATTGCCGGGCAGCGTTCGGTTCGTAGGCACTGCGCTCGTCGCAGAAGAACCCGTGGTCCGCATTGGAGAACTCTACATTCACGTAGGTCTTCCGATGAGCGCTCAACGCCTCCGTAACAGCTCCGCGATGCTCGGCAGTGATGCGCTTATCCAAGCCTCCCCAGATTAGAAGCGAGGGCCCGTGCAACTTCTCGGCGCGATCCAGCAGACCAGGCGCTATGCTGCCACCGTAAAAGGAGACCACACAATGCAGGGGAACAACACTATTTGCCAGGAACGAAACGCGACCGCCCATGCAGAATCCGACAGAAGAGATCCGGTCCGCCTGCACGTGCGGATTGGAATGCAACCATTCGTAGGTTGCTCGGATATCCGCCTCGGCAGCCTCATTCGTGACTGCCTGATAGTGCGGCATCACAGATGGAAAATCTTTGTAATTTCCCTCAAAACCGGAAGGAGCGGTCCGATGGAACAACTCGGGAGCGATAGCCGCGTATCCTCTCGCGGCGAACCGGTCGGTGACATTTCGGATGTGCGAATTCACCCCGTAGGCTTCCTGGAAGACCAGTAGCCCGGGATGCGTCCCTTCGCTCGCGGGACGAGCGACATACGCCATCATGGAATTGCTGCCTGGAACTTTCAGTTCGACTTTATTCCTAACGATTTCGTTCTGGTGCATAGCGCTGACTTCCAATCTCACGCCCAGCTCTTTCAGTCTCGCATACCGGCTAAGCCTCGGGAGCCGCGGCACAGCATATTTCGGCCAAAAATGCTAAATTCAACAATTCATGTCTGCGCCTCATTCCAGGTTCGTTCGCGCCTGCAAGTCTCAACCGGTGGACCGCACACCTGTTTGGTTCATGCGCCAGGCCGGACGCTATATGGCTGAGTATCGCGCTATCCGCAAGCAGCATTCGCTTCTCGAGATTTGCAAGAAACCGTCGTTGGCCGCACAGGTCACGATCGAAGCAGCGGAAATTCTGGGCCTCGATGCTGCCATCATCTTCGCGGACTTGCTACTGCCTCTCGAAGTGATGGGTCTGCCATTTCATTTCTCGGCCGGCGAAGGTCCGGTCATCGAAAAGCCGGTTCGCAGCAAAGAGGATATCGCCAACCTACGAACCGACCGCTCGGCAGAACTTGGCTATGTTTCCGAAGCTGTGGCCCTGGTGGCAAAGCACTTCGAGAATCGAATTCCAGTCATTGGATTCTGCGGCGCTCCGTTCACGCTTGCCAGTTACATGATCGAAGGCGGAGGCTCGCGCAACTACGTTCATGCCAAGAAGATGATGTACAACCATCCCGCTGACTGGGATGCCCTCCTGTCGAAACTCGTCGCGGTGACCGCAGCCTACTCGGCTGAGCAGGTACGGGCAGGCGCTGATGCCATCCAGATTTTTGACAGCTGGGTTGGATGCCTGAGCGTCGAAGACTACCGCCGCTACGTGCTTCCTCACGTGATCAGGATGGTGAAGCAACTGCAAAAGACCGGCGTGCCAATCATTTATTTCGGAACTGACAGCGCGACGCTCTTGCCCTCAATGAAAGAGACCGGTGCGGACGTCATCGGACTGGATTGGCGTATTCCGCTGGATGAAGGCTGGCAGCGCATCGACCACGGAGCAGCAGTCCAGGGAAACCTGGATCCGGTGCTGCTGTTTGCAGAATGGAATGAGCTGAAATCCCGTGCGGAAGATATCCTCCGACGCGCCCAAGGCCGGCCCGGCCACATCTTCAATCTAGGGCATGGGATTCTTCCCGAGACTCCTGTCGAGAACGTAAAGAATCTCGCCCGATTCGTTCAGGAGTACACGCCTGCGACCTCTGGCCCCGTCACGCGAAAGCCAGCCGGCAGCCGTCAGCGATGAAACGGATTGGGATCATTGGCGGAGGCATTTCAGGACTCTCAGCCGCGTTCGCGCTCGAAGAGTTCCGCCGAAGCGGCGTCGAACTCGAATACGTTCTGTATGAGGCTTCTTCTCGCCTGGGCGGCGTACTTCGTACCGAGAAAATTGACGGATGTCTGGTCGAGGCCGGGCCCGACTCTTTCGTCACAGAGAAGCCCTGGGCTGCCGATCTGTGCCGCACACTCGGACTCAGCGAGGAACTGATCGGATCGAATGACGCCGATCGAAAAACGTACATTCTAACCCGCGGCCGTCTTGTCGAAATGCCCGACGGGCTGATGTTCATGGTCCCAACCAAAATCCTGCCCACCGGATTTTCGCCGCTGTTCTCCTGGAAAACAAAACTGCGGATGACGCAAGAGTTATTTCATCCGCCGCGCGCGGTCGATCGCGATGAATCCGTAGCCGATTTCGTGGAACGTCACTACGGCCGCGAAATGGTGGACCGTCTGGCCGACCCTCTGCTCTCAGGAGTGTATGGAGGCGAATCGGCCAGCTTGAGCGTACGTGCGGTGCTTCCCCGATTCGCCGAGATGGAGCGCACCCATGGCAGCCTTGGTCGCGCCATGCTCGCAGCTCGCAAGAAGATGCGAGGCTCGAAGAAGTCAGCCCCGCCGCTCTTCACCTCGCTAAAAGATGGGATGCAACATATGGCCGAGGCTGTCGTTGCGCGGCTTACACCTTCATCACTCATGACCAATACACCGGTGCAAGCATTGCAGCGGGAGGCTGGTGGTTGGGTCGTGTCAGCGGGAATGCAATCGGATCAATTCGATGCCGTCGTCGTTGCCCTGCCGGGAGCCGCAGCTGCGAAAGTGCTCCAGCTTGTGAACGCTGAACTGGCTGCAGAGCTTGGATCCGTGCAGTACAGCTCATCGATCACCGTGGGGCTTGGATATGACTACGAGGTCCGGCGTTCGCTGCCTCCGGGTTTCGGATTCCTGGTTCCGCGCAGCGAAGGCAAGCGTCTGCTGGCAGCGACATTTGTCCACAATAAGTTTCCGCATCGTGCGCCCGAGGATCGGGCCCTGCTGCGCTGCTTCTTCGCTGGAAACAATGCCGAAAACGTGTGGGCACTAAGCGACGACCAGATTATCGGGATTGTTCGAAACGAACTGCAGCAGATCGTGGGCCTTCGAGCTGCCCCATTATTCGCCCGTGTCTACAAGTGGAAGTCGGCGATGGCGCAATACGGAGTTGGACATCTCGATCGGTTGGACCGCATCGAGCGGCTGCGGCAGCAATTACCCGGACTGGCTCTTGCCGGAAATGCGTATCGAGGAATCGGAGTGCCAGATTGCGTCCGCTCCGGCCGTGAAGCCGCAAAGAACGCTTTGGAAGCATAATCGCCGCTTCAGTTTCGCGCTTTGCCCCGACTCACCTTGTCGCCTATGCCGCCGCTTCCGCGGAGGAATCTTTGGGCTGGAGAGCCTCGACCGTTGAAGCCTCCGGAATCGGCAATAGAACCCGCACGAGTGTCCCGGCGCTGCCGGAGTTGATCTCCAAAGTACCGCCGAGTTGCCGAATGCGCTCCTGCATCCCGCGAATGCCCACACCCGGCGTACCGGCCGAGGCCATCTCTTGCAGCTTGCTGGTAGGAATCCCTTTGCCTTTGTCCTCGATCTCGACCTGAACCTGATTTTCGCGCTGACGCAGTCGGATCTTGGCTACCGAGCTTCCCGAATGCCGATGAATATTGGTTAACGATTCCTGTACGACGCGAAAGATTGCCGTCTCCAGTTCAGCTGGAAGACGACCAAAATCCTCCGGCATATCGAGATCGACCTTGATGCGGCTGCGTTGTACGAATCCGTCCACGTACCAGCGCAGGGCGGACGACAGGCCTAACTCATCGAGAAGCGGCGGATGCAGCAGGTGAGAAATCGTCCGGACTTCCGTCACCATGTCTCGCACAAGGCTTTCGCTGTCATTGAGCGCGACAATCGCGCTGGCCAACCGCTCCATGTCAGCACGAACCGTGGACAGGTTCATGCTTAGAGCCGCCAGCGTTTGCCCGACGCTGTCATGCAGCTCGCGCGCGATGCGGCGGCGTTCTTCGTCCTGCAACTGCATCAAGCGAGCTGAGAGCTCGCGCAAGTTGTGGTTGACGACATCTAGATCAGCTGTGCGCTGCCGAACCCGGAGTTCCAGTTCATCCTGCGCTCTCCAGAGCCTGGTGTTTTCTTCGCGCCGCCATTCGCCCATCAGGGCGATCAGAGCCGCACAAAGAACGAAAGAAAGACTGCCGATCACATCGTGCATTGCAGGGCGGTGAAACGGATGAGCGGTGGGCTGAAATCCATAGATCTCGCCCACGATCGCCAGCGCGCTAGTCAGGACTGATGGCCCAATACCGCAGTACCACGCGGAAAAGGCGACCGCCGGCAGAAGTAGAACATAAGCGAACCGGTCGCCCACCAGGCGATTCACCCCAGTGCACACCAAGGCAGCGACGAGCAGCGCACACACTGCAAGCAGATATCTCAGCAGATTGCTTCTTGCGATTCGTGCAGAAAGCGAAGTGTCGCTTCCCATTATCCCCACCCTCCGGATTGGCGTATCAACGATGTGGCGGAAGGAAACGCTGTATGGAGCAGCGTCGAGGTTACTTACACGGACTTGTTAACAACATAATACAGGAAGAATCAGGTCGAGATTACGGCCTTATTCAGAGCTAGATTGAGCGATTTCTTTTGATTTTTGACTGCGCTCTCGCCGCAATTTGGCTAGTACGAGCCGGATCTCATCGTATGTAACCTCTTGAGGCAGAACATCTTTCAAGGGTTTCAGGCGATCGATCTGATCTAGGCCAGCGCGAAGGCAGGCGGCTTCGATTACAGCCTGCTTGTTGCGGTCCATCCAATCGGGATTGAAGTTTGTTTCCCCGGTCTCAACCAGAGCCGCGACCGCATTGATCACCGTTTCCACCCGGCGGCCGCGAATCTCCGCTATTTCTTGCAGAGTCTTTCCTTCAGAGAGCAACCGGAGCGTCTCCACCGCTGGCGCCGTCCTGGTCTGGGGCAGTGCAGTGGCGCGGGATCCTTCTTTGTACTTTTGCAGTGCTGCCAATATGGCCGCTCCGAAAAGAGCGGCCTTGCGCTCGCCTATTCCGGTGATGGCTCGCAATCCCGTGATCGACGAAGGCATCACGCGGCAAATCTCCTCCAATGTCGTGTCATGCAAGACGACAAATGCCGGCACACCCTGTTCCTTCGCGGTGAGCCGACGCCACTCGCGTAAATATTCGCGTAGTTCTGGGTTCGGTTGCTCGTCTGGGCCCCCTCGAGACACCAGCGATGGCTTGCGCCGAAATACTTGCTGCACGGTCTCGCGGCTCTCGGCGAGTGTTAGCCATTCCGGGGCGCTCCCACAAACGTCGCATGCATCGCAGGACTCCCATTTGGGAGTCTCGCCGAAGTGCATACAAATCTGACGATGACGGCAATGTTTGGATTCCGCAAACGCGCGGATAGTGTGATAGCGCTGCCATGCGCGATCGCGCTCGGCGGGATCGAGAATCTTGTTCGCGAAGTATCCCAGCACTCCGGCATCTTGCTTGCGCCAAAGGAGCACGCAATCGGAGGATTTGCCGTCGCGCCCGGCGCGGCCCGCCTCCTGATAGAACTGCTCGACCGATTTCGGCAGCGCGAGATGAATCACTGCTCGCACGTTTGCCTTGTTGATGCCCAACCCGAACGCAATCGTGCCCACCAGAACCCGGACCTCATCGGACATCCATCGTTCCTGGTTCTGTTGCCGCGCTTCCGGATTCATCTTCGCGTGATAGGGAACGGCGGAGATCCCGTTATTTTCCAGAAAGTCCACGGTTTCCTCAACCTTGTTGATGGTCGGTGAATAGACGATCACGTTGCCTTCGGGATAGTTCTGCAAGGCAGTCAGCAGGAAACGGCTGTGCTCCGACGTGCTGCATTCTCTGACCAGGTAGCGCAAATTCGGGCGGTGGAAGCTGGCGATGTACTTGTGGGGATTCTGCAACGCCAGTTGCGCCAGGATGTCGTGCCGAACGTGTCGCGTCGCACTGGCCGTAAACGCTGCGATCGGGCGGTCCGGGAAATTTCCCCGCAGCTTGCTCAACTGCCGGTACTCCGGACGAAACTCGTGTCCCCACTCCGAGATGCAATGGGCCTCGTCGATTGCGAAGAAAGAGATCGGAACCTGACGAAGCCAGGCCAGCGTATCGGCGCGCTGAAGCCGTTCCGGCGAGAGATACAGCAGGCGAAACGTTCCCTGCTGCGCATCGCGGACGATGCGATTTTGCTTGTCGTGAGCCAGGGAACTGTTCAGCAACGCCGCGGGAATTCCCATCTGGCTCAGTTGCGCCACTTGGTCCTGCATCAACGCAATCAAAGGAGAAATCACTACCGCGGTTCGCTCCGACATCACAGCCGGAAGCTGATAGCACAGAGACTTCCCGCCCCCGGTGGGCATAACGACGCAGGTGTCATGACCCGCCAGCAGACTACGAACAATCCGCTCCTGGAGCGGACGGAACTCGCTATATCCCCAATATTGGCGCAAGGGAGTAAGCAGGTCTACTTCGGCTGGCATGACATCAGTATAGGGGGAAGATCGCGCTGTCAGTCGCGAGAAGGCAAACCCACAGACCGAAAGAATTCCATAAAGGGAAGCACGACACTGGAGCGGTGCCGCTAGTGCTGGTTCGCGGCCCGAGCGGGAGGATACATTCGATCAAAAAGAGCCCAGACCAGCGCGATAACGGCAAAGCACAGGGCACTACCTTCCGGGCCGACCGATCCGCCACTCAGCCACGCGGGTCCGTGAAGAGACGAACTCAGCAGATGTCCAGGCGAACGCATTCCGCTGTCAGGAACCGAGTAGAGAAAGCTTTCTCCCCAATCCCATGCCGCGTGAAATCCGACGGCGAACCACAGATTGCCCGTCCTGCGCAGCGTCAGGCAGAAGAAGAGTCCGATGAAAGCTGCGGCCAGCAACCCAGGCCACTCTTCGCCGCCGTTCCTGAGATGGATCAGCCCGAACGCACACGACAGGGCAATGGCTGCGGGCCAGAATCCCATGCCGCGCGCCAGCGTGAATTGCGAGTATCCGCGCAGCAGAAATTCCTCAAAGAGTCCCACCAGCAAGAACATCGCGGCCCAATATGCGGCGAATCTCAGGACCCTCCTCCCGTGCAGAACAATGTGGCCGAACGCAAAACTGTCGGCTCCGTATAGCAAGAGCATAAGCAGGCTGATCGCCGTAATGCCCCAGAGTGCACCGATAAAAAACCGCTGTCCCATGGAATGAGAGAGCGGCATCCCATATGTTTTCCAAGGCCTATGTTCGACTCGAGCGAGAATAAGCGCCGGAATTGTCGCCGCGAGCAGGTTGCCGAACTCTTCCAGCAGAGAGGACCAGAGGCCGCTCGACCCGAGATCGTGCCCCCACGCCAGTTCAACGGCAAGCCGCTGCGCAGCGTAGAACATGATGACGTAAAACGCGAAGCCCCACCCTGGACGAAGGCCGTCTGGCCCGATGAATAGCGTGCGAACGTACGATGGCTGGCTCACCACGGCGAATTCAGGAGAGCCCGGCTGAGACGGCTGCTTGGCAGTACCGGATTCGATTTTGATGTCGTTCATCGTGGGTCGCTCGCCGCGCCGGCCTCCGACATGGTAAAACACTCGGTCGGCTCGGACTATGCGTCCCTACTTCACACGCGATCGCTTCGGACGTCCCCAATTCATCGCCGCACTGCTTTTGCTGGCATTTTTGGCGCAAACCGTATGGCTCGTGCACGCTGAACTCGCAACGAGTGTAGGCTTGGAGAATCAGGAAGCTTTTCGCATCGGCGAGGGTTGGAAGCAGTGGCACGGCCGCGGGATCGCCGGAGCTCCTCTGATCGAACCTTCCAGCAACGAGATCCCGGAACCATTTCTGGTCGACCCGAGTGGATTCGATCGCGAGCACTCACCACTGCTCTACCTCGCTACCGCGGCACCGCTTTTAGCGTGGCCCCACGATTTGACACCTGAGACTGCCTATTACTGGAGATGGCTGGCCAGACTTTCGTTTTTGGCATGCGGGCTATTTCTCGGAGCCTCACTCTGGTATGTGGCGCGACGACTGTGCGGAAACACGGGCGGGTTAGTTGCACTGACGTTCTACTGTTTCTCTCCGTCCATCATTCAGGCGAGTGCCTCGTGGCACACCGAACCCGATATCGTGGCTGCGTGGGGCGCTTTCGGCACGATCTTCACTGCGATTGCCGTGGCTCACACCTTGTACGCGCCTCGAGAAGTCGTCTTGTGGAACTGGCGAAGGATCCTGCTGTTGGGCATCTCGCTCGCAATCGCGGTCGGAACTCAGTTTCCGCTTGTGGTGGTTGTTCCAGTCGCGCTGGCGTTCTTGCTCTACGTCGCGCCGGTAAGGATGCGCGCCGCACTGGTTATCTGGCTGGCCGGATGTTTCGTCGGCGCGATACTTCTGTTTGCGTTTTATTTTTTTCACCCTCATACCTTCACCGAAGGAATGCGGCACGCCGGTTTCTGGGGTGCGACCTGGCAAGGGTTCATCGTTCCCGGCGTTTACAAACAGGTGGCTATGCAGCTAGCACGGGCATGTCCGGCGTTAGCACTAGTTCTTCCTGTGTGTCTCGCGACCTACGCCGCCTGGCCGCGGACGCGTTATTTCGGCAACACCGCGCCCTTGCTCGTGGCCGTACTTTTCACCGTGCTTGCGATTGCACACCCCGACCAGGCTGCCGCCGGCTTTCTGCTGGCGGCAGTTCCCTTCTTACTCATTTTTGTTTCTGGAGTGCTCGCCGACCTGATCGAGACGAGCTATCGTCCGATAATTCTCGCGTGCATTGCAGCCGTGCTGATCACCTATATAGCCAGAACTTTGATGGCATTGGCGCAAGTGCCGAGAGGATGAGCCAGGCCTTTTAGATCTTGGCGACGGATCTGTTCTCGGACAAACGCTGGAAGAGGAAGTCCAGGAAGCTTTTCATGCCTTCTCCAGTCTTGGCTGACAAACGGAAGATCTGCATACCCGGGCGCACCGACTCAATGCTCTTCCGGGCTGCTTCCCAGTCGAACTCTACGGCCGCTGCGAGCTCGTTCTTGGTAACCACTGCGACATCCGAGCTATTGAAAATCGTTGGATATTTCAGCGGCTTATCTTCACCTTCTGTCACGGACATCAGCACCAGCCGCAGATTTTCTCCCAAATCGTAGGACGACGGGCAGACGAGGTTGCCAACGTTTTCTATAAACAGAAAATCGAGTTCATTCAAGTCCCAGCCCTGCATCGCGTTCTGCACCATGGCGGCTTCAAGATGGCATAGCGTGCCGGTCGTAATCTGCTTCACCGGAGCCTTGCTGCGTGCCAGGCGCATCGCATCGTTCTCAGTGGCCAGATCGCCGACCAATGCTGCCACTCGATACTGAGGCTGCATTTGGGTGAGCAGCTTTTCAAGGAAGGTCGTCTTGCCCGAGCCGGGACTTGAAACCAAACTGACGACAAATACTCCAGCGCTGCGGAACTGGTCGCGGAGAGCGTGCGCAATGATGTCGTTTTGCTTCAGCACATTCCGCCGTACTTCGATCATGCGTGGCTCGCTCATTCCCGCACCTCCTCTTCTTCCACTTCAAGCGCAAATACTTCCAGTTCTTTTCCCTGAACGATGTTCATGGTAGGCGTGCCGCATTCCGGACAGGTGAACGACTGCAGCGACGTCAATTCACGATTCCCGTTGCACTTCGGGCAAAATACAACGATAGGAACATCTTCGACGATCAGCTTCGATCCGGCCAGTGGAGTGTCTTGACATGCGACTTCGTACGAAAACAACAGCGCGTCTTTTACTACGCCCGAAAGCGCTCCTAGTCTGAGATGCACTGCACTCACTTGCACGCCACGCTTCTGCGCCTCTTCGGCGGCTGCCTCGACAATTCCCATCGCGATGGAAAGCTCGTGCATTTCGGTACGAACTATCTCACTAACTGGCCAGGAGACGTTCCGTTCGCATCAACACCCCAAGCGGCAATCGCTCCGAAAGAGCGGCTTCTTGCAGTGTAACGCGTAGTCAGTAAGCTGGGTTAGCGGCCGAAATGAAGTTCAACTTTTTGCGGGACGTAATCCTCGCCAGATGGCCCCGGCATCTGGATCTCTAATTTTCCGGCTTTCGTCAGGAGGCCTCCATCAACAGACGAAATCTGCCCCGGATTCCAAACTCCCATTTCATAGCGAGCGCCGGCACGTCCGGAAAGATTCAATGTCAGTTGCGTCTTAGCGGCGTTCCAGGATTCATTCAGCACGCGCAGCCCTCGGCTTACGCTGCCGAGCGGAGGCAACTCGTTCGCAAGCGACAGCCCGAAGTCATTCTTTACGTGAATGATCAAATTGTTCGGCCCGCCATATATCGGAAAACGCAATGAGAGATGCTGGTCGTTTGGATTGGGCTGCATTTTGAATGGCAAAGGACGCCCATTCAAATCCACAGCGACGACCTGCGTGCGCAGGCTGAACGCGGGAGAAAAATCGATCCAACAATCTCCGCTTCCGCTGTGCTTGATCTCAAGCATGATCCTGTCATCCGCCTTGCGATATTGGATATCAACCCCGACGCTGGCAACTCGGGCGTTGTGAATTGCAAATGAAGTCCAATCGGCCGGGACATGAGGCGCTAAGGTGAGTTGGTGTTTTCCGGCATCGATTTGCAGACCAAACATTCCGCGGAGGACGGGACTCAGCACCATGGCCGCCGACCATATCTGGTGCGGAGAACTCGTCGCGAACGAATCGTAATAGTCTCCTGAGAGAACTTCGGTGAAGTGTCCCAGAGAACCGTCGACTCCAAGCAGCGCATTCGCGCGCAAGTTTGAGTATGCGGGCAATTCGCGATGATAGCGATATTCCGCAACGGAAGCCCATCCGGTGAACAGTGGCCAGACTGATCCGTAGTGATAGCCAGAGCCGTCGTAAACAGGCGAGCGGTTGGAGATGATGCGCATGCCCCAATCGGCTTGATGATCTTCCGCCGCCAGCTTTGTGATGGTTTGATCCGCCCTATCGGCAGGCGGCAAACCGAACCACATCGGCACCGTAGTCAGGACGCTCGCTTCATTGGCACGCTCATTATTCTGCTTGAGCGCGAAAGCGTATGCATTTATTTCCGGCGACCAGAACGCCTGATCGAGAGCTGGCCTTTCCTTTTCAAACTCAGCCGCGAGCTGCTTGCTGACGTCGTCTTTGCCGGTCAGTTTGGCCAAATTCGACAGCGCATCGAGTGCCTCAACCGCAAGTCCCGCCTGGTAATACTCATTCTTGACCGGCAGCAATGGGCCACCTTCCACCCATCCGTGGCCTACACCTGCGTTCTGCGCAAAGCCGTTCGCATCATAGGTCGACCGCATGAACTGATAAGCGCGCCAGAGATTGTCCCACTTATCGCGTGCGAAAGCAGTGTCACCACTCTGCATCACGTAGTCATTCATTGCGATGATGAAAAGCGGAGTAGCATCGGCCGAGACGTACGGGTACGGATAATCTTTAAACCACGGTACAAGGCTCGCGCTCTGCGAGATTTCGTGAGGAACTTTGCCGTCCTGCCGCTGATATTCGCTGATGAAGTCGATCGCAGTCCGGGCAGTCGTGTAGTCGCCTTCTGCATTGAGCGCGAACGAGGTCCAGAAAGAATCGCGCCCGAAGAACCAGGCAAATCCCGGACGCTGCCCAGAGCCCGATGTACGATATCCAGCAACCAACCCGGTCCCCAAATACGGATTGTTCACCAATCCTTGGATCGTGCTGATGCGTGCCCAGTCATACGCCTGCTGCAATGCTGGATCGGGCAATTCCAAACTGACGGTTTTGGAGAGGTAATCGCGGTAGTAGTCGGCGGAGGCGCGGATCGCGTCGGAGTACGAAGCTAGCAGGCGATTGTAAGCCTTGGCAGCATCATCGATGCCGCCCACTGATGCCGCGATCACGAGCACTTTGGTCCCTTTCCCTTTTGGCGTTACTCCTAAGCGAAAGGAGCTCTCATCCGTTGCCGAGTAATTGGTCTGATACGCAAGGTGAGCATCCTGGCCTGTGGGAGATCCGACGTAGGCTGCAAATCTTTTAGCCTCTTCTCCGAACAGGAATGCATGCTGTTTGTTGTCCCAGGTAATGTAAGTGCCGCCCAAGGCCGCAGGCCACTCAAGCTGAAAGTCCCCGACAAATCCGACTTCTATTTCAAGAGGCGATTCGGTTTCCACCTCGAAAAGGATCACCGCACCACGCTCATTGGCCGGAACACAAAGAGTCTCGCGGACGCGAAAAGAATCCCCGGCATAGAGGATTGAGGCGGACTCAGGTCGCACGGTTAGCGTACGAGCCAGACTCTCGGCGGGAAGCGCCTGGTCGCCGACATGGAAGGTGAGGTGGAACTCGCGGAAAATTTTCAGCGGATACACCCACGCTTCAAAACGACCCGTTTCATTCCCGAACAGCCCGGCACGCGTTCCGACCACCGGGAGGAACTCCCATGTGCGGATCGTTCGCGTGAGCTCTAGAGTTTGAGCCGCCTCCTGAGCCGGAGCGAAAGTTGCAGAAAGCAGCAATAACAGAAAAACAGGAAAAATGAATCTGAACTGGAAATCAACACGATTAAACCGGGAGTTCATCACGTCTCTTCTGAATCGGGAATTTGGTGGCGCTGCAGCTTGCAAACACGCGGTTCCCTTGCATATAAGAGGGAAGGGGCGAATTCTAGCACGAGCCGAGCGGGCCAGGTAGCGACCTCTTGTTTCCTTCACGCCGCGTCTTTCTAAAATCACTCAGCCGGTCCGCGCTGGTGCTTTCTCTGGAGAATGTTCTCGCCCTTGCGTGGCCTAGTCGAGCGAGGGTTTCTGCGAATTTCCAAGGTCAAGCGTCGGGTGCGAAACCTGAATCAGTTCCGGAAATCGGAGTTAGTTTTATCAACGTCGGGAAAGAATCTGGCCTGAACGCCAAGACCATTTTTGGTGGGGAGCACAAAAACAAATACCTTCTGGAAACCACGGGCTGCGGAGTCGCCTTCTACGACTACGACAACGACGGATGGCTCGACGTCTTTCTCGTGAACGGAACGCGGCTGGAAGGTTTTCCTGCCGGAAGCGAACCCACATCTCACCTTTTCAAGAACAATCGTGATGGCACATTTACTGATGTGACCTTGAAATCCGGCCTTGCTCACCCGGGATGGGGCCAGGCCTGCTGCGTCGGCGACTACGACAACGATGGCTGGGACGATCTCTTCGTCACGTACTTCGGCAAGAACGTTCTCTATCACAATAACGGGAACGGCACATTCACTGATGTCAGCGAGAAAGCAGGGATTGCCGGCAATGGCAAACGCTGGAATACCGGCTGCGCCTTCGTGGACTACGATCGCGACGGTAAGCTCGATCTATTCGTTGCCAACTACATCGAGATGGATTTGGCGACCGCTCCGCTACCCGAATCGGGCCCGTGCCTCTACAAGAGCATCATGGTGGCCTGTGGTCCGCCGGGGCTACAGGGTGGGAAGAACATCCTGTATCACAACAATGGAGACGGAACTTTTACCGATGTTTCTGAACCTGCGGGCATTCTGAACGCCAATGGAACCTATGGCCTCGGCGTTCTCACCGCCGATTTCGACAACGATGGCTGGCCCGACATATACGTTGCTGACGATTCCACTGCCAGTGCTCTGTATCACAATAAGAAAAACGGCAAGTTCGAAGACATCGCCATCGAAGCCGGATGCGCGTTGAGTCCCGACGGGAAACCGCAGGCTGGAATGGGTGTTTCCGCCGCCGATTACGACATGGACGGCAACCTCGACATTGTAAAGACGAACTTCGCCGGAGATACGCCATCGCTGTACCACAACCAGGGCGGCGGAAACTTCGAAGACGCCACGTTCACCGCAGGCCTGGGCGCCCATACCCAGTTTCTCGGCTGGGGAGTCGGATTCTTCGACATGGATAACGATGGCTGGCCCGACATCCTGATCTGTAACGGGCACGTCTATCCTGAAGTCGAGCAGTTAAAAACCGAAGCAGGTTATGCGCAGCGCAAGTTGCTCTATCAGAACCTGCATAACGGGCACTTCGCGGATATCTCCTTTCAGGCTGGCTCCGGGATCTCAGAACCGCGTGCCTCGCGCGGTGCGGCGTTTGGAGACTTCGATAATGACGGCGACATCGACGTCGTAATCAACACTGTAAACGATTATCCGCAGCTGCTGCGGTGCGACTCGAAACTCGCGAACAACTGGATTAAAGTGCGCACGATTGGGACCAAATCCAACCGCAGCGGCATCGGCGCGCGCCTCACGTGCGTCACGCAAGTGCCCGGAGAACCGAAGCCGCATCGTCAGATCGACGAGGTCCGTAGTGGCGGCGGCTATTTTTCGCAGAACGATCTGCGCGTGCATTTCGGCCTGGGCAAGATTGAGAAGGTCGACTCGCTCGAAATCCGCTGGCCTAGCGGACAGATCGATACGCTGAAGGACGTCAAAGCTAATCAAGTGATCTACGTAGAAGAAGGCAAGGGAATCGTTCGCACCATGCAGTTTGACCAGAAAGCCAAACCTTCGAAATAGACCGAGATTGAGTCATCGTGTCATCGGGCCATTGAGCGATTGAAAATCACTCAATCGTCCAATCACTCAATCGTCCAATCACCCAATCGCTCAATCACCCAATCTCTGGCCACGTATGTCAGCCTGCCCGCAACCGTAAATTTACCAATAGCACTAAAGACAAGCGCCAAGCGGATCGGTTACTCTGGCGGGCTATGAGTTCCGTCGAAACCCCAGCCGCGCGAACATCCACTGCTCCACTCACATCGAACGGCAGTAGCACCGTCGAATTGAAAAGCGTTCGCAAATGCTACGACGACTTCGTCGCGGTGGACGACCTCACCCTCACCATTCGTCCGGGCGGCATCTACGGATTACTGGGGCCGAACGGCGCGGGTAAGACAAGCACAATCCGCATGATCATGGGTATCACCGTGCCCGACTCCGGACGGATCACCGTCTTCGGTGAGCCGCTCGGCCGGGCGCACATGGATCAGTTTGGCTACCTCCCCGAAGAGCGCGGGCTTTACAAGAAGATGAAAGTCCTCGAGCACCTCATTTTTCTTGGACAGTTGAAGGGATTAACGAGCGCGGAAGCGACAAAGCGGGCCAACGCGTGGTGCGAGCGATTCGAGTTCGCCGCATGGACAACAAAGAAAGTCGAAGAGCTTTCGAAAGGTATGCAGCAGAAGGTTCAGTTCATCGGGGCCGTTATGCACGATCCACGCCTCATCATCATGGATGAGCCTTTCACGGGCCTTGACCCCGCTAATGCCGTCGTACTCAAAGATGTTCTGCTGGAGATGGCGAAGAGCGGCAAAACCATTCTGCTTTCTACACACCGCATGGACCAGGTCGAGCGCCTTTGCCAGTCGATCTGCCTTATCAATCACGGACGCGCGGTGCTCGAGGGCGATCTCAGCCAGATCAAAGCGAGCTACGGACGTCACAACGTGCAGATTAAGTACGACGGGGATGCTCGATTCCTGCAAGATCCCCGTCTGGTGCAATCGTTCAATGACTACGGCAATTACGTTGAGGTTCGTCTCGCTCCCAATGCAGACTCCCAAGATTTGCTCCGGCTGGCCATGGCGAGTGCACGAATCGATCGATTCGAATTGATGGAGCCTTCGCTGGAAGAAATCTTTATCGACGTCGTGGGTAAGTCCAATGCGTAATACCTGGATCATTCTCAAACGCGAATATCTGGAGCGTGTCCGTACGCGAACGTTTCTTGTACTAACCCTGCTCGCTCCTGCCATCATGACCGCGCTGATGATCCTGCCGGCGAAAATGGCTACGATGGGTCAAAAGGCCGATCACATTGTGATTGTTGCCTCCACGCAGCAATTCGGCGAGGCAGTCCGCCAGCAATTGTTGGCCGAGCCACTCCAGTCAGACGAAAGCGAAGGCGAAGACAACAGTTCCAAGCCGAAACCCGAGGATCAGTACGTCATCGATATCGATACGAATGGCACCGAGGCGGAGCGGGAGAAGTTGCGGGACGAAGTCGATTCGCGCGCCATCGACAGTTTCCTCTGGCTCACCGATGATGCCATTGCCGCCCACAAAGTAACGTGGAGCAGCCGCGAGATGATGGGGTTCCGCGAGCGAGCGTGGCTCAGCGAAACTGTCAATCACATTGTTCACCAGCAGGCACTTTCAAAGCAGGGAGTCACAGCTGCACAGTCGCAGCAACTACTGGCGCCCGTCAAAGTCGACCCCGTCCGCATCGAGCACGGGCGCGAAACCAAGAGCAGCGGAACCAGCCGCTTCCTCGAAATCATCGTCATGGTCATGCTGATTTATGTCGCAGTGCTGCTGTACGGCATTTCCGTGATGCGATCTGTGCTGGAGGAGAAAACCTCTCGCATCATCGAAGTGCTGCTTTCCTCGGCCAGTTCGACCGAACTGATGACAGGAAAATTGCTCGGGGTCGGTGCCGTGGGATTGACCCAAATCGTGGTTTGGACAGTGATGGCCGGTGTGATTGCCCTGCCCTCCTTGGCAACCCGCGCGAGTTTTGGCGACCTTCAGCTCTCACCGCTGGTCATGATCTGCTTCGTTCTTTTCTTCCTTTTGGGATACCTGCTCTACAGCACGATGTACGCCGCGATTGGTGCCATCACGACGACTGAGCAGGAAGGACAACAATTGCAGTTTCTGGTTGTGATCCCGCTGGTTCTTTCGGTATTCGTGCTGGCGCCGGTGATCCGCACACCCGATTCAGCCGCCGTGATGTGGATGTCCTTGGTCCCGTTTTTCGCGCCGATCGTGATGTTTGCGCGCATTGTGGTGCAGACACCACCTATCTGGCAGATCGCGTTGTCGCTGGCATTGATGGTCGCAACGATTGCCGGCATGGTCGTGCTTTGCGCGCGGATTTACCGCATTGGAGTGTTGATCTACGGAAAGCGCGCGACGCTGCCGGAAATCCTGAAGTGGCTGAAGTACGCGAAGGCTTAACGAGGCCAGCTGCCCGAGTGCCCTTCAAATACGCCGATGTACTTATCCGCAGCTCCGTAATAAAACCACCAGCTCTGGTGCCGCCAGATCAGTCCCTCGACGAAAACTACATTCGGCACCTGGCCGACCTTCTCCCAGTCCTTTTCCGGGGCGAAAAAGGGTTGATCGCTGCGTGATATCAGTTTTCGCGGGTCCTTTACGTCGAAAGCGGCAAATCCTGTGCGGTAGACCAGGTGGTCATCGGCGCCGTTGTAGTAGATGAGAATCGCGCCGCCGCCCCTTGCGACGATCGGCGGCGGGCCGGGCTCGGCGACTCTGGAATCAAATTTACCCGGCCGCACCGGCAGAACAGGAGTTTTCGTGTCTTCCGTCCAGTGCAAGAGATCGGGTGACGAGGCCAAGCCCATCTGATCTTTTCCATCCGCACTCGTGCCGAGGAAATACATCCAGTACTTGTCATTGATCTTTTCGGGAACAATCGCACCGGACTTTGTCCACTTCACATTCCAGTTGCCTTTGTTCGCCGGCAGGATCACTCCCTTGCGCTCCCAGTGAATCAAATCCTTTGAAGTAGCCAGACAGAGCTGCGCGTCTTTCTTGTTGTAGCCGGTGTAAGTCAGATAGTAAGTGTCGCCGAACTGAACTAATCGCGGATCTTCGACGCCGCCATCTTTCTCATAATCGGCTTCTGGGCTCAAAACCGGCTCGCTTCGGCGAGTGAAGTGAATTCCGTCCGCGCTTTCGGCGTAGCCCAGACGCGAGGTGCCGGACTTATCCTGCGCGCGGTAGAGCATCACAACCTTGCCCTCGCGCTCGACGACTGCAGGATTAAAGGTTCCCGCTGACTCCCAACCGTCCCCACGCGGAGAGATGACTGGACCGTCGGAAGCGCGGCGCCAGCTTTCAAATGGCAGTTCGTGGCTCGCCTGCGCTAGGCAAGCAACGCCAAGCGTAAAGCAGCACAGAAATTTTGTTGCAGAGAAACGGCGGTTGACCGCACTCATGGATTCACTCCCGCAAAGAAAAACGGCAGGGCCGACCCCCTGCCGTTTCGTCGAACGAGTATCGGTTCCCTATTTCTTGTTCACTGCCTTTTTGAGTTCGGCCCCAGGGGTAAACTTCGCGACTTTGCGGGCGGCAATCTTGATGGTAGCGCCGGTTTGTGGGTTGCGGCCGTTCCGTGCCTTGCGTGCGGACACGGAGAAGGTGCCGAAGCCAATCAACGCCACGCGATCTCCCTTGCGGAGCGCGGACGTAATGCTGTCGACAGCGGTATCAATGGCGGTGGTGGCCTGCGCTTTGCTGATCCCACACGCGCCTGCGATCTTGTCAACCAGATCGGCTTTGTTCATAGTTTCTCCTCGCAGGTTTCATTCATTCCCAGCTTCGGCCGGGAGGAAAACTGGCTACAGTTGGGTTGGGAAACCTGACCGCTACGTATTCTCCTCCCTCTACGGCGAATGTCAACTGTGAAAATCCGCGCCGGAAGCCTGTTTTGCACCTGAGAGGTCCGGATTGGGCCGAGGGGAGCGGCTTTGCAGCCCTGCCGGATCAGTTTTCCTCCGTCCTCCACAGAAGGGTGGCTTCCTTCACAGGATGTACACAGTTCGCCCACCTTTGCGCCCTTGCGCGAAACGCCCGTAGGGTGCAAAGTCAAAATAGAATCTCTGATAAGGAAATCCCAGGTGATTAAGGCTCCCGCGGAAGTTTGCCCACTGTGCGAAGGTACCGGATGGAAGACGGTCGGCTCCGACCGCAGCATCAACGAGCGGCGCGTGACCCGTTGCGATTGCCAATTGCGGGCGCGTGCGCAATCACTGCTGACTGCGGCACGCATTCCGCGCCGTTACGAGCACTGTGAACTCACGAACTACGATACGGATTTCCCGGGTGCTCATCCCTCTTTGGCCGAGGCCCATTTCCTGGCCACCAACTTCGCCAGGAAATGCGATCCGCGCGGCGACAAGGGCCTGCTGATCATCGGTAAAATCGGTACCGGCAAGACCCATTTGGCCGTTGGGATCCTCAAAGAGCTCATCCTCAACCGGGGGATTTCGTGCTTGTTCTATGACTACCGCGAGCTGTTGAAGGAAATCCAGAACTCGTATAACACCACAGTCCAAACCACAGAGTTGGACGTGCTTCGTCCGGTCTTCGAAACAGATGTTCTCGTGCTCGACGAACTCGGAGCGGTGAAGCCCACCGAATGGGTCTGGGACACCGTCAGCCTGATTCTCAACACGCGCTATAACGACAACCGCACCACCATCATCACCACGAACTTCGATGATCAGCCGGCCGCCGCTGTCTCCGGTTCGCTTTCGCCGGCCAAAGCGGCAACTCGCGGCGAAACACTCGGCGACCGTATTGGCGAGCGCATGCGTTCCCGCCTTCACGAAATGTGCCGGATCATCAGCCTCGAGGGCTCGGATTTTCGCCAAAAATTCCGCAGCGCCAGCTTCTAGTAACTTCTTTTCCGCGGATGAACACGGATTATCGCAAATCACAAGAGACTCTTGTCATTCTGGGCGAAGCGAAGAACCTATGCATTCTGTCGGCTCGGCTTCTTGCAAATGATTCCTCGTGTCTCCGTGCCTCCGTGGTGAAATCACACTAGAATCGAATAGTGCTGACCGAGCGCCTCGATTTCACGCCAGACCGCGATGCGGAACTGTTTGCCGGCGTTCCCGCGGGCGCGGCTGTGTTCCTCCTGCGTGGCGAGGACGCCAAATCCGAGCCTTACGTCAGCAAAACCGCCAACTTGAGGCGCCGCCTGCAGCGGTTACTGGGCCCGGTCGATGAGCGAACGAAAAAGCTCAACCTGCGCGATCGGGTGCGCGTCATCGAGTACTCGCCCACCGGTTCGGATTTCGAATCCGGCTTCCTGCTTTACCGTGTTCTGCGAATGAGCTTCCCGAAGACGTATGAGAATCGGCTCCGCTTCCGCTTCGCGCCGCTGGTGAAGCTTCATCTTGAGAATGAATACCCTCGCGCCTCAATCACTACACGCCTCGGCAAGCTGAACGGCCGCTCGTTGTATTACGGACCATTCGTCTCCCGCATCGCCGCCGAGAAATTCATGAACGACTCCCTCGATTTCTTCAAGATGCGCCGCTGCATCGACGACCTCCATCCGGACCCGAAGTTCCCGGGCTGTATCTATTCCGAGATGAAGATGTGCCTCGCTCCCTGCTTCAAAGGCTGCACCGATGACGAGTATGCGAACGAAGTGAAAAGAGTGCAGGACTACTTCGAATCGAGTGGCGAATCTTTGCTGCGCGAATTTACCGATCAGCGGGAGGCCGCCTCAGCAACTCTTGCGTTCGAAGATGCCGCGGCGATTCACGTCCGGATCGAAAAGCTGAAGCCGGTTGTGAGCCAATTACCGGAGATCGTGCACCGGCTCGACCAGCTTTCCGCCCTGATGATCCAACCGAGCCACGTGAAGGATTCAGTCTCATTCTTCCGCATTGATGCTGGCCGCCTTGCGGGCCCTTGCACGTTCAACATCCAGCCTGCAGAACACTCCAAATCGCAATCGATGGAGGCGCGGATTGAAGATGCTCTGCAGAATCTCCCGCCTGCAACAGTGAAATCAGCGCTCGAAACCATGGAGCACCTTGCGATCGTTAAGCGCTGGTGTTACCGGGGCACGCGCGTCGGCGAAATCTTCTTCGCTGATTCAAAAGGCGAGCTGCCCATGCGCCGCATTGTCCGCGGAGTCTCCCGGGTACTCCGCGGAGAAAAGCCGGAAATCGAGATCGCCCCTCCGACAGCTTAGGGCCGCTGAAAGCTGTTATGCCTTAACGCCAGCCTCCCCGGTGTTCCAACCGAGCCATCGCTTCCCAATCCAACGTACGATTCGCCATGGGCCCAAGCCCGCGATGGCAATCGTTCCGACCCAGAGCAGGACAGCGGGAAGATAGAAAAGTACTCCGACCATGATGGTGGCGTAATTGGCAACGCTCTCGAGGCCATCGTACAAAGCCAGTTTGATATGGTACAGAGGTCTCCAGTTCAGCCCGAATGTCTGGGCTTGAGCCTCTGTACGGAGAGAAATGACAATCGATACAGTCTCGATCTGCCGCGATAAGGCCTGAAACTCCGCTTGCTGCTGCTCGATTTCGCCACGCACCTCGCTCAACTTTTCACTCACGGCCAGCATGTCTTTCACGGTGGTCGCCTGCTTTAGGATCGTGAGATATTGCGCTTCTTCCGCTCGCAGGTTGCGTAGACTCGCATCCTGATCTACGTACTCCCGCGTGACGTCTTGCGCATCGACCCGTTCGCTCTCGACTCGCAGGCCAAGCTTCCGGATTTCTGCTCGCGCTCGTTCGAAGCCGTCGGCCGGGACTCGTACGGTGAGAGTGGCTGCAGCCACATCCGGGCCACCGCTGTTCGATGTCTCGAGATAGCCACCCAAACCTTGAGCGAGCGCGGTAATCCTCTCCGCGGTCTCGCTCGGATGGGCCACAACCATATCGAGGGAACTGGTGCGGACAATCTTCCTCGGCACGACAGCCTCGGCGCGGCTCGAATATGCGCTTTCGGTCGCATGTGTCTTGTCAGCGCCGATCAGAGAAACGGTCACGGAGGGCTGCGCCAGTGCCTTCGTCTTCGTGGGTACGCCAAAATAGCCCTCTGCCATATGGGCCGTAGAGGACGTCGGTCCCAACGCCGTGCGGCTTCGGTATAAACCGGGAATTGCAATTGCCGCCCATACCAGACAGATTCCAATTCCTGCAACGATCCACTGCGTTTTCTTGTTCTCCGCCAGGGAATGCGCCAAACTTGTCATAAGCTATCCTTTCTGCGGGAAGAACGACTCGATTGACGCGGCCTTGCATGAGATTTCGCGACCGGTGCTGAATCTTTGGTAATACCTCTCCGACTCCTTCGTCTGCATTGACGCAGCCCCTGATTTGCCCGTAAGATGGCACCCGCCACGGTTCCCCCCTTAACCGTGCTCAATCCCACATCGTCCATGATCGGCCAGACCGTCTCCCACTATCGGATCATCGAACTCCTCGGCGGCGGCGGAATGGGCGTGGTTTACAAGGCCGAAGACACCCTGCTCGGGCGCTTCGTGGCCCTGAAATTTCTTCCCGATGAAGCCTCGCAAGATCCGCAAGCGCTCGAACGCTTTCGCCGCGAGGCACGCGCTGCTTCCGCCCTGAACCACCCCAACATCTGCACCATCCACGAAATCGGAGAGCATAACGGACAAGCCTTCATCGTGATGGAGTGCCTTACCGGGCAAACGCTCAAGCACATCATCGATCGCAAGCCGATGGAACTCGAGCGGCTGTTGTCGCTCTCTATCGAAGTTGCCGATGCGCTGGACGCCGCTCACACCAAGGGCATCGTGCACCGCGACATCAAGCCGGCGAACCTCTTCGTGACGCAGGACGGGACGCTCAAGGTGCTCGACTTCGGGATCGCCCGCGTGCGCGACGCGCTGGGCGCGCCGGGGGCGGCGCTGAGCACCGCCGTGGGGACGTACGTGGGGACGCCGGCGTTCATGGCACCCGAGCAGGCGGGGCACAAGGCGGCCGAGATCGACGCGCAGACGGACGTGTGGGCCACGGGCGCGACGATGTTCACGCTGCTCACCGGGACGCTGGTGCACGACGGCGAGGCCGTGTCGCAGGTGCTCG
>DASYZA010000102.1:0-1895 GCA_035946775.1 Candidatus Sulfotelmatobacter sp. | reverse complement strand
TGGTCGGGGAGAGAGGATTTGAACCTCCGACCCCCTGGTCCCGAACCAGGTGCTCTACCAGGCTGAGCCACTCCCCGACTGTTGCAGAGGCGCAGAAGACCAGCTTGCGCTGCTTGGAAACGGAAGATTTCCGTTCACGATTATAGCATTCTGCGAAGAGAGGTTCTTTCAGTTATCGGTTACGTTCGGTGGGTGTGTGTTCTTCAAGTATGGACATCTCATCGCCGGAACCACCTTGTTGGTTCCGAAGACGAGACCAGTAGCTCCCACGAAGACATGCTTTTTCACATCACACCCGGCGCCAATGGCTGATGACTACGCGCGTTTCGCGCTTCCGCCGACGTTGTACGAATGCGTGGATGCGACTACGATACTTCTTCGCTTCCACAATCCCCATGAAGACCGCATTCACCGCCCGCCGATTATTCACCCCTACCGAGGAAATCTCCGATCCGCTGGTCGTTGTAGAAGACGGCCGAATCGCGGAACTCTCTTCGCGCGCAGGGAAAGCCGTTGCCGTGAATGCCCGAATCGTCGACTTCGGGGATGCCACGCTTGCACCCGGATTTCTCGACATCCACATTCATGGTGGGGCGGGGATCGACGCCATGCGTGCCCCCGCTTCGGACGTTCCTCGGCTGGGAAAATTCCTCGCAACTCACGGCGTCACTGGATATTTTCCCACCACGGTTGCTGCTCCTCTCGATGCAACCTGCGCAGCACTGGAACGCCTGGCCGATGCCATCGAAGCGGCGGCCAACCAGAACTCGAACGGTGACTCAGCTTCCGCGCGGCCCCTCGGGATTCATCTTGAGGGACCTTTTCTCAGCCACAAGCGGCGTGGCGTGCATCCACCAGAGTATCTTGCCGCTCCGACCGTTGAGATCTTCGATCGGCTCTGGCAAGCCGCTCGCGGTCATGTTCGAATGATGACGATCGCACCGGAAATTCCCGGAGCCATGGAAGTCATTGCCGAAGCGGCGCACCGCGGCGTCTGCGTGAGCATCGGACACTCCGATGCCGAGATGCCGATCGCGCAACAGGCCGTCAAAGCGGGAGCACGCCACGCCACGCACACGTTCAACGCCATGCGGCCGCTGGACCATCGCGATCCGGGCATCATCGGCGAAGTGCTGAGCGATGACACGATCACCGCCGACCTCATCGCCGACGGAATTCACGTATCGCCTCCGGTCGTAAAGGTATTCCTGCAGGCGAAGGGTGTGGAGCGCGCCGTGCTGATCACCGACGCAATCTCCGCGACGGGCATGCCCGACGGGCGCTACAAACTCGGTCCAATCGAAGTCGATGTCAAAAACGGTAAGTGCACTGCGAATGGCAGCTTAGCGGGCAGTGTCCTGACGATGGACCGCGCCGTACGGAATGTGACCCGGTTTTCGAATTGGACTTTGCGCGATGCGGTGCGGGCTGCGACGCTGAATCCGGCGCGTGCTGCGGGACTGCCGTCCACGCTGGGTGTGCTCGCGCCCGGAGCACAAGCAGACTTCACTGTGCTGAATTCTTCAGGAGAAATAATGAAGACGGTTGTCGGCGGACGGGGATTCTAGCCAGGCGACACGGCCGTGATCTAGTTCGGCTTGCGCTGTTTCGCTTCTGCGAGATGATGCAACAGCATCAACTCATCCGCGCGTGAAAGCTGGTCGAGAAAAGTCTTTTCGACTTTCGGTCTCTCATCGCTTGCCATTTTTGCCGCCCCTGCCTGCCGTAATTTGTCGCCAAGTTCGGGCTCGTTATTCATCACCTGAGAATAGAACCACAGGAAGTGGCGCATCTGGTCGAGAGCCACGCGCAGCGTCTCGATCGGCTCAGTTTCAGAAAGCGAGTTTAGGGCTTCCATCAGCTCCGGATCGCTCGGAGCCTGCATCGCGGCGCAA
>DASYZA010000101.1:0-1591 GCA_035946775.1 Candidatus Sulfotelmatobacter sp. | reverse complement strand
TAGGCTAGCCGCGCGGTCTATCGCCGCTTCCCGGTCACCGTTCAATTCGACTTGAAATCGCGATGCTCCGCTGCGACGCTCCGAAAAAACCAACACATCGGGAGGGTGCGAGCGAATTAATTCCGTCTTTTCCTGAGTTTTGGCGCTGAAAAATCGGCGAAGTTTACGTTCCTTTCTTAGAATGGCCGCCCCCGTGAATCGGAAATTGGTTACCAACCCGTGAGTGAGTCAGAAAATGTTCGCCAACAAGAGGAATGTGCTCAGAGTCAAATTAAGCTAAGTGAACCCGGCGCACCGCTTGGCTAGCTTTCCTGTCCCAGACCCAGGCCCCGTGAAAGCAAACGGCTTGCCGTCGAGAGGACTAATTTTTAAGAGTACTAGTATCAAGTCATTGCGCTGACCTTCCTAGGGTATTCCATGTACTACTTTGGTCAGAATTTTCATGCTTTGCGTAATTCTTCTACATCAGGACGGAACAAGCCGCTGGAGGAGATCAATCGCCAACACCGATTTAAACTGTTGATACTACAAACTTAGCGGTCCTATTGGGACGGTTTGGGAGGCAACCATCAACTCTCCGTGAAAAGCTGCCTCTGCAGGGCGTCGATTGAGAGCCTCGACGGCCGATAAATGCACCAGGTCGGGGTTATTATTGGTCTCGGAAATATGGGCAAGCACCAAGAAGCGTGCCCGGCCGTCGAACCCTTCCGGGTCTGCGAGGTACTCACTGACAATGTGGTTGGACAAGTGGCCGGTGCGGCTCATTACTCGTTGCTTGATGTACCACGGGTAGGGCCCCACCTTCAGCATTTCCAGATCGTGATTCGACTCCAGAATCAGGCAATCCGCTTCCCGCAGGTGGTATTTCACAAGTTCTGGCAAATATCCCAGGTCGGTGACGATGGCGACCTTTGTTCCATTGGCGCGAAATGCGTAACCGACAGGATCGGCAGCGTCATGTGGAACGGAGAATGGGGAAATTTCGATGTCGCCGATGGTGAATCGCTCGCCTGCACGAATGTGCTCGACGCGCTCCATTTTCTTGCAGGTCGCTTCGGGAAGAGCGCGTACGATTTCGCGGCAGGTAGACTCCGTCAGGTATGCGGTGGCGCGCCAATGGTTCAGAAGTTGCGGCAAACCGCTCGAGTGGTCCGTGTGCTCGTGCGAGATCAGTATGCCGTCAATTCGCTCTGGACTTTTCCCCAACGCCGCCAAGCGGCGCAGCGTTTCCTTGCGACCGAGTCCCGCGTCCACCAAAAGGCAGGTATGCTCCGTTTCGAGCAACGTAGCGTTGCCGGAACTGCCCGACGCCAAGATGGAAACTCGGAAGCTGATGCGCCCTCGCTGCCGCCCAAAGCCCACAGCGGCTTGCGTGCATCATGGCAAACCCGCGCAGCTACGTCAATAAAATGCAGCATGACGTTGCAAGAATCATGATGACGAAAATCTCTCGTCTCGGAGGTTTTCAACAGGCGAGATGAGCGGACGTCAGGGCGAAGCCATTGAGACTGCCCACGAGTGACGCGGCGATCCGGTCGGGTCGGAACAGATCACTAGCTACTTGCTGGATTTCCTGCTGCGTCACGGCTTC
>DASYZA010000100.1:0-33472 GCA_035946775.1 Candidatus Sulfotelmatobacter sp. | reverse complement strand
GCGCTGGAGGGTCCACCGACCATGGCTACGTTTCTACGAGCACTGGAGTCTGCGACTTCAGATCGGCGGCGAGCAGACGATGGAACAGCTGCTCTCCGGCCTCGCGGCGAACTGAGAGCCGTCCGGCGCCGTAGGCGCGTGACTTCAGGCCGCGTTGCACGTCTTCGCAGATGCCGAGATCCTCGTCCTGCACGCGATTGCCGACGTTCACCGATTCGGTGTTGTAGGCACGCCGCGACTCGCTCACGTCGCTGAAATAAAAATCGAAGACGACCGTGCAATGGTCCGCGTCTACGGGGATCACGTAATTGGTGTCCATGTAGCCCTCATAACAATTGATCATCAGGTTGGGATATTGCCAGAAATACCAGGCGCGATCTCCTTTGCGAGTGGCCCCAGTGGCGGCGTCTTCGTTGGAAGCAACCATGGGGCTGGATTGCAGGCAGTAACGATCTTCGTTCTCGATGGTGTATTGCTTGTAATCGAGCACGGAGTTGAGGCCCTTGTGCAGATGTGGGACGTGATATCCGCCGTCGAGATAATTGTCGACATAGACCTTCCAATTGCAATGAATGTCGTAGGTACGGCGATCGAAATAGTGCAGCTTGCTGATGCCGAGAGGGGCCACACGTTTGACGAGGCCGCCTAGAAATTCATGCAGCGAAATGGCGTTAGGATCGAGATTGACGAAGACAAAACATTCCCAGGTTTCCACGCGGATGTGAAGCAGACCGTTGCCGGCGCGATCGAAATTCTCAACGCCCTCGAATTCGGGCATGCCTTTGAGCGAGCCATCGAGCCCGTATTTCCAGCCGTGATAGGGGCATTGCAGGATGGAAGCTTGACCGCAAGGCTGGGTCACGACCGCGGCAGCATGGTGCCGGCACACGTTGAAGAAGGCTCGCAGCGTACCGTCAGAGCCGCGGACGGCAACGACCGGTTCTCCGGCCAGACGCGTAGTGACGAAGTCTCCGGGATTCTGCAGTTGTTCGGTGCGGGCGACGAGCTGCCAGGTCTTGCTGAAAACGTTCAGCCGCTCCAGTTCCGCGATGCGCGGGTCGACGTACCAGGGCGCGGGAATGGTCGAGGCCTCAGAGAGGGGAGCACGGTCGTTGTAACTGGATAAGACTTGTTCGATGGATGCTTGCATGTTCGCACTCTCACGCGACTACATATTTTCGCAGACTTAAAGATATCGGCGGCGATGATTTCTACGGGCCCGGGAGCGGGGCGGCGGCGCATGCGCCGGCGTTCCAATGGCCCGCTGCAATACAGCCAGAAATTGCTGAATTCTCGCTTCCTTTTTCTCCGCCAGTTCGCCCTGGCGACGGAATAAACCGGGATCGAGTTCCGCCGTCAGCAGGGCATCCTGAAAGCGCTCGACCATCCAGTCAATGATCGAGACCATCATTTCAACATCGAGATCGTTGCGGAGTTCGCCACGTTCCAGGCCGAAACGCACAAAACTGACCGTGCCGTAAGGGTCCTCGCTGGTCAGGAAACGATTGATCTCGCGCTTCAGGACGAGATCAGTTCCGTAATTCCCTAACAGCGAAATCCGGTACGGAATCCAATCTTCGTGCACGAGGTGCTCGGTGCGTACCAGCCAGTAGCGCAGCACTTCAAAAAATCCTGCCTGGCGGACCTCGGCCGGGGCATCGAGATACTTGGCAAAAGAACGCACCGCCCGCTTGTAGACCTCGAAGAAGAGTCCATCCTTGCTGCCGAAATGTTGAAAGATGGATCCTTTGGCGATGCCGAGGGCGATGGCAATATCGCCGACGCGCGCCGCGTGATAGCCCTGCTCGGCAAAATGCCGGGTAGCGGCTTCAACGATCCGGCTGCGCTTCGCCTCGGAACGAGGCCTGGATTTGAGATGGCGTTGGTACAGGGGCGGAGCTGCGCGGTTGCTGGCGATTCCGGGCATAAGAGAATGACTGAAAGTCACGACAGCATAACGCAGAGAATTGTCGCTTTCAACATCAATGTTGCGGTAAGGTAATTCGACCCGGAACGGCAGTCATAACCTGTGGTCATAATCCAGCGATGAAAGCGAACGCCAGTTACGACGCCATCGTAGTAGGCGGAGGGCACAACGGGCTCACCGCGGCCGCGTATTTGGCGCGCCGCGGGCTGTCGACGCTTGTGCTGGAGCGCCGCGAAATTGTGGGCGGATGCTGCGTCACGGAAGAGATCGCGCCCGGCTGTCGCGTTTCGACGACATCTTATATTGCAAGCATGCTGCGTCCGGAGGTGATCTCCGAATTGCGGCTGGCGGAGCACGGGCTGCGCATGATTCCCTGCGATCCAGCCATTCAAGTTCCCTTCCCTGACGGCCAGGTTGTGCCGTGGTGGGCCGATCGCGATCGCGCGCAACAGGAATTCTCGAAAATCTCGGTTAAGGACGCGGCGCGTTTCGTGCAGGTGGACGATCAGTTGAAAAAACTGGCACGGTACCTGCAGCCATTCTTTATGGAGCCGCCGCCGGAAATTGATGCGTCGAACCTGAAGGGCTGGAGCGATCTGTTCCGCGCGGGCAAGAAATTCCGCGGTATTTCCCATGCGGAGATTGCGCAGCTCGTCTCTTTCCTGACGGGAAGCCTGGGGGAATTTCTCGATCATAATTACGAGTCCGACAAAATGAAGACCGTGTTTCTTGCCAACAACGTATATGGCAAGCATGGGGGCCCGTATCAACCGGGAACGGCGATCGGGTTGCTTTTTCATTTGCTGAGCGGCGGAGAGCACGAACTGCAGGGCTTTTACGGCCACGTGATGGGCGGCATGGGTTCGATTACGCAGGCGCTGGCCGCGGCGGGAAGCAAGGCCGGGGTCGAGATCCGCACGGGAGCGGCGGTGGCGCAGATTGATGTGCGCGAGGGACGCGCACGCGGAGTTGTCCTGGAAGATGGGTCGGAGATTCACGGGCGCATGGTGCTGTCGAATGCGGATCCGAAGCGAACGTTTCTGAAGATGCTCGGGGCGCGCGATCTTCCAGAAGATTTCCTATTTGCCGTGAGGGGGATCAAGATGCAAGGGCCGTGCGCCAAGGTGAACATGGTGCTGGCGGAAGAACCACGCTTCACCGGGACTCCGGCTCAGGCCACGGCGCTGGAGCGGACGTTTTATACCTTGGTTCCATCGCTGGAATTTGCGGAGCGGTGCTACGACATCGCCAAGTTCGGGGAGATTCCCGAAGAGCTCTGGGTAGATTGCGTGGTGTCGTCGAACGCAGATCCGTCTCTTGCGCCTGAGGGCAAGCACATTCTGACTTGCTTCGTGCAGTATGTGCCGTACCACCTGTGCGACGGAAATTGGGATGAGAAACGCGAGTTGCTGGGCGACCGGGTGTTGAAAAAGATCGGCGAATATGCGCCCAATGTTCCGGGCTCGATTGTGGCGCGTCAGGTTTTGACTCCCCTCGATCTGGAGCGCACGTACGGGCTGACGGAAGGCAACATTTTTCATGGCGATCTTCGCTTGGAGCAGCTCTTCTTTATGCGGCCGGTTCCGGGCTGGTCGCAATACCGGACGCCGGTCGAGGGGCTCTACCTCTGCGGAGCGGGAGCGCATCCGGGCGGGGGGGTGACGGGAGCGCCCGGGCGCAATGCAGCACACCAGGCCCTGCGCGATTGGAAAAAATTGAGAAAGGCGGCGGCATGAGCTCGGAAAATCTCCAAGCGAACGCGCTGCCTAAAATCGCGGACGTTGTGATCCTGGGCGCCGGGGTCATGGGAACGTCGATCGCATTCCAGCTCGCGAAGCGGAAAGCAGGGCGAATCGTGATCATCGATAAAGATCACGTGGGACGCGGAGGCAGCGGGCGCTCATCGGCGCTGATTCGCATGCACTATAGCTTTCCTCCAGAGGTCGAGATGGCCCTGTTGAGCTTGCGGATGTTTCAGAACTGGCGCGAGATCGTAGGAGCACCGGGGGATTTTCGCCAGACTGGATTCGTGCGCATCGTGCATCCGCACGAGATGGCCCGGCTGAAGCAGAACGTCGAGATGCAACGGGAGCTGGGCGCCAGGGTCGAACTGATCGACAGGCATCAACTGCACGAGATGGAGCCGGACTGGCAAGTGGAGGATGTGGAAATGGCCGCGTATGAGCCGGATTCCGGATACGGCGACGGCGCGGGGGTGGCGGGAGATTTTCTCGCGTCCGCGCGAGACATGGGCGCGACTTATTTCTCTCGGACGCAGGCTAATTCGGTCGTGATTGAGAATGGACGCGCCGCCGGTGTGGTCACCGAGCAAGGAACAGTTTCATCGGCCAAGGTGATTGTGGCCATGGGCCCGTGGACACGGCCGCTATTGCGGCAAGCTGGATATGACGTTCCGATTGAATGCGAGTATCACCAAGTAGCGATTCTGCGACATCCGCCTGAAATGAAGGGCGGGGGTTGCGCCTGCATCGATTCGGTCACGGCGACTTACTTCCGGGCCGATGCGCAGGACAAATTTCTGGTGGGCGACTTCTACGGCACGCGTCCGGTCGATCCTGATAATTTTCCGCAGCGCGCTTCCGACGAGTCGCTGGAAGAGATCATCGAACGGGCTTGCCGGCGCGTGCCGCAGCTGGCCGAAGCGGAGGTGATGCGCGGAGTGACCGGGGTTTATGACGTGACACCGGACTCGCGGGCTCTTCTGGGCGAGATCCCCGGCATCACAGGACTCCACGTGTGTGCTGGTTTCTCGGGGATGGGCTTCAAGATTTCTCCCGCGATCGGTGTAGTGATGAGCGAACTGGTGCTCGACGGGAAAGCAACTACGGTGGACATTCGGGCGTTTCGTCCCAGCCGTTTTGCCGAAAATTGTCCGATCAAAGCTGAGTATGAGTACGTCGATGACTAAGGAGCAAGCATGAAAAAGAAAGGGATTCTCGACCGGCTGAAGGAAGGCCCGGTGCTCGGGGACGGAGGCTATCTATTGGAACTGGAAAAGCGCGGGTGGGTACGCGCGGGTCCGTTTACTCCGGAGGTCGCGCTGCTCTATCCCAATGCCCTGCGCGAGCTGCACGTGGAGTTTCGCGAAGCGGGGGCCGAAGTTTTGCAGGCGCTCACGTTTTACGCGAGCCGCGACAAATTGGCGACCGTGGGACTGGAGGATCGTCTCGAGGAACTCAACCGTTCAGCCGTTCGCGTTGCCCGGGAGGTTGCGGGGGATCAGTGCCTGGTGGCGGGCAATATCAGCCTGACTTGGATGTACGAGCCCGGCAGCCCTTCGGCCGCGGATCGCGTGCGTAGAACTTTTGACGAGCAACTCGCGGTGCAGGTGGAGGAAGGGGTGGACTTCATTATTGGGGAGACCTTCTCCTGGCTGGGAGAAGCGTTGATTGCCGTCGAGCGGGCCAAGAAGACGGGCCTGCCTGCCATGGTGACGATCTGCTTTGAAAATAAGGATGAAACTGCGGAAGGGACCAAAGCCGCCGATGCTGCCAAGGCCTTGTTCGACGCCGGAGCCGACATCGTGGGCATGAATTGTCTTCGCCCTCCGAAGCATATTCTGGGACCGATGGAGCAGATGCGGAAAGCTGTGTCCGGATTTCTAGCCTGCCAGCCGGTCGCCTACCGCACCCCGAAAGACAAGCCGGATTTCACCAGCCTACCGGAGTTTCCCTACGCGTTGGATCCGCTGCAGTTGACGCGCAAGGAGATGGCGGATTATGCGCTGCAGGCTCGTGATATCGGAATCAACTTCATTGGCGCGTGCTGCGGAAGTGTGGCCATGCATATCCGGGAAATGGCGCGCGTGCTGAACAAACTGCCGGAAGACTCGCGTATTTGGAAGAAAGGCGGCGCGAAACCGATGTCTGCCTACGAGTACTACGATCACGATAAGCTGAATGTGGGGAGCACGAAGTGAGTCCGGAGCCCGGGGTCAGTTGTGACCAGCTTGCACTGACCCCCTTTACTCCAGACTGGATGACGTAGGTTCCCTGCCGGGATCGGAATAAGATTAGCCGACTTTCCGCACCCCGGGATCCACCGCGTGCACGAGCGGCATCTCGACAAGGTGTTCGCTCACGAACCACACCTGCAGTTCATTGGTGCGCAGCACCTGGCTGACGACCATGTCATTGGTGCCATCATCGCCGAGATCCGAAGCCCGGGCCGCCAGCTTGCGGCAGTGTTCAATGATGATCTCGTGCGCATCGAGCAGGCGCGAGATCTGGACCGGCACTTCTTCCCTACCCCGCGGCGGACGCTCGATCCTTGTGGTCTCGGCGACATCGGGAGCCATGGCGATCGATATACCACCCAGCAACTGAATGCGCTCGGCGATCACATCCACCAGTTCCGCCTGCTCGCCATAATGCTTGTCGAAAAGCAAATGCAATTGATAAAAGGTGGGTCCTGCGACCTGCCAGTGGGACTTCTTGTAGAGGTCCCGCAATGTCATGGTGTCGGCAAGCAACAGATTCAGTTGCTCGGTCATCTCCAGGCGCACCGGTTCATCAAGTGCGAGTGGTAGAGCATGTGAAACCGTTCCGTAACGCTGGATTTCCTGTGCGCTCTGATGAATTCGCGGCTGCGCGTTGATGGGGGTTTGACGGCTGGCTTCTTTCTTGGGCATGCACACCTCCTCGGCATGGAATTCCATTGCCCTTATCTTTCGCCGGAACTCTCCGACAATCGGGGCAACAGCCCTTTGATGCCAGAGCGCTGGATAAGGTACCAAGTTTTTTGGATTCGGTAGGCGCGGACCTACTCGTCACAGGAACTTGGATACGCAGGTTTGACGGCACTCCAGACGGTTGTTATGATCGAAGTGCGGGGTGGAGCAGTCTGGTAGCTCGTTGGGCTCATAACCCAAAGGTCGGTGGTTCAAATCCACCCCCCGCAACCAACCTAAACCTCCATATATTCAGTAATTCCACAGGTTCCCTTCCGAAACTGAATGAAAACTGAATGAACGATCTGCTAGACTCTCCGAAACAGAGAGTTTGCCTGAGCGCATGGCCGTTTGTCAGTTTCGGCTCTTCGCGTTACAAAAAAGCTGCTCTCCAACCTCAGCCTATGGAGTTGAGTCGATGGGGTCTCATCCGATCGGTTTAGAAGCAGCGGTGGGGTCCAATCCGCCCGCTTCGCTTTCCACCCAAACCGTCACCGTCTACACCCGCCACACAGAATCATGTCCCAAGAACGGCGAGCCGTATTGGAAGCGGTGCCACTGCATGAAGTACCTCTACGTCTACAAGGCGAATACTTCTCGGCAGGTGAGCGCAAAGACACGTAGTTGGGAAAGAGCGGAAGAACGTGCACAGGAAATCCGCGATTCCTGGAGTCCAGTGAAGGCCCTTCAGCGCGAACTGGAAGCAAAAGTCCGAAGGAGCGAGGCGCGCGAGATACTGATAACGGATGCTGTTGCACTCTTTTTGAAAGAAGTGGAACGTCTGAACCGCGAAGAGGCGACCCGAGCAAAATACCGCCTCACGCTGGAAGATCGTCTCTTGAGCTGGTGTGTGCAACAGAAGCCCCCGGTTGCTCGCCTTTCCGACTTGGATGTCGAGACCATGCGTCGGTGGATCCACTCGTGGCCCGGTGCGCCCACAACCCGGCATAACCAGCACCAGCGGGTGATCACTTTCTTTTTCTTTTGCATGGAACAAGGGTGGCTTAAAGAGAATCCAGCGAGGAAAATAAAAAAAGTCGCTCCGGAGCAGGATGAAACGCAGCCTTTCACCCGCGAACAATACGACGCTTTGATTGAGGCAACGCGAATCTACGACAGTCGCGACGGCAAAAAGAATGGCGACACAGTGAACGCTCGCCGTGCGCGCACCTATTTGAAGCTTTTGCGTTGGAGCGGCCTGAGAGCTGGCGATGCTGCATGTCTGTCCAGAGATAAGCTCCGTGACGATGATTCACTTTTCCTGTACCAGAAGAAGGTCAAGGGCAAAGCAAGTTCTGCCGTCTATGGTTTACTGCCACACGATGTGGCCGAGGAGCTGCGCAACGTGCCGCGCAGCGCCTACACGCATCCGAGCTATTTCTTTTGGAGTGGTCGCAGCAAACGTAAGAGCGAAGTTTCGAATTGGATCAAAATCTTTGGCAAGATTCTGGACAAAGCTACTGAGACACATCCCAAACTCTTTTTGGAGGTTGATGGCAGCTCCAGACCGGCGCACCTTCACATGTTGCGAGATACCTTTGCGGTCGAGTACCTACTTGCGGGCATGCCATTGGAGGAGGTTTCGCGTTTGCTGGGTCACTCCAGTGTGCTGATTACGCAGAAGCATTATGCTCCGTGGGTCCTTGAGCGGCAACAGAGGCTGGCAACAAGCGTGCGGACGGCTTGGTCCACGATGGGTCTAAACACCGCCGCCCCGGTGATAAATATAGCGGATGGGCGCTCGGGCAAAGTCGTGAGGCGCGCCGCCCGTTCCTAGTGCAAGATTGCTCTAACCGTGGGTAGCAGTTTCGCCGTTCACGTGTGGCGTCACCACCCATTTCGTGGTCACCTGCCGAATCGCACCTACCGAAACCATCGAGACGCTGGTTGCCTAAAAGCGCCCAAAATGGCCCCGTCCTGCTTCTCATGTCCAGCGCGAGAGTCTTTGGTGCTTCAGAAATCCGCCGTTTGACGAGATTTCAATTCCGTACTACATACATCAAACACGGTGCTCTATGGCAACAGAACCCTCTCCCCAGCCCAGCTATGCTCCTCCGAGCAAACCAGCAATGCCGGCCAGTGTGGCATTTGAAAAACACTACTGTGTGAGTGAAGTCGCTGAATTGTGGGGCTTAAGCGAACGAACGATCCGGCGTATCTTCACCGACGAACCTGGGGTGATCAAGTGGGAGAACGGTGAAACACGATTTAAGCGAGGCTATACCACGCTCCGAATCCCAGAAAGCATAGTGCAACGAGTACATCGGAAGCTCAGGAAAGCGGGGTAACTTCAAATGAGGCCGACCAAAATATTGTCCGATAGACGTCAAGAGAGCGATTCCAATGAGAATGTCGTTGCGAGTGTTGAGTTCGTCCTCCGCGCTGAGCTGCACGAGTCCGTTGAGACGGATTTTGTGCATTCAATCGCTGGAAGGATTATTGCCGAACCGGAAAGCCGTCGAAAACAGGACGCTGGGTACATTAGAGCTTCGCTCGTTCAGTTCGGCGAGGCCATGGACCACGACATCAGTGCAGTTAGACTTGGAGATGGCATCTCCGGTGACATCTCGGAATACTGGGAACATCTTTTCGACATGGAGACCGGGTATCCGAAAGAAGAAATACGGAACGAGTTCGAGGTGGTAGACCTAGATCTACTGACCATCGACTACGTCGCGATCTATCCGGAGTTTCGAGGACTAGGGATCGCTGAGTCCGCCATTAACCGTACGATCGACATATTTGGCGCAGGCTGCGGGCTGGTAGCGTGTAAGCCGTGGCCGCTACAGTGCACATCGCTCATTGCGGACGATCCAGTACTATTGAAAAGACTTGCGTTACCGAACGTAAGCAAAGGCGAGGCTATTCGGAAGTTGAGATCGTACTGGTCACGCCTCAGGTTTTGGCCGCTCGGCAACACCGGAATTTATCTGCTGAGCCTATCGCAAAGGGGTCATGTATCTTCTGGGAATCAAGTGAAACGCCTTCAACGACTCAGATAACCGACCGCCGCCTCCTCCGGTTAGAACGCTGCCCTGTCACCGGGCCACATCGTCGTCATCGATCAACTACCTCGATGTTGTGGGCCTCGATTGTGCTCCGATTCCCTTCCTGGCGCTTGTCGGTCGTCTCGCAGCCATTTGAAAGTCGCGGAAGCAGAGTCCGGCCATTCCTTTCGGTGTCTTCTGAATCGCGCTATATACAGCGTGCTCCTAACTTCGAGTACGAGCGAGCTGTCTGTCCGCCAAATCAGCATCGGATGGTAAGAACGGGGCACGGTGCCTGAGCAATCACGCGATGTGCTAGCGCCCAGGGGATGTGCGTTGACGCGCGAGTCAACTCGCCGCCGCTGCGAATTCCCATAACAATCGCATCGGCTTTGAGGCGATTTGCGAAACCCACAATGGCCTTCACAGGATGAGCGAACTCCACGTGTATCTTCCTGATACGCTTTCGAAGGGCCGAATCAGCCGCTGCGTCAACCTTCTGCTTTGTTTCGTTCCTGATTCTGTTTCGTTCTCTTCGAGATGTGATGTCCGGGTGAACGGCGCGAATGACTGAGACGCTTGCGCCGAGCCTATCAGTGATGCCGGAAAGTTGAGAGAGGGCCGCAAGAGAATGTGGCTCAAGATCGGTTGCAAACACGAGCCGCGAGGGCTTTCGATTCTTAGCTGCAGCGGCTTTCGTTCCAAGCACAAAAACCGGACAATTTACCATTCGAAACACTTCTTCTGCTACCGAGCCGAGCAGCAGTCGAGCGGCGGGACCGCGTGTTGAGGTTGCAAGCACGAACCTGTATGGAAGTGTATCCACAGCATGAACAGCGGTGACTCTGCTCCCATGACCAGCCAGCGCAAGAGCGAACTCCAGAGCTCGCGTCGAACCCGACGAACAATCGGTTGGAACTACAATTTCATGGAAGGGGCAGCGAACTTGTTTATTGACGATCACAAGATCCCTTTGCGGGTTCAGGATTACATCGTTAATCTTTCGCGCATCAAATGGATCGCCGATTGACTTTAATCACAAAATGTTTTAGCGAATACCGCGATTCGTTGAGCGAGAAGACTTGCTGGGCGGCATTCATGGGATTAACTCCTCGCGGGCGCGCCAGTTCCCCGCCCGCTTCTCTTCCCGGAGAAACTCTAAGAGTGCTAACGTGAGCGCCAGGATCATCGGGCCAATAAACAGTCCGAGGCCACCGAAAGCTTTCAATCCTCCCAGCAATGCAAAAAAAACATACAGTGTAGAGAGCTTTGTGCGGGTACCGATCAGATGTGGGCGCAATAAATTGTCCACTGGGTGGACAACAGCTAATCCCCAAGCAAGGAGAATGATGCCTTTGATCCAGTGACCGCTGAATATGAGCATAGAGATTGCCGGCAGAAGAACAATTCCTGTTCCAATAAACGGCAACAAGGCGCATAGAGCAGTAACGGTACCCCACAAGCCTGCCGACGTCACGCCCAGGAACCAGAAGGCAAGGCCGGCGAGAGCACCCTGCAGAGCTGCCATTGCAAGCGTCCCGTACACGGTGGCATTGACAATGTCTTTTACGAGAGTGAAAAGTCTTCTGGTTTGATCTCTGCGCAGTGGGAGCAGAACGACGGCTCGGCGCAACATCGCACTTCCATCACGAAGCAAGAAAAACAGAACGAAAAAGGCAATCAAAGCGTTGCCGAGCAAGGCCGTGAAGCCGCCAAGAACTCCGGCCGTCATACCAATAAGGGTCGAAACTCCCCTCTCTGCTTGGTTCAACGTCGCCGATCTCAAATCGGAGGTAGAAATCGGCAGATAGCTGCTCACCCATTCAACCGCTCTTTCAAAAAGATGAATCACGTAAAGGCTCAGACGGTCACTCCCGTCTCCTGAACTGCTCAGTGCCTGGTAGACGTCGCGCAGTCCGGTAGCGAGTGCGTGCCCGAGGAGAACCGTTGACAGAACGATGAATAGAACCAGAAGACACGTGGACAAGAGTGCAGAAGCGTTGCGACTCCGGACACGGCGTTGGATGCGCGAGTGTAGCGGAAAAGAGAGAACAGCCAAGACCATGGCAAAAAGGATGGCCTTCAGAAAGGGGGCAACGAGAACATAACACAAACAAAGAGCCACCGCGGTCACGGCCAGCAAGAAGAAAAGGCCGGTGCGACTGTTCGTTTTGTTGCCAGAACTCGACATCCGCACTCCTAATACGCGACCTTACGGTCAAGACCTGACGTTTGGAGATCAATACCCTCAGAAGTCAGCCAAGTTTCGAGTGGGGAGCGCCACGCGAACCGCGTTCGCCACTGCGGCCAAATCAATGATCTCCTGCAGGATGGCTCCCTCTAGCGGAGGAAGGTAACCCAGCGCGGCAGCGATCATACCCACGACGCTGGCCGCCATTCCTCCCACGGCACTCTGCAACGCGATGGATCGCATTCTGTGACTGACATGAATCAACTCATCTACCTTCCCCAGCGAGGCGGTTAAAATCACTGCATCGGCAGCTTCGGACGTAATATCGCTGTTAGCCCCAAAGGCAACGCCTACAGTCGCCGTCATAAGTGCCGGAGCATCATTAATGCCGTCCCCAATGAAGAGGGTACGAGCTCGGTGGGTCTCCGCTTCAACGATTGCAACCTTCTGTTCCGGAGTCTGTCCGGCATACACTTCAGTGATCCCGACTTCTTGCGCCAGATAGCGCACTTCAGACTCTCGGTCTCCGGACACCAATAGAACCCGGTTCACCTGATGATTTGGGTTTAAGTGGTGGACGAACGGCTTGGTGTCCTGACGAGGCGCATCGTGGAAACGAAATGCTCCAGCATACTGCTCGTCTACAAAAACGATGCACTCCAACCCTGAAGCTAGCGGAGGCAGTGAGGACCCCAGTTCGGGATCTACTTTGCCGAGTCCAGTAATACGCACGCTCCTGCCGGCAACCATGCCGCGAAGACCATCTCCCGGTTTCTCCTGCATCTGACTGACCTCCAGCAGGGCGATCTTCGCGTCGTGTGCGGCCCGAACGACAGCGCCTGCCAGTGGGTGCTTGGAAAACCGCTCAAGACTGGCCGCCGCCTGTAAGACTTCATCCTTGGTAAAACCGAGTCCGCACAACACACCGGTCATCTGAGGTTGGCCGTAGGTCAAAGTTCCCGTCTTGTCAAAAATCAATGTTCGACAGGTCGTGATCTGTTCCAAGGCCGCGGGATTCTTGATGATGATGCTGCGCCTCGCAGAGAGCGAGATGGCCCCGATCACCGCCACTGGGATTGCCAGGATGAGAGGACATGGAGTGGCGATAACAACTACAGCCAGAAAGCGCGTTGCGTCGCCGGTAAACAGCCAGGTCAGCCCAGCAACACCCAGAGCCAATGGCGTATACCAAGCGCCTATGCGGTCTCCAATGCGCCGGAGGTGTGGCCGTTTATCTTGGGTCTGCTCCATTACTTCCATGATCTTGGCGTAACGCGAATCTACAGCCAGTTTCTTGGCTTCGATAGTCAGGGCCATCTCGCCGTTGATCGCTCCGGACAGAACCTTCGAACCCGGAGTCTTTGAGATCTCGAATGGCTCGCCAGTCAGATAGGACTCATCCATTACCCCATGCCCTTCCACAACGACCCCATCTACCGGACAAATCTCGTGAGGCAACACAATGACGTGATCGCCGATCTGGATCTGTTCAAGTTTGATGTCCTCGACCGATGTTCCATGTTGGCGGTGCGCAACCTGCGGCATGCGCTTCGCTAAGGCGTCGAGAACAGAGGATGCTCTGCGCGTGGCGAATTGTTCCAGTGCCGTCCCGCCTGAAAGCATGAGAACGATGATTGACCCGACAAGGTACTCACCCATGGCAACGGAAGCCACGATGGAGATTCCAGCCAGCAAGTCCGAGCCGAACTCTCGCTGCCATAGTTTCTTGCCCAGGCTCAAGAGGATTGGAATTCCGCCGACGACCAGGGCAAGGAACAACGGACCCAGATAGATCGGTGCTGTCAGATGGGTTCCGTAGCGGAGAATCAGGTGGGCAACAATTGCGATCACAGTCATCGCAGCAATGAAGGTATCTCTGGCAGGCGATATGCCTGTTTTGGTCGGAATGATCGCCGGATGGGACATAACGTGCTAGGCGGCTGCCGGGGTTAGTGGGATTGATTCAAGCGAGCGGAGTTTTCTTCGTCCTGATCCGTCCGGTACTCCCTTCGTCGTGATTTCAGGTCCGTGCCATACGCGCTCGACTCTCAACTTTCTGATCCCGCCGGGTACTTTCGCCTCGATGATGTCTCCTCTTCTGCGGCCGAGTAGTGCAAGTCCCAGCGGCGCGAGAACTGAAATAAGTCTTCGCGAGATGTTTGCTTCCTCAGGAAAAACCAACGTATACATCCCATTCTTTCGCGTATCAAAATCGAGAACGCGTACGCGGGAATTCATCCTGACTACATCTTTGGGGACTCGACCCGGAGGCCTGACCTCGGCGCTCTCCAGTGTCTGATCGAGAAGATCGAGCTGTCTTTGATCTCGTAAGAGAGAGAACTTGAGAGCCCGGACCAAACGCGTGAGTCTTTCCACGTCAGCATCGGTGATGATAATGGGACGATCTGTCATGATGAACTCCTCTCCGCTCTTGCTGCGACTAAGCAGCTTTCTTTTTGTCGCCCTTCGGTTCAACAGCGGTCTGACTTTCCTCGGGCGACGCTTCCGCGTCCGCAGACTTTGCCTTCTTGCTGGCTTCGTTTCGGAGTGAGTTGATTTCAAACCATATAAGAAGAGCCACAACCACCGCGCACAGGGCCAACACCAAAATCGTCGCCGAATCCATAAAGGCACCTCGCTTATCTAGTCGTCTTCAGCTTTCTGTATGTTACCGACGGTCACCACCGGACACGGAGCAAGAGCTACCACCCTGTGCGCAATCGATCCAAAACGACTTGCCGTTTGCGCGAACGCTCCCGCTCCCCGCACACCCATTACGATGAAGTCAGCAGACAAGTCAACTGCAAGATTCAGAATTCGGTCTGCAACTGCTCCGGTTTCTACGACCACCTCTGGCCGGTAAAGCAGTTCAGGTTCGGGAGGGATCATGTCGCGCAGGCGATTCTCGTCTTGTTGAATGGCCAGACGTGGCGAGTCTCTGAGGCTCCCCTCGATGACGTGTACGAGGGTGAGATGCGCTTTATACTCGTGCGCTATAGACACCGCGAATTCGAGAGCCCGCAAAGAAGCAGATGAGAAATCCGTTGCGCAAATGATGCTGTGAACTCCGTCGGAAGCCAGGGTTGTGACGTGTGGTCCGACGGTGAGCACCGGGCACGTCGCCTCTCGAATCACTTCCTCCGCGACGGAACCTAGAACCACTTTGCCCCAGCCTGCGCGGCTGATCGTACCTACCACAACCAAGTCCGCGGAGTATGTCTGCACCCACTCTTCGAGCACGTCAGCTACGTTTCCTTCTCCCAACAGCACATCACAACGCAGGCCGCGACGTCGGAGCGAGCCTATGATCTGACTCAGGTTGTAGTCCGCGAAGTCTCCAGCCTCCTTCAAGACGCGATCTATCAATTCGGGAGAAGCAAGGGCATACGCCTCCAGCGGTATGACGTGAGCCGCGTAGAGCTTTGCTTCATATCGGGTTGCCAACGCGACTGCAAATGGCAGAGCCCGGCTGGCGGACACCTCGAAATCAGTTGCGAACAGAACGTTCTTGAGTGTGATCTGCGGTTTCAGTTCCAGCGCTTTCATGTTGCCCTTCCCTCTCCTGAGTCTTCGCGGGCCGATTTCCTCCCGAAACCAGCCTCTCTAATCGTTCTCTACTCGCAGATTATTCTCCACCGAAAACACGCCGGACACGCTGTTCGCTTGCATTCCAGCGACCTGCTTCTCCATCTGGCGCGCCATTACGCCCTCCAGCTTCACGTGGCCATTGTCTACAAGGATGTGAATCGGAGGAACGGCACGAAATTGATACTGCCAGAGCACGTCGTGTCCGAAGATTTTGCGATACGTCGCTCGCCGAATACGGTCATCGTTGGGCGATACAGGCAACACCTTGATCTGGTTGTCCACTCGCTCGACACCTTCAATTTCCCTCACCGCCCTTTCGGCGTCTGACTTCAGCGTCGGACGGCTTACTTCGCCAAGCAAGGTCACGGTGCCATCTAGGGAGACTTTGTACAGAAGATTGTCAAACACGCCATAAAACGGAAGCATAACCAGTTCGTGGCGCACTTCTTTCGTAACGCGGTCAACCCCTTTCTGGCTTAAGGCTGCGCTGCGAGTCCCTTGCGCGCTGTCGCTTTTCGAATCTTGCGGGGTTGAATCCTGTGCGTAGGCCGCCACACTCAACAAGAGAACTGCCATCATCACGGTTGTCTTCATCGCATCCTCCAACGTATATCGATTTGGGCGGCAAGAATTGAATTGCTCCCGGATTGAGGACCGCTGCGCCAAGCCGCCGACAGCGACGGCGGCCCTCACTCCTTTGGTGTTTCTGTAATTGGCCCGGCATCAAATGCCTGAGCCATCATGTGAAGCCTCCAGCTTGTCCAGGCGGTCATCCGCATTGTGGTAATCCACCATCGTGTCCACCGTTTCGTAGAGAATGTCCGCTTGCCTGGACAGGTCAGCAACTGTCTCTTTGTACTGAGGCTGCATCAGGTTCCGAGTCCGGAGCAGATCGAGAGCTTCGGTGGTCTCAGCCGCCAGGGCCACCAAGTGAGGCCGCGTTCTCTCGATGGCCATCTGCTGTGCTTGGCTGCCTTGCGGCTTCATTTCTTCCAGTTCCGCCAACAACTTGCCCATGCTGTTCACATCCTCACGAAGGTTATTTAAGTAGTAGGCATGGCTCTGCCAGTTTGTGTGATGGTCTTGTGAAAGGGACCACAGCGTTTCGGCATCGCGACTGACTTCCGCCGCCTGCACTTCCAATGTTGATAAGTGGTCTGCTATGTCTTGTACTTTCACCGGATCAGAAATGGAGCTGTTAGTGTTGGCCCTCAGTGCAGCTGGCGCTGCGATCATCGCCGCCGCCACACACGATGCGAGAACAATGTTCTTGTACCTCATATTCGCTCCTCCTATTCAGTAGTCGTTGGCTATCATGTGGTTCTGGATCCTAGAATCGTTGAAGCGTTTGATTCGCCGTCGAATCTGGATGAGTTTCCACTCGGGTCTCAGTCGCCTGTGCTTCAATTCGAATGCGTCACCTCCCAGGGGAGCGACTCGTCACGGCAATGCTTGAGAATGCGTTGCCCAGTCGCAGGTTTCGCGTGTCGAATTCTCAGAATCTCGGCCATGCATGGGCCAGCTACTTCTGGGTCTACGATCCCCGCCGCGAGAGCAATCTCTAGCAGTCCCATCGAGCTTTCTCCGTTCTCAACGAGGAGGGTTTCCGCGAGCACACGGACCTCTGGATCCCCGGACTTGAGGCCGTCTACCAGATCCCATCCGGCTTCAGGATCAGCCGTCCTCCGCCAGACGACGCCGCAGGCCAGCATGTAATCGGTGTTCATCGTGAACCTCCTCCAAAGGCTTTTTCGCAGCTCTCGCGGCTCGCACTTAGGCGGCCGGAACCCGCTTCCGATCGCACAGCAGACATTCCCTAACAATCTCGACAATCTGACGAAAACAGTGTTTGCAGACGACGTCTTTCGCGCCCAAGGCCTCGAATCGGGTGAAGTCGACAAACTCCGGGGCACTCGGTTGCATGACGATGCAGGGGATTTGCAGACCTCTCTTCTGCAGTAGTTTCAACACGCCCTCGCAGTCGGCATCGGGCAAGTATTCGTTAACCAGTACCAAGTCGAAAGTGTGCGAATCAGCCAGCTTCAGGACGTCCCTTGCGCTCCATACAGTCGTCGTGTCGAAGCCCGCATCCTCAAGAAGCTTCTCTAGAATAATGAGGACATCTTCGTGGCAATCCGCGATCAGAATTCTTTTGCGCGTGGGCGTCATGGTGCTGATCCTCCGCGCAGTCGATGAGTCGCCAGCGCGAACGCGCGCCGATCCGCCTTCCTGAACCGCCGTTGCTCGTGCTTGTGCACAAAACGTCGCTCAACGAAGCTGCGAACTTTGCTGGCGATCCGGTCAACCGCTCCTTGCACAGTTGAGGCGCGACTTTCCAAGGTGATTGGAGATGAGTGCGCCAATGAAATAGCGAGTTGACAGCGTTTATCTACTCCACCCCGCGAACTGTTCATGTCACCCAGCTTCAGCCGCATGGTCCTGATTCGCTCTGCGTAGCGATCCAGCGCGAAGCCAAGTCTTCGTTGTGCATACGCGCGCAACGAATCAGTGATTTCAACGTTTAATCCGCGAACTTCCAGTTTCATGACATCACCTAATCGGAATACGTCTCCCGACGTTTGAGAGTTGGCCTATCGTCTTCAGCTGTCGACTCGTCGCTCTTGTTAGGTACACGGCGCAGACTGGGTCGCTTTTCCTTTTTGTCATCGTTTACCTTGCCGCGATTCTCAAGAACCGCGAGGCGACTTCTCACGTCGTCAAACTCGGAAGTAGTCACCACATAGTGAAGCCTTGATGGAAGCTTGGTGTCGGTCTGTCTCTGGATCTTTGACACCCGGCTCTCAAGTGGAGGGTGGGAAGCAAAAACGTTGGACAGGGTGCCTGGCTTCTTCTTTTCTTTAGCTTGAAGTTTTTCAAAAAACGTGAGAAATGATTGTGGGTCGTATCCCGCTTTGTACATGTATTGCAGTCCTAGATAATCCGCTTCTTCCTCGAACCCACGAGAGAACTTCATGAAGCTCATCGGCACTCCGATCCCGGCGGCGGAGCGAGCGGCATAACCGATTCCTCCGCCGACAAATATCAACGGGATCGACGCGATGTTCGCAAGGTTACCTCGTGTCATCTGTCGCATAGCATGACGGGCCGCCACATGGGCGACCTCATGGGCCATGACCCCAGCCAATTCAGCTTCTTCGTCGGCAACCAGCAGCAGTCCGGTATTCACATAGAAAAATCCGCCGGGAAGAGCGAAAGCATTCACTTCATCCGAGTCAATCACCTTGATGGTGAACGGCACTCTCGCGTCAGAGTTCCGCACAATGTTTTGTCCAATGCGGTTGACGTATTCAGTGATGACCGGGTCCTGTACCAATTTCACGGTCGTGTCGATCATTTGCGCATATTCCCGGCCCAGTCGGATCTCAGTTTCTAACGAATACCAATTTCCAAGTCCCCGTCCACCGCCAACGTCGCGGTTTCCGATGGCATCAACGTCATCCTTACTGCCTGGTTTCACCTTGGGTTTTTGTTGTGAAGTGCGCTGCGAATCGTCATTCCGGACTTGATCGTCGGGACGCGCGAGGACCGGTTGCTCAAGAACCAAGAAAAGGGCCAGGGAGCTTGCCAGTGCCGCGGTGTGTTTCACCGCCCACCTCCAACCGTTTTTGTGCGTTAAGGCCGGCCTAGGTCTGACTCCCTCCGGCCCACCTCTTCCGCAGGTTTTCAGTGCTTTTCGCATCTCTGGCCCCTCAACGACGTTCCGTGCATGTTGAGGGCCGGGGCGCGACGGGAAGAAGATCGTTACGAATCTTTACTCGGCTGCGTTTTCAATCGGCGCAAGGAAAAGCTAAGCGACAGAGAACAAAGGCAACAGACTGTCGGAGTCCGGGCGCCCGCCCTCCTCCTCTTGGTCATAGCGGGCAAACTGAACTGTCATGACGTCCGACACTTCGGACATTCCCGGTCCGATTCCTTTGACGCGTGCGCGCTTGGGTGAGACCCGTGGGTGTCATTGATTTGTATTTTGTGCAACTTGGCGCCCGTCAACGCTTGGCACACGCCGTGCACCTCGTCAAAGTTATCCTTATGTTCGGCGTTGGGAGGATGCTACGGGGACTGAAACTCAGGGGTGCACGGAGAAGCGGTGACGACTGAAACACTGTGTATCTCTGCCCACAGCGATCTCGCTCAACACGCCGAGGTGGTAGCGCGCAGAAAACTTGCGGCAATCGCAATTTGTGAATTTGCTAGAGCCTAGTCGGAGGCAGCTAAACAAATCATCAAAAGGAGAAAATCAAAATGAGATCTTCTAAGGTAGTTCCTTCTGCGCCGATCAAAGCAGACCTCCAAACGACGGACAGTGGTGGTGAATTGCAGGACCAAATTCGTGCGCGTGCCTTTCAACTCTACGAGCAGCGTGGAAGAGATGATGGACACGACCTGGACGACTGGTTGCAGGCTGAGGCTGATTTATCCCAAGTCCATAAGGCGGCCTAAATAGTCTTTGCCAGCGCACGTCCAGTCCTAACGGGAGGCCGCCATGGACACGGGGCACCCGCACACCATAAGTCTGAAACTGCGCGACGTGAACCAACTTTTCAATTCGATGGACCCTTCTCCGTTCATTGAAAAGGATCTTGACGACGACGCGGAAGAATTCATCGTGAGCTGGGCACAGGAACTCTCCCCTAAGGCTCCGCTCAAATTGCGCATCTACTTGGACCAGTGGCCGGCTGAAGACCCTAAAGAACTGATCAGGACAGCCATCCACAACCACTTTGCTCACAGCGCTCAAATTGCTGACTTGGAGTTCAAACGGCTCCTCAGGCAAGGCCGCACCAGTCTTTTCATCGGGCTGCTGTTCTTGGCTGGGTGCCTTCTCCTCAGCGAGATGCTGTTGGGGCGGCACGAGGGCGCTTGGGCTGCAGTCGCACGAGAGAGCCTTACGATTGCCGGATGGGTGGCCATGTGGCGACCGATGCAAATCTATCTTTACGATTGGTGGCCTCTTCTGCGGCGCAGCCGAATCTATGACAAGCTGAGCCACATGCCCGTGGAGCTCGTCCACAAAAAAGCAAGAGCCGAGTAACATCCCAACAGTCTTATCGCAAACTCTCTGCGTAAAGCCACTCAATAAAGGTGAAAATTGACCTCGACATTCACTTGCACGGCAACCGGAATTCCGTCCTTGTGACCGGGTTCAAATCGCCAGTGACGAAGCGCCTCGATTGCTTTCTCATCTAGACCCATGCCCAGTGATTGGAGGACGCTGATATCGCGTGGACGTCCGTCAGTTCCCACAATTAGCCACAGCACTGCCGTTCCTTGATGCTTCGTTTTGCGTGCTTCCTCAGAGAATTCCGGTTCCGGCGCATAGATGACGCGTGGGGCAGTGACTCCGCCCCCAACTTTGTAGGCTCCGCCACCAATTCCTCCTCCCGATCCCGGACCTAAGCCCGGCCCGCGTCCCGAACCCACGCCGCCGCCGCTGCCAGAACCGATCCCACCTCCTGATCCAATTCCGCTGGATGGTGGGCTCAGGATCGCAGATAGCGGATCTCCAAGGGCACCGGTCTGTGGAAGTGGAACGTTGATTTCGGGCGGCACGACCACGGTTGCTTCGACTGGCAGTTTGGGATTTTCGTTGCGGATCACCACCAGAGGAGGTGCAAGTTGTTCCCGGGAGAAACGAGGCAACGTTCCCTTTGAGGCTGCAAGCTTATCGCGGTCCCCTCCGCCGCCACCTCCTCCAGCTTTGGACGGCGATGGAGGCAACACGTAAGGGCTCACATCGGTGACGATGCTGATCACCTGTTGCCGAACCTCGGGGCGAGGTTCTGCAACAAATCTGCTCGCAAGTACGAGCAGTGCCACTGCAAGTGTGTGTGCGAGGAACGAGAGGGCGAACGTACTTCCCCGAGTCCGGTACTGCCCGTAACCCTCGCCAAAAAGAGTGGGCAAATTTGGGGGCGTCATTGGCGAAACGAGCAGAGCTTTCTGAATCCGATGCTGCAGAGCCACGCTTGACATCACGGCCTCCCCGGGGATCCAAGCATGTTGAGCACTGGGCGTACCGAACATGAGGACTGTTACAAATCTTTACTCGCCCGCGATTTCAATTGACGGAAAAAGAAATGCCAAGCGAAAGAGAACCAAAGGCGACAGACCCGTTCGGAGCCTGGCCCGCGTCCTCTACTTGGTCACATAGGGAAGAACCAAGCTATCGTGACGTCCGATACTTTGGACGTTCGCAGTCCGATTCCTTTGACGCGTGCCGATCTACACGTGGGACTTGTGCTGTTCTTGATGTTTGTATTGTGCAACTTGTCGCCGGTGAGTGTCTGGCACACGCCGTGCGCTAGATCGAAGTCCTACTCGTGTTCGGAGTTTCGAGGACGCTACCGCGATGGAACTCACGAACAATCCGAAGGGGCCAGACCGGTGGTTTGTTATGTATTTTCTCGAACCCTGCAGCGGAGCAACCATACGCGTGCGCACTTTCTAAATCGGGTCACGTTGTCTCCCCGGCTGCTGGTTATCGGACTCGTAGCCTTCGCAATACTTGCGATGGCTCCGCCAACGGGCTCAGTCGACGACGATCAAGAGGATGCCGGTCCTTCGACGATCGCCATTGTCGCGAGTCCTATCAATAGTCGGTTAAGTTCCAGAAGCATAACCCCAACGCAACAACACGAACCAAATACGCTCACAAGCGCACCAACTGAGGCCACCCGCAGGGTGCGCGCCCTAGAGCCCAAGATAAGTTCGCATGGTGGACGTTCCATGCTGAAGTCGTTCTGTCTTCTTCGCTGTTAACAAGTCCTTTTCGAAACTCCAGAAAGTAAATCCGTTTGATAACGCGGGCACCTCTCGTCAGGGACTGAACACCTTCATACGCAAGGAAGACCACCAATGGAGAGTTTGAATGGAAATCACAATTGGCTGGCGCTTTACAGAGAAGCTGTGTTGGAGCCAGACCGCAAGAAGGTAAAAACACGCGTCGCCCAAGCTCAAGCTGCAATTCGTCTCCGCGCCCGGGAATTGTGGTACGCCGGAGCGATAGAAACGACTGAGCGCCGCCAGATGGACGCAGCTTCGCATTTCTTAGGAGTCCTCTACGCAATCGGGACTGACAAGTGAGTTCTCCACAAAAAGTCACGACTGTCCGACAAAGATCAATCCCAGGAGAGAAATATGCAACGACCTAATTCATGGATAGTGATCCTGATCATCCTGTTATCCACAGCCGCAATGGCGCAGACCGGGAGCATCGCCGGCTCCGTCACCGATCCCTCGGGCGCGGCCCTACAAAATGTTCAAATCACCGTGCGGAATCTTGCAACCAATGCTGTTCGTGTGGTGACCAGCAGCGATGTTGGAACCTACACCATTCCAAATCTGGCGCCGGGCAATTACGAGGTCACCTTCGAGACGCCAGGCTTCAAGACCCTTAAATATTCCCACGTCGTGGTAACGGTAGCGGAGGTGGTTCCGCTCCATGCCGAATTTACGATCAAAGGGGCTGCGGAGACCGTTGAAGTGAAGGGACTGATTGAGAGCCCGGTGGAGGTGGAGAGCTCTCAAGTCAGCAACATTGTGGATACGACGCGCATGACGAACCTGCCGCTGCTGACGCGCAATCCCTATGAACTCGTACTGCTGTCGCCGGGAACCATCCAGAGCAACACCCGTCTGGGAGGGTTCGCCGTCAACGGTTCGCGTGAACGAAATAACAACTTCCTGCTCGATGGAACGGACAACAACGATACTTCTGTTCCGGGAGGGGCGGGTGGAGTGATCAGTCTGAATCCCGAGGCCACCCAGGAATTCCGAGTCATTACAAACAATTTCCTGCCTGAATATGGCCGCAATACCGGGGCCATTATCGACATTGTGACCAAGGGCGGAAGCAATGAATTCCGCGGTGATGCCTACTGGTACGGGCGTTACAACGGGTTTGGAGGAGCGCGCGACTTCTTCAATACTCCTCCCGATCGGCAGAACCCGTACGTCCGCAATCAGTTCGGATTCTCTTTTGGCGGACCAATCTGGAAGGACAAGACGTTCTTCTTCGTGAACAATGAGTTTCAGAGATTCAGGACAACGCTGACGAACAACACGGTTGTTCCTACCGATGCGTTCAAGAGCGGTATCTTTACCTACAATGACGCTGAAAATGGCCCTGTGAGTGTGAACCTTGCCAACCCAAACGATCCAAGCAATCTCACTGGACTTAGCCTGGACCCCACGATCCAGAAGATCTTAGCTCTGTATCCCAAACCGACTGGTGCCGCGATTGACGCAACTCGCGGATGGTACTACTTTCCTAGCCGTTCAGCGCAAGACGTATATAACTTGACGACCAGGCTCGATCATCGATTCACCGATAATCACAATCTGGCTCTGCGGTACGCTTACAACTACTTCAGCGATCCCAATCCATCGCACAGCGAATTCCTGCCAGGTCTCGACGTGGTATCGCTGACCTCTAGGACACACGGGCTCTCGGCCAACTATACGGCACTGCTGGGGACAACCCGGGTGAACGAATTCAAGGCTGGATTCAATCGAGTTGACGCTCCGTTCGCCTGCGGCGGTACCAGCGTGTTCGACGCGATCAGCGGCACCGATCGCTTTGGCCGCGGACGCGACTTCATTCTTCCGGGCCTCAACACGTTCGGCTGCGGTGCACTGGGTGACAGCAACGGGCAAAGCCGGCGCACTGGAACCTACAGCCTAGCGGACAACTTTACCTGGGTGAAAGGTGCGCACACGTTGAAGTTCGGCAGCGAATTCCGCTTCGTATACGAAGACGGATTCAACGCCTTCTCTTCTCGCGATTACCTGACGTTCAACGCCTTCAATAATTTTGACGCGGCATCGATTGCCGGCGTGACGGATCCTACAATCCAGAACATGGGATGGATGCTGGTCGGGTTAGCCGACACGGAAACACAGTCGCAGTTCTTCAACAAGAGCGGCGTGCGCACGCCTACCGATAACCGCAAATTCCGGCAGCGGGAGTATGGTTTCTACGCACAGGATAGCTGGAAATTGCGCTCGAATTTAACTTTCAACTTAGGCCTCCGCTACCAGTTCAACGGAGTGCCCTACGAGGCGGGTGGAAATCTTTCAAACCTTTACGTACCAGCGAACGGGCCGGCACCATTCACCTTCCAACTGGCTGGTCCAGGCTCTGGACGCCTTCTTTACAACAATGACTCCACCAACTTTGAACCGAGAATTGGCTTCGCCTGGGATCCGTTCAAGAAGGGCAAGACGTCTGTTCGCGGGGCGTACGGCATATTCCACGATCGCATCTTCGGCAACTTGTTCGGGAACGCACGAGGCAACCCGCCGTTCCAACAGGATTTCTTCAACCTGCCTTTGGATGTGATCGCCAACATTCCCTTCCCCGCAGATCAGATCTCCTCACCGACAGTCCAAGACGGGGCGGGAATATACCCCGTATTGTTGGATCCGAAGTTGAAGATGCCATATTCGCAGAACTGGAATTTCGGAGTGCAGCACGAAATCGCAAAGAACGTGCTTGTCGACCTGAACTACATCGGCTCGAAAGGAAGTCGTCTCTTGCGTGTGGTTGATGGCAATGCGCCGATTCCGGCGATTGTCGCTCAACTGCTTGCCGCGGGAACCAACCCTGCGGTACTAGTCGGGAGCAATCTGTGGTTTGGAGGATTCAGTCCTTCCCCGGTTGGCAATAGTGCTTTCTATCAGGCGGCCCTGAATCGCTCGATTGCAAGTTCCAATTACAACGGATTGCAGGCCACTGTGACCAAGCGGTTCTCTCATGGGTTCCAAATCCAGACCGCATACACGTGGTCTCACGCGACTGATGACAGCAGCGATCCGCTCGACGCCGCTGCCGGTGACCGAACGTTTCCAAGAAATTCCTACAATCTGGCAGCCGAACGGGGTAATTCGGATTTCGACCTCCGCCATCGGCTATCGATTAACTACACCTGGGAACTTCCCTTCGGAAGGGGAAGAACCTATCTGGGCGAAGGGGTTCTGGGCCGAATCATGGAAGGCTTTCAGCTATCTGGAATCACTAGCTTCCAGACCGGTCACCCGTACGACATTTTCGGCACCCGCGATTCTCAACACACGGGCCTAAGCGATCGAGCCGAATTGATCGGTAACCCGCGAGACTTCTCCGGTTGCTCGGTCGGAGGCTCACCTCTTTATGCGGGTATTCCCTCCCAAACTCTTACCGGCGCCAGCTACTGCGCTTTCGCGAATCCCGACTACAACACTGCCAGCAATCTCGGACGTAATCAGTTCTACGGCCCGCGATATTCGAACTTCGATATGGCGCTGGCCAAGAGGACCAGCATCACGGAACGAGTCAAACTGGAGACTCGCTTTGAGCTGTTTAACATTTTCAATCACCCGCAGTTCTACCAACCCGGCAATGGTCGGGGGGCACCAGGTACCTTCGGCGTTTCGACCTCGACCCTAACGCGGTCGGACGGGACAACGTCTGCGCGCCAACTTCAGGTGGCAATGAAACTGACGTTCTAGTCTTCCGTTGAGTGTTCCGGCTGGCGTGCGAAAGCCGCCAGCCAGAACACAAGAACTCCCCCGCGAATGCGGCGGGTAATTTCTGGTGGCTCTCTTTGGGTCACCGAAGAGATGCACAACCGTGATGCGGAGATGTCGTCGAGAGATTTCGGGCGGAGCTAAACGTCCTTAAGTTGGGATTCACCCATTCCGAAGTAGTGTCCCAGTTCATGGAGCACAGTCCGCCGGACCTCATGGTGGATTTCTGCTTCGTTCCGGCAGACCTCCTCGATATTCTTCTGGTAGAGGACGATGCGGGTCGGTCCGGGGCAAAGGTCGAACACGCTTTTCTGGGTGGCAGGCACGCCTTGGAAAACTCCCATGAGCAGGCTGCGAGACTTGCGGGGGCCGATCTTCTCTGCAGGTCGATGCGGTCTTTTGTGCGACGTTGGCCGGTCCCCAACTAAGACTACGAGGTTTTGCATCCTTTGGCGGAACTCCGTCGGAATCGAATCCAGCACTTCCTCGACCAGATGAATGAAGTGCTCCCGCTTCATCTTGTCTCCCTGGCTGACCTCATCGAGAATTGGGGATCTACTCGTAGCGTAACGCTTCGATCGGATTCAAGTGTGCCGCTTTCCTCGCAGGGTAGAAACCGAAGAATATCCCCACAGCCATAGAGAACGCCACCGCAGTGACGATAGCGAGCGGAGAAATCAGTACCACCCAGCCTAACGTCTTGGTGATCAGGTAGGAAGCACCCATCCCAAAGACGATTCCGATGGCGCCGCCGATCAGACTAAGCACAACAGCCTCAGTGAGAAATTGGCTTTGCACATTGCGCTCAGTCGCGCCAATCGCCATGCGAATTCCAATCTCGCGAGTACGCTCGGTGACGGATACCAGCATGATGTTCATGATGCCGATACCGCCGACAATCAATGAAACGCTGGCAATCGAGGCCAAGAGCATGGTCATCACACTTCCGGCCTGGTCTGCCAAGTCAGCCATGTCGGCCAGGTTCCGCACCATGAAGTCGTCGTCCTGCCCGACACGAATGCGGTGACGATCCCGCAGCAGCGATGAGATTTGCTCTTGGGCTGCGTAGCTTGCCTCGCGTGAAGTGGCCGAGACCATGATCCAACGCAGCCAATCCTGTCCGGTTATCTTCTTCTGAAGAGTAGTGATAGGAACAAGCACCACGTCATCCTGATCATCGCCCATGGCTGCTGAGGTCCCCTTTTGCGCGAGCACGCCCACGACCTTGAAAGGGAGACTCTTGATGCGAATGGTCTGTCCGAGGGGGTCGGTTGCCGCGAATAGGTTTTTACGCACGCTTTCCCCGATCACCGCGACATTCGCTGCCATTTCCACATCTTGCTGCGTGAATGCGGTCCCCTCCTGGAATGGCCAGTTTCTGATGTCGAAGTACTGCGGCTCAGTGCCGTTGATTCGAGTAGCCCAGTTGTCGTTGCCAAAAACAACCTGTGTACTGGTATTACTGCCGGGGGCCGCAGCCTTGACGGCTGGGCACTCTCTTAGGATGGCGAGCATATCGGCGTATATGAGAGTCTTCGTGGCGCCCCAACCCATATGGGTTCCGCCCCGCGTGACCGTGCCCGACCCGACGAAGAGAATGTTCGAACCCATGGCAGCGATTTGCTGCTGTACCTGCTGCTGTGCTCCTTGCCCAACTCCCACCATCGCGATTACGGCACCCACTCCGATGATGATGCCCAGCATCGTAAGGCTAGAACGCATCTTGTTGCGAGCGAGAGCTCGCACCGCGATTCGCGCTACGGCGATCAAGTCCATAGGTAATTCCCCTTCAGGAGACGATCGGTTCGCTAGTCCTCCTCTACAGGAAGGCTCTTTAGTACTTCGGACGCGGCCTGGCGATTTACCACAAGCTCATCTCGACGAACTCTCCCGTCTCGAAACTGGATCGTGCGCTTGGCAAACTGCGAGATATCGTGCTCGTGGGTAACCAAAATGATGGTCAGTCCAGCGTCGTTCAGCCTCCCCAGGATCTCCATGATTTCCACTGACGTGCGGCTATCCAGATTGCCAGTAGGCTCATCCGCCAGCAGAATCGACGGCTTGTTTACCAGGGCGCGCGCAATCGCGACTCGCTGCTGCTGGCCGCCCGATAGCTGGGAAGGAAAATGTGTTGAGCGGTCTCCGAGTCCGACTAGATCAAGCGCCCCGCGCGCCCGTTCCTCACCCTCTTCCTTGCTAACCTGTGCGTACAAGGTCGGCAACTCCACGTTCTCCAGCGCTGTCGTCCGTGAGAGCAAGTTAAATCCCTGAAACACGAAGCCGATCTTTCGATTCCGAATTGCTGCCAGCTCGTCCTTGCCAAGGCTTGATACGTCGATCCCGTCGAGGAAATATCTTCCGGAACTGGGCTTGTCGAGGCAGCCCAGAATGTTCATGAAGGTAGATTTGCCACTTCCACTTGCCCCCATGATGGCTGCAAACTCACCACTGACGATGTCCATCGTGATCCCGCGCAAGGCGTGGACGCGAGTCTCGCCCAAGTCGTAGTATTTGTGGACATCGAGGACGCGGATCGTGGCTTCCCTCGGTCGTTGGATCGCGACGTCGATCACGGATTGGCTTATCGTCACCATCAGTTCCTGCGCATTTGTCCCCTAGTGCCTATTTGCGGCCGTCGCGCCTGGCCCCATTTTCGGTGCGGCGAGAACAGACCCTGTAACTAGCTCGTCGTCATCCTTCAATGATCCGTTGAAGAATTCGGCCACCTCTGTCACGGTGTGGTCCGTTATGCCGGCTCGGATCCTCACCGGTTCCAGAGATTTGTCCGGACGCAGTTTCCAGAGGACAACCCCATCCGGGCTATGAGCAACTGTCGGGGCAAGGCCGATCGCCTCGTTTTGGCCTGCGCTCGTGCGACGGACTTTCTTCACCGCTCCAGCAACGTATTCCTCGGCGTTGTTTGCCGCCGCACGATTCCCGGCGGACGGCAAACTTGGGTTGTCGAGGCCAAATTTCTGATAGATCGCGCGAATTTCCTCGGCCTTCATGTCTGGTTTGTAGCGGAGAGCACTATTAGGAACTCGGAGTACGTCAGTTGCCGAAGCCACGGGAATCGTGATGTATGCGGTCATGCCTGGGAACAGTTTCATTTCCGGGTTATCGAAATCGATGATCGTGTTGTAGGTAACGACGTTCTGAACGGTGGTTGCGTTCATCCGTACTTGAGAGACCAGGCCGCTGAAGGTTTCCTTGGGATAAGCGTCGACCTTGAAAGTGACCCCTTGCTTTTGCCGGATGGCGCCTACGTCGGATTCATCAGTGCTGGCATAGACCTGCATCTTGGTCAGGTCCTGAGCAATAGTGAAAAGTGTCGGAGCTTGTAGCGAGGCTGCAACGGTCTGCCCAACGTCCACGTTGCGTGCAATAACAGTGCCGTCGATGGGAGCGCGTATGGTCGTATAGTCCAGGTTGGTCTGGGCCACTCTGACGGCAGCCTCCCGCTGTTGCACCTGGGCTTCGGCTTGCTTCACCTGAGCGTCAACTGCAGACGCGCCGGCCACGGCAGAATCATAGTTAGCCTTGGCCAAGTCCAGTTGCTGCGTGCTCATGACGCGTTGCGCTGTCAAAGCTTTCGCGCGTTCGTAGTCAGCCGTGGTTTGAATCTGCAAAGCCCGTGCCTTCTGGAGATTCGCTTGGGTAGTGGCGACGTTGGCCCGCGCATTGGCCAAGTCGGCTTTCGCCTGCAGCAACGATCCTTCGAAGAGTGCGGGATCGATCTGCGCTATAACCTGTCCTCTCTTTACCCGGGAATTGAAATCTGCATACAGACGGGAAACGGTCCCAGACACCTGGGAGCCGACCTGGACGGTAGTTACAGCATTAATCGTTCCGGTGGCCTCTACAACTTGGCTGATGTCACCGCGGTCGACCTTTGCCGTGAAATATTGCGGATTGTCGTTCCCCTTCAATTGAAATACGGCAATGGCAGCGACTGCCAGCGTGACTAGGATCACGATCAGCCAATCGCGCTTAAGAATCTTCATAACATGTCCTCGAACAACACCAGCACCCTCTACCTCGGTGCATGCTGAGTGCCGAGAAGGAGTGAAGTAGGGTGGAATTACAACTCTTTACTCTCGGGACTCCATCAAGAATGGGAGACGCTAACTGACAGACAACACATTCGATAGGCGTGTTGCCAGTGCGGTGCTTGCGTTCCCCAGCTTGGACATCCGCTTGAAAGAACGATCAATCGAACATCACACGCCTTGTGGCGTCCGATGGTTCGGACGTCCCCTGTCCGATTCTTCTGACATGCAGGACACTGCCGCTCACATCTACGCGGTTTTGCTGTTTGTTCTGTGCAACTTGCCGAAAGTTGATGCTTGGCCCACGCCGTGCCCTTCTCTTCGGCGAGCGATCTGAATACCGGATCGCCGTTCGTTGAAATTGAAATGGAGAATACTGTTATGGAGAGGTTCGCTTATAGTGTGCTCGCGCTTACACTCGCTTTGATTGCCCTGCCAAGCGGGGCTGCCGCCGCGACAACAACACTCGACAACTTGCAGGCTGGGTTCAACGGCGAAAGCAACGCCCACGCGCGCTACCTCGCGTTCGCAGAAAAAGCCGACCAAGAAGGGTACGGTGAAGTTGCGAGTCTGTTCCGGGCTGCAGCTAAGGCAGAGGAAGTTCACGCCGCTAACCACGCTGCTGTAATTAAGAATCTGGGCGGTACACCCCAGGCAAAGATTGAGACTCCAGTGGTCAAGTCGACCAAGGAAAATCTCGAAGCCGCCATCAAGGGAGAGTCCTACGAGCGCGACACCATGTATCCGGAATTCCTCAAACAGGCTCGCGCCGAGGGAAACAGAGACGCTGTCCAAACCTTCAACTATGCAAAGACGGCGGAAGCTGAGCACGCCAAGCTGTATTCCGAAGCTCTGAACAATCTCCCCAAACTCAAAGGGTCCAAGGCGAAGAACTACTTCGTCTGCACGGTGTGTGGCTACACGACACCGACACTTGATTTTTCGAAGTGTCCGTCCTGTTTCACGCACAAAGACAAGTACGAGAAAGTCAGCTAGCAAACGGGCGTCGAAGGCGTCCCGCTGCTTCGAATTAAGGAGTTTCTATGCTTCAATTTCCGGTGATTCCAAGTTGGGATGCCTTGCACCCATTGATCATTCATTTTCCAATTGCTCTTTTGCTAGTTGCTCCGATCTTCATAGTCGTTGGTGCTGTGCTGACGCCGACGAAGGGCCGCGCTTACCTGATTGCCGCGATGGTCTTGCTGTTGGTTGGAACGGGCTCAATCTTTTTGGCGGTCGAAACAGGGGAAGCTGCGGGCAAGCTCGCCGAACGGACACCGGGGATGGAACAGATCCTAGAAACTCATCAATCCCTTGCAGAGCGCACGCAAGCAGTTTTCAGTGTCCTGTCGGTGATCTTCCTTGCGCTGCTGGCAGTGCCGTGGTTGCTGAACCGAGCAGACACTCGCCTGACGATAACCATTCTGCCGCTCGCCTTCTTGATCCTATATAGCGCGGGCGCCTTGCTGCTGGTCAATACCGCCCACAACGGAGGGAGGCTCGTGCATGAGTTCGGCGTGCGTGCGATGGTAACTTCGGCTCCCGTAGACGCCAACGCTACGCCTCCCATGCAGACAGAACAGGATAAGGACTAAGTCGAAATGAAGGCTGCCGCAAAAGCGTTTCGAATCCTTGAACGCGGACTGCTCTTGTTAGGTCTGCTGCTCTTGGTCGTTTTCGCACTCGCCCACATTCATAGGTTCATCATGTTCCGTACCGAGATGGAGAAATTCGAGACCCGGCAACTTGAGTCCACCAAGCAGGGCGCCGCTGGCATAGAAGCTACCCACAACACCGATCTTCAGCCCGCACAAAACCCGGACTATTCGCTCTGGTCAGATCGGCGTATGAAGCTGCATCAGGCGAGTCTTCGTAAGCCGGTTGAATCGCTTGCTGTTTTGAGGATTCCTGCATTGCGGTTGGAGGTTCCCGTATTAGAGGGCACAGACGAGATCACGCTGAACCGCGGTGTCGGGCGAATTGCCGGCACTTCACATCCAGGACAGGGTGGCAACATAGGCATCGCCGGACATCGGGACGGGTTCTTTAGGAGATTGAAAGACATCCGGACCGGAGACGCCATTGAGTTGGTCACAATTTCTGGAACAGACGTGTTCGTCGTGGACCAGATCCGAATTACCAATCCTGCCGACGTCAGTGTTTTGCGGCCAAGAGAGAAGGATTCACTGACGCTCGTTACATGCTACCCATTCTATTTTGTTGGCCCCGCTCCGAATCGCTACATCGTCGAGGCGTCTTTGAATGGACAATCCGAGCAAGATAAGGAACTACAAGGAAAATCACTATTGCCTGATGGAGGAAACCAATGAAGCAATCTAGGAGTACGATCGTTCACTTTGCGTTTACAGTGCTGGCATTTCTTTGCTTTATGACCCTGGGCATCGCCGCCCAGGACGTAACACACCCATCAACTACCAAAACCTTAGAACCGCCGAAGCATGAGGTTCAAACAACTCATGTCAAGAATGCGGAAGTTGTCCACGTTTCAGGTCATGAGGTTGTTGTAGAGCTGGAGAACGGCAAACTTGAGTTGCTGAATCTGGGCGAGGACTTCAAGTTCCAGGTTGATGGCAGGGACCTTACTGTGCATGAACTGACGCCCGGGACGAAGCTGTCTCAAGAGATTCATACGGTTACTACACCGCAAGAAGTCACAACACTGAGAACGGTGAATGGTAAGGTATGGAGCGTTCACGGACCGCATTTGATCTTGTCTTTCCCCGGCGGTGTGAACAAAGCCTACACGGTACCGGACGGAATCGTCTTCCACATCAACGGTGAGGAGAAGACGGTGTTCGATCTACGAAAAGGGATGGATATTTCGGCAACGGTGTTGACTGTTGAGCCGGTGCATTCTGTCAGCACACACACTGTTGTAAGCGGTCAGACACCGCCGCGGCCGGAGGTGACGTTCGAAGGGCCGATGCTCATTGAGCCGACTAGAGAATCCCCGGCCTTAACCGCCGCCGTGGAGGAGCCAGCCCCGCAAGAACTACCCAAGACCGCGAGCCTCGTGCCGTTGGCTGGAATGCTTGGCTTCTTGTCGCTCGTACTGGGCACTGGCCTGAGAATGATTCGCAGGAGCACGACGTAATGGCCCACGAGGATATTCCATGGGCGGTCAGGCTCGCATAGATGACCGCCATCCCTTGTAGCCAGAGTCTGGTTGTTGACTCCGCCAATCAGGAGGACTTTAATCGTAAGTGGCACAAGACAAACCAGAGTGGCGAACCGTATCTGTGCTGGCGCGCTTCGACGAATCGTTCCGCCAGCAGGAGATGGTTTTTGCAACTCTGAACTTGTTTGTTCTGGCTGCCCTTCTGCTTCTCCACTCGCTGTTTTCTTCTCTCCTAGCCTGGATTATTCGCTGATTTTTCTCGCCAAAAAAGAAAGGATGCTCTAAAAGGTAGATGAACACTGGGTTTCGTGGACCCAGCATTCCCTTTCGGAGCATCCATCACTTGATACAAAGTGTTTTATCACAACTGAACTTCT
>DASYZA010000099.1:0-4131 GCA_035946775.1 Candidatus Sulfotelmatobacter sp. | reverse complement strand
GGACCTGGCCGTAACCCTGGGGTTCATTAGTTCTGACACAGTGCAAATTCTCTTGGGAAACGGCGACGGCACGTTCACTCTGGGTGCCAGCTATGCAATTGGACCAGTGTCGCAGTCAATCGTCGCCGCCGACCTGCGCAAGAATGGAAAGACCGATCTTGCAGTGGCCGCGCTCGAGGGAGGGGCAATCGCCGTTCTACTCGGCAACGGCGACGGCACTTTTGAGCAACCGGTTTTGTACGGCATACTCGATCCCATGGCCGTAGCTGTGGGTGACATGAATGGCGACGGCATCTCCGACCTGGTGGCGATCAGGGCCGACGCCAGTAATGGCTTGGTGTACATCTTCCCCGGCAGTGGCTACGGTACGTTCCGAAGCCCGGAGATTTTCTATCCCGTCGGCCAGTTCCCGAGAGACCTGGCGCTTGCCGACTTCAATGGCGACCACCAGCTCGACGTGACAGTCGCTGATCAGAGCGGCTACAAAGAGTACGTCCTGCTAAATACCGGTCATGTTTCCTTCTCGCCGATCACTCCGATGCATTTCGGGAAGCAGAAGGTCGGCACGACCAGCCCGCCCCAAAAGGTTGTCATGACCAACCAAGGCAAAACGTTGCTGGCCATCCATTCCATGAAAGCGACTGGGCAGTTCAGCGTGACCTCAACCTGCGGCACGAGCCTGGCGGCCAAGGCCAGTTGTACCATCAGCGTGACCTTCTCGCCGACAACAGCCGGGCTGAAATCCGGCACCGTGCAAATCAACGACAGCGCCTCCGCTAAACCCCAGGTCGTCGCCCTCAGCGGCACGGGAGACTGACTCGTTCTTGCCCCACGTCTCGAGCGGAGAAGTTTCTCAACTGACGTTAACAATCATTTCACTCAAAACCCTCTCGGCGGGGGATTTTGAGTTCTATAAAAAGGGATGTCAAGGAAAAGAGATAGGCATCGACCGGAGTCAAGACGATTTCTTGAGATCCAGCCCACTTCGTCTCGGGGAAGCAGTTTTGCCTTTCTTATTCACATCAGCGTCTCTGGTGCGGGCAGGCAACGCCATCGAGTTGGAGAGAGCGGCAAGTCAGGGTGGTTGAGTGTGTCAACCATGGTTCTATCCGAGGCTCAGGGCCTATGACTATTTCTGGTTATCCGAGAGGGCATAACGTGTAATGGGTGACTCGGTGCCGAAGCACACAGGGCCAGATCTCAAATCCTGATACTCCTCTCGAACCGAGCATCTTCTGAACCCGACCGACCTCACCAGAGAGAAACTGCTGGATATGGAAAGGCCTATGGCTCAGCGCTGCTCAAACTGCTTGCCGCGCAACTGTTCTGGGTCGAAGCTCGCTCCTTTCTTCCACATGGTTAAGGTAATGGTGGCGATCTTCCGTGCCAGGGTGAGACGGGCCATGGTCGGCCGGATCCCCTGGGCAACTCGGGCCAAATAAAAATCCTGCAGAGGGCCAGGACGTGTGCTGGCGGAGATGGCCGCTCCTTTGAAGAGATTCTTTAGATCTCGATTGTGGTTGTCATTCAGACCGCGCACCGTGATGCGTTCGCGGTTGCGTTGCAGTTTGCCGCGCACCCAGCGGTATTCGCCGCTATCGTGAGTTTCCACTGCGAAACCACTGTAGGCCCACAACTGGCGCTTGCTGCGAAAACGGTGAGGGGTCTGCAGCAAGGCCACCAGCAAGGCCGCTCGGATCGGACCAATCGAAGGAATCTGACGAAGGCGCTGGACCGCCGCATGCTTGTGGCTCTCTTGTAGTAGCTCGCGTCGCGCTTGAAGACGCAGCGGTTGCCGACCGTCCAGTTGCTGATACAAGTACTCGGCTCGCATCCGCACTCCTGGCTCTACGATCTTGGCCAGCCACGCGGCGCGTTGTCGCGGAGCGTAGACGGAGCTGCCTTGGCATGGAATCGCCCAGCTGCGATACAGCGATTTGATCCGATTCATGGTGCGTGTGACATCTTGGGTGATGGTCAGATAACTGCGCCCCAGTTCTTTCAAGGTGCGGAGGCCATGCTCCCCGTGGTAGACCGGCCTGAGTTGGTTGGTGCGTAGCATCTCGGCCAATTTGCGTGCATCGATCCGGTCGCTCTTGTTGCCCTCTTTCAACAGAGCCGCCTTACGGGGATCGCAAACCACGAGCCGGCTGACGTGAGGCTTCAATAAATCGTGCAGCCAGGCCGCCCATGTCCCTTCCTCAAAGGTCAGCGACAGAGTTCCCTGCAGCCCTCGGACAAACTCAACAATCGTGCTCGCTTTGGTCTCCAGCGCGCATTCCATCAGCACTTGCCCTGAGCATCCACCACAGCGGCGCAGATGGTGGCTTGATGAACGTCCATCCCGATATACTTCTCTTGACTCATAAGGCGCTCCTTTCGCTAGGTTGGCAATGCGAACAATCACAACTTATCGCAAAAGTGGGCGCCTTTTTATATTGCGTGTAACGCCCTGATAACGTCAGCGAAGATCGGTCCCATACCGGTGCGAAGTGGAGCGGATTACATACAACGCCTTTCCCACCACATTCTGCTCGCCTACGGGGCCGAAGTCGGGCAGTCGGCTATCTCTGCTGACATCCCGGTTATCACCGACCACGAACAGTTCTCCCTGAGGGATTTGTGTGGGTCCAAATTCCAGCAGTTCGGGAAGCGGATTTCCAACATGCTGGACGTATGGCTCTTCGAGTTGGCGCCCGTTTACAAAAAGCACACCATCTTTGCTCTCTATTATGTCGCCACCTACGGCCAGCGCTCTTTTGATGAAAAACAAACCATCCTTACGGAAAACCACGATGTCGTGAGGTTTTGGCTTGGCGTCCCGGTACTGTCGCAGATCAATCATTATCTGATCTGCGTTCAGGACCGTCGGTTGCATTCCGGTGGATGGTACATCGAAAATTTGAAACCCGGCCAACCGGAGCAGCCAGTTGCTATGCGCGAACGAAATCATCAGCGCAAGAGGCATGAGGAAAAGAAGCCACCAGCGCGGACCTCGCGTAGAGGAGGCACTCGACACGCGTAGGGCACTCCACGTAGCAACTACGCAAACCAACATTACTGCCCAGATCAGAAACACTAACCCCACAAAAGACTTCGGAATACGCAGAGGGCAAAAGCAGAGACCCAGCACGCCAAAAAGAGCGAGAAAGATTACGGCACTTCGCTTATCGCCCAAGAGCCAATGTCCTGCTCCGGGCAAGATCGGGGATAGGGCAGCAGCTAGGATACGCCTCATTCGTCCAAAGTACGGTTGACCCTCTAAGCCCTGAGGTGATGCAGTGGCGGCGCTGTGATCGTTTTCCATAGGCCGATGGTCCAACGAACACTGTCAGTTTACATGCTGCCGAAACTTGGTTGGCGTAACATCCGGATTGCGCTCAAAATGCCCCGGCAGGGGGTTTTGAGTGTAACTGCCTTCCATGAGAAGGCCGGTCGGAGTCAAGGGAATTCTTGGTTCTTTTTCTGAGACAGAGGTTTTTCTCCCTCCGAGTAGCCGCTGTCGCCATGCTTCCATCCGCACTCTCGAGGAGCGAATCGTTCGCTCGGTGCATGTTGGGCGTTCTCAATTCAGCCGGTGCTGCGATCTGATTGGCGCCCTGTGGTTCTGCTCTTTGAGAGTGGAACCTGGGCCAGGCCATTAACGCAGTCACCGGAACTCGGCTTTGGGCTTTTGTTCTTTCTCTTCCTGGAACGATTTTGATTTTGGTTTTGCCGTTGCTTTTACGCAGCTGCCGCCACTGCCGTTCGATGACTGTTGTGCAAGGGCTCGTACACTTCTCCGCTCACCCACAGATGATGCAGCAGGACTGCCAGCTTTCTTGCCGTCGCCACAATCGCACGCTTCTTGCCGTTTCTTCCACCGCGCTCGGCCAGTTTCAATCCCCAGCGTCTGAGGTCACAGTCGATGCCGAATGGTCCCAGAATGTGTTGTGCTCCCTGCACCAGCAGCGTCCGCAGATAGGGATCGCCCTCTTTGCTGATATGCAATTGTGGCTCGCTCTCTCCCGAGTTCCTGCGTCCTGGCTGCAGTCCCAGATAGCCGCCCACATCGCGGCTCTTACGGAAGCGATGCGGATCTTCCAGCGTCAGCAGGAACGTCAGCGCGATCAGCGTGCCCACGCCTTTGAT
>DASYZA010000098.1:0-2219 GCA_035946775.1 Candidatus Sulfotelmatobacter sp. | reverse complement strand
CGAACGAGACCTGCGAGGAGAGACTATGAACAAGGCCGATCTGGTTGACAAGATCGCAGGCGCATGCGAAATGAGCAAGGCGCAGGCCACGACCGCTATTGATACCGCCGTAGAGAGCATTACCTCTGCCCTCCGCAAAGGGGACCGCGTGGCATTGATAGGCTTCGGCACATTCTCCGTTTCGCAAAGGAAAGCACGAAACGGCCGCAATCCACAAACCGGCGCGACCATCAAAATCGCTGCCCGCAAAGTCGCGAAGTTTACCCCTGGGGCCGAACTCAAAAAGGCCGTAAATAAGAAATAGTCCGGGAACAAGATTTCAGAGCGGCAGGGGGTCGGCCCTGCCGTTTTTTGTTGCCTGCGAGTTTCTCAGTGAACTTCATCTTGATCGAGCAACTCTCATGCGTCTTTCACGCGTTTCGAGAATTCTTCTGGTATTAGCGCTGATCGAAGTTCCAGCCGCTCAAGTCAAACCGCACTCCTTTGGACCTTGGCATCGACTTACGAATGTGCCAGTCATCGCTCCGGAGGGCGAGGCCTGGGAATCGGCAGGGACATTCAATCCCGCAGTCGTCGTGCATGATGGCAAGATCGTGATGCTCTACCGCGCACAGGATAAGCAGGGCACATCGAGACTGGGGTACGCCGAGAGCGAGGACGGAATTCATTTCATACGGCGGGATGAACCGGTTTTAAGCCCTGAGGCAGACTACGAGAAGGACGGCGGAGTGGAAGACCCGCGTCTTGTGCAGTTCGGCAATACGTATTACCTGACATATACCGGTTACAACAAAAAAGACGCACAGCTTTGCCTGGCCACATCGAAGGATCTGATCCATTGGGATCGCAAGGGCATCATTCTTCCGGCGAACAAAGGCAACTGGAATGTGAAGTGGACGAAGTCGGGCGCGATCGTGCCAGAGAGAATCAACGGGAAATATTGGATGTATTTCCTGGGAACGAGCGCGGATGGCAAAGATCAGGCTGGTCTGGCGTCATCGAACGATCTGCTTCATTGGGCAGAAGAAACGAACACTCCCGTATTGCCGGTACGCCCCGGAAAATTCGATTCGCGCGTAGCGGAGCCCGGGCCGCCGCCAATCATTGCTGGTGGCAGGATTCTGTTGATTTACAACGGAGCCGACGATCATTTGGTGTATCGGACGGCCATCGCCGCGTTCGACCTGAACGATCCGCGAAAACTCGTCTGGCGCAGCGACGAACCTGTGTTCGCCCCTGAGAAAGACTGGGAAAAAATTGGACAGGTTCCCAATGTTGTGTTCGTGGAGGGAATGGTCCGCCGAGGGAAGAAGTGTCTCTTCTACTACGGCGGCGCCGACAAGTATGTTGGGGTTGCGGCAGCTCCCACGGAAAATCTGGTTCGCTAGGTCTTGGCGTACTTCAGCCACTTCATAATTTCCGGCAGCGTCGCCCTCTTCCCGTAGATCAACACCCCGATGCGGTAAATTCGCGCGCAGAGCACGGTGAGCCCGGCGACCGTCGCCACCATCAACACAAGGCATACGGCAATCTGCCATAACGGCGGCGTCTGGACGACAATGCGAGCATACATCAGGATCGGCGCGAAGAAAGGCACAAGGGACAGCCACACGACTGCGGCGGAGTCAGGGGTTCGAATCACGGGCATGAGCATGAAGACCGACAGGACAAGCGGGATGACGATCAGAAACTGGATCTGCTGGCCTTCCTGCTCCGTGGTCGTGATGGCACCAATCGCAGCGTACATGGTGCTGTAGAGCAGGTATCCGAGAAGAAAGAACGCAGCGAAGGAGAGCAGCACGATGGGAGAAATCTGAAGCTCACTCAAGTTCGGTTGCATGGCCATAGAAGGCAGTGCGATGACCCCAGCCATGATGGTCCAGACCAGGATCTGGGTCAGGCCCACGGCGCCTACGCCAAGGAGTTTTCCCGTCATCAGTTCAGTGGAAGTGGCAGAGGAAAGCAGCACCTCCATAATGCGAGAATTCTTCTCTTCGAGCACCGAGCGCATGACTGAAATGCCGTAGAAAAGAACGGCCATGTAGAGCAGCATGACCATCACGAAAATTTCGAGGAATCGTCCGGTGCCGCTGCCTTTGGCCTCTTTGCCGCCCTCGATGCGGACAGGGTCAACCTTAATCGGCGTCAGAATCGGGTCAGTCTGCGCGCTGGTCAGACCTGCCTTGGAAAGTTGTTGCTGAAGGGCGATGTGGTTCACG
>DASYZA010000097.1:0-2354 GCA_035946775.1 Candidatus Sulfotelmatobacter sp. | reverse complement strand
CCGGAGCAGGCGCTGGATCCACCGCCGGACGCGGAACGATGGACCAGGACCGGGTTCGCCAACGAGACCGTCTTCACACCATGGTGACCGACCAGCAGCGGACACAGTACCGTACGTGCGACCAGTTGGCCGATCGAGTCCGCACCCGAGCACGAGATATGTCGAGGACTGCAGCCGGAAAGCAGCTGAATGCCGAGGCCATGCGTCAGGACCGCAATCAGCTGCAGGAGCAAATCCGCACGATGGATCAGGAACACCAGCGAATGATGGAAGGGTTGAGTAGCGATCAACGCGGTTTCGTGCAAAACCGTTCACGGACGATGGAACAGATCCAGTCGCGCATCAACACAAGACTTCAGGAGATGGACCAGGAGCTTGCAAAAGACAATCCTGACCAGAAACGTCTCTCTAACCTGGCCCGAGAGGTCGAGAGGGATATGAATCGCTGGAGGAACGAACACCGGCAGGTCGGCGACGATCTCGGGCTGAGTTCATAGACTCCGATCCGGCGGCCATCGCGCAGCGAAAGCCGAATGAAGCGGCCAGATTCCCCGTTCGCGCGAACGGGCACAAAGTGTGGAGGTGAGCATGCTGTCTGAGTGCGCGAATCCGGAGTGCCACGCGCAGTTTGACTATCACCAGGGAGAATTCTTCCGCTTCCGCATGCCTGTGCTGGGCGACGGCCAGCCGGCGAACATGCACTCCGTGCGGCATTTATGGCTGTGCGGCCGGTGCGCAAGGGCCTACTACCTTGAACACGTTCCCCGAGGAATCGTTCTGAGGTCGCGGGCCCACGCATTCGATTCCGCCGGCCGGGGCCTGTTTGTCTGTGCGGCGTGAACTGCGCTGAAAACTATCTCCGGCGTCGAGAACCGGGCATTTGAATGTGATGTCCGTCACTTCGCGCGCTCGCTTATAAGTCGACACTGGTGCTATGCAGTCCGGGCAGGATCCGGGCCTAAGCGACTGCCGGTACAGCGAGCGCCAATGCGACTCATGAGCACCACTGGAGCGAGCGACGACGCCACATCCTTTCGCCAACAGGCGAGTCTATTCAGTTTCCTGAATCTATTGGTGATTGGCGCTCTGCCTTTGCTCCATGCCCTGCTGTCGACGTATCTGGGTGCCCTCTCTGAAGTTCTTTTCGCTGCTTTGGGCGCGGGATTTCTATTTCACATGACCGTTTTCATCTGGCTGCAGACACGCCCGGAACGCATCACGGAACGTATAGTCGAGTACCTGACGATCTCTTCGATCGCCGTCAATTCGGCCATCACCTTCGTTGCGGCCGCCACAAGCCGGCAGGACAGCCAATACTTCGCGCTGATGATCATTCCCATTCTGGAGGCGGCCTTCCGATTCTCGCTTCCTGCAACCGTTGCGGTGGTAGGGTTGGCCGACGGGCTGAATTTCTACTGGGTGTCGGTCAATTACAAAGTCAACCCTTCGTCCCACTTCGATGAGTATGTCGAGGCCGCAACCGTTTCTCTTATTTACGCGCTCGTTGGCGTGATCGTCTGGATGTTGGTGGACCGTCTGCGCAAGAAAGAGACCCATCTCGCCGATAACATCAGGGAACTCGAACGAACCAGAGAACTGCTTTCACAGGAGGAAAAGCTGGCGGCGGTAGGCCGGCTGTCCAGCGCCATCGCACACGAGATCCGCAATCCGGTCGCCATGATTTCTACCTCGCTCTCCATGGCCGGTGAGAAAGGCGTCAGCAAAGAAAGCCGCCGCGATATGTTCGATATCGCTGCCAAAGAAGCAAAGCGCCTTGAGAAGCTGACCGGCGACTTCCTCGAATACGCAAGGGCGCAGGTGGTGGACAAGACAAACAACAGCGCTTCGGACATGCTTCTGTACGTCGCCGGTGCATGCAGGGCCTATGCCTCCCAAATGGGTGTACGCCTGAACGTGGACGCCCCGCGTGACCTGGTCGTCGATATGGATTCGGGAAAAGTGCAGCAGGCATTGCTGAACCTGGTGAAGAACGCGATCGAAGCGTCCCCGGCCGGAGGCGAGGTGGTACTTCGAGTCGCGCTAGCCGAGGAAAGAACCGTCCGCCTCGAAGTCGAAAACGCAGGAGCCGCCATACCGGGGCAAGTGCTGGAACGGATTTTCGAGCCGTTCTTTACCACCAAGCGAGGCGGCACGGGACTTGGCCTGGCGATCGCGCGGAATATTGCAAGGGCTCACGGAGGAGATCTGCGTCTTGCGGTCAACGAGACCGATCGTGTCTGTTTTGCATTCGAGTTGCCCGCGGCAGCGGGCAGCTCCGAAACCGCCCAGGAGCACACATGGGCCGTATCCTGATTGTCGATGACGAGCCGCACATGCGGAGGATTTTGGCGTCG
>DASYZA010000096.1:0-9389 GCA_035946775.1 Candidatus Sulfotelmatobacter sp. | reverse complement strand
GTCGGTCCGTATTTCTGGACGAACGCTTGTTCGACGAGGCTGTCGCTGTCTCCGCGGCTGACGGCGGCCATTAGCTCGTTGCGCATGCCGTCGGAGTCCGGGCAGCCGACGTGATTGCATTCGAGCAGGATCTGGTTGCATCCGCAGATGCACATGAGCTGGTGGCCGAGATCGTTGAAGCGCGTGGAGGGATCGGAAGCTCCGGCGAAGGCGAAGACGGCGAGCGCGAGGATCGCGCATTGAAGAGCGCGGCGGATGGTCGGGTTGGGGGTGAAAGTCATTTTATGCCGCGGCTAAAGCCGCTTGTTATTTCCGGCCGCTTGCGGCATGGCTAAAGCCATGCCCTGATACGAACTGTAGCCTATGCCCTGATACGAAAACCTGCCGCGCTTGCGCGCGGCGGACAGCCGAGGGCGGCTGTCCCCACATTTTCGAAATCGTCCCTAATCCCCGGTTGCTACAGGGGCGGCGTGTTCTATTAGTTTTGCCGCCGGCACGCGAACTGGGGCCGGAGCGTTGGGTACGAGAGCAAGCACGGTGCCACCGAGCATGATCCACACGCCAAGCCAGATCCACATTACCAGCGGATTCAAATGCGCTTTGAGGATCGGGTGACCGGTGTCCTGGTTCAAACCTTCGTACACGACGTACAGATCTTCGTTCAGGCCGGAGCGGATGAAGGGCATGGTCGACGTCTGCTGGCTGGCCTTGTAGAATCGGCGCTCGGGAGTCAGCGTGTCGATCTGCTTGCCGTCTTTGTAAACGTCGAGGACGGCCCACTCTCCGAAGTAGTTCGGGTACTCTTCATCGGTGTAGGAGCGGCAGACGAGCGTGTAGGGACCGATGTCCATTTTGTCGCCGTAGCTCATCTCTTTTTCTTTTTCCTGATTGAAGGCGGCGCCCGCCAGACCGATGATCACGACGACCACGCCGACGTGAACGATGTAGCCTCCGTAGCGGCGCGTATTGCGATGCGTCAGTTGGACCATGGAGGCGAACATGCCCTGTCCGCTGTGATTAGAGATGACTTTGCCGCCGCGGTAGAACTCACTGGCGATGGTGAGCGCGACCAGAACCGAGAGGCCAATCGCCATCAGGGAATAGAAGTACGACATGTCCTGCCAGGGATGCAGGCCGAAAGGCTTGCCCCAACTGGAGGGCGTGATCATCAGGAAGATGATGACGGCGAGCGCGCCCATTGTGGGCCAAAAGAAATTGCGTTTCAGACTTTCGAACGATGTCTTGCGCCACGCGAGGAGCGGTCCGACCGCGGTGAGGATCAGGAGCAGAAGGGCGACGGGGATGGCGACGCGGTTATAGAACGGCGCTCCGACGGTGACTTTGTTCCCTTGCACGAGTTCGGAAATCTTCGGGAACCATGTTCCCCAGAGCACGGTGAAGCAGAGGAGAACGAAAAGAAGATTATTGAAGAGGAAGCTGGACTCGCGGGAGACGAGCGACTCGAGTTTGTGCTCGCTGCGGAGATGATCTTTGTTCTTGAAAAAGAAGAAGACGAAGACCGCAAACGTGATTGCGAGGAACCATGCGAACCAGGTTCCGATCGAAGACTGCGCGAACGCGTGGACCGAGGCGATGATGCCGCTGCGCGTGAGGAACGTGCCGAGAATTGCCAGCCAGAACGTCAGGAAGACGAGCCACATATTCCAGACCTTCAGCATGCCGCGCTTTTCCTGCATCATCACGGAGTGCAGGAAGGCGGTGCCAACCAGCCAGGGCATCAGCGAGGCGTTCTCGACCGGATCCCATCCCCAGTAGCCTCCCCAGCCCAGGACGGCGTAGGCCCAATGAGCGCCGAGGAAGATGCCGCAGGTGAGAAATCCCCAGGTGACCATGGTCCAGCGGCGGGTGATGTGAATCCATTTTTCGCCGGGATACTTCATGATCAGTGCGCCAAGCGCGAAGGCGAAGGGCACGGTGAATCCGACGTATCCGAGATAGAGCATCGGCGGATGGATCACCATCTCGGGATACTGCAGAAGCGGGTTGAGCCCGGTGCCGTCGGCGCGCATCGGGCCGGCGAGCAGGCCGAAAGGATTCGCGGCGAAATTTACGAGCAGTAAGAAGAAAATCTGGACGCCGGCCATGATGACCGAGGCGTAGGAGAAAAGGCGGGGGTCGGTCTTGTAACGGAGACGGAGGACGAAGCCGTATCCGGCGAGCAGAAGGCACCAGAAGAGAATCGAGCCTTCCTGTCCGGACCAGAGGGTTGCGAACTTGTAGGGACCGGGGAGGTCGCGGTTGCTGTGGTGGAAGATGTAGGCGATAGTGAAATCGTTACGGAAGGCGGAGATGACGAGCGCGAGGGCCGCGAGCAGCAGCGCTCCAAAGACGACGATGCCGGCACGGCGGGCGGTTTCGCCGACGCGCTCCCAGTGAGGGTCATCCTTGAAAAACAGGGAGAGGAGGCCGCCGCCAAAGGAATACAGGCTCAGCGCCAAGGCGAGCAGCAGGGCAAAACTACCAATCTGTGCCATTTCGAACCCCAAGGTATTTTTTCAGAAACTCCGGGTACACGCAAACCCAAAGGGGCGGTGCTCAGGCAATGGGAAGTCCTGGGAGTTTCCGGATGGCAAACAACCACAGAGCGGAGAGTTTTGTGCGTAAACGTTTCCGCCTCAGGCGGCGGCCAACCCGTGGCCGCCAGGCGGTGTGTTGAGCGCGCTAGGCGCTCTGTTGATGGTAACGTTGGCGAACTTCGCGTTCGGCAGCAAGCCAGTCTTCCGTTTCGTGGCCGGGTTCGAAGCCGCGGCGTTCGGACATCAGATAGGCCAACTGGCGAATTTCTTCGTCGACATTGATGGGGACGATATTCGGACGGCCGTCGCTTCGGACAATCGTCGGCTTCCGCACGGACTTCTTCATTACTGGTTCAGCTGGGGTCGCTTCGACCGTGGGGAGAGCAGTGGAAACTGTTTCCGCGGCGGTCACGCCCGCATCGCCATTGGTTTTCTTTGGGACTCTTGGTTTAGCCATGATCGGGTACTCCTTACAGACTCCTAAATTAAGAAGGGATTGAATTGGTTGATGAAGGAACAACATGGAGTCGCTCCTACGAATTACGGGTTGCGCTCAGTTTGGGTTCGAATGATGTCCTTACTATAACGCTTGTCGCCCTGTGAATGGGAGCGAGTTGCAGTAAAAAAATCGATGCAGCGATGCAGGGAATCCGAAAATGAAACAGGGAAAAGAAAGTCGCGGGACACGCTGAGAATTGCGAAGGAGCGTGATTGCGTGGATCATCAGTTAGATGAAACGCATAAATTAAATAATTGACATGCATTAATGAGCAGGGTTGCCAGGCATACGTGGCCGGGATTCTCTTACGGTGAAATTGAAACGCTGCCGGGAAATCTTGCAGTGGTAAATTCTGAGCTGCCGCAAATTGCGGGACCGAAGCGCGCACGTGCTTGCGCGGGCTGCAGAGTGGGCCTTAAAATCAAAGGGCGAGTTGACCTGATCCAGGGTCCTCGAGCCAACGGATGGCGCTATCGTCTAGGGGTTAGGACGGAAGATTCTCAATCTTCAAACCCGGGTTCGATTCCCGGTAGCGCTACCATCTTCCCTTAAGTTTTTTATTCCCAAGCGCATACGGGTTCTCTCCAGTCCGTTGGACTACCGTGGTGACTATTTTTCTGAATTCTCGAAGTTGCTGCGGCCCTGCGTATGAAGCAGTGAGCGAGTTTCCCTGTGGCGAACAAGAGAGCCAAAATTTACGAGAGGGTGCAGGTCGAGGGGCGGTGGACAGATCGTCCTGTAGTGCTTCCCAAGCTCAAGGCGGATGGCACTCTCTACCTGAAAGACGACCGTGAGGGAAAATTCCGAATCTCATGGTACGAGGGTAAGGCGAAACAATGGCATCCGACAGTGTGTTCGTGGCTGGGTGATGCGTTACGGGTCAAGGAAGAGAGGGAATGGTTCTTGAAGAATCAGAACCGTCCCGGTGTGCAAGACCCGACGGTTCTCGACCAACGCTCGCCTATTTCAATCTCGATCAACAATTACATTGATGGCGTTACGGGTGCAAAAAAAACGAAGGCAGCCCATCGCCAAGCTTTGCGGGAATTTGAAGCTTGGAATGGATCTCTTAACAATGGAAGCAAAAAGAAATTCGTTGATGAAATTGACAAGGCACATCTTGCAAGGTTCTTCGATTACCTCGTTGACGATGAGCCTGAAAACTGCCCATTCACGGCGGCGTGGAAAATCATGCGAGTGAACAAATTCATCCGAACCGTGTTGAAGCTCGACCCCGGCAAAGGCCCTATCAAGAAGTCCGATTACCGTCGAGAACTCAAGAGCGGTGAAAATCGCCCGGAAATCTATACACGAGAGGAATTGAAACTGTTGTTCGATGCCATGACTTCTGACGAAGAGCTTGTGTTTGAAGTGTTCCTCAAAGCCGGATTGCGAAAGCAAGAGATGATGTTCCTTGAAGAAGACGATCTCATTGTCGAAACCTTGGCCCCCGGAATCGTGAAACGGCAAATACGAGTGACCAGCAAACCGAGTTTAGGTTTCATGACAAAGAACGGTAGGGCGAGATATATCCCGATTGATCGAGACCTCATGGATAGACTTCTCGCACTGAAAGCAACCAAGCGTCCATCTGGGCTTCTGTTCGGAACACGCAATGGACTGCCGGACTACCACATGCTCGATACTCTTCGTCAGGTCGCAGGTCGGGCCGGTATTGATCCCGCCCGTTGCTGGCTGCACAAATTTCGAGCGACCTGTGCCACCAATTGGATGCGTCCAGAGCGATTGGGCGGGAAAGGGAATGACATCGGGCTTGTTCGTGAGTGGCTTGGGCACGACGATTACAAGAGCATCGAGGCATACTATGCCATCGTTCGGGAAGAAGAACTCATCGTGCCTGACGAACCCCATGAGCCGATACACGATAAGACAGTTTCCCAAAGCCTTACGGCGAGCACTATTTGCTTTGGATGCCGCTTTGAAGATGCAGAAGTGCAGTCACGCTTGTCGGATGGCAGTCAAGTGGTTTTCTGTCCGGTGTGTCGTGAGTTGGCCTACGAGAGTGGTGGGAACCGCAAGGTCATCAGCAAGATCGCTTAACTTCTGAGCAGTGCAGATGCGATTCTGCGGCGGCTCCTCTCCCGTTCAAGCAATCGGTACTCTCGCACCGCATCAGCACGGGCCTCATGGTCGTTCCCAAATGTCTCGCAATACGCTGACGTATAAGCGGCTGACGCTTGCCGTTCAAGGTCGGCGTCAGAGAGCTTCTGGATTCGCTGCGCAAATGCAGTATCAATCATAAGAACACCCCAATATTCGAGCCCCGTTCGCAGCGGGGCTTCATTGTCTCTACCCATGATTTGGAAATTGGCAGGACTGGCGAGGGCCGCAGTATTAGACAAGGCGTTTTGCTAACGCAAAGAATTTGGCCGCTACCAAATTCATTCTTTGGGATCGGACTTTCACCAGAGAGTTCGGGGGTGCTGCTGAGCCCAGCACCCCAATTTAACTTCCCATCGGCTCACCGTTGATCCCAACGGAATTTCACTTTCTTGAGGCTCATATGCTCGAACAAGTTTCCACCGTCACGCCATGCAGCCGGGTAGGCTGCAATGTCCGCTAACCCTGTTTCTCAATCACAACCTCGTCAGTTCATCGACATCGCCAGACCGCTCATTGAGCGTGGTATCCCGGTCATCCCCCTGCGGCCCTTCAGCAAGCGGGGTCTGTTTGAAGACCAATTCGACATGGCGACCACCGACATTAACATCGTGCGTCAGTGGAATGCCGAGAACAGCCTTTACAACGTGGGCGCTGTAGGAACCCCGTACACCATCTGCATACTCGATTGCGATGCCGCTGGTCTGGTAGAGCGCATTGAGCGTGAGACCGGCCGCAAGATGCCTCGCACGTTCACGGTTAAATCTGCTGGCAAGTGTCTGCCGCACTTCTACTTCCGCCAGACCGAGATGAGCCGTGCTATCGGCAACAAGAAAGCCAGCGAGCAATTTGATTTGCAGTCGGTCAATAAGTATGTCGTTGGGCCGGGATCAACGCTGGACGACGGACGGCGCTGGGAAGTTATCGACAACAGTCCCATCGCTGATTTCCCGGACTGGCTTGCCTACTGGATTCTCGACAATTGCGACCAGAAGCACACGGGCGAGGGACTGGACAGAGCGCCATCAGTTCACGAGGACTTTGACTTCGACGAGTTCTGCGACCACTATGACATCGACTACTTTGGCGACGGTAACGGTGGCAAATACATCCTGACGGCATGCCCGGTCAAAGGGGATTGCCACACGACGGACGGCGATCCCGACTACGCAGCCTGCGTCATTTTCTATGACGGCGACAAGCTGGGCTTCAGCGATCTCGCAACATCCTGTGAAGGGTCGAATCTTAGCATCGGCGGGCTTATTCACTGGCTGAACACTCATGGGCATGAGCCATACCGTGGGGTCATTTGGCCGCAGGACACGAGTGACCTGCTCAACGATCCTCGCTTCTTAGTCGAGGATGCTGCACTCAGCGAAATCCCGGTGCAGGATTCCGTGACAAGCAATGACACGGCGGCGTCTTCCGCCATTCAGAGCCCTACACCGGATGCTACAGACAGTATGGACGACGCTTGGGCGCAGCACGCCAAGGCGATCAATCCCGATCCCCTGCCCGTGCCTGATGACCTCGATGCAATCCTATTCGCTGAGCCTGCCACGGGCGTGGCTTTCGATGAACGTGCGCTATACGGCAAACTTGGTGAAATGACCCGTGCTACCGAACTGCCGCTGGGGTGGATGGCGATGTGATGGCGACGTTGCTGGCTCAGCGGCTCAAACTGGGCATGACGCAGGAGGAGCTTGCCGAAGCTGCCGACCTGCACTGGACGTATGTGTCGGGGATCGAGCGTGGCATCCGCAACGTGTCCATCATCAACCTCGCCCACATCGCTGCGGCCCTAAAAGTCAGGGTGCGGGACTTGGTGGATGAGCTTTAGTTTTCACAACGGCCCCGCCTCATCCTTCCGATCTGCCATAATCTTCCGATGTGCGGTCGCTACCGTCTCTCCCGCAGAAAGCAGATCGTTGAGGAGTACTTCGACAGTCCCGCTGACGATCTGGATTGGTCTCCTCGCTACAACATTGCACCGACGCAGCCCGTTCCTGTCATTCGCCAGCATCCCAACAAACCCGTTCGTGACCTCTCGCTGATGAAATGGGGGCTCGTTCCGAGTTGGGCAAAAGACCCATCCGTAGGCGCAAGCATGATCAACGCTCGGTCGGAGACGGCGCATGAGCGACCTGCATTTCGGGATGCACTTAGGTCTCGCAGATGCTTGATTCCCGCCGATGGTTTTTACGAATGGTTGCGAAAGGGCGGCTCCAAGCAGCCTTTTTGTTTCGAGGTCAATGACGGCGAGTTGTTTGCATTCGCCGGATTATGGGAAGGATGGAAAAACCCAGAGGGTGATTGGCTCAAGACCTGTTCGATTTTGACCACGACGCCAAATGCTGTGACCTCGGCGGTTCACGACAGGATGCCCGTCATTCTCAATCGGAACGATTACGACCTCTGGCTCGACCCCGGAGAGCAGAACGTCGCTGCTGTAGCTGAACTCCTCAAGCCCTACGACGCTCGGCTTATGCGCTGCTACTCAGTGAGCACTCGGATCAACCATGTTGCAAACGATGACGAGAAATGCTCCGCACCCGTGCAACTTGCCCAAACTCAAGATCGACTATTTTCGTAAGAACTACGAGTATCTAGCGAGGTCACCATGACAACATCGGGAACAGGCTCAGCAGATGATGAGCACAGCGGTCGGACTAGGGTCACTCCCGTGTTTACTTGGGTTTGGGAGCATGGTGGCACAGGGTGGGTCACGGAACTGCTGCGTCTCGCTGAAGGAATCCAAGCCCCGAACAGCGTTGGAGAGGTCATTTCATTATCTGTTGGAAAAGAACGAGAGGTTTCGCCCAGTTCCGAGAGGCTGGCGTGGATGATACGCAACGCCCACAGGCTCGCTCCGCAAGATGGTCGTGTCTGGAGGGAATACAAACGGCGTGTAATTGAGAATCCCGCTAGGGACGAGGCTCTGCGGCGACTCGATGCTGGTCAGGCGAGCGGCGTTCCAAGAGAGTTGATACTTGAGGGCTCGACCCACGCTGATTGCCTCATCGAATGCGCAAACGCATTCGTTTGGGTCGAGGGCAAGCGCAATGACTGATCCCCGGCAGTTCTTCCTTTTTCGAAATCTCACGACAAGAGCAAGAAACCTGCAACCCGAATTGGTGCTCAGCCGTTGCAGCAGAGGCATACCAGAACGTCATACGGCAACTCTTCCAGCAGGCAGAGATCATCGTGTTAGAGGATCGCCTCGACCAAGCCGCTTTGACCGCTAGTCTCGATGAGATCATTCAGCGTGGCGACAAGTACCGAAATGGGAACTAGGGTTGGGGCATCTGAAGCAGGGGGCTGATTAGACTGCCCCGCTGGTGTGGCCCCAATAAAAAGCCTGCGGCGGGCTTCGAAACGACTGGAAGGCAGAACAGAATACCCTTCTTTATCGGTGGAAACCCGAATCCTCGGTACATGATTTATCGCTCCGCCTTTTGTGTCGGAGCGGGCCACCTAGAATCAATCCTCGCCATTATCTTCTCGGCGAGCGTAATGGCGTCGGCGATGGCGGATTCCAGCATGGGCGAAGGGCGTCCATCCCAATTCGCCAGTCTGCGCACTGCGAGGATGCTGGCGGCAATCAGGAGAACACGTTTTCGACCCTCGTCCATTAAAGCCGCACCCACGAACCTGACGCAAATGTTGCGCAAGGTCACGAAGGAAGTATAGCAGGAGTATTCGCCTTTTGTTCGCCAATAATGTTGCATTCGTCGGGTGGTAGGACTTCAGGGCTTGCAGGACGAGATCAGCAACCAGATTTCAGATACCCGCTAGCGTGGCCCAAAAAGCCGTGATACGCTTTGCAACGACCGCATGCTAGATTCGGGTGCGATGGGTCAGAACAGGCTTCCGGCAAGTGAATTGACCCGCCTGACTTTCTGGAACACCCAAGGAATCTAGTGACTATTTGGGACTATTTCTTTGAATCGAGCAGGCTAAAATTTGGCATCAATGATGGTTTTTTGGAATCGAGCTTTCGGCGCAAAAGCCTTTACAGAAGCGGGTTTTCGCTGTATTGTTGCGAAAAGTCTGATGCACTCAGAAGATTCCCGGTAGCGCTACCAAGTTTCCTCTCCCCCTCTCGGCTCTCTTTTAAAAGTTGCCGCATTTTCATTGAGCCTGGCCTACAACGATCTGCGATTCGTAAATCGTTGAATACCTGCGATAGCGAACCCTGATCGTCGTTCCCGGCTGATGATGGCTGATCTCGT
>DASYZA010000095.1:0-2614 GCA_035946775.1 Candidatus Sulfotelmatobacter sp. | reverse complement strand
TCAAGACGGTCGACTCTCGTGAATTGACGGAGGTGCAATTCACCCTCGAGATCGCGCGCGTAGAGACCAATATCTCGGTCTCCAGCAAGGCGGTCGCGTTCGCAAATACCGACCCGCTCTACCGGCAACTGCGAACGCTTGGATTAGGCGATACCTTCCGATTCGACAATTACAGTCTCGCTTCTGACGTCGGAACATTTCAATTTCACAGCGGGACGCTGACCTTTCTCAGCCCTATAGCCGGAGTGGTGACAGGCGCGATTTTCATCGGGGATGGGCACTTCAATCTGAAGCCGGCAACTCCCATCAACGTTCGCGAATTGAACCGCCGCATTGATGCAGAAGAGGTCAACGAGGATTTTACCGAGGTCGTGTTCCGGTTCACCGGAGAGCTTCGCCTCAACTTTCTCTCGGGGATCAAGGGCCGCACTGAGACTCCGGCCGAGGCAGCCAATGTGCTCACGCGTTGGCGCGAGAAAGTCCGGCGGCGCCAGTTATATCCCATTAGCATGAGCGAATTAGTTCTGCAGGGCGAAAGCATGGATAACGTAGATGCCGACATCCTCGCAGCAATCTACAATCCCGCCCATCCGGCTTTCTTTAACGCATATATCCATGGCCGAAAGCACAAGGATCTCCGTTTCTTCGTGCGAGCGAAGGTCGGCGCCCTACCACAAATGGACTCGCCGGAGGAGGTCGGACTGGTCAACTCCAATTCCGGCGGTCTGGACGACGGGATCTGGTACCTGGCGCATTTAAAGCCGGAATATGAGAACCGCACTGCCAGTTCGCAAGAAGACCGGCGCCTCTTCGCCACACACCGCTACCAGATCGAAACCGTCATTGCTAAGAATGGACATCTATTCAGCTCTGCGAAGATCACTTTCGAACCGCTGGTTCCCGGAGAAAGAATTCTTAAGTTTTCCCTGTTGCCGAATCTGCGGGTCACTCGCGTGATGGACGAACTGGGACGAGATCTTTACTTCATCCAGGAGAGCCGAAAAGAGGATGGTTCCTTCTACATCATCCTGTCGAAGCCCGAGGATGTGGGCAAGCAATTTTCCGTGACCGTCGAGTACGCCGGCGATAAGGTGCTCGAAGAGGCGGGCGAAGGCAGCTATTATGTGCGCGCCCGCACCTCGTGGTATCCCAATTTGAATGGCTTTGGCGAACACGCTCTGTACGATCTGACGTATCGCGTGCCGCGCAAATATAAGGTGATTAGCGTTGGACAGCTCGAATCAGAATCGATCGAGGATGACCGCGCGGTTAGCCATTGGGTAACTGCCACGCCCGTCGCTGTCGCCGGATTCAATTATGGCGAATATAAGAAACTCGAACTGGCCGATGACATCACGGGTTACAAGATTTCAGGGTACTACCTGACCGAGTTACCCAACCGTCTGCAAGGGGCAGCCGCGCTCAAGACACTCGCGCCGGGCAGCATGACCAAATATGCACTGGAGCAAACGCGCGCGCAGATGCAGTTGTGCACGCATTACTTCGGCAAGAGCCCGTACGAAAACATCTACATCACCGAGCAACCGGACTTCAATTTCGGACAATCCTGGCCCAACCTGGTGTATTTGCCAATTTCCGCCTATACCGACTCGACCCAGCGCTGGATGCTGTTTGGCCAGATCAACAGCAAGTTTTCCGGTTTTGTGCAGGAGGTCACGCCGCATGAGGTTGCTCATCAGTGGTGGGGACACGCCGTCGGCTGGGCCTCGTATCACGATCAGTGGCTTTCGGAGGGCTTTGCTGAGTTCTCGGCAGGGCTTTTCTTGCAGAAAGCCATGGCCGACTCGCGCAAGGACTATCTCGAATTTTGGGATCGCTTGCGCCACCGCATCCTTGAGAAAAATACGTTCGGTGTTGCTCCGAACGATGCCGGCCCTCTCTGGATGGGCCTACGATTAATTTCTCCGCGCACCCGGGACGCGTATCAGAACGTGACTTACCCCAAAGGCGCGTACGTCCTGAATATGCTGCGTTCGATTATGTATAGCGACGATGACCAGGCCTTCATCGACATGATGCACGAATTCGTCGACAGTCATCGGGATCGCCCCGCCTCCACAGAATCGTTTAAGGCAATCGCGGAGAAGCACATGACCAAGCGCATGGACCTCCAGGGGAACGGCCATCTGGATTGGTTTTTTAACGAGTGGGTGTATGGCACTGCGGTGCCAAAGTATCATTTCGACTACCAGATCACACCCGGCGAGGCCGGCAAATTCAAACTGCACATGAGCGTTACACAAAGTGAAGTGGACGACCACTTCGTAATGCTGGTTCCAGTGTTCGCCGATTTTGGCAAGGGCATGGTCCGCATCGGGCAGGTCGGTGTCGTCGGTAACAGCACCCGGACGGCGGAGGCCTTGTTACCCAGCCAACCGAAGAAGGTAGCGCTCAACTACTACAGGGATATCTTAGAGAGATGACTCTGTTCTTTGAGCCTGCGCATCGATAGCGGTGACGTAACTTTGATTGTGTAAAAAGGAAGAGGGTGTAAGTTGGCTTTGGCCTGACCAGCTAAAGCCGATCCTGGAAAAGGAGACCTACACCCATGGCGAAGATAATCCCGATCACCGAGCATTTCCAACACTTTCTG
>DASYZA010000094.1:0-73232 GCA_035946775.1 Candidatus Sulfotelmatobacter sp. | reverse complement strand
CTATGGGGCGTCTTGCAAGACCGCCTCTGCAGCGAACTTCGTCTGGCTCAGGCGTGCGACCTGGACTCGGCCAATGCCGTGCTCGCCCGCTTCGTCGCCGACTACAACCGCCGCTTCGCCCGCCGTCCACGGGAAACCGGGACCGCATGGCGTCCCGCTCCAGCGGACTTGGATCGTATCTGCTGCTTTGTTCACTCCCGCGTAGTCAGCAATGACAACATTGTGCAGTGGGACGGCCGTCGTCTCCAGATCCCGCCGCAGGGCCGCCGTTTCAGCTTCGCCGGTGCCAAGGTAAACCTCTATCACGCTCTCGACGGCCGTATCTCGCTCTACTATGGCGAGACCAAACTTCAACACACCCTCGCTCCGCCAGGGTGACACTTTCACGTTGCTGTTAGGGTGACAGAATCACGTTGCTACAACAAGTCCTCTCGCGCTGTTCAGTTAGCTACATTGTGTGATTGCAGTCACAAGTGGGATCTATTGTATGACTGCTGCGCCAGAAATCTTCAACGACGCTTGGCGCTGAACTCAGATTTGGTTCTTATTTTGTTGGATCGCGCATGCAAAGAGGCACTGATTGACGCGGGACGGAGTCGCGTGAACAAAAAGGCCTGTGAGCCCGCACATTGACATCTGGCGTGCAGTTTGTTAAAAGCGGCGGTGGCCAAAAATCGCACGTCGCCTTCTTTCTATTTTCTTTTCTTTCTGGTCGTCGCCTTGCCTTCCCGTGCTTTTGCGTACGGCGATCCCAGTGGAGGGCTGTTATTTCAAATGCTCACACCACTTGCCGCCCTGCTTTGGGGAGCATGGTTGATCTTTGCAAATAGCGTCCGCAAGAGATTTGGCGTGATTGCCCGTCGGCTAGGTTTCAGCGGGCGAAGCGAATCAAACAACGAGAGTGCGGAAGAAGCTCAAGACGAGAATTGACCAGCGTTAGCCTCTTGCTTCGAAATACCATCAATCAGGTCGACATGACAATCGGACCACGAATATCCTTCCTCTCGGATGATGTCACCCCAGGCGAGGTCCACCGCCGTTCTTTGTGTGCTCGATAGCATCAGGTGGTTTCGCGTGTGACCGGAGACCTTGGCCAAATACCCATCCATACGCGGGCGTGCTCCTTCAAAATCTCTGAGGCCCAGTGCCGAGTAGACGCGACTGATCTGATCGAGTGGACTAGCCACTAGATCCTCATAACGGACTACTGCAAACGAACCGGGTGCTGCGCGTTGAATTCCCTCAGAGACAATGGCATGGTGCAGGACGTAAGCGGCCAGGATAAACTCTTCCAACTGGCTGTCAGAACAGCACTCCAACCCATAGCGAGCCACCAAGGTCCGCCAAAGTTTCATATTAGACGCGAAGACTTCGTATGGATTTCTTTGGATAAGGACGTACCTCGATTCGGGGAATCTCTGCTGCAGGATTTGCAGCCGATAACCGTGAGTGGGGGACTTCAGCACCATAGCCTTCCCCTGTTGGATGGTCAGGAGTTTCAGAAAATGGTGGAACCTTGTCCACCACAAGTCCTCATCATTCCTCGGACGTTCCCGCAGCCACAGCAGTTGACTTGCGCTGCGCATGAGGGAAGGCACAAGCAGCGCCTGGTAAGCGGATGGGGCTCCCAAGGCTAATAAGGCAAATTCGTCCTCTTGGGGAGATGCCCACGAGTAGCGGAGGTTATCCATTGGACGACGAACACGTTCGTTTGAGCGCGATTGGATCCAACGCTCCGAGAGTAGAAAATGGGCCGGATTCAAACAGGCATACGTGCTGGGAAAACCAAAACGAGTGTCGCAGCACAAGAGTTCGTGAAGTAGGGTGGTACCGGAACGCCAAAACCCCAGGATGAAAAGAGGGGCCGGCGGAACAGTCGTGACAAGCTGATCGGCGAAGCTCCGGTTCTGAATTAGCTGCAGCAACGATTGAGCGGCAGAGCTGGTCCAATAAAGAGCGTGCATGCGCCGCGTGAGGCGAGTCGCGCCGGGATCAATCTGTCGAACTAACGATTTCCATGTACCCAGCAGCAGGCGCAATCGATCCGCAGGCGAGCCTTGAGGCTGGTCACTCTCTCCCATTCGGTCGGTGGTTAACCTCGCTAAGCTTACCGAGTAGCACTTGTCTCATGCGACCGGCAATTTCAGGCTCAGATTCGAGCAGGTTCTGGCTCTCACTTGAATCGGTCCTGTAAGCGTAAAGCTGCTCTTTGCCAGACTGAAGATAACGTACGAATTTGTACTGCTCATCGATGACGGCAACAGTTCCCTTCCGAATAGGGTCAAAGATACGATCGGGTTCCAGGTTCATGCTAAAAATTTGACGGTTGCCTAAACCCTATCCCTCGATTGCCGGCTTAAGGGAAATGCCCTCCGTCCAGTTCGGGATTGGCGCTCCGATCAGATCGAGGATCGTAGGGAGCAGGTCCGCCTGCTGAGCGAGATCCTGAATACGTACGCCTTGTTTCTGGCCGGGCAGATGGAAGAGCAATGGGATGTGAATCACGCCATTGTAGAGGTCGGGGCCAGCGTGCGCGAGCCGGTTGTGGTCGAACAACTCCCCGTGATCGGCTGAGACGATGACAATAGCGCGGTCAAGACGACCGGTCTGATCCAGCCAATCCAGAAATTCACCGACTTCGTGGTCAGCATACAGGATCATTTCATCATATGCGCCACGCAATTCCTGCAGAGGTACGCCTCGAAACCGCGTTTCAGAGTCGGGCACTTTATAATTGTCGTAGCTTTGCGCTTGTTTGGAAACGAAGCGGTGTCGGTAAGGAGACGGCACCCAATAAGGATCGTGGGGTGGCATAATGTGCGCCCAGAGGAACATTGGCTGCTGACCCGCGTGACGCTCGAGGAATTTCTTTGATCGGCCAAATACGTCTTCAGCAGGCGACGGATATTGGCAACCCGAAATCAGTTGATCCAGATAATCAGCAATGCTCGTCAACGGGCGAATTAATGAGTACGCAAGGGTAAATTGGGTGTTCAGGCCGACCAAGTTCGTTTCGCGAAAACGCAGCCCGGTGAAGCCCCTTGGTGAGGCGTATTGGACTGCACTGTAGCTCTCGAGTGTCCGGTGACGAAACGGAGCAGCTAGGAGATTCGAAGAGACCATCGCCGTGTAATATCCTTTTTGCTGAAGAATCTGGGCGACGTTCTCCTGCTGGTTTCGACCCCGCAAAAATCCGCCAGCCTGAAAGACCCGATGTGTCCAAGGCAGCTTTCCAGTTTCGATCGTTGAAGTCGATGGCGTCGTGAAGTTGGAATTTGCGAAATCGTAGTCGAATGTAAAGCTACGTTGAGCGAACTTTTCCAGATTCGGCGTGGTGGCTCGCTGGTACCCGTACACAGAAGTCGCGTCGGCTCTGATGGTATCGATGGTGATGAGGTAAATATCCGGCAGGTGGGTTACAACTGTCGCGGTTGAGGGTCTTTCATAGTCAGCGAAGATGTGCACTCCATGCCGCCACGCCGCCCCCGAGGCCAAGAGCCCAATCGCGATGTGGAGCCATGCTATCGGAGCGAGGCGGGTGCGGCAGAACTTTTGAACCAATGGCCAACCGATAGCGAAAAAGCCGGCGACGCAGAGACCAATAAGGCCGAAAGCCACCGCAAATCGGGGGGTGATTCCCGCATGCCAGTGCGGAAGGAACTCGATTTTTAGGTCCTCGAGCAACTCCAAAACCAGACAAGCGAATGCTGGCGCAAGCCATAAATGCCAACGTAAGTGAATACCGATTCTTGGCTTGCGCCAGAATACGATCTGGGCAACCTGCCCAATCAGCAAGACCAACAGCCACCAACAAACAGCCATAGCGATGCAGGAAAGCAAAGCCACCGCCAGTTCTAGCGCGATCTCAGGAATCGTTAAGTACAGGCGCAAACTATCAATCTGCTGCAACAGTTCTGTTTCGAGGCTTAGACAAACAAGCGTGATAATGCTCAAGAGTGCAAGTCCCGAGCGTAGCGGTATATCGTAGGTTTCTTTTGGAGGAGCCGGTTCCCGCTCAACGCGTGCTATTACAAGATTGGCATGCAAGCGATCAGTCTCTCCGTAGGGTTTTAAAGCCCCACATTCTATCAGGACGAGTTGGGTGAAGGCAGCGACTGGTAATCGCGCTATGGAGACACTGCTATCGTTGCAGTGCCGTTGATTGCTGAGGCGTCGTGAATTTGACCGGTAATCGTCTGATTGCCAGACGTGGACAATGTGAATCCATTTGTCCAGGTATGGGAACCAGCGTCAGCGTGCGTGAATTGGTAGTCGATGGGAAGGACGGCAGCAGGATCGGAACTGGTGAAATGGATGACGCCGTTGATAACCGAGTCTGGTTTACCCTGGTACACCACGTGGACCGTTATCGTGAAGGGAGTGCCTTTCGTCGCCGTCGATGGGGCAGTCAGATACATGGTCGCCTGCCCAGGAGTGCCACAGCCAATTGTGATCGAAGCCGGCACGATGATGAAGAAAGCGCTCACCCATAACATGTGGAATGCTCGCCTCAAGCCGCATCGAGCATTCGCTCGAAGTCTCACATTGAAATGTTCAGGATAACTGGGCATTCTAATTTTGAGCGCTCAACTATCTAACCTGGACGCGATCATTTCGACTGCAGAATCGAATTTCACTGCGAGCTATGGTGTGGTTTGCCCAAACGCACATCCATGCCAAACATCGGACCGTAAACATTGATCCCATAATTTGCGAACTGCGGCTGCGACAGATACCCATTGGAAATGTGCATATAGTTCATTCCGGCGGAGAATGAATACTTGGAATTGATGTTGTATCGAGCTCCGACACCGAGGTTGTACGTGAACGTCAGGTTTTGTCCTTGAGCAAATTGAACACCCAAAGGTTCTTTAGCATTGATAATCCCTGCTCCTCCGCGCTGTTCAAAAAAAGGAACCACCTTCCAGTTGCGATAGACAAAGTTGCGTCGGATGCCGAAATCAAACGCATAGAAGTGAGTTTCAGGTCCGCGGGGGATCGCGGTGATGGAGCCGCTGAAGGTGAAGTCCATGTTTCCACGGAAAATCGAGCGCCATCCCACATTGGTTACGTGCCAACGCAAAGAAGCGATAATCGGAACCAATGTGTACTTCAGGGTTGTCATGTTGTAGCTATCGCCGACCGCGAAATCATAAATGAAAGGAATGTTAATGGGGTGGTACCCCACGTCCAGACTGAATTCGGTGCGATTCCTGTAATAGGTGTCGAGGTTGCGGTCAGCGCGCGCGTGTTGTTGAGATTCCAAACTTGCCGAAGTTTTAACGCTGTCAGTTGAGGAAAAAGTGCTTGTGTCGGATATTCCCGCGTTCGAGGTCGCTCCCGAATTCTCGGTGCTGGACTGTCCGTACAGCGGCATCAATGGGAACACCATGGCCAGAACCATGGTGCAACCCGCTCGCCACCCCAGCAGTTTCGCAGCGGAATTCGGCCGTACCTGAGGATCAGGCACGGAACTTGGTCGCATAAATCTCTTCAACATGGGAATCGAACTTATACCACAGGCGTTGAAGCCATGAATACAGACTTGGAATATCCGGGCTTAAGGATGTGGATGTCAATGCAGTCAATGGAGTTGTACCGGATCAGTGTTTGTGAGGAGTTGGCCAGAAGCTGAATTGGAACGACACGGCGACGTCGGATTGCGGAGTCACGGCCAGCAGAGGGATTCTCCAGCGCTCGTATTGGACATTGCCAGTGAAACGAAAACCGTTTCCCGCAAAAATGTCGGCATTCACGGCGACGTCATTCTGGCTGCCCCCCCGCGGAACATAGGTGGGATCGAGGATGCGGTGGCGGACTTCGACGCCTATTCTTTGCTTTGGTCGAAGCCAATAGTTCGTCTGGATCTGTTCGCCCTGTGCCGAGCGTCCGATCCAGGTTCCAATCAAACGACCGTTGTTGTTGTAGCCGCTGTTGTATTGCGCATTGGTGTAAATGCAATCACCACAGAACGCAATCGGGTTTGTGTAACCCCCCTCCACCCTGACGTCAAGCTTCGAGATTCCAGGGAACTTCGCCAGATAAAGTCCGCCTTGCGACGCATTCCGTCGCATGTACGGGATTGGGGACGGCTCGTCTTCGCTCAAAGTTTCTGCGTAAAACGTAAGCCAGTTGCGCAGGCCGGGAATACGGTAGGAGATGTCCGCGCTCGTGCGGCCGTCTCCCAACACGTCCCCGTGATAATGCACGCCGAAGTTGCTGTCAAGAAAAGTCGTGACTGTCAGAGGGTTTCCAGGCCCACCATAGACTGTGGTTTTCGCCATCCCGAACTCAAAATTCGGAGTTAGTTGGACGCTGATCTTTCCCCCGCTGAGAAAGGGCTGGGGGTGTAGATTTTTCCCGTATTGCCCAAACAATGCAAGCGTGTTTGTTCCGCTGTAAATTGTGGTCTGAAACTGCAGCCCAGTCATATGCCCGATGAAGCCTTCGAACCGAATATCGCCCAAATAGCGGAATATCCATGGTAGTCGGAACGGGCTGACTCGATCGACGGTGAACATGTTGTTCAGTGGGGCAGCGTTATCAGAGAAAATCATGTTGCCGCCCTCGCTGGGTCCCCACCACAGGCTGTTTCGTCCGAAAGAAAACTGCCAGTTTCCAAGGTTGAGTCCCAGGTAAGTGTCGAGAAGACGGAAACGGCTGATGGAGTTAACCGGAAGTGCGGGACCAGTGGGCCATCGATCGGATGCGTTGAAAAAATTAAGCACGGCTTGCGTAGGCGCAGAGGCGGACGGTGCGTACTGATACTCGCCGCGCACATAAAGCACAAGAGGGCCGGCAGTTGCATAGCCTGAAGCACCATCCACCGCATTGAAACCTTCTTGGTATGGACGACCGTAGTCGTTTAAGAGTGTTTGCCCGAAATGATAATTGTCCGTCAGCGGAGTACCTGAAATTCCTGTAAAGCGGGCGTAACCAGACTCGAACTGGGCATTGAGGTTTCGCTCTCCGTTGATGAGTTCAGACTCGTACCCGAACTCTGCCGACAGCGCGGAATACAGTTGCTCAACTTCAGAGGAAGTGTTCCCATCGGCAATACGGGTGGCGGCTTCAGCAAGAAGGCGCGTACATTCCAACCGGGTCCAGGGGCGAATGCTCAACGATTCGGATTGGATGTAGCCGAGGGCGGCCATGCGCTCCAAGGCAGGGTAAACCCAACTGTCGAGTGGAACGTAGCTGGAGCCCATGAAGCGCGTCGGATCAAGACCCTGCTCTTCGTCGCTCTTGTGGAAAGTGCCATAACGGGCGACATCAGCCTCGCTGTAGTGGGAATGGGCGTGATAAACCTGCCGTCCCATATACCAACCGAGCGCAGCACCAATAATCACATCCGATGCGAAGTGCTTCTGACCCGCCCAGCGGGCGGCGCTGACGCCGGTGGCCGTGCCGTATGCGAGCGTTTGAGTTAACCAGCCGGGATACTCGTGAGCGATTACGCTGGCGATGGCCCAGCTCACAGAAGAATGCACTGAGGGAAAGGAATCGCCACCAACGAAGAACCGGCCGGTTCCGCTGCCGGTGAAAGGACGTTCGCGGCCGGCAGCGTATTTGAAGATTTCAGCGTCGGCGAGAGCGCCAATCGCGGCTTCTCCGGCCAGGATGCCAGTTTCACGCTTTTGATCATCTCCTTGAATGTGGCCCAACAGGAACAGTCCGGCGCCGGCTGCCGTTAATGCGGCGACTCCTGCATTTGAGGCGGTGACGGCGTGGGAAACCGTGCTTTTTGTAGTGGGAACATGTTTTTCGATGGTGTTGTCGGCCTTAATGAATAGCCCGCCGACGAGAAGCGACGGAACTGTCCATTCCCATTGCTGTTGGGAGAAGTGGAGAGGAGCCGTCCAGAAGTCCTTCTGATCAAGAAGGAGATTCTTCGGCAGGGATTTGATGTCGACCGGAGGGGATACTAACTCGATCTGCGACTGGGAGTTTTTGGGAGAAAGTTCCTTGTCTGGTGATGGGGTGTCTGGAATGCTTTGCGCGTGAACGACTGTGGTGCAGACTACAAATGATAAAAGAAACAGCAGCAATTTCGAAGAAATCGCGATGCGAGCGAAAGCACGACTCGACCACTCGATAGGGGTGACGTAAACGATTTGGTTCCGCTCCCGCGTTGATCCGAAACGACTTAAAGGTCCGTCTGGTAAAATCATTCGACCTTGGTCGCCAGCAATTTGCTGATCCCGGATGGTTCGAATCATCCAAGCTAGCACAAAAAAAGCATTGCCAGAAGTGTGACGCGGTATCGGTGGCCGCCAGTTTCAGCTTCGCCCATGGGGATCAGGCGCTAGAACTCGATTTATCGTAGAATTTACGAAGCTTAGTTGCACAGAGAGCCAGGTCCTTTGGTCCCAATTCACACGGAAACAACCGCTCAGGTCGATGGGCTTCTATTAGAAGAGAACGGGAGCGAGACCCAGAATGCGGTCAGCGAGATTTCTCTCCTCGATGTGGCCGTCCTGTTGGTTAAGAAGAAGCGTTTCATTCTGCGGTTCGTACTATGCGCAATCGTGTTGGCAATCGTTCTCGCTCTTGTTTTGCCAGTGACCTATGAGGCACAAGCGGTGTTGTTGCCTCCTGCAGCGCAGAGTTCATCGCTAGCCTCGGCGTTGCTGGGACAAATAGGGAACTTAGGTTCCCTCGGGTCGCTTTCAGCAGTCGCCGGCGGATTCGGGATGAAAACGCCGACGGACATGTATGTTTCTCTATTGAAGAGTCGTACCGTTGAGGATGCGACGATTCAGCGCTTCGGACTCATGTCGGAGTACAAAACAAAGCGTCTTTCCGATGCGCGGAAAGTATTTGAGAGCCGAGCGAATGTTGTGGCTGGACAAAAAGACGGCTTGATCCGGATTACGGTTGAAGATCATGATGCAAAACGAGCCGCGGAGATCGCCAATGGCTATGTGGAAGAGTTCAAGAAGCTCTCTGCCTCACTCGCGATCACTGAAGCGGCCCGTCGGCGGTTGTTTTTTGAGCAACAGTTAGAGCCGGCCAAAGAACAGCTAGCTGCAGCTGAAGAAGCCATGCGGAAGACGCAGCAGGAGACCGGCGTTCTCCAGATTGATAGCCAGGCAAGAGCCCTGATTGAGTCCACAGCAGTACTACGCGCCCAGGTCGTAGCCAAGGAAGTCCAGATTCAAGGTATGCGATCGTTTGCAACCGATGACAATCCTGAAATTATCCTGGCAAAGCAGCAACTGACTGCGCTGCAATCCCAACTGGAGCACATGGCTGGATCTCAGAAAGACACCGGGTCTGACATCGTACTGTCGAAGGGACGAATCACCGGAGCTGGATTGGAGTATTTGCGGAACTATCGAGACCTGAAGTATCACGAAACGGTTTACGAGTTGCTGACGAAAGAACTGGAAATCGCCAAACTGGACGAGGCTAGAGAGGGTGAAATCGTACAGGTCGTTGACGCGGCAGTCACTCCTGACAAGAAGGCATCCCCACACCGCACCCTGATCGTCATCGGTGCGACGATTCTCGCTTTCTTTCTAGCTGTTTTCTATATCATCGCGCGCCGGGGATTGGAGCGCACATTCAGTCTTCCAGAGAATCGCGAACGGCTGGATGCTATGAAGGCTTGTTGGAAGAGAAAACCGGATCCAGCGTAGCGAACCGGTGATGATCACGACACGATCTCAGCTTCGACGAGCTACTAGGCAACATTCCAAGCAACATTTTGGCCGTCATCTCTCATGCTTCGGACGCTTGGAAGAAATATTCCGAGTCGCGTAGCCGATTCGTCCGGCGTGGTATTATCCTTAAAATCTTTATTCGGAACTTCTGAGGCGCCATGGGGTTTCACCCGAACAAGGCCTAGCAGTGGGTGCTAGTTCTTGGGGCGTTCTGGTCTGTATGGAACTGATTTGATCGGTTGGATATCGCTCCGCCACTGGTTCGGGAAGTGACTCAGATGTAAACGTTGTCGTCCCAGGGCCTTATATGGGGGTGTGATATGATCCACAAGATGCGCGTTTTGTTTCTGAATCCTCCGTTTCATCCTCGATTTTCCCGCGAACAGCGCAGTCCAGCAGTCACAAAAAGTGGAACACTTTATTATCCCAAGTGGCTGGCTACCGCTGCCGGCGTGGCGATCAAGAACGGGCACGATGTGGATCTGGTGGATTCGCCTGCGGCTGGGTATTCGGTGCAAGACGTAATTGACCGGATTGCAGCCAAGAACATCGACGCGGTCGTCTGCGACACCTCTACCCCCAGTATTCTCAACGACGTAAGTGTGATTGAGTCTCTGGTTGCAGCAAAGCCTTCATTGCACACCCTGCTCGTCGGACGACACGTTTCGGCTCTGCCGAGAGAGACGTTGGAGATGACATCGATCCTGGAGGCTGTGGCTGTCCGGGAGTATGAGTACACCGTGCGCGACTGGTTAGCAGCGAAGTCCTGCGGCGCGGACCTTTCCGCAGTTGAGGGCTTGGTGTGGCGTAGATCCAGCGGCGAGATTGTCAGCAATCCTCCGCGCCCGGCGATTGAGAATCTCGACGAACTCCCCTTTGTGTCCGAGGTCTATAAGCGCTTCCTCCGCACACCAGACTATTTCTATGGCCACTCGTTGTGGCCGCTGGTGGTTTTCGATACTAGCCGAGGATGTCCCTATCACTGTTCGTTCTGTGTTTATCCACAGACGTTCAGCGGACATAAAATGCGCTACCGCTCGGTGGCGAATGTCGCCGACGAATTTGATTTTGTGGCTCGCGAGATGCCGGAAATCAAAACGGTGATGCTGGAAGATGACACTTTCATCATCAGCAAACCGCGTACTCTTGATTTGGCGAAAGAATTGATTCGGCGCGGGAACAAACTACCATTCGACGCCAACTGCCGCGCCGATATTGGTGCCGATGCGGAACTTCTCTCTACGTTGCATCAAGCCGGTGCTCGACTTTTCTGTGTCGGGTTTGAAAGCGGTGATGTGGAAGTCATCCACGGTATGAAGAAGAATAACGACGACCGTCGTGACGCAAAGTATCACGAGGAAGCGCACCGGTTCGTTCGCCGTTGCAGAGAATCTGGAATTATGGTGCACGGCTGTTTCATGGTCGGGAATCTGAATGAAACACCGGGAAGCATGGAAAAGACCTTGCAGTTCGCCAAGAAGCTGCAGCCGGATACAGCTCAGTTTTTCCCCATCATGGTCTATCCGGGTACAACGGCGTACCAGGAAGCCAAGGACCGGAAATATATTCAGATCGAAGATTGGGGAGGCTGGCTAACAAAAGAAGGTCTTCACAACAGTGTTGTGAACCTCCCAAATATTACACATGAACAGCTCGTGAGTTTCTGCGATCGAGCGCGCCGTAGCTTCTACCTGAGTCCGTCATACCTATTTTACAAATTGCGACAGTCCCTGAAAGACCGCCGCGAACTCCAGCGTAACGTGAAGGGTTTTGTTACTCTCTCTAAATACTTGTTACGCGGAAGTCAGCACGAAAAACCGGCATCTGCTCCCATTTCCAGATCGGGCCAAAGCCTGACACAGATCCGTGGCGCACAAGGCACGGATTAGCGCTCTGCGGCATTCGATGTGATGTTCAAAATCATTATTGGGCGCGGGGTGCGCCAAAGCCACTCGACTGCGATGGTTTGGGCCACTCCTCAATTTTCGTGCGACTGTTGATAGAATTACATGCTCTGCACACTGGGCTTTTCACGCCGCACAGTGTCATGAAATCCATCATGCGAAACTTGGGTAGGTTTGGCGTATTTTTCCTGTTAAGCACGGTTCTGTGTCTCTCGCAATCGACCACTGACGCCCCGCAAAGCAATGCGCCCGGGATCGTCGTCGATTGCAGCGATCCAATGCAGGCCACCAGTCCTCAGTGCTCTCAGCAAATCCAGGGTGCAACGGGAGTGCAACCAGGGCAAAATCCTGCTTCGACGGGGCAGGTACCTCAACTGAGAAACCCCCTGGGCACGTACGAGAGCCAATTTCCTCGCAGCGGTTCGATCAATCCTTCGCAGATTCGCCGGCCGAGCACTCCGACGTGGCCACATACAGAATTTGAGCAGATGGCTGCCGATTCTGCGGGGCGTCCTTTGCCTTTGTTCGGGCAGTCGCTTTTTAGTCAATCCCCAAGCACGTTCGCTCCGATGGACCAATTACAGGTTCCAAGCGATTACATCATCGGTCCAGGGGATGAACTGCAGATCAGGATTTGGGGACAATTAGAAGCTGACCTGCGCACGACAGTTGACCGATCCGGACAGATATACATTCCACGCGTGGGAGAGATTTCCGTAGCTGGTGTGCATTATGGTGAATTGGAGTCATTCCTGAAGGGTGAGATCTCCAAAATGTTCAGGAATTTCAATCTAACCGCGAGCGTGGGACGGTTACGTTCGATACAGGTAATGATCGTTGGAAACGCGCGCTATCCCGGCACTTATACGATCAGTTCGCTGAGTACATTGGTGAACGCGATCTTTACTTCCGGAGGACCAACTCCGCAGGGATCGCTGCGGCACATAGTCGTTCATCGTGACGGTACAACCGTCACCGACTTCGATTTCTATGATCTGCTTATCAAGGGCGACAAATCCAAAGATGTTCGCTTGCAGCCGGGAGACGTTATCTATATTGCTCCGGTTGGGCCCCTGGTGGCGATCTCGGGATCGGTGAACAACCCGGCCATTTACGAACTAAAGGAGAAAACGTCTCTAGGCGATCTCATTCAATATTCAGGCGGGATGAGCACTCTCGCTGATACAGGCCGGATCACGATCGAGCGGGTGGTCGATCATCAGTCACGCAAGACCTTGGAGTTCCCGTTTGATGACAGCTCTCGTATTTTTCCGTTGCAGGATGGCGATATCGTTCGAGTGCTCTCGATCGTGCCGAGTTTCCAGGACACAGTGACTCTCCGGGGGAACGTTGCCAATCCAGGGCGCTACCCGTGGAAATCGGGAATGCGAATCCGCGACTTGATTCCGAATCCTGAAGCGTTGCTTACTCGCAAGTACTGGCTCGATCGGGCTGCAATCGGCGAGGGGCACTCGACGGAATATCCAGTACGCCCCGGATTCAACGTGCGATGCTTACCCAATGGCAAGCAATCCAACAGTCCGACGCAACCAGCAACCCAGCCAGCCACTTCGCAAACGTTGCCGCAAAGCGCCCCACAGGGCGTGCTGCAAACACCCGGTGCGGCAAGCACGCTCGAACAGCCCACCATCACCTACATCCCGTGTGACGCCGCCGAGCAGGAGACGACGCCCGATGTCGAGGTGTCCAAAGCAAGTGAACGCGCCCCGCTCGGCAGTCAGAAAAATGCCAGTACAGAAGAACGGCCAACGACGACAGTGCGCACTGCCAGGAACGTCACTGCGGATTTGCGTCGCTATGCGCCAGAAATCAATTGGGACTACGCCATCATACAGCGCGTGAATCCGATTGATCTTACGTCCAAATTGCTGTGGTTCAGTCCCCGCAAGGCGATTATCGAGCACGACGAAGCTAGCGACCTGGAGCTTGAACCGGGAGATATCGTAACCATTTTTTCGCAGCGGGATATCAACCTGCCTGAAGACGAAAGAGCCCGTTACGTAGTGATTGAGGGGGAAGTTGCGCGGCCTGGCGTTTACAAGCTCGACAAGAATGAAACGTTGCAATCTGTTCTACAGCGCGCTGGCGGACTCACCCTGAACGCGTATGTGTACGGTTCGCAACTGATACGCGAGTCGGCGCGGATTGAACAACAAAACAGTTTAGATCAGTTGGTAAACACGATGGAAGTGCAGGCCCGCCAATCCGCTCTTTCCATCGCAGCATCGCTATCCGGGGGAGACGCGCAGGGACTGGCGCAACTACAGGAAGGGATTCTTGGCCAACTTCGCAGCGCCCGAGCGAGCGGGCGCGTTGCACTCCCGGTTAGACCAACCGACAAAAAGCTGACAGATTTTCCCGACATGATCATGGAAGACAACGATCGGTTGATCGTTCCTCATACTCCCTCGACGGTTTCGGTCGTCGGAAATGTGTATAGCCCGGGATCTTTCATCTTCAACCCCCATTTGAAGAGCGGTGCGTACCTCGACATGGCGGGAAAGGGGAAACCTCAGTCGGACATGCACCATGCTTTCGTGTTGAGGGCCAATGGAATTGTTGTCGCGGCGAACAATGTGAATGGACCTTTCACCGGGGATAAATTTAACCATCTGCGGCTCTACCCGGGTGACGAAATTATCGTACCTTACAAACTCCCCACCGGAGCGTTTGCGAGAGGATTGCGTGACTGGACCCAGATCGCGTCGCAGTTAGCCCTTACAGCGGTTGCTCTGGCTGTGGTCGTACCGTAAGCGTGCTTTCGAGAGATAGTGAAAATGCACGCCCAGAACAAATCTTTGCTTTTTGGGAGTTTCTGTTAGCAAAGCGCTCCCGCTGTGTTTTGCTCTCGCGGCCATTCTTCTGGTGGGACAAGTAATCGGGCCACAGCCGCCTTCAATTGTCCGATTTTCGACTGCATTGGACAATTCCATGAGTTGTGATCGGAGCTCCCGGTGAGCTGTTGACGTGAGTCGTCGACGATGGCTCTCGGCTCCGCCCGCCATTGGCGCTGCGGTGCTTGTGCTCGTCCTTGGGAGACTGATGTGGTGCGGAGAAATGTCAGGATTAACTACAACCACCACGAACGGAACCCCGCTGGCACGTACATTGCAACAGTCACGGCAACGTCAGGCCGTTTGAGCCACAACACCGCGTTGCAGGTAATTGTGTAATAGGCGCAGTTTGTTTAGGAGCGAACTATCGGGGATTGCCGATAAACAATGCATCCCATGTCAACGAGTTCTTCGCTCCCGCGCTAACTGTGGCGGTTGTTGCCGACAGTCTGCAAGTTGCAGAGATTGGTGTCGCCGGCGGAGCGGATGCTTGATCAATCGAAGGGAAGCAAAGATAGTTTGCGAAAGTTGTACCTAATGTAAAGCTACAGGATGTCGAATTCGCCATAGAACACTTGCCGGCCCATTGGCTTGTGCCCAGCTGGCCAATTCCTCCGCTGAGGGATGCACTTCCGAGTACACTTATTCCCGTCACCATACCGCCACTATAGCTACGCGCAAATGCGGAATCCCACGCCCCGGAGTAGGGAACGATTTGATAGGGTCGTCCACCCCGACCGGCGGAGTAGGCCCCGATTGATACTTGGCCGCCCTTTCCGGTATTGGCTACGAATGTGGTGACATTCTGTCGCGCTCCGATGCCAATGCCAGTGCCGCCTTCGATTTCCACCTGGGGAGACCCTCCTGCGACCTGTATGATCTCTGGTGTGGTTATGTCATGTGCTGCGTCTTCAAACGTAAATTCACTTCCCCCGCTAACGGTGATTTCAACGTGAGGGGAAGTAGAGACGATTTGCGGACCGGAGCAGGTTTGCATGTGGGCACCCTCTAAGGTAAGGTGCCCGTTGCTGAAGAGAATCTGTGCCTGCCCAGCTGCGATATGGTCGGGGCACCCGCCGCGATTATTCGCGTTCCAGAAATCAATGCTGACGTGATCCAGGTTGATCGTGCTCCCAATGGCATCGGGAGCATTGATTGCATATCCAGTATTGCCACCACCAGCGACAAACTGAGTGCCGGTGAAGGTCAGGTTTTCAGCTCCGCCGCCTCCTTTGACGATGGTGACGCCGTGCTCCGTGGCTCTGTACCCACCCATGATTGTCCCGCCAACCCAGAATTGCTGATAAATATTGACGCCGAGGGCATACTGGCTTCCGAAGTTCTGCACATGAACGTTGTCGAACTCTTCCATGAAATCCGACGCTTTCGATGAGACAGCACCTCCCGACAGATTTCCTCCAGATGGGTCGCCTCCTATCCATATCCCGTACGGCGTATCCGAAGGCCCATTGCCAATCAGTGTCAGATTTCTAATACCTCGTCGGGAATAGGTCCCTGGTTGAGAAGGGCGGAGAGCGACGCTCGCATTCGCACAAACGATGGCTGGCGAGCGGAGGCCCGGATCGCTGGCTGTGCCAATTCTGATCACAGCATTGTTGCCTTCGATAGTCACCCACTGTGGTTTTTTGACCGTGCTGGTGAGCGAGTAGGTGCCGGGAGCAATTTCGCATATACCGGGAGTGTCTGGGGAAGAGAACTTGGCGATGCACGCGTTGAGTTGGGCGCCTACATCGGTGCCAGTTTCGGTGATAAGTGGTATTTCGTTCGTGGAGTCTCCAAGCCTCGCACTTCCAAACGCGCTGCCTTGGTTGGCCGTTCCGCGCAGCAGTTTGTCGGCCAGGCCGGAAACGCCAGCAATGACCAAAAACAACAAGAGGAGTCCGAAAGCCCTGTTCACAAACAGCACTTTATCCTGAACCGAAACGTCCGTCCAGACTTGATGATCCTGCTTGAAACTGCGAAGAGCAGAACGCAGCGATGAATTCCCATCGACCTCTTCAGTTCCGCGCCCAAGGGGGAAGCCGACGCCTCTAAAGTCTCATTGCGGCTCTCGCCAGTTCTGGATATACTACTGGACTTTGAAAGAGACCGACCTTAGCCTTGCGGGGCAAAGATCAAAAATCCAGATTCTTATGAGGATGGGTACAGGAAATCTGCCGGTTTGTCACCGGTGGGGGACTAGTTGTCAGGCCCAAGCCCAAGCTTAGTGTGCCTGGTGTCTTTCATCAGAATACGACCGATTCGCAAGCGTTCGAACCTCAATACCAGGCGAGGAAACAAATGAGACCATCCATTGGATTAAAGTTGTTATGCACCTTTACACTGGCCGTTGCCACCGCTTTCACCGTCGCGTGTGGCGGCGCCATCGATCATCCCACCATAGGGAGCGCGGTCACAGGTACTGCGAATCCATTGGTCGCGCGGGTTACGGTCGTGAGTGGATGTGTCGGAAAAAGCATGGTGGAGTTTGGTCCCGATACTTCGTATGGCAGGAGCACAAGCTGGTTTCCAGTGGCTGGCCAGTACAAAGAAACCAACATTTTTGTTGCCGGGATGCGAGCATCGACGACCTATCATTTGCGCTCGCAAACGCAGTGTACTGGGATCACGGACAACGTGACCAGCCCGGATATGACCTTCAAAACCGGAGCAATTCCATCTTTGTTGCTGCCGACGATGACGGTAACGCGTCCCAGTCCATCCACAAGCTCTCCGGAAAATGCCGGGGTTGAGATGATCACCGTGGCCAGCGGGAACGTGCCGGCCTTTTTCACCGATCGAGACGGCAACATCATCTGGTACTACAACACCGGGCCGGGGAGTTCTCCGTACGTCTTCAAGTTGCTTCCCGACGGGAACATGATTGTGATGGTGACCACCAACCCGGTTGGCACAACGGTGGGGATCTCGTCCTTGCAGGAAATTGATCTAGCCGGAGATGTCATCCGGAAATTGGATATTTCAACCCTCGACCAGAAAATGCAAGCGGCGGGGTTCGATTTTGCTCCCGACAACTTCACTCATGATCTTGTTCCGCTTGACAACGGGCATGTGATCGTTCTGGTCAACTATTCGAAGAACTTCACTGACCTACCCGGCTATCCTGGATCACTGGCTGTAGTTGGAGACGGCGTGATTGATCTCGACGAAAACTGGAATCCAGTGTGGGCCTGGACAAGCTTTGATCACCTGGATGTGAAGCGTCATCTTGCCGGTTTACCTGATTGGACCCACGGAAACGGCCTGGTATATTTGCCCGGCGATGGCAATTTGCTTGTGTCCTTGCGCCACCAATCCTGGGTTCTCAAGATTGACTACAGTAATGGCACCGGAACAGGCGACATCCTGTGGACCCTTGGTTACCTGGGCGACATGGAGTTAAGAGTGAACGGGATCCCAAGCACCGACCCAAGCGAATGGTTCTCGTTCCAGCATTTTCCTGTCCTGATAAGCCAAAGTGGATCCACAACGTTGATGGGGGTATGGGATAACGGGGATAATCGCGTTCTGGATACTAGCGGCAATATCTGTGGAGGTTCTTCCCCCGTTGGTTGCTATTCGCGAGCTAATATCTTCACGATCGATGATAGTGCCAAGGTGGCCGATTTGACTTGGTCCGACTCGCCGGGAATGTTTTCGGTCTGGGGCGGTAACGTAAATCAACTTCCGAACGGAAACGTCGAGTTTGATGTAAACGCTCCTTACATACCAACTGTCCCGAATTCCGGATCGATAGTGGAGGAGGTGACTCAGACCTCCAGTCCACAGATAGTGTGGCAAATGGCGATCGGCCCGAGTAACATGAACGCCTATCGCGCATATCGCGTTCCGAGTCTTTACAACGGCGTGACTTGGCAATACTGAAAGGCTCGCGCAGTTCTCGGACCATAATGAACTGGCCCTAGCATGGCGCCCGGAGTTCGCGCCCACTGGGAGCTTTGTCCTCTTCAACTGGTCTGGGTCTGAGTTGCACCGGGTATCGCCGAGCGGGGTGCTTTAACATCACAGTGCAGCTCGAAAGACGTCGAGAACATGTCTGTTCTCGGACACGATCTCGCTAGCGCTGCTCCTACGCCTTCTCTGACTTTTGCGCGACAACCGCGATTTTCCAGGCCAGCCGCTGCAGGCCGGGAAGCTTCAGGAAGGCTGAGTCTAAAGGTGAGAGCCACCTGAAGGTCGATTCGGTAAATCTAAAAATTGAAGGAGCTGGATTCTTCCAAATGCGCTCCAATCCAATGAGCCCCACCGACAAGAAGTACTTCCCACGCCATTCTACCGTATCGAAATGCTTCTGAAGAGTTCTCAGATCACGCACTCGCAACGGTGTCTCGTCGGAAGTTGACTCGCGACGGAAAAGGCGCCCCGTGCGGCGGTATAGCCATGCAGGCGGATTGGTCGCGAGCGGGTCTATCATCACCAGTCGTCCCCCTGCTTTCAAGACGCGCGCGAATTCTCGTGCGGCGCGATTTTGGTCCATGTGGTGATATGCGGAGATGCACAGTATCCCGTCGAACGCTTCATCCTCGTAGCGCAAATCCTCACCCGGCATTTCTTGCAAATCAAGATCGATGCTATAGCGTTCTGCCAAAGTCTGTGCACGCGCCAATGCTGCTGGAGACACGTCAATTCCACTTACCTGGGCACCAGCGCGTGCCATCAATGCCGAAGAAAAACCGTCGCCGATACCGACATCCAAGATTCGCTTGCCCCTTAAACCGCCAAATTGCTCAATGGCCCAATCCAGCATTTCTTCGTGAAAATAATGGATTTTAGACAAATCCAGGTTGTCAGGAGATCGGCGCTGATAGATTTCGTCGTTCTCCGCAGCCTCTTTGCGAATTCGTTCGGCGAGTTCCGTTGGTAACGGCCCGAGTTGATCATTATGCATGCCCACTCCTGCAAACTGTGAAACGGGAAATGCGAGGACTGCTCCGCCACAGAGCCTGTGTCATCGACTAAATGTTAGCACCCATCGCCGAATCTGCTTCAGAACACGTTGTGTTGAGACATTCGCGTCCGCGTTGTTGAGCTTATCATCCTTACTCGTTTGCGGAGAATGGCTGCTCGACGGCGGCTTCACATGTTGGCCGCGCCAAAAACGAACCCACGATTACGTTTAGGGGAACGCCGGGAGTTATTGTATCGCAGGCTGAAATCGAACTAGAAAGTCCTTGACGCCGGGAGGATGAAAGACGTAAAAAATGGCTTCGTAATTCTTAGGCGGAGGCCAGAAACCAACTGCCTCTGATCCACCTTACAGTAGATCACAGGACGGATTTCCCGAGACGTGGTTTTCGTGACGGGAGCACCGCAAAAGCAGGGCTTTAATCGTCGATGAGCATCCTGTGAGCTAGGAGACAGCGCCAGCATGAGTCATCCCGGTGGTAGGACCCAGCCTACTATCCTCATTTCGGTCGTTGTGGGTGCAATTTTCTTTATGGCCGCCTGTTCGTCACGGTCGCTTCCGAAGGGGGCGATTGGAAATCTTGGACAGTACAACTACTCACCTTCAGCAATTCAGACCGGAAATACACGGCAAGTGTGGTGGTGCAGTCCCGGAACCAATCCGGTCGATCCTTCTCAGAGCACAGACGCAATCTATTACGAATCGATCGACATGCAGACGCTTAAATCGACCGGTCCGAAGTTGGTGATGGCCGAAACTCCGGGATCGTGGGATTCTGCCTTACTGTGCAATCCGAAAGTAATTGGTGGCGTTTTTCAAAACCCACTTGGCGATGAAATTACCTATAAATACGCCATGTACTACGTCGCGACGGCCTGGATGAGTGGCGACGAAAACAGCATCGGCGTCGCTTTTTCGAATGACGGGATAAATTGGAAGAAGTATCCATTGCCGGTAATCGCGGCGACCACTTCGAAAAGTTATGCTGTCGGTCAGCCCAGCGTTTACAATACCGACCAAAAATCTGCGATCTACATGTTGTATGAGGATAGTTTCCCGACCGAACACCACCTGGCGGCAACTTCGAACGATGGAGTGCACTTCAGCGTACAAGGGACGGTGACTTCCAACGGATTAGATTCTGACGATCCGGACACGACATGGGGAGATGTAGCCTATGATTCCAAGAAGAACGAATGGTACGCTATTTTCAACCGGCCGCTCAGGGCGCCTTCCACGACTGGTAATGTAGTCGAAAGGGGGCAGTATGGCGTCGAGTTATTTAAGATTAAACAAGATGCACTCTTGACCGGAGCCTCGCCGTGGCAGCAACTGGCTAACATGGATACGAACTCGACTGGTTTTGAGTCAAATTTCATTGCTGGTTTCGTGCGTGATTTTTACGGCGATATCAATCTCCCGTCGTATCCCAAAATCGAGATGTATACGACTGTTTCTTACCCGCCGCCTTCCTGGGATGCTACCCCGGCCGAGGCAGCAAATTCGGCGATGGTTGAGCAGTGGATCCTATGGCCCATGGAATGGCAACCAGATTCTAACGTGACAGTTCCTCTGAATCGTTATTTCAACGGACGTGTGCACGAAGTTACTACGGGTTGGGTCAGCTCAGGATTTCAACTGCAGCAGCTCCTCGGGCACCTTAGTGCCGGTCCTTTTCAAGGGGCGAATGTGCCTTTCTACGGCTGCAAGGGAGGGCAGACAGACTATTTCATCTCTCTAGACGTGAATTGCGAAGGCCAAAGAATTCTCGGCAAACAAGGATATGCCTACTCGAAAGGTGTTTCTTCATCTAGCTTAGTGGCACTTTACCGATGCAGTACGGGGCAGGATCATTTTGTGAGTCAGGATCCAAAGTGCGAAGGCGCGAAGACAGACACTCTTTTAGGCTATGTCATGCCTTGATCAACGAAAAAGATGGCTGTACATCAACCTGTCTGATCTTTCATATTGCGCGCGAGTGAAAGTAGCTAAAATTCCTCACGGGAAGACAAGAGCTTTTCTCTCCTTTTACTGATTAATCCTGCCGATATAGTTGTGCCACCACGGTCGTTGCTCTCGAAAGCCGATCTCAGCCCCAAATATTCTCTCTCGAAAGACCACACCATGGCCAGCATCAGCCAGAAGACCGGTTCCATATGGGTCTGGTAGCTTACGTTAAAAATCATAATCGCCGCGACGCAGGGAATCGCGCCCCTTCTTCCAAACAGCGGATAAACGAGAATGAACATTAGAATGAGGAACGCCGGTAGTCCCATCTCCGCCAGAGCTGTGACGTATAAGGAGTGGAAGTTCCCATGCTTGTCATCTTGAAAGAAATCCTGCAAAACTTGGGGAGCGGCCGCGAATCCAATACCGGCAACAATAGTTTTCGGGGAAGTTAGCCAGGTCTTTAGCCCTCGTTCGATGAGAAGAATGTGACTCTCTCCCGAGCTGCCGGGATCCATCGAGAGTTTCGCGGAAACAGCATTGGAAAGTTGCCAGGCGTTGACTAGCTCGGAAAGTTCGTTTTGGTATGCGAAACCGACAGCAAAAGCGATAATAGCGACAGCAGCAGCGCTCACGAGCGCACGTCGCGATAAGACCTTTTTCCAAAAAGAACGAGAACACAGGTGGTATGCCAACCAACAAAGCGTGCCGGACCGGGAGAACGTCAACAAAATCAAAATTGTGATCAATATCCGAAACAGAGGTGTGTAACGCCACTTGCTGGCAAACCTGTCGAGCAGCGCCGAGTACATCATCAAAATAAACCCCGAACGATTCGCGTCGAACGTAGTTCCAGGCAAGATGGGGACCACACGCCAAAACGAACTTGGGGCGAACGTGGATTGCACCCAAGAACCACTCCTTTGTGAGTTTAGAGTGAGTCCCTGACTGAAGGCAATGATCTCTGCGACGCAAAAAAGCAAGTACATCACTAGCGCAAAAGTCACAGAGCGTTTAATGAGCTTGTCTTGTTCGGGATCCGCAAGGATTTGAACTGAAATGCAATATCCAAGAAAAGATACGAGTACAAGGTCGGTAAAGGCCACCAGGCTTCGTGACGGATCTAGACTGAAAAGGATCGAGCCAAAGGTAAGAAACAAGAACAGGCCAACGGCATACAAAAACGGCAACTGCCGCCGCATGGACGAAAGAATAGTGAGTCGAAACAGCCCCTGAGGCCCAGAGAGGAAGAGGCTGATGAGGAGGACCAGGGGCGCCATTACCAGGAAGGGTGTAAGAGTAAACGGACCCTTTGCAGCAAAAAAGTCGATGCGATCGGCGCCAATCAGCCCGATGCTTCCAACCAGTAGAATGTATCGTAGTTTTCGCAAGTCTTTAACAAACAATTGTGCTGTTTGGCCCTGAGAGCACCGCGCTGATTTGTCGAGTGTCCCTGCAGCCACGTCAGAGCACTCTTTGGCGTAAACTCTTTCCCCAAAGTAATGCGAGTCCGACGAGAATCTTGTATCGCATGATGAATCTCGTGTAATTACTAAGCCGTACTCGCCCGGTCGCGTTCGTGGAATGCCTTCGATACGCGACGAGAGGTTCTGAGATATATTTCGTTTTCCCACCTACAGCGGCATTCACACAGCCAATCCACGTATCATGATGCACTCGCGCGTCCCGCGGGAAGGGCAATGCGCTTTGCAGTAGTGAAGACCGAAATGCCATCGTGCATCCATGAAACTTGCCAATCAGCAAGTTCGCCCAGACTCCAGAGCGAAATTTCCCGCGCTGCGCGTAAAAGGAATCTCCAATTTTATTTCCGTTCTCGTCGATCAATATGGCATCGCTTGCAACCAGCGCCAACTCCGAGTCACGGGTAAATGCTTCTACGACGGCTTCGACTTTTCTGGGCAGCCAAAGGTCATCCTGATCGCTCAGAAATACGATCTCGCCGCCACAGTGGGACAGGGCCTTCTCGAAGGAACGTAGGACTCCTTCGTTCCTGGCATTTCGGAACACCGTAAGCCGGGGATCTCGCATCGCACAAACTTCTGCATACGTGCCATCGCTCGAGCCGTCGTCAACCAGAATAACCTCATCTGAGGATGTCAACTGCTCGAGAATCGAGCGAAGCTGAGATCCGATATAGCGCTGACCATCATAGGCCGCGATGCAAACGGAGATCTTTGGCCTAGAGTTCAACCTGTTTGCCCAGTTTTCCTCTGCATGCGTCGGCAATTCCCGCAGCCATGGCCCGGAATTTTCCCCATTTGTTGTCTTCTGCTATCACAATTTTAGCGGCATCCAACAGCATTGTCTTGCTCTCTTGCCACATCCAAGACCAGTCGGATGCATACGTCATCAGGAGCCGTAGTCGGTTGCGAGTCATGTAGTAGCGCCGACCGGCAGCATGATGAGTCACCCCGAAGCGCAGTCCAAAGAGTCGGTAATAAGAAGTCTTTCCCAGGGAGTGCAAGAGCACCGCGGGTGATTGGAGAATGCACATCCCCTTCCGCCTGGCGCGAAGGCAGAACTCGATGTCAACAGCATCCATGTACAGGCTTTCATCGAAAAAGCCGAGCTTTCGAAAAGCAGCGGTTGGCACCATACTTCCCGAAGTCATGGCCGCGAGGATTTGGCCATTCCTGTTCCGCTTCAACCGCAGCTTAAAGCCTGATTCGCGGTCCACATAGGTTGGGACAATCAACGCAACTCGTGGCGGATCAGGAGCCATTTGGTAAGCCTCTAGCATCTTTGAGACAAAACCATCGCATACCTGGCTGTCTTGGTCGAATGTGCAGACCCATTCGTACTCCGACTCGATCGCATATTTCATACCCAGGTTGAGTGCGCGAGCGATCCCCAAATTCTCAACATTGTGGATCACCGTGCAGCCCGGACGCGCTTCCAGTTCACGGAGTTGTCGTTCCATTTCCGTGGCGGACCCGTTATCAACCACTACAACGTGATCGACCTGTGCGGCGACGTTTACAATATTGTCGACAAACATGGGCCGTGGATTATAAGTAACTATTACCGCGCAAACGGTTCGCGCTGTCACGCCGCGTCCTTCATGAGGGATTGCATTGATTGTATTGATTGACCTATGACAACACAAGGAAGCCGACAAAAACGGAATTCGATCAGGCTCTTCGCATTTTGTGGTACAGGTTGCAGTTATCAGTTGGAGGTACAGGCGAAAACCGATCTCGAGTCCTGGGGGCAAGCCATTGACTCTTAGCATTTCGGTGGCGATGTGCACGTACAACGGCCAAAACTTCCTGCATGAGCAACTTGCGAGTATCGCAGCCCAGGATAGGCTGCCCGAAGAGCTGATTGTCTGCGACGATGGTTCGTCGGATGGGACTCGCGAAACACTTGAGGCGTTTGGACAACGCTGTGGCTTCGCGACAAAAATCGTAGTCAATGATCTCACACTGGGATCCACTAAGAACTTTGAGAAAGCAATCTCGTTGTGTCACGGTAAGATCGTTGCGCTGGCAGATCAAGACGACGTCTGGTACCCACAAAAACTCAAGAAGATCGAAGAAGTCTTCCTCGGGTCAAGTGCAACCGTAGCTGCATTTAGCGATGCAGACCTCATCGATCACAACTCACAACTACTAGACGGACGCCTTTGGAGCGCTTTCTCGTTCGACGCCGGCGAGCAAGATCGTTTTGCGAATCATCGTCCATTGGAAGTTCTTGTGAAACACCCTGTTGCAACCGGCGCGACAATGGCGTTCCTGAGAGAACTTTTTGAGATCCTGATCCCCATTCCACCAAACCATATTCATGACAGGTGGGTGTCCTTCCTGCTCGCGGCGCGTGGCGAAGTCAAAGCGATCCCCGAACCTCTCATAAAATATCGACGTCACGCTGGCCAACAGGAGGGTGTACCGCCTCAAGTGCGCGCAGAATTGATTGAGCATGCCAAAAGGAGAGGGGCAGAATTTCACCTCGAGGAGATAGAAAGGTTTTGTGCACTCCGGGAACACCTCAGGCAGCGTAGGGCTGATTTCCCGTACGCTGGAACTGCCCTTATCGAGATCGAGAGAAAAATCTCTCACCTCGGGCATCGTGCGCAGTTACCACGGCAAAGGCTTGCGCGGATTCCTCTCGTGGTGCAGGAGTCTCTAAATCGAGGCTACTGGCGCTACTCTGCAGGGTGGAACAGCATTGCCAGAGACCTTCTAATTCGATAATGGAAGGTGGCTGCAAAAGGGAAGGTACGACTTTCTTGGACATTCATAGTGCCTTTCGTTCCCCCATTTTTCCGGTGAGACCATCCCATGTCCCCAAAAGGAAGTTGCGGAACTTGAGCCACCGATCCTCTTCCGCAAACGAAGAAACGACTATGTCGCGCATTTGCTTGTACATGCATTTAAGAATCCATCCCGGGAATCTGAAAAAGTACTTCCGATAGAATGCGATGCAATTACGCGAAATGTAGTAGCGCCTCACGGCACTATGCTGGCTGGATTGAAAAGTTCGTCCGAGGAATGCTGTTTCTGTGGGAAATCCGGCAGCGTGCAGCAATCGGGCGTGCTTTGCGTCAAGTAGAAGGTATCCCGCAGCCCGGATGCGAAATCCGTATTCCCAATCTACGACGTCAATAAAATATTCTGAGGCAAACCAGCCGATCCTGTCGAAAATCCACACCGGCATCAACGTTCCCGACGTCATTGGCAGGATTGGGCTGTTGTCAGCAGCCCGAGGCACCGATAGTTCGACACCCGTATCGGGATTGGCATAACGAGGGTAAACGGAAGCTACGCGTTCGCGTTCGGAATAAGACTCCCATGCGGCGAACATCTCGCGAATAAAGCCCTCAGTGACTTTGCTGTCTTGATCGAACAGAACTACCCAACGATATCCCTCATCCTTGGCCCACCGAATACCTTGATTGAGTGCCTCGGCGATTCCCAGGTTCTTGCCGTTCTCAATCAAGTGAAATCCCCCCTGGCGTCGACTTGCACTTCGCAAGCTTTCAATGTCATCCGCACCTGAGCCATTGTCAACCACTGCCAGTCCCTGTACTTGAGCCAGAACGTCCGCCGTGTGTTCCAAGATGCTGGTACTGGGATGATAGGTAACAATGACAGCGCAGACAGACTGTGTTGTCATTACGTCTGCTCCTGATGGAGTCCGATGAGGGCAGCCGACGCGGTTTCCACTCGTTGAACGTTCATGCTACACCGCAATCCAGCCATTGAACAGGGAAGTGCCAGGTCCAATAATCTCGTGATGGATGGACTCTTTCGGCAAGAAGAAGTGAATTTCGGATGACCGTACTCTTCATCCCAACACACTCTTGGGCGACCTCGTGGTTTCGCAACTGTGCAACCCCTGGCACAATCAGGATAGATACTGCGGAGGCTTTAGGAAACAGAGTCTGCAGGTGCGCGAGAAGGTGTGCGGTACATGTAAATGACACCAGCCACTACGCCCATCGCTTGGCTGCACGCGCGTGCGGCCAAAATCATTGGAGAAAGCAGTCCGACAACCCAATCCTGTCTAGCGGCGCGAAGCGAGAAGGGAAGAGTGCTGACTAAGAACGCTGTAATCACCAGTGCCGATAGAGGTATCGTTGCGTGTCCGAGCAAGTCGAGAGGCATGGCGATCAGGAGCGCCGGTGGGAATAAAAGTTGCGCTTTCATGACCTGAGGGGTGTGGCTATCCTTCAGGGTCTTTGCAGGATTCTTGAACAGAGCCACCACACGCCAGAACGCGAATTTATATTTCTTCTTCAGGTATCGCCAGAGGGTATCGGGATGTGTATGATAGACGACCGCTGTAGGTATAAACTTCATGATCCACCCTCGTGCAGACATGCGATACGAGAGTTCTGCATCCTCGGCGCAGGCCACTGGGAAAGTGGTATCGTAACCGTTCATTTCCAAAAACTTATCGCGTCGAAATCCTGCCGAGTAGGTATCAACGAAATCAATTGATCGGAGACTTACCATAAGGCGATACCGATCCTCGTATTCGACTTGGACGAAGCGCGCGATGATCCTAGTTTGATGAGTGCGATAAACACCTTTCACTCCGATTACCTCAGGTTCGTTGAAGGGTTCGAACATTGCAGACAGCCAATTTGGCGTTGGCACGCAATCGTCATCGGTGAATAGGATGATCGCTCCTTTGGCTTCCGTCGCGCCGTGATTTCGAGCTGCCGCAGGTCCAGCATTTGCCTGATTGATGAGACGAACACACGGGTAACGGGCGACAACATCTGCGGTCTCATCGGTAGAGCCATCGTTCACCACCAGAATTTCTGTATCGCGGTTGTGCGTCTGTTTCAAGAGTGCGTCCAAACAGTTCCCGATGCGCGAAGCGCCGTTAAAGGTAGGAATGATGATTGATATCAACATAGGCTCTCCGACGCCCACCAAGACAAAGAACAGATCGGCAAACCTTTCCAGACGAACCGAAATGAACGGAGATCACCGGATCACTGCAACCAAACAAGGTCCAACGCGCTTGGCAGCTCACAACTGCCCTTATTGTTCATTTCATGGATCAGATCAGCTCAAACTCCGGAAGTGGAACGATAAATTTCCCCGTGGAAGACAGGTAGTCCTGTTCACGCGCCTTAAACTCCTCAATGAAATGCCATGGCAGTACAAGGAAGTAATCCGGCTTCGCCGCTCGAGCTTCCGCTTCAGAAATAATCGGGATACGAGTACCGACGGTCACCTTGCCCCATTTGTCTGGATTGCGCTCGGCTGCGGCGGGAATTACAGAATGATCAAGATCAAAATATTGAAGCATTGTGTTTCCCTTCGTCGAAGCTCCGTATACAAATACTATCTTTTTTTGTTCGGCTTGATCCTTGATGAATCCGGAAACCTGCTGCTTAATTTTCTGGACCCGTTCCGCAAACTGCAGATATGGTGTTGCGGTGTCCAGACCCAACTCGGCTTCATTGTCGCGAAGCCTTGAGACCCTTTCCGCGGCCTGCTTGCGATAAGCCTCATCCCCAAAAGCGCTAGAGTCCGCGTCACGATTGCGGATGAAAGCACGAATACTGCCCCCGTTGACATCATTCAGTTGTGCATCAACTATCGAGAAGCCATGCAACGCGAGAAGGTATTCGAGAGCTTGCAATGAGTAGTACTCGAGGTGCTCATGGCAAATATTGCCGAAATCATTCTGCTTGAGCATCAGTGGCAGATAACTCATCTGCACGATCCAGACGCCGTCCGGATGCATGACGTCCTGTATATCAGCCACGAATTTCCGCGGTTGCTCCAGATCGTAGAACATCGCAATCGATGTCACCACTCTTGGGCGGAGCTTCCCGACGTCGGGATCTGAGCGAAAGCGTTCTGCATCAAAAAAGCCAACCAGAACTTTGTCCGCGACCTTGCGCGATAAGACCGCGAGGTTTTGAGCCGGATCGAAGCCAATCTTGTAGACGCCGGGCACGGTGTATGAACCCAGGAGCGTACCGTCATTGCAGCCGATGTCCAACACCGAGTCTCCTGCCTTGAGTTGGAGCAACCGAGAGGCTGATCCGGAGATGTCGGCCAACGCATCTCGCATGGTCTGGTTCGTTCCAGAGCGATACCAATACTCCTGGTACATCATCTCGCCAGGAACCGTATGCCGCAATTGCAAGAGACGGCACTGTTGGCAAAGCACCAGTTCCAACGGCGCCTTCGGTCCGTCTGGCTGGTCAGGCGCCAGAAAAGTGGAGACGTATTGCTCCCCTAAAGAGAGAATTGGATCGAATGAGCCGCCGCAAATTCGGCAATGATTCCACGTCTTCATCGAATAGATCTATCCTTCCCAGTCGTTGGTGTAATGGGTACAGTCTTAGAACTGCAAATCTGTGTATCCTGCTTCCCCGACAAGGATCGCAGATCCTCATCCACAAGCATCTTTACCAAGCCCTCAAATGTGACACTGGGGGTCCACCCGAGAATACGGTTCGCTTTCGTGGAGTCTCCCACCAGCACCCCGGACTCTGGCTCACGAACGTATTCATTGTCTTGTACCACGTAATCCTCATATCTTAGACCAACATGGGAAAAAGCTATGTGACAGAACTCTCGTACCGAGTGCGTTTCTCCGGTTGCCACAATGTAGTCGCCAGGTGTCGACTGCTGCAGCGAAAGCCACAAGGCCCGGACGTAATCTCCAGCAAAACCCCAGTCGCGTCTAGCCTCGAGATCGCCGAGGCGAAGTTCAGTAGAAAGCCCAAGCTTTATCTTTGCGACTCCCTGGGAGATCTTTCGTGTGACGAATTCCTCTCCTCGCCGAGGGCTTTCGTGGTTGTACAGAATGCAGGAGCATGCGAACAGTCGTCTTCGCTCACGATATACAGAGGTCATCCAATGACCAAACGCTTTGGCTACTCCGTAAGGATTGCGAGGGCGAAAGGCGGTCGATTCTGTTTGCGGAACTTCGGTCGCATTCCCAAAAACTTCGCTGCTCGACGCTTGGACGAAGCGTATCCGTGCATCGACTCGATCGATAGCATCCAAGAATCGGACTACGGCTAAAGCGTTCACCTCTCCCGTAGCAATTGGGTGTGTCCAGAGATCGCTACTTGAGGCACGCGCAGCAAGATTGTAAATTTCATCGGGTTGGTATCGATGCAGCAACTCCTCTATTGCGGTTTTGGCAGTAAGATCGCAATCGACAATCTCAATCCCTGAGTGAGGATCGATGCGGGCCCGGTCACTTGCGGCTGGCGGATGACGCCGCAATGTTCCCAGGATGCGATACCCTTTCTTGAGCAATAACTCAGCCAGATATGAGCCGTCCTGGCCGTTGACTCCGGTAATGATCGCTCGCCTTGGCATGTTACAGGGTTTCTAACTTATATTCATTACTCCCAATGACACTGGTCCAGCGTCGGTATCAAATCGTCTTACTCTTGATAAGGGCCCATTTTATAGCGGGTATTCTCCAAAAGCAGAATGGGCTATTCGCCAAATCACTCAAATCGAGCAGATACGATGCGGGACGAAAAATCAACCTATAAACAAATGAAATGAGATTGGCGAAGCGTCCCGGCAGTTGAGCACATGCCCTGCTTATGGCACGCTCACGCACGGACGTGAGTCGAGGCTTGAGCAACTCGACATATTCTTTTTGTGAGTAAGATCCTTTGGCCCTAAAAAGAAATAGTCTCTTTGGATTTCTCCATGGTTCTTGTGAGCATACCCGAGCTTTGACCATATCAGGAACAGAGGGAAATGACCAAATCAATTCGGGCCATTTGAACATCCAGACCTCGAAGTACCTTGAGGACCATGAGGCGTTAGCGTAACGGACCACAATTAGAGGTTCGGCGATGACAAGGGCATCTCCTGGAAGTGGTTGCTGAAATATAACTCCAACATGAATGAAGTACGAGCCAAAGTAGTCTTCTTTGTTTCGGGTTGTCCACAAAGTTCGGCTAATCACAACGCAACCGATGAAAGTCAAGTAATTGGCAATGTCGATTAGCAGGTGATCATAATCCTGAGGTGTGTAAAGGCGGTCTTCGTCGCAGGGTATCCTTTTCGGCTCAAGAACGGTGCGCAGATCTGCACTACGAACTTCGCTATTAATTATGACTAAAGAGCAATCAGCGCGCAGGGCGTCGAGAACAATTTGGACGGCGCCGGCTTTGAGCACATCATCGTCGGAGAATAGCCAGCAGTACTCGCCGCTAGAAAAGTCGACGGCCTTCGCAAAGTCACGATCGATGCCGCTGTTCTCTTCAAGCCTTACGTAATGTAATTGTTGGAACCGCTCTTGATACCGTCGGACAACTTCCTCCGTATTGTCAGTTGATGCACCATCTAATACCACAACTTCCACCTGCTCATTAGCCTGGCAGAGGATACTCTCCAACGTTGCGCCAATGAACGTTGCGCGGTTGCGGGTTGTCATGCAAATCGAGAGCCTCGTTCCGCTCATGTGCATGCCTGTGCGGCGAAGTTGTGATTCGGAAATTCTGTCAATCGGCGAGTCACTTCTTGCTAAACTCCAGCACGATTACCCCTTCACCGGGAAGATTATCAACCGTTTCATAACGCTGAAAGCTTCGCGCCATGATGTATGGTTCCTTCCAACGGGGATATTTCTCGCCAATCCACTTTTGAACCAGTCCGCGCCGAAGGCTTCCAGGTACCTTCTCGCCATATATCCCATATCTGGCTGGTGGACCCAAAACCGCGTAGAAACGTTCCTGAAGTAAGGAAGCATCGTACACATACTGCAGAAAATAGAAACCTTTCTCGTCAGGACTCTGCAGGCCATAGTGATCCACATCGATAAACTGCTCTTCCGCCGTTGCCGCACACGGCACAGACAGAATAAGCTTCCCTCCCGGCTTAAGGAGGTCCCACATTCGCAAGACAGCGTTCGTGTCGGCCGAAATGTGTTCGACCACTGATAAACTTGTGATCACGTCGAATGTATGTGGCTGTAGAGGTGCGTTTTCAATGAGACAGTCCCACAAAGTGCATCGTTGCGCTAATCCGGATGCTTGCACGAGGCCCGCTGTCACTTGGAGATCCTCACGGTTCGGATTGATAAGTTGCGCAACAATTCCCTTCCGGTTCATCGTGACCGCCAGAGGAAAAAGCCGTGGGGATGAAACGTCCAAGTAATGGTCGATGGAAAGATCAGAAATGAAGTCCCATGCCAACCCAAACTCCATGTATCGGGTTGACTCAATCGGCGCAAAAAACATGCGATAGATCTCAGAGTACGAAAGAGCATCTTCCTTCGAGCGCAAAGCACGCAGCCCCAATCTGGCCGAGTCACATGCGAACCTCAGTCCAGGAAGTGCATGAGCCTGCGCTCCCATCCAGTACATGGGAAATAGTGCGGTGCCTGCAATCATTCGCGTGTAGCGTGAGAATGAACCGAGCCCCTGAAAGGGAGGCACATGTGTAAAGGTTCTCTTCATGTTCGCGTTCGCAACATTCATGATTTGGCAATTCGTCGGAAACAAATCTTCAAAAATAAGTTCGAGTTCTTCTTTCCCTACGCATAGGACGGTATCAACTTGGACAAGTGCTCGCGTAGCGCTGTTCTAACTTGCGGAGCTGCTATAACCGCCGACAACAGGCTTAGCGCCCATACCCCGGCCAGAACCGCAACTGTGGACAAGGAAGACTCCGGCTTCGTAAAAGCAAAACGTGCGATGGTCGTAATGGCGGTCGTACACAAAAGCGGACGCCCGATGTCGCTAAAATAACCCCAAACGTCATGCGACAACAGTCGTCTATGCATGATCGGCACGGCAATAAGCAAGTTCAGCACGTTAACGATGGCCCAAATCGAAGCAGCGCCGACCGGCCCAAAATGCTTCGTCAACGGAAATATCAGCGGCACAATGAGGGAAATCGAGATCACTCCGGCGGCAAAAGGCAACTTCGTCCAACCGTAGGCCAGTTGAAGCATATACGGTAGATAGAGCAGCGCATTGAGCGCTGAACCTATCATCAGCACCGTCAGAATTTCAGAGGTGTTCGCTGCTGTCTCACTGTTTCGGGTCCAGAGCCGGAGAACCTCGAACGAAAAACTCGCCAAAACTGATGATACCGGCAAAATCAGAACCGCCATCAACTGCGAACCGCGGTGATATGCCTGACTGATCGCGTTTCTGTCTCCGGTCGCGACCAGAGCCGACATGCGGGGAAAGAGGACGCTGAAAACACAACCAGACAGGATCAGTGGGCACGCCGCCACCGACCACGCCAGCGAATAGTAGCCGAATATCTTTAGGTTGAATACTTTGCTGACGAAAACTCTGTCGGCCTGAGTCAGAATCAGGCTGGTAATTGCGATCCCGGTCATACCCGCAGCGAAGGTGCGAACATTCCGGACCAGATTGAGATTGATTCGCGCTGGTGTTTCAGATGGAGGCAAGCTCCTCCACAAAGATCTGGCCAGCGCGAGGACTAAGCCAATACTGATCCCCACCTGCCAGAGAAGAAACGCTTTAATCGTGGGAGAAACCCACCACAAAATGAGAACAGCTCCTACGTTTGACAGAGTGGCTGCGATGATCTTCAGTGCATTCAGGACTACCTGCTGCCGAAGACCCATCAAACCACCTTGGTAGAAACTGACGGGCCACTGAAAAAGAGCAAGACCTCCCATGAGAATAATGGCTTGCGCAACACGTCGAACCGGCATGGCTCCCGGTTTAATCCAGTGAGCCGCGAGCCACGGCGATATCACCAAAATGCCTGCTCCAATGAGCAACCCGATCAGCCAGTAGCCAATTTCCAACGTGCGGACCAAGTCCCGTGCTTCACCGCGCTTGTCGGGTTGAACCGAATAGCGCGCCATCTCGCGGTTCATGGTCGGACTAAGCCCCAGATCAAGAATCTGTAGCATGGCTTGGAGAACTAAATAGAAACCAACCAAACCATACGATTCAATCCCCATCAGCTTGATAAAGGCGGGAATGCAGAGAACTTGCACCATGCCTGCCCAGCCGGTTCCGGCGAAGCTGGCGAAGAGCTCAAGCTTGAGGCCCGTGACTGCTCTGAAATTGCGGGGGAAATTCATGACCTCGGGGAGTCAGAAAACTCTCGTCAAAAGCCGTAATCTGTCGTTACCATTCAACAGATCGGGCCAGGTGTCGTCTACTCCGAAGATATGGCTTGCTTAGCGGCACGCCCCTCCGCTTGATCGGCCAGCAGCTTAATATCAGCTTCGACCATTAACTTGACCAATTCCTCGAACCTCACTTTGGGTCGCCACCGTAGCAAGCGCTCCGCTTTCCTGGCATCACCTTGGAGTATGTCTACTTCATTAGGACGAAAATACTTGTGGTCGATTTCAACATACTTCTTCCAGTCCAAGCCAACCGAATCGAATGCAATTTGGGCAAACTCGCGCACAGTATGCGTTTCGCCGGTCGCCACGACGAAATCGCCCGCCTCTTCCAACTGCATCATGCGCCACATCGCATCTACATATTCGGGGGCGTAACCCCAGTCGCGTTTAGCATCAAGATTTCCCAAATAAAGCCGCTCTTGTAAGCCGGCAGAAATCCTGGCAACTGCGCGCGTGATCTTACGGCTTACAAAGGTCTCCCCTCGCCGGGGCGATTCATGATTGAAGAGAATGCCATTGCAGGCGAACAAACCATAGCCCTCCCGGTAATTGACGGTTGTCCAGTATGCATAGAGTTTCGAACAACCGTAAGGACTGCAAGGTCGAAATGGTGTGGCTTCGCTCTGCGGAGTTTCAACAACTTTTCCGAACATTTCGCTACTCGAGGCTTGATAGAATTTCGTTTTGATACCCGTTTCTCGGATCGCCTCCAATAATCGTACGGTGCCCAGTGCCGTTACATCCCCGGTGTATTCAGGAATTTCAAAGCTCACCAGAACATGGCTCTGTGCGCCCAAGTGATAGATTTCGTCGGGCTGTAGGCGATAGAGAAGTCTAACCAGACTTGTCGAGTCGGAAAGATCAGCGAAATGCAAAAAGAGGCGCGCGTCGCGCTCATGCCAATCTGGAAGGACGTCGTCGATCCTCGAAGTATTGAAACTGCTAGACCGTCGCTTAATGCCGTGCACTACGTACCCTTTGTTCAGTAGAAGCTCGGCAAGATAGGAGCCGTCCTGGCCTGTAATGCCGGTGATCAGAGCTGTTTTCCCCATTTTTTGGTCCTTGGAATTAGAGCCTACCGGCGTTACGGATGGCAAGTGAGGGATGAATAGCGATCGCTGAACTGTATGGCGTTACCCTCTTACGCCTTTTCCGTTTGTGCTCATTGTGCCTCAAAAGTATATACCAAGAATCCAAAAGAACATAAGCAACCGTGCTCGGAAACGGGGAAATCACATGCGTGCTCTAAAGGAGGTCGAGTTCCGCGGAGAAGTCGCTGGGGTAGGTTTCGATGCGAGGCACGCCATTGGAAGTTGAAATTCGGTGTACCGGAACGAATGAGGCTTTGGCCCTATTGCTGGCTTAGGCGGGAGTTTTTCACAGTGCAATAACTTTGCATTCTGCTGACGGCGGCCCACACAATCATTGGACCTGACGCGAAGCCTGCGATTTTTAACATAAATATTCTCGCCTCAGTATCACGAGAAAGAAACTTAGAACTCGTTTGTCCCCGTAAACGCGACAAATGCCGTCCGGAATATGATTTGCAGATCCATCCCGAAACTCCAGTTGCGCATGTAGTACAGATCGTACTGGAGTCGTTCGGATATCGAAGTATCTCCGCGAAGACCGTTGATTTGCGCCCAGCCTGTCATGCCAACGTGACAACGATGCCGCATGTTGTACTTTTCGAAGTCCTCTCCGAACTTCGCAACATAATATGGTCGCTCTGGGCGGGGGCCGACCAGACTCATCTCACCGCGAATGACATTCAGGAGTTGAGGGAGTTCATCCAGACTGAATCGGCGCAAAACCGCTCCAATCACCGTGCACCGAGGATCGTTTTTAGTTGTCCACAGCGTGTCGCTTTCGGTTTTGCTACTGCAATGCATTGTCCGGAATTTTAACAAAGTAAAAGATTTCCCATGGCGGCCGATACGCTCCTGACGGAACAAAACAGGGCCTGGAGAGCTGAGTTTCACCAGAGCGGCGATAGCGAGCAACACAGGGCTCAGGATAATGAAGCCCAGCGTGGCTGCGAGAAGGTCGAATGTTCTCTTGACCACGGTATATGCGAAGCTCTCCACCGGCGATATGGCAAGGTTCATCATCTGCAGTCTGCCGGCCTGGAACAGTTTGCTGCCAAATGACAGTCGCGGACCAAGATCGAACACGGCGCGAATCGGTTTACCGAGATCCTCAAGGCGTTCGATTGCGATCGAAAGATTTGGGTATGAGGAGGGCGGAACCGCGACAACCACTTCGTCGACATTCAACTTCTTCGGGTTTAGCTGATCAGTGGCGCTGATCACCGGTGCGTCGGCCACCAGCACCGCCTGTCCGGGCAGTTGCATGTAGGCCTCGACTTTGCAATCGAAAAAAGGGATACGGCGCAAGAGCTTCACGTAACGCTTGGCATATTGGTCGGTTCCGACAATGAGCAACCTTTCACACTTTCTGGGCCAAACCGTGGAGGCCGAGGTAAGGCGAAAGAAGTTTCTAGCCGCAACTACCAATAGAAACAGAAGTACATTCGTGGCGAACAGGAACTTTCGCGATATTACCAACTGATGCAAAAAAACCAGCAGAGCTGTTTGCAGCAACAACGTCGTGAAGCATGCGAAAAGTCCGGCTCGAATTCCGGTGTATTCCCAGAACAGGTCGGCCACGGTCGAAAGTTTGGAATAGTTGGTGACGAGAATCCAGACCAGTTCTGTAAAGGCAAGCAGGATCAGATAATCTTGACGTCCCGGGATGGCTAGCGTGAACGTGCCAAACCTGAGAAACCCGCAAATTCCAAACGAAAACAAGGGAAGGAGATATATCAGAACGCGCAGCGACAGATTGTAAACGTACACTCGCGACATCATCTACTCAATCCCCCCAAGGGGTTTACGACCACACTGCGTTAATCGATTGCCGCATGTTCACCAGAGCAGCAATGCTCGCTGTAACCCGACAGCCAAATAAATGTTTCACAAAAAACGTCGTTCGTGCAGGGACGCTCTAGGGTCGGTTAAAACACCAAATTCATTCATCATGCTGGGATGGCAAGAAGCTATTCTACATCACCAAAACATTTCAACTTGGGTCTCGGGATTGTCTCCTGAACGATTTGTGGCGATGACGTGCAAACCGGCCAAAACCAAAGCCGATTTCGCTTCTCCAGAAGCGAAGTCAGCAAGGTACGTTCTCGTGCCATCGCCTCTCTAGTACAAGCTCACACTGACAGAGGTCAGCCACCGGTGAACACGCAGCAGTTCGGAGGGGAAGCACATCCCGCAATTCGCGGTTGTGATTTAAAAACTGCTGTTTAGCTTCACCGAAGGCCGAATTCTATGACCATTCAGCTGAGTAACGCAAGTGTTTTTCTGGGTGTCAGGTGTTCGCGCCATAACTTCTGGTGGACCGTCGGTCGAAGCTTAAGCCCTGAGCGAATATTGGAGGTCGACATGGGGTCCGAAATCTCGCGCAAATTTGCCGAGGGATGCAAACGTTCGCTCTGCGGGGCGCTCGTTTTTATTCCAACTTCGCTTCTGTCATTGCGTTTTCTCCTCAACCTTTCGCGCGCCCTGACGCGTCTTCTGCGCGGTCTTGTGCGTGGCTTTCTTGGTTCCGTGCTTTACCTGATGCCCCGTCTTCTTCGCGGCGTGCTTCGTGGCGTGCCCTGTGTCTTTCGCCGCATATTTCGTGGAATGCCCGGCATCCTTCATATCCTGTCCGGCGTCTTTCATATCTTGTTTGGCAGTCTGTCCAGCCAGTGGAAAAGCGAATGCTGCTCCTGAGACTGCCAGCAGCAAGGTTGTTGCAAGAACGATTTTCCGCGAAATCATCTTTTTTTCTCCTCCTAAACCGCCTATTGAACTGCCTATGCAACAAAACCGGAGCCGGTCTTCCCGGCTCCGGTTTCTCAAAACCCTGATGCTGCTCTAGCGCATATCGGTTCCAGTCGCGTAATTCTCAGATCTGCCGCGCACCTTGTCGCTGATGTCTTGCACTCTGTCGCCGATCGAATTGCGCAATTCGGCTCCGCTCTGCGGTGCGAGTAGAATCCCTGCGGCCACACCCACACCCACTCCCGCCGCAAAACTTAAAATGTTTCGCATCGTGTTGCCTTGATTGGGATACACAATGTCTCTTGCATCATCCGCGAACCGCGAGGCCCGATCCGAAACCCGGTCCACTGTGTCAGAAGTCGAGTCCATGATGTAAACGGCCGTCTTCAAGATCGATTTCAAAAGTCTGTTCAGGTTCATCTTCGTCCCATCCTTTCCCTTCGAAACTAAAGTGATCCGCAATTGCGTGTCATTCAGGCGAATCTTGTACTTGAGAAAGAACATACGAGTAGACGACATTCAGAAGGCAACCATGCGCCAACTCGAAAAATCTAAACCCGAATATCAACTCACCCGTGGGGTTTCACACGAAGTACATCAGTAAAATCACTTGCCGCCTGGTTTCCTTCTCCTTCTGCCTGATACTCGCTGCGGCACCCTCATTCGGATCACTCGGCGACGATGTTTCCTCGGTGCGATCTGACCAAGCGCACATCAACGCCAGCCTGCGTACGTCGCAGACATCTGCCTATAGCGTTGACGAACTGCAGACTCCGACCGGAACGGTCATTCGCGAGTTTGCGTCTCCGGCGGGCCGCATTTTTGCTGTTTCGTGGCAGGGCTCTTCGCTTCCCGATCTTCAACAACTGCTTGGGGCTCACTTCGAGGATTTCCAGCGAGCAGTGAAAGCACAAAACCGCCGCCCCGTTGGGGGACCATTGTATGTGCAGCAGAACGGCCTCGTGGTCGAGATCGGCGGTCACATGCGTTCTATTCGCGGACGTGCCTATCTTCCTGACGAGGTGCCGGCCGGCGTGCGCGTGGAGGATCTGCCGTGACAGGAAAGTGGGTTTCCGCCAAGGCATATTGGCCTGTTTTTCTCTGGGCAGTCCTCGCGACGTTTGCAGCCATCCTTTCCAGTTGCGGTGGAGGATCGAGTCACAACGCCAGCATGACTCCACCGCCCGCCCCGGCGAGCAACGTTCAGCCAGTCGCAGTCAATGCTGGTCCGGAAGGGAACTACGCGAACGGGATATTCACCAGTGTAAAGGTATGCGTGCCCTCCAGTTCGAATTGCCAGACGATCGACAATGTTTTGGTGGACACGGGATCTTATGGCCTTCGCGTTCTTTCTTCCGCAGGAGGCGGTGCATTAACACTCGTGCTGCCGCCCGAAAGCGCCAGCAATGGCGATCCGCTCGGCGAATGTGCCGGATTCGTGAGCGGATTTACCTGGGGTCCCATCAAGATGGCCGATGTCGCCATCGGAGGAGAAACGGCTAGCAAAGTCCCGATCCAGTTAATCGATCCCACTTTCGTGGGAGTTCCGCAGCCCTGCAGAAACGGTGGCGTGCCGGAGAACGATACGCTTCAAACCCTGGGAGCTAACGGAATTCTCGGAATTGGACCCTTTGCCCAGGATTGCGGGGGTGCTTGCCAGCAGACGGGAACGCAAAATCCGGGCTGGTATTATTCTTGCTCTTCGAGCGCCTGCACGACGGCTACCGTCGGATTGGCACAGCAGGTGCAGAATCCGATCTCGCTTTTTCCCGTCGATAACAACGGCGTCATTGTTGAACTACCTGCCGTATCCGGGCCAGAGCCGAGTCTCACCGGTTCACTGGTATTCGGAATCGGCACGCAGTCGAACAACAGCCTGAGCGGCGCAACCGTTTTCCCGATTGACTCGAACGGAGAGTTCACGACGACCTACAAAGGGCAGTCCTATCCCGCCTTCGTCGACAGCGGTTCCAACGCGTTCTTCTTTCTCGATGCCAACCTCAGTGGGCTGACGGTGTGCTCTAGTAACAGCGGCTTCTACTGTCCTTCGTCTACGACGAATCTGTCGGCCGTAACCACCGGCGGCGCCAAAACCGCGACCATCAACTTCAGCATCGGTGATGCCAGCACTCTTTTCGCGACCTCAGCAAATGCGGTTTTCAGCACGTTGGGCGGCCCGAACCCCGGGATGTTTGATTGGGGCCTTCCTTTCTTCTATGGACGCAATGTGTTCACCGCCATCGACGGCCAAACCACTCCGGCGGGCGCAGGTCCATACTGGGCGTACTGATCGCACTCCACGATGGCGAGTTAAGAGCCGGAATCCCGCCTCTGGCGCGATACAATGATTCTTTCCCGACTTCGATCCACAGAGGCCGAAATGACCACGATGCACCACGCGCGGCCGCAGGTCGCCAAAGATACGCTTCAGGTTCCACTGACCACCGAGGGGTACAGTACGCTGCACCAGATGTTCCGGCTGCGTTGGCCTGCGTGGCGGGCTCTTCCATCGGCGGAGAAGTTAGCAATCGGGCGCGAGGCCGCCGAAGTGCTCGCCGGCATGGAAAAGCATTCTCCGGGCCAATCAGCGCTTTATTCCCTTATCGGACACAAGGGTGACCTGATGCTCATTCATTTCCGTAATACCTTCGCCGATCTGAACCAGGCGGAACTCCAGTTGGCGAATCTGCGGCTCAGCGATTATCTCGAGCCCACGACGTCATACTTGTCGATCATCGAACTAGGCCTTTACGAATCCACAATGAAGATCTACAAGGAGCTCACTGATCAGGGAATTGAGCTGTACTCGGACCAGTGGAAGGCGGAGATTGAGTGCAAGCTGAATCGCCACAAGGAAGCGATGAAGCCTAGGCTTTACCCGGAGATTCCGCCGAATCGTTACGCCTGCTTTTATCCCATGGATCGCCGCCGGGGTGAAGAGAAGAACTGGTATACGCTCCCGATCGAAGAACGTGCTCGGCAGATGAACGAACATGGACTTGTTGGGCGACGTTATGCGGGAGAAGTGCGGCAAATCATCACCGGCTCCATCGGTTTCGACGATTGGGAGTGGGGAGTCGATCTCTTCGCCGATGACCCGCTCGTGTTCAAGAAACTGATTTACGAAATGCGCTTCGACGAAGTCAGCGCAGTGTACGCGCAGTTCGGGCAGTTCTACGTTGGCGTCAGAGTGCCCGCCGCGAAGCTGGAGAATTTGTTGAAGGGCGAATTGCCGGAATAGTCGCCTCGCCTTAATGATTTTCTCCGCGACGTTTGCGGCGGTTCTTCGCTCTCTCTGCGGTAAGCTGTTGCAGTTGCGTTCATTTCACCGGAGACCCTATGTCCACTCTCGGCCTTATCGAATACAAAGACGCTTCGCCCGAAGTCCGCGCAGTTTATGACGACATAATGGCCACACGCAAGACAGACTGGATCAACAATTTCTGGAAGGCGATTGCCCACGATCCCGCGACTCTCAAGCGTACATGGGAAGACATCAAGCAGATCATGGCCCCGGGCGCGCTCGATCCGCTGACCAAAGAATTGATCTATGTTGCCGTCAGTGTGACCAACCAGTGCCACTACTGCATCGCCTCGCACACCGTCTCAGCCCAGAAAAAAGGCATGACCGACGCGATGTTCAAAGAGTTGATGGCTGTTGTCGGTATGGCCAATGAAACCAATAAAATGGTCACCGGTTATCAGGTCGAGATCGATCCTCAATTCAAGAAGTAGCCGCGAGGTGCATCTTGCGTAAAGCCGCGTTGGTGGTGGCCATCGTCTGGGGCTTGTCCACGATCGTTAATGCCGCCGCGCGAAATACGGGCGCGGTGCCATCTCTGGATGAGCGCCGAGCGGAACTCAACCGGCTGCTCAATGAGGAGTGGGAATACACGCTTGCGCACGAGCCCGAACTCGCTACCAACGTCGGCGACGAGCGCTACAACGACCGTCTCAGCGACTTCTCCGATAAGGCAATCGCGGAAGGCTTAGACCATGCGCATCATGCCTTGAAGCAGTTCGAAGCGATCGACGTCACTGGATTCCCCGAGCAGGAACGTCTCAACCAAGTGCTCATGATCCGCAGCCTGCGCGAGACGCTCGACAGCGCTCCATTCAAGGGCTGGGAGATGCCCGCGACTCAATTCGGCGGAATCCACCTTGAATACGCCTCTTTGCCATCGTATGTGCCTTTTCGCAATGTGAAGGATTACGAGAATTATCTTGCGCGCCTGCACCAGATCCCTCGAATCCTCGAAGAAGCGACTGGCCACATGAAACAGGGTCTCCGCGACCATCTCATGCCACCAAAGTATCTGTTGGAAAAAGTTGCGGCACAGGCGCAGCAAGTTGCGGATGCACCGCTCGACAAGAGTACATTCACCTCACCTCTTCGGAAGTTTCCGGACTCGGTTGCGGAAAGCGATCGCGCACGGCTGCGTGCCAGTATTGAAGATGCCGTGAAAAACGAAGTCGCCCCAGCATACGCGCGCTTCGCGAAGTTCGTCCGGCAAGATTACGCACCCCACGGCCGAATGGATCCCGGCGTCTGGTCTCTCCCGGATGGCGATGCACGCTACCGGTTGGCGGTGCGTCATCAGACCACGACCGATCTCACTGCAGATCAAATTCACGAATTGGGACTCAAGAGCGTTACAGAAATTGAAGGCCAGATGCTGAAGATTGCGCAGGCCCAGGGCTTCAGCGATCTGAAATCGTTCAACGCCCATATTCGCGAGGACAGCGCGTTGTACGGGAAATCAGGCCAGCAGTTGCTCGATCTCTATACGAAATATCGCGACCAGATGTATGGCAAGCTTCCGGAACTATTCGGGCGCCTGCCGAAGAACAAGCTCGATGTTGTTCCCATGGAAGAGTTCCGCAGCGCTGCCGGTGTTCCGGCCGACTACTCCCCGGGTGCCGCGAACGGCCTGCGCCCGGGCCGCATCAATGTCAACGAGTACGCTCCCGAGAAGCGCCTGCTCCTCAATGTAGAGGCGATTGCCTATCACGAAGGCGTGCCGGGGCATCATCTGCAGTTCTCCATTGCCCAGGAACTCACCGGCCTTCCGCCATTCCGCAAGTTCGACCTCAATTTCAATGCGTACAGCGAGGGATGGGCTTTCTATGCCGAACGCCTGGGGAAAGAAGCTGGTTTTTATCAGGATCCCTACAGCGACTACGGACGCCTGCAGAATGAAATGTGGCGTGCCGTGCGCTGGGTCGTCGATACCGGCGTCCACTCGAAGCACTGGACGCGCCAGCAGATGATCGATTTCTTCCACGAACACACCGCGATGGACGACCAAAACATCGAGACGGAAGTCGATCGCTACATCGCATGGCCCGGACAGGCGCTCTCTTACAAAATGGGACAGATGAAGATTCTCGAGCTGCGAGCCCGTGCGCAGAAGGAGTTGGGGAACAAGTTCGATATCCGCGCGTTCCACGACGCGGTTCTGGATCAGGGGCCGCTCCCGCTCGACGTTCTCGAAGCCAAGATGAGTGCCTGGATCGCGGCACAAAAGTAGCCAACCTGAACCGCTCGGCACCACTCCGGTTGCGGTTGTTCTTCGGTAGAATATCCGCAGAGTCTCCGAACCATTCTCTTGAAAACCACTGCCAAAGTTACCGGTCTGCGCTATTGGATGTTGCGCGTTCTTGATGAGTGCGACAACGTGGCTGCCGATTTCAGTGCAGATCCAGTGCACGATCTCCGTGTAACTTTGCGGCGCTGCCGATCCATGGCCGACGGCATGATGGCTATAGATCCCGACCCTGCCTGGAAATCGATGAAGAAGGCCGGCAGACAACTCTTCCAGCGCCTGGGGGCCCTGCGCGATGTGCAGATTATGATGGAATGGATCGAGAGACTGGAATTGCACCTACCGAAATCTGCTGTGACGGCGGAATCTCTCCTTGTATCGGAAGCCCAGAATCCGGCGTTGGAAGAAAGAGAAGCTCCGCCCGGAGCAGTCCCGATCGAGGATCATGACCCTGCAGCGAGGGCCCTGCTTCAAATCCTGCGTGCGAGGGAGACGCAGCACAAGTACGAGGCCCGGGGGGCACTGCAGGAATTCGACCGCAAACAGTGGCGGCACTGGAGCAAGACCCTGCCGGTGCGAGCAGCCCGCATTCGTCCGGGTAGCACCGTCTTCAAACACCTTGCCTTGGAGCGCTGGACCACGGCACGCGAATTGCACTCGCGAGCCATGCGCACTCGATCGCAGGTAGCGCTGCATACGTTGCGTATCGGAATCAAGCGCTTTCGCTACATTGTCGAGAATTTCCTCCCGGATGAACATAAGCTCTGGTCAAACGATTTGAAGCACATGCAGGATCTTCTCGGTGAGGTCCACGACCTGGATGTCTTATGGGTAACCGCCCTTCAGTCGCAGGTATTTCCCGACGAAGCACTCCGGAAGACATGGCACCAACTCATTACGGAAGAACGCAGCAAACGAATTGATGAATATCGCAAGAGAACCACGGGCCCTGATTCTCTGTGGAACATCTGGCGCGCCGGTCTTCCTCAGGGCAAGCAGGTTCAGGAGATCGCCACCCGCCGCATGAAGCTCTGGGCCAAGGCGCTTGATCCCGACTTTGCCCACTCCGAGCGAGTCGCGCGATTGTCGCTCCAACTCTATGACGGCCTGCTTGCGACCGGAGTGCTTCGGTCAAGCTCCCATGCGACGAACGGGGCGGGTCAAGATCTGCGCCGCAGTCTCTACGCTGCCGCGTTACTGCATGACGTTGGCAAGGCGAAAGGCAACAAGGGACATCAGAAGGAATCGCTGGAACTAATCAAGAGACACGGCACGCTCTTGGGATGGAACGAAGCGGAAATGCAGCGTGCGGGACTGGTCGCGAGATTTCACTCCGGTGCGCTGCCGCAGCGAAGGCAGAGATTACTTCAGCATCTCCCGCCGGCAGACCAACGGGATGTAATTCACCTCGCAGGGATCCTGCGGCTGGCGAACGCGTTCGACTCGGCGCACGACGGGCATGTTCGCTCGCTGAGGATCCAGAATGGCACGCCTGCAGTGAACGGTCGTCGTAGGAGTGGATCTCTCAAAAAGCCGGCGTGGATAAGCAAGAATGATGCCGTCATTATCGCCGCCGAAGGCTATCGAGAGGGAACTACTTCGGCGCAAGCAGTCGCGGCCGAAAGATACCTGCTCGAAACTGTCCTTCGAAGACCGATCATCGTCCGACCCGCCCATATGACAAGGCATACGCGGTGAAGCACTCCAAGAAGTAGCCGCCGAGACACTTTTCCTCTTCGCTTCTGCCTAGTACAAAGGATGCGGTGCTGCTTCCATGACCCATGCCCAATTAGTCGATCGAGCTGTGCGATGGCTGCGAAGCTATCGCTGTGGCGTTGTGCTTTCTGAGCAAGCCTGTGCCAGCGGCGAAATGCCCGACGCAATTGGATGGAAGAAAGCCTGCCATTCGGTAATGATCGAATGCAAAGTCAGCCGCGCCGATTTCCTGGTGGACCGCGAGAAGCCTTGGCGACAAAAGCCGGAGCGAGGCGTAGGTAGTGAGCGGTTTTATCTAACGCTTCCGGGGATGATCAAGACTGAAGAACTGCCCACGGGATGGGGGTTGCTGGAGTACCGACGCGGACGCATCGAGATGGTGCACGAGTCAGCAAAGAACTTGCGGACGGCGGTCGGGTTCCGTTACGAGATGAATCTGTTGCTGGCGAGCCTGCGCCGAGTCGAAGTGCGCATCGAACCGCAGAGCATCACCGATTTCCTCAAATGGAAGAACCGCATGGCAGAATACAACCGCGGGACCTTGCCCGAGGGTTTGACCGCGGCCGAAGAGGAATCCAACGATTTTCTCAAGCCGGAACTCCCGTGCTAGATTGGCTGCTTGGAGTACCGGGCCGAACTAGCCAGCGGGATGTTAGACTTCGCGGCGTCCTTCCATCGCCTTGAGCATCGTGATCTCGTCGGTGTACTCAATGTCGCTGCCAACGGGAATGCCCATCGCAATTCGAGTCACTTTGACGCCGCTCCGCCTCAACTGCTGGGACAGATAGACTGCAGTCGCTTCGCCCTCCACTGTGGGATTCGTGGCAAGAATCACTTCATCTACATTCCCCGAATCGACCCGCGAGATGAGGTTGGAGATTCGCAACTGCTCTGGCCCAATGCCGTGAAGCGGCGAGATCGCCCCATGGAGCACGTGAAAGACGCCATTGAAATGCTTGGTCTTTTCGATTGCCGCGATGTTCGTCGGTTCTTCCACTACGCAAACGAGTCTCTGATTCCGCGTGGGACTGGTGCAATACGCGCATGGATCGACGTCGGTGATGTTGTTACACACAGAGCACAGGCGTAAATTCGCCTTTACGTCTCGGACGGCGGCAGCAAGCAACTCGGCATCTTCATCGCTCGACCGAAGAATGTGGAAGGCGAGACGCTGCGCGCTCTTCGCTCCAACGCCCGGAAGTTTCTTCAACTCGTCGATCAGGCGCGACATGGGTTCGGCAAATTTAGACATGGAGATGTGGAGAGAAGCTTAAAGCATTCTAAAGCTGTTCGCTCAGATGGAAGAAGCCTCAGTCAAGCGGGGCTCCGTTCGGGATGCTGTACTCAAACTCGTACAAATGTTTTCCATCTGCCGCGATTCTGATGATCATATTGCCGCTTATCCCAGCCAGTTCTTCAGTACCGGAGTCGGGAACTACTGTGATCGTAAGCTGCGGAGAATTCTGAGTCATCGTCCCAGTATGTTGCAGGACAAACGTCCCTTGTCGGCCTTTCAGCGTGCCCGAAACCTTCTCAATCGCAACATAAGCACCTGAGCCTTTTACCGATGTGCCGGCAGTAAGCATCTGTCCTTTTCCGGTGCCCTCAAGCTCGCCGTGATATTGCTTGTCGAGCATCATGCGGCCGAGAAGCGGGTCTTCAGACTGGTCATCCTGAGGAGTGACTGTTACATCGAAAGGTCCGTTTGCGTGCATGGTCAAATGAGAAATTCGGGATCGCATGAATCACATTCCGGGGATGCCCATCCCGCCCAGCATTCCGCCGACGGTGGACTGCATCTGGGCGTCGACCTTCCGCCCCGCTTCGTTCACGGCCGCGGCAATCAGATCCTGCAGCATCTCGACGTCGCCGGATTTCACGGCTTCCGGATCAATGCGAAGACTCAGCACTTGTTTCCGTCCGTCCATCTTCACGCTGACCGCGCCTCCTCCCGAGGAGGTTTCGACGACGGTCTCTTGCATCTTTTTCTGCAGCGACTCGTACTGCGCCTTGGCTTTCGACATCAGGTCTTGCAGGTTAAATCCGCCCATAACACCTCAAATTCAGGTTTCAAAGTTTTAACGTTTCAAAGTGCTGACGGTCGGCTGCCACCGCGAGCAATTTTGAGACCTTGAAATCTTGAAACTTCCACTACCTCTTGTCCCGATAATCGATGACGGTCCTGATCTGCGCCCCAAACTTTTCCTGCATGCGGCGCACGATCGGATCCTGTTCGGCTCGGCCGCGTCCGCCTGGTCCTGGCGCAAACTTCGTCGCTCCATTCTTTTTTTCTTGGATACTGGCGCCCGGCACCACTTTCAGCTTGACCGCTCGACCCAACACTCCACTGGCGGTAGCGATACCGATGCGCTTTGCTTCGGTCCCCAGGGACATGTCTACGACCGTTTGCGATTCCGCGACTTTGATGACGAGTTCATTCCCTTGCACTGTCCAATCGCCGGACGAGAGCATGGAAACCAGAATTCGCTGGTTCGCGTCCATGAGCGCCTGCAGAACGGCAGCTTGCACTTTGCCGGCCGGGTCCGCAGAGTCCGTCTCCGTCGAGACCGCCGCTTGGGTGTGACGTTCCGGCTCAGATTCAGCCACAGCCACCGCGGTCTCGCTTGAATGGCCAAGTTCTCGTGCTTCCGCGACTGGCGCGACTTCGCGCTGGGCAGCAGGCGCCGCAGATCCCATGATGACCGGCTCAGGTTTGCTCGCCTGCGCGACGATCCTGGGACCCGGCGCGGAACCAGCACTGGAGGCATCCTCCTGGCGCGGAGTTCCTTTTCGCGCGGAGTCTGCGGCGAATGGGCTCACGTAGGTCGAACGCGCTGCGGTCGCCTGCTCCGTTCGCCGCGGTTCCGACGTTGGGCTGCTCCCGACCACGGCAGGTCTGCCCGTCGGTCTTTGTGCGCCTGTGATCGGGGCAGAGGAAACTTCGCTCAGCAATTGCTCGATCGGGATCAGCTTCTGAGCATGTGCCATCTTTAACAAGCCTAGTTCAAGATGAAAACGCTGTTCCTGCTTATAGCCCAGCTCGCCATGCGTGCGCAGCATGATCTGCAAATGACGAGTAAGATCTTCTTCGCTGAATAACTCGGCGACGCGCGCTACCCGGTCTCGTTCTTCGCTCGAGATCTGCAACAGCGCTGAATCCTTGCCGGCGATCTTGGCGACCGTGGCATTCCGTAGGAACCGAACCATCTGCCGCGCAAAATGGCTTGGGCTATGTCCTTCGCTGATGAGGTGGTCGATCTGGCGCAGGATCTCTTCACTCTTCGATTCCGAGACTGCCTGCATCACCTGCTCCAGAATGTGCGCCGGAGCGGCCCCGACCAGGTTGCGAACTGAATCTGCGGTAAGTTTGCCCGTTGAGGACGCAATGGCCTGATCAAGAATCGAAAGAGCGTCGCGCATGGACCCATCCCCGGCTTCGGCCAGCAGCGCCAGAGCGTCATCATCGGCGTCGATCTTCTCTCGCGTTACCAGGTCTCGTAGCTGCCCGACGATGTCTTCGAACTTGACCGCCCGGAAACTGAAGTGCTGGCAGCGGGACCGGATAGTCTGAGGGATGTCTTCTGGCTGCGTGGTTGCTAGCATGAAGACGATGTGGTCTGGGGGTTCCTCTAGCGTCTTGAGCAGCGCGTTGAAAGCCGCGTCCGTAATCTGGTGCGCCTCGTCCAGGATATAAATCTTGAATCGATCGCGGGCCGGGCGGTAGCGCGCGGCCTCCCGGAGTTCACGTATTTCGTCAATTCCACGATTCGTAGCAGCGTCGATTTCGATGACATCGACCGAATTCCCTGCGCGAATCTCCACACACGATTCGCAAACTCCGCAGGGCTCCGGAACCGGATGATCCTGTGAACGGCAGTTCAAAGCAGCGGCAAGGATGCGTGCCACGGTAGTTTTGCCAATTCCGCGATGGCCGCTGAAGATGTAGCCATGGGCACTTCGCCCCTGCTCAATCGCGTTCTGAAGCGTGCGGGTAACGTGCTCCTGTCCAATGACTTCGGAGAACTTCTGCGGACGGTATTTGCGGGCCAGAACCGTGTAACTCATGATGGGCGAAAACTCGATTATACGTGATGCCCGACACAGCAAAAACGGCTGTCGAAGAGGAAAATCAGCACCTGGCACAGCCTGCAGTTGCCTGGCGCACCGCTACGCGTTACGCTGTTGCACACCGGATCTGCGGAGGGAATTTTACATGCAATTGAAAGTTACGAAGCGAACTGTCGACGGAATTGTGGTCTTTAGCTGTAGCGGACGCATTGTTTTCGGTGACGAATCGTCTTTGCTGCGTGACGAAGTTAAAAAAGCTATTGCCGACGGCAACAAAAAAATCGTGCTGAATCTGGGCGAGATCAGCTACATCGATTCTGGTGGGCTGGGAACTCTGGTCGCACTGCATACCACGGCGCACAATGCTGGTGGCACCATCAAACTCGCCAATCTGACCCGACGTGTTGGTGATTTGTTGCAGGTCACGAAACTCCTGACCGTTTTCGAAGTGCACGATTCCGAGTATGCAGCGCTCGAAGCTTTTCGGCAGGTAGCTTAACGCCAAAGTGACTTCTATTCAGGCGCATTGACCGCGGCGGACCCAGTCCTCCGGGAATTGAGAACTTCTTCAACTTCGCAGGCCGGCTCGTTCGGCGAGCTGGCTTGCTGTTTTTTGGCAGAACGACGCCCCTTTCCCATGAGAAAGTCGAAAAACGGTCCCGATGCATCTGCCAAGATGCGCATAAGCATCGAGCGCGTCATCCGGGCAATCCCAAGAGGAAAAGTCTCCACTTACGGAGGCGTCGCTCGGATGGCGGGATATCCAGGGGCGGCGCGCATGGTGGCCCGTGTCCTTCGTCGCAGTTACGGGCTGCCTTGGCAGCGCATACTCGGTGCAGGCGGCGCCATCAAGCTGACCGGAGACTCCGCCATCGAACAGAGATTACGCCTGGAAGCGGAAGGCGTCCGATTCCGAGGACGCAAGGTCGATATGAAGGCCTGCGAATTCAAGAGCGGCAAAGCTGCTAGAAAGGACTGAGTGCCGAACTGTAGACCGTCCGTGGAAGCCGCTTCGCTGCCATAAGCGTGAAATTCCGGCGATAGTCCCGCCAGAGTGGAACTATTGCGCTCCGAACCTCACCGAGACCAGCTTCGAAACGCCCGGTTCCTGCATGGTGACCCCGTAGAGCACCGGAGCGATGCTCATCGTCTTCTTGCTGTGCGTGATCAGCACAAACTGGGTCTGCACGCTCATTTCTTTGACGAGTTCGGTAAAGCGTCCGACGTTGGCTTCGTCGAGCGGAGCGTCGACTTCGTCGAGGATGCAGAAGGGGCTCGGCGCGTATTGGAAGATGCCAACCAGCAGGGCGAGTGCCGTTAGAGCCTTCTCCCCGCCGGAGAGCAACAACACGCTTTGCAGCCGCTTGCCCGGAGGTGAGGCCACCACGTCGATGCCGCTCTCGGCGCTGTTCTCTTCGTCGGTCAGCTTCATAAACGCGTGACCGCCGCCGAAGAGTTTCTTGAACGTGGCCTGGAAGTTCTCGTTGATCTTGTGGAATGCCTCTTCAAACTTTTGCCGCGAGATCTGATCGATTTCCTTGATCGTAGCCGTCGTGTTCTCGATCGAGGCGATCAGATCTTTGCGCTGTGTTTCCAGGAATGAATGGCGTTCAGCTGTCTCTTTATATTCTTCCAGCGCCATCATGTTGACCGGGCCCATGGCCTCCAGCTTCGCGCGCATGTCGCGGTACAGCTGATCTTCGTTTGCGAGTTCGTCGCCGGTGACGATGGGCAGGGAAGTGTCGGCGGTCAGTGCGGCGCTCTCCATGCCCAGTTCGTTCAGGCAGGTCTCTGACATGTATTGCGCGTCGGATTGCAGCTTTGCCGCCGATGCCGAAAGCTCGCCGCGGCGATCACGTGCCTGGTCCAAAAGCTGGCGGCTGGCGCGCAGCAACTCGTCAATCTCGGAAAGCCGAGCACGCAGCTGTTCGCTTTCGAATTGCAGCAAACCTTCGCGCGTCTGCGATGCATTGCGCTCAGCTTCAAGGTCTTCCGCCTGCTGCGCCAGTTGAGTATTCTCGGTTTCGCGCTGGAGCTTCTCGGCAGCTGCGCCTTCGATCTGCGACGTGAGCGCATGGACGCGCTCATCCATCTCGGAGAACAGCGACTCGATCCGCTGGAGTACGCCTGCCGCCGACCGATGCCGTTCCTCGAGCGTTGCCACGCGTGCGGCGTGCTGCGAAGTGGTGCGGGCAGATTCTTCCCGGTTCTGGCGAAGCGCGGCGAGCGTTGTCTGTGCGGTCGCCATCTGCTGCTCGATTTCAATCCGCTTCAGTTCCAGCGTTTCAATTTCCGACTGACGTGCGCACAGAATTCCTTCCTGTTCGGCGCGTTCCGCTGCGAGCCGTGCCAGTTCCATCTGAGCAACGTTCAGACGTTCGCTCACGCGCGCCACCTCAGACTCGAGTTGCCGCAGCATGTGTCCCTGGGTCATTGCCTGATGCTCGGCTTCGCGTTTCTCGCCTTCCAGCCGCTCCAGCAATTCCGTGAGTTCCTTGATCTCGCGCCCGAGCGTCAGCACGCGGGTTTCTTCCTCGCGCAGCCCGCGCTCAAGATCTTCCAATTGCCGCATGACGTCGCGCAATTCACGCTTCATCGAAAGCGGACCCTCCGCGCGCTGCTTGCCGCCCGTGACTGTCACGTTGTGAAAGCACTCACCGGACTGCGCCAGGAAGAACGCATCTGGATTTTCCAGCGCCAGGCTCCGTGCCGCGTCAGATTGAGGAACGATGTATCCGTCGCGCAGCTTAGGCAGAATCACTTCCAGCGACTTGCCGAAACCGTCGAGCACGCGAATTGTGTGCTTCAACGGAACAATCTGCGCCGCAGGAGGGGCGGAGTGTGCCGCCTCGTCCAGAATGAATGAGAATTTCGCCTGCGCGTCCTCGGGATGGACGAGGAACGTCGCCCGGCCGTCCACATCGGTCCGCAACATGCGGAGGCCTTCATCCGCCGCATCCCACGATTTCACCACGATGTAGTTCAATTCATCCCGCAGGAAGTCTTCAACAACGCGCTCGTAGCGAGGCTCGACTTCGAGGAAGTCAGCAAGCACTCCGACAGGCGCTAGGCCGCTCTGCATCACGCCCGACTGAAACAGGCGTCGGACCGACTCTGTGGAATATCCGTGCTCGGCGATTACGGCCTCAAGCGATCCCTTCTTGCCAAGCGCCGTCGCATACTCCGCACGCAGCACGTCGAGATTGGTTTTCGACCGGGTTTCTTCCAGCTTCTTTTGCTCGATCAGACGTCGAAGCTGGCCGATTTCTTCGCTGATCCCAGCCGCACGCTGCGTGATGCTGTCGAACTCGAGAGCCAGCTGTCCGCGTTGTCCGCCGAAAGCTTCGACTTGTGTGTTCGCATTCGCGATCTCCGCGTCAAGGCGTCGCGCGTCCCGATCCGCTCCGGCCAAACGCTCTTCTGCTTGCGCCAGTTGATTGCGCAGCTTCGAAGCTGACGAGACGATATCGAAAATAACGATCCGCGATTCTTCTTGCTGACGTTCGATTTCGGCAAGACTGGCCGCTGCGGCAGCGGCTTCCTGCTGACAAAGTGCAAGATCGCTCTGGGCCGCCGCAAGATCCGCCGCGGCTGACTCAAGAATTTGACGGTTCTGTTCGCGCTCGGATTCCAGCGCGGTCAGACGATGACGAGCCTGGGCCAGTTCCGCTTCGGCCGATGCCGCACGCACAAGCAACTCGGCGCAGCGCTCTTCATTGTGCCGACGGCGTGCGTGCGCCCGATCGATTTCCATCGCGATCTGCGAGATGCGGTCACGATTCTCGCGCAGCTCAGTTTCGATGTCGTACCCACGCTGCTGCCGCTCGCCGTGCTCTGCCTCAAGCTGCTGCACTTCCTCGGACCGATGCTTCATCTCCTCGGCCAGCGCATTCAATTGCGCATCGATCTCGGCGCTCTCTTTTTCAATCGCTGCGAATTTGCTGGCCAGTACCACGCGCAGCTTGGCCCGCATCTCGTCCCGTAAACGGGCATAGCGTTCCGCCTTCGACGCCTGCCGCTTCAACGAATTCATCTGCCGCGTGACTTCCTCGAAAATGTCATTCACGCGCGCCAGGTTCAGCTTGGCGTCTTCCAGTCGTGCTTCGGCCAGCCGCTTCTTGGTCTTGAACTTGGTAATCCCGGCGGCTTCTTCGAGAATGGCCCGCCGGTCCGTCGGACGGCTGCTGAGAATCTGCCCAATGCGTCCTTGCTCAATCAGCGCGTAGGACTCCGGCCCAAGCCCCGTGCCCATGAACAGTTCCTGAATATCGCGCAAGCGGCACAGCTTGCCATTCAGCAGATACTCACTGTCCCCCGAGCGGAACAGCCGCCGAGTAACGACGATCTCTCCGTGCCGGAACTGCTGCTGATTGAACTTCCGCCGCCGGATTTTCAACACCACATGCGGAGCGGCCGTCCCGATCGAAGCGTTCGCCGGAGGCGCTCCCACCGTGTGTACCGGTAGCGCAAAGATTGGCTCGTCGTCAGGGAAGGCAATCGCGATCGTGTTGATCTTCGATCGCGGAATCTCGACTTCTTCCATCCTCCCGGGTTGCGCATCCTCAACGGCGAGATCGGTGTCCGCGGCATTACGCGCACGGATCGCCGCCTCATCCCAGTCATCGGCTACGTGCGCCTGATCCTGAGGAGTCTCAGGCATCTCGTCCTGGATATCGACTTCGACCGCGGCATTGGCATCGGAGCCTTTGTAGACCTCAGGATCAATTAACGTGAGCGACACTTCCGCCATGCCCGTCGGCTTGCGGTCGCGCGTTCCAGCGAAGATCACGTCTTCCATGCGCGATCCGCGCAGCGTCTTGGCCGACTGCTCGCCCAGCACCCACGAGATCGCGTCGGAGATGTTCGATTTGCCGCAGCCGTTCGGACCGATAATCGCGGCAACGCCGTCGCCATGGAACTTGAGCTCCGTGCGGTCACAGAACGACTTGAACCCGAGAATCTGAAGCCTCTTCAGTTTGAGCAAAGCATCAACTCCAGTGACCAGTGGCTAGCGGCCAGTACCTGAAACATGGGTGCCCCATTTCTGGCCGGTTTTGCCAGAAGTGGAGATTTTTCGATCACCCCATTCCTCGCGCACATCGGACGCGAGAAATAGAGGTTTTCGCAGGTGGATCTCCTGTTTACCAGACGGATTCCTCCGGAGCGCAATACGTTGCCGCGGATGCCGCTGTCGTCCTGCCGCTCACCCCAGGCTGGGAAGGGCGAGCACAAAGTTAAGCTACTGTACCGACGAAATTCAGGCGGCGTCAAGCAATATAACACTATATGTAGTGGGGGGATAGGAGATACCGCCTTGTATTGCACAGCCATTGCACCACTCGCACAGTTCAGTCGTGGAGAGAAACAGGAGGTGAGAAGAACCGCGAGAGCACAATAAGGCTAGCGCGCAGGACAGATAGGAAGCAAGCGGATTCGAGTAGGTGCGCGGGACTCAAGGGCTACGAAACCTAACCGCGTCGGGCATAAATTCGCGAGTTAGCCCGTCGTTTTCCGGTCCGGCGGTTCCGATACCCAGCGTGACAAGGCGGTCACAAGCCTGCGCGGAGCCAGGCGCGTCGATTGCGCTACGAGCCAGTTTTGCAGCCCGCTAATGGCGAGCGTGCGGCCTTCCATCACTGCTCGATATCCATCCAGCGCGACCTTGTCAGCCGCCATCACTCCGGCGCGTTTGAATACCCGTGTTTTATCGTTCCCCGCTCGCTCTGCGAATCCCGTCTGCGTGGCACCGGGACAAAAGCAGGTGACCGTGACGCCTGAATCCTTTACTTCATTGGCAATAGCCTCGGAAAACGAAATCACATACGCCTTGGTCGCATAGTAGACAGCCATGAGCGGGCCCGGCTGAAATCCGGCGGTGGAAGCCACGTTCATAATTCTTCCGCTGCCGCGCTCAATCATGGCTGGAAGAAACAGCCTGGTGAGTTCCGTCAACGCCGTGACGTTGAGATGGATCTGCCCACGGATTTCTTTCTCGTCCATCTGCGCAAATTCGCCGTACGCGCCGAATCCGGCATTGTTCACCAGTATCTCGACACTCACTCCTTCGCGCTGCAGTTGATCGTAGAGAAATTTCGGGGCCGGAGATTCCCCTAAATCGAGCGGAAAGGTTTTGACAGTGACTCCGACGGCCTGGAGTTCTTTCGCGACGTGCGCGAGCTTGTCGGCGCTGCGCGCCACCAGAATGAGATTGTGACGATCGCGCGCAAAAAGCTTGGCGAATTCGTACCCGAGCCCGCCAGAGGCTCCAGTAATAAGAACATTGCTTGAGACGCTCATAGGAAGCTTATACACCTGCTCACCTATCGATCTGGACGCTAACAGACGCCCCTTTATCACGTAGAGGCCGATGCGACGTCAGGGCAAGCACCTCGCACGGGAATCAGGTCGGCGTAAACGAAGCCATCTCGGGTCACGGTCTCGCCGTTTTCTACGTCAATCGATCTCTGGAACATCGGTCCGCGGTGAACACAGGTATGAAACTCGCCATTCTCGCCGCAGGGATCAACTCCCGCGGGCAGCTGACGCAGCAGATCGTAGTCGAGATCCTGCCCGACAAATTCGGCCGGAATCTTGGTGGGATCGGCGCAGACGATTCGCGCGCCCAATCCCGCCTCGAGCATTTCCTGGATTAGTTCCTGTGTGTTCCGAGTCCAGAGAGGAAAGATAGGGCTTAACCCCGTGCCGCGCAGGCGATCCTCCCGATATCGGCGAACGTCCTCCAGGAAGAGATCCCCAAATGCGATGCTTTCAATCCCGCTCGCCAACGCAGAGCGGCACGCTTTTGCCATGGCCGTTTCGTACATCTCATTGCTGCAGGGCCAAGGCAAGGGCACTTCCCACAATGGCAGGCCAGCCGCATTAGCCTGTTCCTCGACAAGCGCCTTGCGAGTGCCATGCATCGCGACTCGGTTGAAATGTGTGTTGATTGTCGTTAGAAGGCCAACGACTTCTACCTCTGCACGCCGCCGCAGTACATGCAACGTCCATGCACTGTCTTTGCCGCTGCTCCACGAGAGAAGAACTTTTTCCACTGTTTCCTCGCAGACAAAAGGGCGCGGGCAGATTGCCCGCGCCCTTGGAATTCTGAATGTTGTTACGCGTGGACCAGTTCAACCCCGTAGATCGAATGCCAGCTGGTCGCCGCTTTCAGCTTGTCATTCACGTTGTTGATGTTCTTCACTCCTTCGGTCTCGAGCCACTTGCGGAACGCCGCTGCGCCCTGCTTCGCGTACACCGGGATTCCTTCTTTCCAGGTCGCGCGTCCGCAGAGCACGCCATTGAACTTCACGCCTGACTCTCCAGCCAGTACCAGCGTCTCGCTGAATTCCGCATTGCTCACGCCCGCCGACAGATAAATGAACGGTTTGGTCGCAGCAGCGGCAGCTTTGTGGAACAGATCAATGGCTTCCTTCTTCGTGTAGGCCTTCTGTCCGGCGAAAGACTTGGTGCCTTCCACGAACTTCATGTTGACCGGGACTTCGACCTTCAGCACGTCGACCCCATACCGCTCCTTCGAGAATTCGCGCATGCTCTCGGTGACGATGTGCGGTTTCTTTTTCGCGTACTCGAGGCCCTTCTCGTCGGCGCCCTCTTCATAACCCACGAATTCAAGGAAGAAGGGAATGTCATTGGCGCGGCATTCGTCGCCAATGCGCTCCACCCAGGCGTGCTTCGTCTCGTTCACGTGCTTCGGATCGTAGGGCGTGTAGTAGAGGAGAATCTTCACGCAATCGGCGCCCGCTTCCTTCAGGCGGCGGGCCGACCAGTGATCGAGCAGATCGGGCAGGCGGCCGGGACCGGTCTTATCGTATCCGGTCTTTTCATAGGCGAGCAGCAGGCCGGCGTTCTTGGCGCGCTTTTTCGAGGCGGGCAGTCCCCACTCCGGATCGAGCAGGATGGCCGAGGCATGCGGCGTCAGAACCTCCGTGACCAGCGCCTTGAATTCTTCCATCATCTGGTCGGTCACTTCGCCGCCCTTTTCCTTGGCCAGCGATTTCTGCAGCGACCCGCGCTGATCCATCGCGGCTGCCGCGATTACGCCACGTTCGTTCGACACTTTTTTGAGTCCGGCTAGTTTGCCAGGGGTAAGCTTCATGAGAAATCCTCCTCGAGCGGAATGAAGATGAGTGCTTTTTGAAATACCAATTATTGTAAACCAATGAACTCGCTGAAAGCCCTGGTCGGGCGGAAATCCGACGTTTGAATTGCGGATTCAGAAGTTCTATTCCGGCACGAAATCTTTTCGCGGCAGTCCCCTTTGCAGTGCTCGAACGGAAAAATCGCCGGCACAACCGTGACTGCGATCACTGAACACATCACCGGTTGTTACTACGCTATTAGCGCCAATGTCGCCGCCAGGGGTGACACCGATGTTGCTCGTCATGATCGTCTGCGCGGTTGGCGCCATCCTGCTTTTCACCTCGGGAGCATTCGACGATCTGCGCGACGTCTGGGCTCACCCGGAACACAAATCTGCGGACGACGCTTTTCACCAGTCCAAGCCGAAAGACGAGATCCGCCGAAGATAGCAATGCAGTTCGTGGTATAGTGGTATGACCGCTTCGGCTTCTCTCCCGCGATTGTCTTCCGAGCAGCATTTCAGTTATCTAATCGAGAGAGCCGCTGAAGTTCGTTTGCTGCGGCTTTCTGACGACCACGAAGAGGAACTGCAAACATGGCGATCGCCACCATCAATCCCGCTACGGGAGAAGTAATCAAGAAATTTCAGGCGCTGACCGATGCGGAAATCGAGAAAAAACTACAACTGGCGGTGCAAGCATTCAAACTCCAACGCCAAACCTCGTTCGCAGAGCGCGCGAAACGCATGCTGAAGGCTGCCGAAATTCTGGAGCGCGACAAAGACAAGTTCGCCCACCTCATGACGCTCGAAATGGGCAAGACCTACAAATCGGCCGTTGCTGAAGCCGTGAAGTGCACCTCCGCCTGCCGCTACTATGCCCAGAATGCCGAGCGATTCCTGGCCGACGAAGTCGTGGAGACTGGCGCGAAGAAGAGCTTCATCCGTTATTTGCCCCTCGGGCCGATCCTCGCCGTCATGCCGTGGAACTTCCCCTTCTGGCAGGTGATCCGCTTCGCCGCTCCAGCGCTCATGGCCGGCAATGTCGGATTGCTCAAGCACGCTTCCAATGTGCCGCAGTGCGCGCTGGCGATCGAGAGTATTTTCCTCGAAGCCGGATTTCCGGAAGGAGTCTTCCAAACCCTGCTGATCGGTTCGGCACAAGTGGACGCGGTCTTGAACGATCCGCGAGTCGTGGCTGCGACGTTAACCGGCAGCGAGCAAGCCGGAATTCAGGTTGGCATCGGCGCCGCCAAGCGCATTAAGAAGGTCGTTCTCGAGCTCGGCGGCAGCGATCCCTTCATTGTTATGCCCAGCGCGAACCTCGATGCTGCCGTTAGCACTGCGGTTCAGGCGCGAGTTCAGAACAATGGTCAGTCTTGCATCGCCGCGAAGCGATTCATCGTCGCCGAGCCAATTGCCGCTGACTTCGAACGCAAGTTCGTCGAGAAAATGAAAAATCTGAAGATCGGCGATCCCTTCGACGAGAAAACGGAGCTCGGCCCGCTCTCCACGACTGATGGCGTGAAAGATCTCGAGCGCGATGTGAAGAAAACTCTCGATGCCGGCGCCAAGCTGCTCACCGGCGGACACGCCATCAAAGGCCCCGGCAATTTCTTCGAACCCACGGTTCTTACCAATGTTCCGAAAAATTCGCCTGCCTACAGCGAGGAATTCTTCGGTCCGGTTGCGTCCATCTTCCGCGTCAAAGATATCGACGAAGCTATTCGCATCGCCAACGACGTGCGTTTCGGCCTCGGCTCGAGCATCTGGACGAACGACGAGAAAGAGCGCGAACGCTTCATCAACGAGATCGAAGCCGGCATGGTCTTCTTCAATAAGATGGTCGCGTCCGACGCGCGCGTGCCCTTCGGCGGTGTAAAAGCCTCCGGCCACGGCCGCGAGTTGAGCCTGGTTGGAATCCGCGAGTTCGTGAACGCAAAGACTGTCTGGATTGAATAGATCGTTGACCCCAGCTTCGGCTGGAACGCTGACGAGGGTGGAAGGCTCCGCGTTCTCCGCGAATCCTCGGCGATCTCTGCGGTTAAAGAAGTTCGCGTAACCGCAGAGTTCGCCAAGAAAATCGCCAGGAGCGCAGGGAACTAGCTCGCCTTCTTCGGGCTCTCCAACTCGGTTTGCGGGTATGCCGACCATTGATTCGTGCTCTTCGGCACCGCTTTACTGATCTCCTGATATCTCTCCTTGCCAAGCTTTTTCCCGATGTTATCCAGTTGGTCATTCGACATCGGTGCGGTCTGCTTGAAGGTTGTCAGTCCGTTCGTCTCTTTGACGGCACTGATGGGATCTGCCACGTACGTCCATTCACCCTGCGGCCATGGACCTCGTCCCTGATTCCACGGACCGCGCGCGCTGGCGCCGTTCGACATGTTGAAGTACGTATGCGTAAACCGCGCATCGCCCTGCAGCACTCCCGGAGGAAAGTTCGGCTGGATCTGCTCCAGGTGAGCCGCGAACATCTGAAAGTGCGAAATCTCTCGCGTCATCAGGAAGCGCAGGCTTTCCTGTACGAGATCGTCATCGGTGAATTGCAACAGATACTCGTACACGATCTTCGCGCGAGACTCCGCCGCGATGTTGGACCTCAGATCAACCGTCGGATCGCCATTCGCATTCACATAAGCGCCCGACCATGGGTTCCCGTTGCTGTCAGAGACCGTCGGGCCGCCGGCGGTCAGCACAAAAAACTGCGGATTCATCAGCGCCTGATGAACCAATGCCTCCCGAGCGGCGGAGCCGCCCGAAACCATCTCCTTCAACCCAGAATCTTCAAAGGCTTGCTTCAGTTCGCTGTTAATCGGACCGAGCAACATGGTGATGGTTGCCCCCACGATTTCCAGATGGCTGAATTCCTCGGTCGCGATGTCCATCAACATGTCGTACAGCTTGGGATACGGTTGCCGCGCTGAGAAGGCTTGAACGAAATACTGCATGGCCGCCTTCAGTTCGCCATTACCGCCGCCAAACTGCTCCAGCAGCAGGCGCGCGAACTTCGGGTCGGGTTTAGAGACACGTGCGTTGAACTGTAGTTCTTTGACGTGGTGAAACATGACGCAAACTCCTATAAATTGTTGGCTAGAGTGACTCGGTGGATTGCGGATCGGGAAACGACTTTAATGAGCGGCTTCGTCTTCGATGAAGCCGCGGAGATGACGGTTGTACGAGATTCGCGGGACCGCGAGGTTTCCTACTGGCCAGAGTTCTCGGACGATGGGCGGCTCGAATGCACTTCGTCCGGTTCTGCAACCGACGCCTGCTCCGTTAGCAGTTCCTGCCAGGGGCACGTGTCTTCTTCAAAGCGGTGAATCGCTGCGTGTATCTTTCCGACGTTGTCTTCGTAGCGCACCCAAACCACACGGTACCTCGCTTTCTTGCCGCGGTAGAGAATTCCAATCACATCGCCAGACCGCAACTCTGACTCAATGCCAGAAAGTAGACCTCCACTCAGGCTGATGTCGCGGCAACGCGCCTCTTGCAAAATCGCTCGCCCTTCGTGTCTACACCCCAAACCATGACGCTGAGTTCAACCTGGTTCCGTGGCTCGCGGCGGCGGTCGATGCGGCGCAGAATTCCCATTGCAGTCTCTTCAACCTAGCGCCTCCAGATGAACCCGTAAAGGCGCGTGCCGACGAATGGGCACTCAAGAGTGAGGGCAACTGGATCGAATTGGGAAAGTTCCAAAAAGGGAGCGCGAGCAGACCCGGAGAGTCATTTCGTCGCGAAAAATCGATTCCCATAGACACGACGAATCAGATCGGCCGCCGTCTAAGGCACCAGCCTTTTGCTAAGGAGAATCACATGAACAGACGTTCCCGGTTAGTGTTGCTTGTTTTGTTGGCCGCCAGCCTGGCTTCGGCTGCCGGACCCCGGTCCCACGCAGACGAGGCCGTCGATCATACCGCTCCGAGTTATGACATGAAAGCGCAGGCTCTGGTCGATCTCGAGGCCATGCAGAAGAAGTTCGTGGACCTCGCCAACGCCCTTCCCGCCGACAAACTAACTTGGCGGCCCTCGCCAGATTCTCGCTCGTTCGCCGAAGTCTTCCTCCACGTGGCCGCCGAGCGTTACGGAATTCTGGGAATGATGGGCGCCGAGACCCCGGCTGGAGTGGATAAAAAGGCACTCGAAAAATCTGCGACCGATCGCGCCCGCATCGTCGACGAGTTGAACAAATCCTGGGACTTTGCCCAAAAGACAATCAAAGGCATGACCAACGCGGAGTTTGCCAAACTTCTGCCGAAACTCGGTCCGCAAGCCAATGCCGGCGACGTGGTCTACATCCTGGTCGCCGACAATCACGAGCATTTGGGACAATCAATCGCCTATGCCCGCGAGAATGGAATCATTCCTCCGTGGACGATTGCCGCACAAAAAGCAGCAGCCGAGAAGAAGGCGCAGCAGAAGTGATGTCTTGGCAGTGGGGGCCGCCGCTGTCGCCTGCCCAGTCTGCGCATTCATCGCCATTGCATGCAAATTAGAAAGTAGTTACAATCACTACATTATGCAGAAGGCGATTTCGGCCGCAGAGGCGAATCGAAAATTTTCGGAGCTGCTTCGCGGGGTGAAAGCTGGGCAAAGCTATATCGTTACCAGCCACGGCCGGCCCGTCGCTCGGATCGAACCCATCGAAGAGCAAAGCCGCAGCCACGCCAAGGCCGCCTTGCTCGCCCATCTCGAAACTCGCACGGTGCGTCGTCGCTCCATTGGACGTTGGACGCGTGACGAGCTGTACGACTGATTGAGCGGGATATGCGCGTCGCCCTCGACACTAACGTCCTGATTTACGCCGAAGGTGTAAACGGTCCTGCCCCGGCGAGAGCAGCAGTGGACCTGATTAGAAGGCTTCCAGAATCCAACACCTTTCTTCCGGTTCAGGTCCTCGGTGAGCTGTTTCGTGTTCTTGTCAAAAAGTCGGGATTTTCCGCTTTGGAAGCGCGAAGCATAGTTTTCCGTTGGCACGATACTTTTCCGGCGATTGAAACATCGCCCTCAATTTTGCTGGCGGCGATCGATCTTTCCGTGCACAGATGGGGATTTGGGACTCTGTGATTCTCTCTGCGGCCGCCGCAGGATCGTGCCGTCTCTTGCTGTCCGAAGACCTGCAAGACGGATTCACCTGGAACGGTGTGACGGTGGTAAATCCGTTCGCCGCGAAGAAACACGATCTGCTTACAGGATTGCTGAGTTCATAATTCATTTCCACGCTCAAAACCGGAAAGCGGCGTCCCACTACCGTGCGGCAGTCGATCGTTCCCTGAATCGTAGCGAAACCATCACGGCTGCGATTACCACGAGGGACGGCAGCCATACCCACAGTATTTCGTTGTGAAGGATCGCCACAGCCTTAGCCCCGAAGAATCGTGAGACGCCGATAGGAGAAACGCGTATCGGTCGCCACGGAAAGAAGTAGCGGCGGTTGCTAAAGGGAGAGAAGAACGCCACTCCCAGCCCGCCATTTGTCATCGCATCGAGCAGGCCGTGGCTCGCTGTCGCCAGAAACAGGTACGAGAACAACGCAAAGCTGGAGATCTGGGCGCGCGCTCGCACGACAACTGTAAGGATCGCAGCTAGAAGTGCGGCGAACGCAAGGGAATGGGTAAAGCCGCGGTGTCCCCAGAAATCGCCGTAGGGAATGCCGACCCGGAACCCGATCACGTCGATGTCCGGAAGCATTGAGCACAGAATCCCCGCGATCCACACTCGCTTCGGCACGCCGGGCCGGTAAAACGTAGCGCTGATGGCCGCCGCTGCAACAGCGTGTGTAAGGGAAGAGGGCATGATTGATCTGAATTGTTATTTGGAGTAGGGGTTTACCTACGTGGCATCTGCTGGGTCATCAATCCACTCAAAATAGCCGTCTGTTTCCCAATCAACTCCTGCACGCCCTTCCGCGCCAGCGACAGCATCTTTCCCAGTTGTGCGTCGTCGAACACCTGATGCTCCGCCGTCGCCTGTACTTCCACCATCTTTCCGCCCGCAGTCATGACGAAGTTCATATCCACTTCGGCCCGGGAATCTTCGTCATAAGCAAGGTCGAGCAGGATTTCTCCGTCGACCATGCCTACACTCACGGCCGCCACAAAATCTCTCAAGGGTACTGACGGAATCGTCCCAGCCTCCACCAGCTTTCCCAGTGCGAGACCCAATGCCACGAAGGCTCCGGTAATCGAAGCGGTCCGCGTTCCACCATCGGCCTGGATCACGTCGCAGTCGATCCAGATCGTCCGCTCACCCAACTTCGCGAGATCTGCCACCGCCCGCAACGACCTCCCAATCAGCCGCTGGATCTCGTGCGTCCGCCCACTCTGCCGCCCTTTCGAAACCTCGCGGGGTGTGCGAGTCAAAGTCGAGCGGGGAAGCATGCTGTACTCGCTCGAAATCCATCCCTTGCCGCTGTTGCGCATAAATTGCGGCACTGTCTCCTCGATTGACGCCGTGCAGATCACCCGTGTGTTCCCGACCTCAATCAGGGCCGATCCCTCGGCCGTCGTGATGAACTCAGGAGTGATCTTTACAGGCCGAATCTGGTCCGGAGCGCGATGATCCGAGCGGTAGAACATGACGGCCCGATTGTAAATGAGTCCCGAGTTGCGAGTCCTGAGTCCCGAGCCGGATACTCCGAGTGCCCCGGCTACAATCCTTCCGGCTTTCAAGGAGTAAGAGAAGCATTTGCGACCCCATGTTGACAATCGATGTATCTAAAGATATATGTATAGAAAGATCGAAGAGAACTAGGGTTTCCAGACAGCCTAAGAGCAGAGCAAGGCGATCCCGAGGCAAACAACCTTGAAACCTTAAAACTCTGAAACTTTGAAACTTTGAAACTTTGAACCCTGAGGTAACCATATGTACGGAAGATGTGGAAGTTGGTGGCGTGGAGCAGTAGCGACTCCCTTCATGGGGGGCGCATTTCCTTTCGGGCGCGGTGGCCGTTGGGGCCGGTTCTTTGGCCCGGGCGAGATTCGGCTGGCCCTGCTCTCCATGCTCGAAAGCGGTCCGAAGCATGGCTACGAGTTGATGAAAGAACTCGAGACCAAATCTGGTGGTATTTACAAAGCCAGCGCCGGCGCGATCTATCCCGCGCTGCAGCAGTTGGAAGATGAAGGCATGGTCACGTCCGAGACTGTGGCTGGGAAGCGAACCTATTCGTTGACTGACGCTGGCCGGGCGGAGCTGCAGAAAGAATCTGAAACTGTAAAGCAGATCTGGCGTCGCGCAGAACAAGCCGGCGACTGGGCTCCCTGGATGGGCATGGAAGGCGCCGAAGTGATGCGTCCGGCAGCAACGGTCATGAAGACGGCATTGCGAGCCGCCACTCGCGGCTCCCATGATGCGGCACGAATCGCGAAAATCCGCGAGATTCTCGAACGCACCGCTCGCGAGATCGATTCCCTTGACAAGCAGTCCTGAGAACCATCCGAAACGATCGCCCACGGGCCCATCCCGTGGGCTTTCTTATCCCCGCAGGACCCCTCCGAACAGAGCACTTCAGTTACGTTGTTTCACCTACCGCCCCACCCGAAACTTGAGTTCTCCCCACCGGAAAGCGCGCGCATAAAGCGTGCATGACTCACCCTGAGCGATTTCGGAGTTCGACATGAAATCGAAATGGCAATACTCGATTCTTGGCCTGACGCTGCTGATTGCGGTCTCTGCTCTCGCGCAGGACTACGACAAAAGCGATGATGATGATGATGATCCGGGGCTGGCGAATCTCGCTACGCTGTCGCTGAACTTCGATGGCCACGGATCATTGAATCTCACCTTGAACTTGCCCCAATCCGCAACTGAGTCGGCGGCGCTCCCCGACATCCTGGCGCAATCGTTCCACTGCCCCTCTGGCGTGATCAAGCACCCCGATTTTTCTCAATTCGATTCTTCGGACCTGCAAAAGAGTTGGAGTGCGGCCCGCCGCGATCGTTTTCGCCAGCAACTGGAAAAGTACAACAGCCATATTCTCCAAGCCCGCTGCGAAGGCGTGCTTTCCAAAGATGCGCTCGCAGTTCGCGGAGAGTTCGATTACTCCGCCCTCGTCACTGCCTTGCAGGGAACGGGCGTCGAGCGGGTAGACATCGCACTCTCCGCTCCCAAAACAGCCTTCTTTGACTATTCCAGAGAATTCTCCAGGCCGAGCCCGATCACCGATGCTGGACGTTCAAGCTACGTTGAGTATGAGATCCCAGTCAAAGACGCTCACACGCCAGCCACGCTCCATCTCTCATACGGACTCAGGCGCTCCGATGTGCAGCGCGCTCTCGCGATTCTCGCGGCTTTCATCTTCGTACCGATGTTGCTCACGCTATGGATGCGGCGCCGCGCTTTAGCAATGTCCGCGACGGATCCGGCCGCAGCTTGGTTCGGATTCATGCGCGGGTTGAATTGGCTCGTACTCGCCGCTATGTTCATCTGGCTCAGTGCAGATTTTGGCTCGCGGAAAGTTCTGCTGCAGTGGATCGATCAGCAGGCATTTTCTCCATTCAAGACGGCGCTGGTCAGCGTCTCTCTCTCACTGTTTCCGGCGTTTCTGATCTATTTAGGCTGCATGTCGTTGTCCTACGCAGTGCATACCAGACTCCGCGGCGCGCGCTGGACGCGTAAAGAATTTCTCGCGCAACAGTTGACAACTGTCGGAGCGCAGGCGCTGCCCCTGATGTTCCTGCTGTCCGGCCTTACGATCTTGCGGCAAGAGCCCAAGACCGCGGCGGCTCTCATGATTTCGGCATTGTTTGTCTTCCAGATGCTGACTCTGCTCAAGTTCCGCATCCTGAAAACTTTTCCCCAGCCGCTCACTACCGGAGATCTTCGCGATCGCATCTTCACGATGGCGGGAAAACTGGGAGTCGGGGTCAACCAGATCTACATCGTGCCTGCATCCAAAGGACAGGTTGCCAACGCCTATGCGGCCAGAAACCGCATTGTGATGTTCACCGACTACCTGCTCGAGCATCTCAACCGCCGAGAAGTTGACGGTGTCGCAGCCCACGAACTCGCCCATTTGCGTTACAAGCACCCTTCGAAACTCGGAGTGGCGCTGCTCGCTGCCATCTTCCTTCCGCAATACTTCTCCTGGCTCGTCCGCACCGTCATGAGCCTGGTGACGTCTCTTCTTTCCTCGCTTCCCGATGCAGGCATGCGGTTCAGCATGCATTTTTGGCGCGTATTCGGCATGTTCGAGCGATGGCCTGAAAGAAACCTGGTGCTCATCATGATCGGGATGGCTTGCTTCTATTTGCTCTCCCGGCATTTCGAGAACGTCGCCGACGCCACTGCCGTTCGCCTTACCGGCGACGCCGAAGCGCAGATTACCGGCATCCTCAAGGTAAGCCGCCTCGGCCTGGTTCCGATTCGTTGGGGCAAAGCTACCGAAACGTGGGTGACGCATCCTTCCACCTTCAATCGCGTGCAACGGATGGCCAAGGCTGGCGGCCTCGCGGCCGAAAGGCTGCAGCAAATCTTGAGTCAGTATGACGCCCAGGCAGGCACCGCCCGAGTTGCGCCCCCCGAGGATCGTTATCAAGTTCCTCCGTCCGATCCTGAGAGGGTCCAGATCGCACTCAACGAGCAGCGCAGGAACCAGGGTAAGGCATGGGTTTTGCTGTCAACCATATTGCTTCCTCCCGCGCTGCTCTCCGTAACGATTCCCCAGCTTCATCTTGAGGGTTCGTTCGCGTTCGTCCTTTACGCCGCGGGAATCGTCTTCACCGTGACGATCGCCATCGTAACCAGCGCATCGCTCGGGAGATCCAGCTATGAAGAAGAAAAGAAGCGCATTGCCCAGCGTTTCGCGCATGAACGAATTCCCGCCGGCCGCTCCGGAGATCCGTTCGTGGGCTTCGCTCCCGGCCCCTACCCGCGCCGCTACGGAACACGCAATCAGTGGGACGCAGGGTTCCTCGTCTTCGCCAAAGACGGTCTCAAGTTCGTCGGCGAGCAAGTGAAATTTTCATTTGCTCCCTCCGAAATCAAAGGTGTCGTGATCTCCCCTGGAACTCCGAGCTGGTTCCGCTACCAACGGATTTATTTGCGCTGGGAAACGGCCGACGGCCGCAACGGCATCTTCAATCTGGCTTCACACGAGCCAGGATCTCTCTGGGCCAACCGCTCGCGAGCCCAGAACCTCTACCAGCAAGTTCAGAATTGGCGTCAGCAACCGAGCGCCTATGCGCCTCGGCCTGAACTGACTGATCTGAAGAGTCTCGAACTCGGCCAGGTGACTTGCACTTCGCCGCGCGAACTGGGCAGCTTTCAGGCAACCTTGCGGGTGCTCCTGCTGCTCATGCCGGTCTCGGTGGTCGTCAGCATGCTGCTTCACGCCAATACCACCTATGTATTGCTTTCGCTTCTAGCTGTCCGGTTATTCGAGTCGATCCCGTACTGGCGATATCGCGACCGCATTCCCCAGTTCGGCACGAGCCAGCCGGAATCAGCTGCCATGACGCGAAGTGCCACTGCAGGCCAGCCCTAAAACAGCGGTACTCATCATTGTGCAGCGAAAGCTGAAACACCTGTTCGGGTTCAGCCGCGAAAGCCTGTCCTGAGCGAAGTCGAAGGGCGGCAAAAAAACAATCGCGCAAACACCCGATCGCTCAATGACTCAATTACGAAGTGTCGTCGATCACTGGGGCTGCAACTCGGTTGCAAGCTGATTGACGGCAGCCACGTCGTAGTACGACGAAAGATCGGCGTGACCAGCCAGCGTATCCCGCTCCTTGCCATCGACCAGGATCTTGATTTTCAGAATGCCTTGAATATTTGACGAAATGGTGTGGATCAGTGACGACACCGTGAGTTCCTCGACCAGCACACCTGAGCGGTGCTGGTCGGCAAACGCGCTGTTCAAATCGATGACAGCCGATCCAGGATCCACCAGGTAAACGCTGCGAACCTCTGCTTCCGGCGGCAGCACGTGCGGCGACGATTTGTCGAGATAAATCGTAAGCAACGCGCGCAACAATTCCTCAGCCCGCTGCTGCCGTCCCGAGGGCATCGGAATCTGCGCGGATTGCCCCCGCAGCGTGCCATCTTCATCATGCGCCACAAATAGCACGACATTTTCTGTCGGCCCGGTCACCGGAGGTGCAAGCGGCCGCGTATCCACCGCGACGGGAGCGGTGGCGACGGACTTCCGCATGTGCCATGCATAGACGCTGAGTCCGAGCGCAGCAATCAGCAGCACAGCGACCGAGATAATCAGATGGCGCGGAATCATACGCTGCACCTCATGGCGCTCCTCCCAGTTGATCGCGATTTGCCGCAATTGCGGTCGCCACCGCGCTAGCGACCAGTTGTTGATAGTCGGGCGCTGTGAGTTGGGCCAGGTCCGTAGTTTGCGGCGCTACTTCGATTGCGATCGCCGGTCCAGTGATGTTGTTCAGCGGGCGCAACGGCGCGGCTAACGTTCGAACAGCCAGCTGTCGCTTCTGCAGTTCCGCTGCGACTGCTGATGCCGTGCTCTGGCTCAAGGGCAGAGCGGCGCGTTGCGCCGTCGTCCACGAACGGAACGGCCCACGGTCGTCTTCTCCGTAAGGAAGCATCGCGGTATAGACACGCACGCCGTGTCCATTCGAGGCTGCGTGCACAGCGATGTAAATCGCGGCATGATCCGCGTTGGCGAACACCGCCCTCTGATCGACCGCGAGATTCGCATCGGAATCGCGCAGCACGAGTGTGGTGATGCCACGGCTCTCCAGTTCCTTACGCAGACTGCGGGCAATCGCCACCGTTACATCTTTCTCCAGCAGCGTAGTGCTGAGCGTCTCCCCATGATCGTCGCCGCCATGGCTGGCATCCACCACCGCAAAATACCGGCGCAGATTCAGAGGCGGAACGATTGGAGCCATCGGAGCGGGTTGGCCCGGACTTGCAGTCGAAGCTGTCGGAGCAGGTGCCGTCGTTCCGGGTGCCTGACTCTGCGCGGGGGAGGCGGTCGGCGAAACTATGATCGTGCGCCCGTCCCCTCCAAAGCTGGCCATCACTGGCACAGTCGCACTGACCGTCACGACAGCCGATCCATTGCTCTCGCTATAAGTTGCCGCCGGTATGGTGCTATTGCCGAAAGTCAGTCTTGGTGACGCCGGTCCGACAAGCGGTTCGCGAGCAAACGTCATCCGCAAAGCGCCTGCCTCCGTCGCAATGCTCGGATTTACCGGGGCCGAGAAGTGAAATACCAGCTTCGGCGGATTATCCCCGGCCAGCGATGCCGTGAAGTGCGTAGCGACACTCCCAATGAACAATCGGTCTGCAACTTCGTGCAGGCTGACCGGGCCTCCTAGTATCCGAGGCAGCAGGGAAGCGAGCGAACCAACTGGAACCAATCCCCGGTTGTTCTCCATAAAGAATTTCCCACCGAGATCGACTTCGCGGTCCTTTACGCGCGCTCGTGTTTTGCCCGCCTGGAACTCAGCCTGCAGATTGTTGTAGCGCAGCTTCCACTTCGACCCGTCGGCTTTGGCGCTGACCCGCCCGAGAGGTTCAAGCACTTCCAGCAGTCCTACATAGTCCCGTCCGTCATGTTGCTGCAAGGGAAGGGCATAATTCGCCGCCACGGAGTAGACTGATAAATGTTTTTCGGGAATAGCCCCGGCGAGAAATACCGTCGAGAGTAGGATCGCGAGCGAGGTCCGAACGACGGCGATCTTCAGCCTTTCTCCGTGTCTCCGTGTCTCTGTGGTGGAGAGAATGGCTCTAGTCCAGCGCATAGGCGGTGAGTCCGCTCAGCAGCTTGGGATAAAAATCCGTCGATTTTTGCGGCATCACTTCGCCCGCAAACGCAATGTCGCGCACCTTCTGCACCGGGCACGGATTCATCAGAAACACAATGTCGGCTTTCCTCCCTTGGCCCTGCCCCCGAGCCGCCGCCAATGCTTCCGAGGCCTCGCGCACGTAAGACAAATTCTGCTGGTTCCGAATCGATTCCTCCGAAAGCTTCAGCAGTCCCTCGAGCAGACATTTGTGCAGGATGACCACATCCAGCGATTGCTGCCGCGGAGAAAGATCCATCATGTACCGCAGTGCCGAAGGCTTTGGCGAGCGCAGCACGGCTGCCCGATCTCCAGTGACGGCGACCAGCGCGGTCGTTCCATCGCCTTTCTCGCGCAACAACTCCGTCGACTCCCTCGCCCCAATCGACGCGTCCACCTCCTCGACGACGAACAATTCGCGAGCCGCCTTCAAAAATGTTTCCGCCGAAAAATGGCTGACTGAATGCACGACCCGGTGCGTCGGCAGCACCAGCAGCCCGGGATCGTTCATGTTCACGAACGTCATCATGACGAACTCATAGGGCGCTTCCGGATTCGTTCCTTTCGCTTTCTCCCGGCACTCGTTGCGAAAATTAAGCGCGGTTTCGTACCGGTGGTGCCCGTCCGCGATCACCAGTTTCTTGTTGGCCATCGCGTTCTGAACGGCCGCAATCACCGCCGGATCCGAGATCTGCCATATCCGATGCGTCACTCCATACTCGTCAACGACGTCAATCGTCGGGTTCTCTGAAGTTGCGAGCAGGGAATCGATCTGCCCCGAGTCCTCATAGAGCAGGAACAATTGCTCGTAATGTGCGCGGGTCGCCCGCAACAGGTCGAGCCGGTCTGCCTTGGGCTTGGCCAGAGTTTGCTCGTGCCGGTAAACCACTTTTGCCGAGTAGTCCTCCACCCTCCCAAGCGCAATAAAGCCCTTGCGCTCGAATGTTCCGCCAGAGGGTGCAGTGAAAGCTTGCGAGTACGCGTAAATCGACGGCGCGGAATCCTGCTTCAGAATGCCCTCTGCACGCCATCTTTGACCATGCTCTGCCGCCCGCGTGTATACGCTTTTCAGTGTATTGTCGCCCTCTTCATGGCGGCCGAGGATGATTCTGACGAGGTTATACGGGCTGGCCGCATAATAACGTTCCTGCATCGCAGGGGTGATCTTGTCATAGGGTTGAGTAACCACCTGGGATGCGGTTACCCGTTCGAGGTTGTAGCGCAGAGCCGGAAACGGACGAATGTCAGCCATAGGAAACCTTTGATTGTAACAAGTTACAGAGGCGAGCCGGAAAGCCCCGCCCATTGCGGGTTTTCCACTGGTGAAAGTGACAGTTCTCATTGAAAGGATTTGTCTCCCATATTTGACAAAAAGCCTGCGCCGCAGGGCTGAAGCTGTGCTAACATCCGCGGCATAAGAGGTATTTATGGCCCGCCTGGATGATGGGCGCCGGTCATCTCGCCCTGAGGCCCTAGTTCGATGTGGCTCTCCGGTTCTCCCCTGGGACCCGACCAATCTCCTGCGGCGAAAAGACCCGTTTTCTCTGAACATGACTCGATTCTGGCAATGGCTCCTGCTGGTTTTGGCCTTTGCGTGTATTCCCGCATTCGCCCAGACGGACGTCAACGACGTCCACATACAGCCTCGCGAGGTCGAGAAACCTAAAGACGAGCCCAAGAAGGAACTCGTCTCGTCCACGAACGGCCTCAGCGCCCGCATCCGCCCGCTTAAAGTCGATGTCGACCTGGTTCTCGTCCCCGTGACCATAACCGACCCGATGAACCGTCTGGTCACTGGACTCGAGAAAGAGAACTTCCAGTTGTTTGAGGGCAATTCTTCCCAGGAGATCCGCACCTTCTCCAGCGAAGATGCCCCAGTCTCGCTCGGAGTGATTTTTGATTCCAGCGGCAGTATGAGCAGCAAGATGGACCGTGCCAAAGAGGCTGTGGTCGAGTTCTTCAAGACGGCCAATCCTCAGGACGAGTTCTTCATGATCACCTTCAACGACGAACCGGAGGCCGTCACCGACTTCACCAATTCTGTCGATGAGATCCAGAACAAGCTCATCTTCGCCGTTCCTCGCCGTCGAACCGCCCTGCTCGACGCCATCTACATGGGCATCAGCAAAATGCGCCAGGCCAAGTACGCCAAGAAGGCTCTTCTGATCATCTCCGATGGCGGCGACAATCACAGCCGCTACACCGAGAATGAAATCAAGGCGCTGGTCAAGGAAGCCGATGTCATGATCTACGCCATCGGCATCTATGATCGCTACGCGTCAGCAATGGAAGAACGCCTGGGCCCACAACTCTTGACGGAAATTACTGAACTTACCGGCGGCCGTGCTTTCACCATCGACAATCCGAATGACCTCGCCGACGTTGCCACCAAAATCGGTGTCGAGTTGCGCAACCAATATGTCCTTGGATACCGTCCTAGCAAAGTAGTACACGACGGCAAATGGCGTAAGATAAAAGTGAAGCTGCTTCCACCGAAAGGATTACCACCTCTACGGGTGTATGCCAGGACGGGATATTACGCGCCTGCTGAATAACTCCATCAGGATTCTGCTCTTCCTTGCGTTCGTGGCCGGGTTCCCGCTCAGTCTCGCCGTCCATTCGCAACAGTCCCCGGCAAAGCCTGGCTCTCAGACCCAATCCGCGGATCCCGCTGCACCCCCCCAGGACGACTCCACAAAGAAACTCGACGACGAAGGCGTCTATGTTTTTCGCAAAGATGTCGACGAGGTCATGCTTCACGCGACCGTCGTCGATGATAAGCAGCGCATCGTCACCAACCTCGATCGCAACGCCTTTACCGTCTACGAAGATGGCAAGCCGCAGCAGATCATTTCTTTCCACCACGTCGACATCCCAGTCGATATGGGCATCATCATAGACAATTCCGGATCGATGCGCGAAAAGCGCAACAAAGTCAATCAGGCCGCGCTCAACCTGGTGCGCTCCAGCAATCCTAAGGACGAAGTTTTCCTCGTCAATTTCAACGACGAGCAGTACCTCGATCAGGATTTCACCAACGATCTGCGGAAGTTGAAAGAGGCTCTTGAAAAGATCGATGCCCGCGGCGGCACTGCACTCTACGACGCGGTCGTGGCTTCAGCGGACCATCTCAAGCAGAATGGCCGGCTGGAGAAGAAGGTCATTTTCGTCGTCACTGACGGCGAAGACAATGCCAGCAGCGAGACTCTGGAGCAGGCTGTAAAGCAACTGCAACAGGAGAACAGCCCGGCCATTTACGCCATCGGCATCCTTGGAGATGAAGAGCATCCCAAGCGCGCCAAGAAAGCTCTTCAGATCCTC
>DASYZA010000093.1:0-13990 GCA_035946775.1 Candidatus Sulfotelmatobacter sp. | reverse complement strand
TCTGAATGACGCCCTGCTCTTCGCGACAGCGCGAAAGCACGGATGCGTGGTGCTGACGCGCAACGTTGTGGATTTTGATCTCCTCCAACAGATCAATCCGTCCGGTAGCGTTCTCTTCTATAAGTAACAGGTCGGAAACAGTGGCCCTTTCCCGAGACCAGCGGTTACCTGCTGACCACTGGCGAAGAGACGGAACCCGTTTCCAGCGGCCAAAGTAAGCGACGGATTCTTCCGCACGCTGGGCGTGTCACCGTTTCTGGGACGCGACTTCCATCCGGGAGAAGATCAGCCCGCCGCGCCGCAAGCTGTGATGTTGAGTTACTCGAGATGGCAGAAGCGATTTGGCGCGCGGCGAGATGTAGTGGGACAGACCGTCACGCTGAAGATCCAGACCAGATTGCGGTCGCCAAAAAGATCTTAAACCGTGTGGAGAGCTTGCCGGGAGTGCAATCGGCAGGGACAGCGAGCGTTCTGCCGGTCAGCTTCAACGGGAACACGACCTGGATCCGAATCGTCGGGCAAATTGTGCGTTCATACTCAGCCATTCACGCGAGAATTGCGAAGTCTACCGCAGAAACAATTCCTCCTCGCAGTTACAGCTGAAAGATTACGGGGCCACGACCTCCAATGGTAACGAGCTTCGTGTGCAAACTCGTATGATCGTTTACCCTCGACCGGGATTGCTTAGGCTCGCGGCGCGCAACTTCTTTGCATCCAATATGTCCTGATCTCGTCCGCAGGCGAGTTTGTTTCGGATGAGGTCCTCGCGAGAGATAACGAAGGTCCGAATTTCGTCGTCGATGTGCCCCTCGATGCGGTTCTGCCAGGCCTGACCAAATGTGACACCATCAATGCGCTGCAGGATGTCAATGCGTGCGGGAGGCTGGCCAATCTGAAAGGTGCTGCCATCCATAAAGTCGGCTGGACTCATACCATCGAGCGCTGCACCGTATTGCGCAAGGGCGCGAAACACTGCTTCGCTGTTCTCGCGGTCCGAGCGGATGAAGATATCCAGGTCCTTGGTGGCTCGCGGTTCGGCGTGAACACCGAAAGCATAGCCCCCCACGATTAGGTACTTAACGGCGTGATCGTTGAATGCGCGCAACAGGTCTTTCAGATCTTTGGCCATCATTGTGCGGAACTCCATTGAAAGCTGCCGCGAAAGCATAAGCCGCTACGCTGACATCCCAAACGGCAGAGAGTCTCGTCCCGACCGGCAAACTCTGCCAGTAGCGATATGTTTCCGCATGCTGCTCGTCGGACTCTGTAACCCTGCGAATTCTTTTCTCTGAATTCAAGATTCACGCTCACTAGTAGGAACGCAGAAACTGCGCACTTGGAAAACGACCACTTCGCCTATGTCACTCGTTGATTATAGCCTTCAGCAACTGTCCCTGATTTGTTAACCGGAAGGGAAGCATCGTTAGAATCATTCGCTTGTTCTCAAGTTCCGGATGATCAGATTGCCGATCCTGCCGGTATGGAGCGGAAAGCCGCCCGCGATCCGACGAAGCCCATGTTGCATCGCCACGACGTAGTTTGAGACCTCCCAACATCATCAATCAGTACGCTTGGTTCCGCGTCACTTTCAAAGAGCAAAGATCGGAAAACGACGATTGTGTCCCTTCGATCTGCGACGACAAGAGGGCTTCTTTCTGGAACCTAGAGCGCGACGCCCAATCTCTCGGCGAAAACTCGCGGCGAACCGGCGGAAAATGGAACAAGCCGGCGACTCTACGATCTGGGGTGGAAGGCAGACTGTATAAGGAAGAAGTTGGCGAAATTAGCGGCTCGATCCTTTCGGGAGTGGCTAAAATCGTCTAACGGCCTAAGGCAAGCCCGGCCTTGGGGAAGCAATTTTCCCCCGAAACGCGAAACGGATATCGGGCTAGTGCGAGCCGATACGAGACATCAGGTAATTCCGAACCAGACAACGGGCCAAGCCGCGTGCCGCAGGCGTTCTATCGAACGATCTCATCGCCGAGGACGGGTTGCGAGCCAATAGAGCGTAACAGCTTTGTCCCGGAGCCTCCGCAGCCCGGTTTCCACTTCCTTCACCTCGAGCGACCGGTCTCTTGAATCGAGCTCTCGATTGAGCAGTTCGGTAATTTCCTCTGCAGTGCTCGGTCTTTTGATCCGGTTCAAGGCGCGAACGATGAGTCGATCGAGCCGTTCGGAGGCATCATTGACGTAATTCATCACCGCTGGGCTTCCTCCGATCGGTTCGTGGTGATCGGATTCTACAAAACAAATCCTGCCCGTGGGCTGTGTGCAGCGCAGTCCAAATCACACTGTACCAGCATCTGAAAATCAGATGCAGAACTTATTCGCAATTGCGGTTGATAATTGACCATTGGGCCGTGCACCGGAACAGCAAAACAGAATTGCAGATGTGGGGTGGACCAGCAGCGCGGGTCCTTGAAGTGGGAAAGGCTGCGACATTGGTTATGTTCCAGCATCTGCTCCTTGCGAGAGAGCCTACAGCGTGGATCCATGCACCGTCGCAGCCCTTGATGCGATCACCGTTTTCGCGGTCCCAAACCCCGGCTCCTCCTCGCGAGAGTCAGCCGGTTTTTTCAGGTCTGGTTGCCCTGCCGGACGGATCACTCAGCCTACTTCGGACCGGCGAGCTTTATTTCGCCAATCCTTTCACCCGTCGACGTGAGACAAACTAAATAGTGGCGTCATGGCTGTCAACGCAAAATTCTGGCTGGGCACTCCCTCCCTTCGCCGAAAGGAACAAGATATCCCTCGTTACGCAAGAGGACGAAATCAAATGTCAGCACCTTGGTCCGGAATTCGTAGACGCGGCGAAGCGTTCTGCGTGCCTGTCCGTAGCGAAGTGGCTCCGGTTATCTAATCTACTGAGTGGTTTAAATTCGGCCTGCGTCTTGTAGACGGTCTTAGTGTTCGTGAGTACTGTTGCTACCGGGACGCAAAGTTGATCCCAATCGTCTAAGCTGATCGCCGCCGTGATCGACTCCACGATCTTCTGCAATTTCGTCTCTGGGAACCATGCATTGTGAGGGATCAGCCATGTGTCTCGCAGGGTGCCACCGGACCTTGCAGCGAGCCGTAAAACTCCCGTACTGCATTCCCTTCATGCTTCACGACTCTCTCGGTGAACTTGCCGGTTTCGCTGTCCAACATGGCTATGCTTTGTTGCCCTGCATGGAGATCAGCCTACAATTTTCATCTCGGCCTCCTTCGTCCCGAGCCTTTGGTTGGACACCGAAAAGTCTACTCGGTCCGCTGTGAGGCCGACGTCGTTATGACATCAGCCACGCCTGAGAACGTCAATAGCCTCGAATATGCTCAATTTTATTGTTTCTGCTGTAAGGTTTGGCAGTTCTCAGCGTACCAACCTATCCTTTAGTGTGGGGCACCTTTTCTAATGTTGCGTGAAGCCTCGTCCCGGAACCTTAATTGGGCGTGGCTTTTCGATCCACCCAGAACTGTAAATGTGACTATCCGTGAAGGAGAAATGTTATGAATCTGAGCACCGAAGAACGCGAGCAAGTTGCGACCGAATTGAAGCGTTTCGCTGGCGACCTGAATCTCACCGATGATCAAAAGGAACAGCTTCGCGTCGCTCTAACAGACGCAAGAGAAAAGATCGCAGAGTACATGCAACAGAATCCCAACACGACCAAAGCCGACGTCATCACCAAGATCGTTGCAAATCGCGACGCAATTCGTCAGAGGCTCGTCAACTTCCTTACTCCGGAGCAACTGATGAAGTGGGACGCCGAAAAGGCCAAAGCCAAGGAGTTCTTGGGCCAGAAGCTCGCGGCCTAAGATTCACTTGTTCCGATGCTGTTACCCTTGGGTGGCCGACAAGCGATACCTGCCGGCCCCCCAGTCATTTGCTTGTAAGTATTGGTTCTTGGCCCACGGAGGCACAGTTCCTGCGCAGGGTCGGTTGAGGAATAAGCAATGGGATTTGTCGCTTGGATTGTAGTCGGACTCGTTGCGGGATGGCTCGCGGGTCAATTGATGAAGGGTGGTGGCTACGGAGTGGTTGTAGACATCATCCTGGGTATCTTGGGCGGAATTGTTGGTGGTTGGGTTTTCAGGTTGTTGGGGCTTTCGAGTGGCGGTGGAATGATAGGTTCCATCATTGTTGCATTTGTCGGGGCTGTGATCTTGGTAGCGATCACTCGCTTGCTGAAGAGGGCTTGAGGCTTGCCAAAGCCTGCAAAGAGAGGTCCAGTTGATACATGCGGAAAATGGGAAAATGCACAAATGAAAGGAATCTTCGAGTACTGGCCCTATGTGTTAATTGCTATCTCAGCTATTGGCCTGTTCTACGATACAGTCCTTCGATAAACGTGCAATCCTTGCTTCGAACATCGTTCATAACTGCCGTTAACCCTTGATTGCATTCAACAAAAATACACCCACCTTTGCGGCGGGTTGTGATCGTTCGCATGTCGAGTTGATCGAAATAACACCATTACGCGCAAAATCTCGCGGCATGGTTTTGAGTTAAGCATGGGCCTGTGTCCCACCCATTGACATGAAAATGGGTGAGATTGTGCGCGTACGCTGATGGAGCGTGGACGGCGAAGGTCTGTTTACACTCTGGATCAAGTGAGGCGGTTTTTGAGTTTGATCAGGAATGCGCGTTTTGAACCAATCTGTGTCGCGCCGCTTCTGCCGCAAGGCAGGAGTAGGTAGCACGTGACGGTGTGTAACTTTATTTTCGCGCGTTCTGTCGCTTCCACGCTTAGGAGGAGGCGATGAAGATCGCGGGGATTGACGTACACAAGAAGGTTTTGATGGCGGTGGTGGTGGATGCGAGTACTCCAGAAGAGAAACCAGCTCGGCGGCGATTCGCCACCATGCCGAGCGAGTTGCATTGCTTTATGACGTGGTTTCGAGAGCAAGGAGTCGAAGAAGCGGTGATGGAATCGACGGCCCAGTACTGGAGGTCGGTATGGCTGGAACTGGAGCCTCACATGCGATTGCATTTGGCGCAGGCATTCTCCAACCGTGCTCCGCGTTGTCGCAAGCATGACTTCCAAGACGCGGAGCGGCTGGTGCGCCGATTGATCGCGGACGAGTTGATATTAAGTTTTGTGCCCAGCGGTGAACAGCGTATCTGGCGCAGCCTGACCCGCATGAAGCTACAACTTACCGGCGACCGAGTGCGATAGCAGAACCAGATCGAATGCGTGCTGGAAGAGATGCGGATCATTCTGTCGATTGTCGTCAGCAATCTGTTAGGCGCCAGCGGCTGGCGCGTTCTGCATGCATTGGCTGCTGGCGAGACGGACCCCAAGAAATTGGCGCAACTGGGCGGCGAACGGTGGCAGTGCACCGAAGAGCAACTGATCGATGCTCTGACGGGAAGAGCCCAGCCGGTGTATGGGGCGATGTTGGCCTTGCAGCTGGAGCGACTGGGGTTGATCGATCAGCAAATGGCTCAACTCCATAGCATGATCGCGACCGCCATGAAGCCGCAGCAAGACGCTGTGATCCGACTGGCGGAAGTACCGGACCTGGGAGTGGATTCCGCACAACAGATCATCGCCGAAGTAGGGGCACAAGCCAGTACGTTCCCGTCGGCAGCGGAGTTGACCTCGTGGGTGGGACATGTCCGGGCAAGGAGAAAAGCGCGGAGCAGAACCACAGCAATCGCTCTGCCAAAGGTAACAAATATTTGCGCCGCGTGCTGAACCAAGCCGCACATGCTGCGGTGGGCGACCTGAGTCGATTGTCCAGTTGGTTGCGAGCGCAAGATGTGCAAGAAGCGGTAATGGAATCCACGGCGCAATATTGGCGGACGGTGTGGTTGGAATTGGAGCCGCATATGCTGTTGCATTTGGCCCATGCCTTCTCCAACCGTGCACCACGGGGACGCAAACATGACTTCAAAGATGCGGAACGGCTCGTGCGACGGTTGTTCGCTGACGAGTTGATCTTGGGCTTCGTTCCGAAAGGCAGTCATTTTCAGGTCGTGTTCCGCCGTCTCCTGCCTCGCCTCGGGCCCATGTCTAACTCCGTCGAAAGTCCTCTCCTGAGACTTAGACTGCAGGCTTGGGGATAAGTTGGTTTATGGGAGTGATGGTGGCCTCATAGCCAAGCTTGCGAAGTGCTCGTGCGAGCATCCGGGAACGTTTCTTCTTTTCTCGGGGATCTACTTGGCTGCCGTGCTCGATGAATCGCACTCCTTCATACAGGATCCTCCAAACGAGACGACAGAGCGGATGGGCAACGGCCCAGATAGCGGACTGATAGGCGCTTGGCGGAAGTGCCCCGTTTGGGGTGGATTCGGCACAGCAGATCATTGCGGAAGTAGGAGGACCGCTAGAAGGTTCCGTTCAACCTTTCGCTCGTCTCGAAGAGTGCCACTACACCTATGGCTTGTTCTGCCCCTCAATGAAGATGAGGGCGATTCATCGCATTTATCGGCAGGTCCAGTAATCTGTCAGAACTTGCAGTCGTCCCGCGACCTGCAGCTCCGATAACCTTCTTTAAGACTTGCGCGCTCTTCGTGGACAGTTGTGATCTGAGTCGGCATCTGCCTAGCCAGTGAGTCGATCGGACGTCCCGGAGGTCGACTGTCATGCATGCACAACAAGAATAACCAACCCGGGGCAGAACAGGCTCGGCTCCAGGAGGACAACGAAGGACGAGCCCCATGGAAAAAATGGGGTCCGTATCTGAGTGAGCGCCAGTGGGGGACTGTTCGAGAAGATTGCAGCTCCAACGGCGACGCCTGGAATTACTTCAGCCACGACCAGGCCCAGTTCCGTGCTTACCGCTGGGGCGAGGACGGATTGGCCGGCATCTCCGACGATCGCCAGCTGCTTTGCTTCGCGGTAGCTCTTTGGAACGGGAAGGATCCCATCCTCAAGGAGCGCTTGTTCGGCCTGAACAACAGCGAGGGAAATCACGGCGAAGACGTCAAAGAGTACTACTTCTACCTCGACAACACGCCAACCCATTCGTACATGAAATACCTCTACAAATATCCGCAGGCCGACTACCCCTACAAGGCCATCATCGATGCCAATCGAACGCGCGACAAACTGTCCGCTGAGTACGAATTGCTCGACACCGGCGTTTTCGACCAGGACCGATATTTCGACGTCTTCGTGGAGTATGCCAAGGCTGCACCGGAGGACATCCTGGTTCGGATCACCGTGTCGAATCGAGGCCCGGAACCTGCCCAGATCCATGTTCTCCCTACCCTCTGGTTTCGAAATACATGGTCGTGGGGTGGGAGGGAAGACAAACCGCAGCTCAAGGTCGCCGCTACCGGTGCAGGCGTGCAGGCGGTTGCCGCCGAACAGCGCCTCCTTGGGGAGCGCTTCCTCTACTGTGACGGAACGGTTAATCTGCTGTTCACCGAAAACGAAACGAATACTCAGCGGGCCTTCAATCAGCCCAATCAACAGCTCTATTGCAAGGACGGCATCATCCAACACGTCGTGCGGGGAGACAAAAACTCCGTCAATCCGGAATTGCGTGGCACCAAGGCAGCTGCCCATTACTGGATCACCGTGCAAGCGCGTGGAAGCCAGACGGTTCGTCTGCGACTTACCGATCAGTCGCCGGAGCGGCTGACAGCAGCCTTTGGGAATGAATTCGAGATTACATTCAACACCCGGCATGCAGAAGCGGACGCCTTTTATGAGGAGATCACGCCAACAGCGCTGACCAAGGACGAGGCGCACGTCATGCGGCAGGCTCTGGCTGGGATGCTTTGGAGCAAGCAGTTTTTCTACTACGACGTTTCACAGTGGCTGCGCGAGCATGGCGATAAGCCCGAGGAAGGCATTCATGCCAACGTCCGCAACAAGGACTGGTTCCACATGTACAACGCCGACGTGATCTCTATGCCCGACAAGTGGGAGTATCCCTGGTATGCCGTCTGGGATCTCGCCTTCCACACGATCCCGTTGTCGCTGGTGGACGTGGAGTTTGCCAAGGAGCAATTGCGGCTGTTCCTCGGCCACCATTACCTCCATCCCAACGGCCAGATGCCGGCCTACGAGTGGAATTTCAGCGACGTCAACCCGCCGATTCATCCGTGGGCAGTGTGGACCGTTTACAACTATGACAAGGAGGTTCGCGGTCGCGGGGACCTGAACTTCCTCAAATTCTGCTTCGAGAAGCTGTCACTGAACTTCACCTGGTGGGTCAATCGCAAGGATGTGGACGGCAACAATGTGTTCTCGGGGGGGTTCCTTGGCCTGGATAATATCGGGGTCTTCGACCGCAGCAGCCCGCTACCCACGGGCGGATACCTGGAGCAGTCCGATGGCACCGCCTGGATGGCGTTCTATGCCTCGGTGATGCTCCAGATCGCCATTGAGCTGGCAATCGAGGATGACCTCCTGTACGAAGCGATGGCGCTGAAGTATTTTGAGCATTTTTTGTGGATCGCCGCGGCCATGGACAACCTTTCGTTCACGGGAGTCAAACTCTGGGACCACGGTGATGGTTTCTACTATGACGTGCTGCGCTTTCCTGACGGCAACGGAGTAACTCTCAAAGTACGTTCCTTAGTTGGGTTGATGCCGTTGGCAGCAACCACAGTGTTACCGTCCGACCTGCGGGAACGGCTACCGCGGTTTTTCGAGCAGGCCCAGTGGTTCCTGGAAAAGCACCCGCACACGGCGGCGGTCCTCACAGTGCCGCTGCAAGTTGGGGCTGGCGGCAGCCGGATTCTTGCTCTGGTCAACCCGGGAAAGCTCAAGCGGATGCTCGGCTACATGCTCAACGAAAACGAGTTCCTCAGCCCCTACGGGATCCGCTCGCTCTCGCGCTGGCACGCAGATCACCCCTACATCTTTAACGTTGGCGGACAGGAGTACCGGGTCGGTTATGTTCCTGGCGACTCAGACAGCGGAATGTTTGGCGGCAACTCCAACTGGCGCGGGCCGATCTGGATGCCGATGCAGTTGATGCTGATTCGTGGGCTGCTCAATCAGTTTGCCCACCTCGGCAAGGACTTTAAGGTGGAGTGTCCAGTTGGATCGGGCCGGCAACTCAACCTGTTGGAGGTTAGCCAGGAGCTCGCGCGGCGGCTGTCGCGACTGTTCTTACTCAATAAGGAAGGACGGCGGCCGGCACAGGGAAGCCATGGCCGGTGGAACGACGAGCACTGGCGTGAGCACATCCTGTTCTACGAGTACTTTCACGGAGACACCGGTGCGGGGATTGGGGCTAGCCATCAAACCGGCTGGACCGGCGTCATCGCATTTTTGTTGCAAAGCTTCAGCGCTGTGGAGACAGAGAAGGTTCTCGAAAACGGAATGGGAGCGGTCACTGAGGTGAGCGCCGTGGTCGCCAAGGAGGCGGCCCAACCCGAGATCGCTCAGGTCGCCGAGGAGGTTCACGATCAGATTGCGGAGAGGGTTGTCGCTCAAGTCGTCCAAGCAGTCCAGCAACAGGTGACGCAGACGATTCAGGGAGAACTGGGAGAAAAGCTTCAGGAGAAGGTCGAAGAGATAGTGATGGAAAAGGTAGCCGAGGCCGTCCAGAAAAAGGCTGAGGAGGTTCAGCAGCAATGCGAACCAGGTACCGACGAAAAGAAAGACGTCCTTTGACGACTAGGCGGGAACTGACGCAAGAGCTGAAAAGTCGAATCTACCAACCGCAACCTGTGCGGCGGGTGTACATACCCATCTTGCGGACGCGGTCACGACGGTTCACGGCGATATGAGTGCAGTGCGCTCAGTATGTGGGTCACATTGGGTGATTGGTTGTCGAGAGGCAATCTTTGTACCCCTGATGAATCACATTTTATGATGCTCAACGTAGCTGACACATTGCCCTTGATTTTTGAAGGGTCCGGCAGGCGGACCGAACCTCAAATACCCGTGATGCTTGCATTGCTCTTTGTCCGTCGGGGTTGTTGTCATAGGAGTGATGGCTACCGCAACGGGTCCCACTCCGACAACAATGGTCCCAACGACCGTATTGGTTGCGGTGTCGATCACCGACACGGTATTAGAGCCGTCATTGGTCACGTAGGCGCGAGTCCCGTCTGGCGTGATGGCTATACCAGCTGGAGCTATTCCAACCGGTATGGTAGCAACCACGGTATTGGTTGCTGTGTCAATGACCGAGACCAGGTTAGGGAAATTAATCGTCACATAGGCGCGGGTTCCGTCTGGCGTGATCGCCACGCCGAAAGGATTCTGATTTGTACCAAGTGAAATGGTAGCAAGCACGGTGTTGGTCGAGGTATCGATGACCGAGACGGTGCCGGCCCCGGGACTCGTCACGTAGGCTTGGGTTCCGCTCGGTGTAATGGCCACCCCAGCGCCACCGCTAAGCGGAATGGTCGTAACCACAGTGTTGGTCGCGGTGTCGATAACCGAGATGATAAAGTCCTCTTGATTCGGCACGTAAGCTAGTGTTCCATCGGGCGTGATAGCTATCTGAGAAGGACCTAGGCCCACAGGAATCGTCGCAATTATGGCGTTGGTCATCGTATCAACGACCGAGACAGTGTTGTTATCGTGGTTAATCAAGAATTGATTGACCACGTATGCTCGGGTTCCGCCTGGGGTGATGGCTATTCCCGTCGGAAATAGGCCGGAAGGAATCGTCACAACCACACTGTTGGTCGCGGTGTCGATAACCGAAATGGAGTTGATGATATTTGTTACGTAGACTCTAGTTCCACCCGGAGTGATAGCTACCCCAGATGGAAATATGCCAACAGGAATCGTCGCAACCACGCTGTTGTTGGTTGTGTCGATTACCGAGACGGTGCCGGACACATTCGTTACGTAGGCCCTGGATTGTGCCGTTGCGTCGACGAATCCTGCTCCCAATGAGAGCAAGATGATCAGCACTTTGGAGAGGTATTGCCAGATAGGCGCGCGCCACGATTTGCGGCAAAGGTTCCTATTAGACGCGGTCGGTGAGGGGTGAATAGTCATTTTGTTTTGTAGGCCAAAGTTCCAACCGCCAGCGAGCAACGAGTGCCTCTGCACCGTCAACGGAGAACTGTCATTGGTAAAAAATCTCGTGGCTGTTGAGAATTCTTTTTCACAGAAATAGCAAAACAAAATTGGTATCAGGATGCTTTATATGCGATCTTTCGGATTCCAAGGCATTTTGCATCCTCTAAATTTCGGCTTGTTTGACCGGAAAAAGGGAGCTTTTCGTACAGCCCCTCTCCAGTACACGCAAATGCTCGGTGAAGCCCCCAAGAACTAGCGAGGAGTCCGCGACGCCTAGATCGGATACAGAATAACCCGCTCCCGAGTTCGGTACCTCTAGCTAGCAAACGGCCCGCTCAGGTACGATCCTGTTTAAAGGGGGTGATGCTTGCAGGCGACTATCGCCATGCTGTGTAAACCCGGACCTATCGAGCTTGCAACGTGATGCAACTGAAAGTAAAAAAAGGCCGTTCCCTAACCTCCCCCAACTAGGAAGCGGCCTCAGGCGTTCATCCAGTGAAAAACAGAGGGCACAATTGTGGCTGTTCTCAGCGAAAGGGAAACTGTCAAAACTGACAGGTACTGCTGCGTAGTGAAAAAAGGCCTCCTCCAAAACCAGCGATTCTTCGCCAAGTAACCGATTCGTTTGCTCGTATGGCTTTCCAATACTGTTACTTCTGGCAGTTCTCTTCTTATCGGGCATTCACCGACATCAAGATCGGAGGGAATCGTGAAGAAAACGATGGTAGCAATACTGATAACGGCATCGTGGATGTCGGCCGGATCGACACTCAGTGCGCAGCGAGCCCCGCCACAAGAGAGCACTACACAGCGTCATCAGCGATCAGGATTTGGGGTCTACTTCGGCAGGATTCTTCGCTCGAAGCGAAAACAGTTAATTGCAGCCAGTTTAAGGCTTACGGACACAGACGCGGCAAAGTTCTGGCCATTGTATGACCAATACGTGACGGAGCTTAGTGCGATTAACGACAAGAAGTTCGCTCTGATTCATGAATACGCTGACAATTGGGGAAAACTCACGAATGACCAATCCCTGCTGTTTGTGCGAAATTGGTTGGACATGGACATCGCGATAGCGCAGCTGCGGCAGAAGTATGTGCCGATCGTGGCCAAGGTTCTGGATGGAAAAGAAGACGGCAACTTTTTCCAATTAGACCGACGCATTGCGACGATGTTGGATCTGCAGGTATCATCGCGGATGCCCATGGTGCAGGATCAAAGGGAAGAGAGCAGTAGCAAGTCAGTGAACTAGAATCGCTAAAGCATTATTAGGATGCTGCAGCCATGATCGGTGTTTCCCGCTTCGTGTTGAGGTAGATCATTTTTCTGAGGCGCGTGTCATTTCTGCCAACTTGACTGCGTCTTGCGCCACCGCTTCCAAGGGGTGCGACTTGATCTGGTAGGAATGCGCAGCGGATAAAGCTAACAGCAGTTGGGCAGCACGCCGCATTTGATACTCACGCATCCTGTCTCCAATGGCGTTTTGAGAGTTGCCAAGGAACTCGTGTAGGTAATGCCACAAAAACTGCCGAAGCTCATCGACTGCTGCTTTGAAAGCGACCAGTTCGTTCGACGCTTCATTTTCGAACAATGCGGAGGAGAGCTCAGTGGGTTGGGTCGCTGCACGTTTATTTAGCTCGTCACGTACCAGATAGAGTTCTTCGGTGATCGATCGAATTCGCGTAAGTATAGAGCCACGATTCCGGCCACCTGCAACACTCCGTTGGGCAACCAAGTGGGTTCACACTAATATTGATATCGAACAAAAAAATCGCCCTGGAGCTTTGGCTCTCCAGGGCTTGCGGGTAGTGTTGCGTTGACGATCCCAGTACACCATGAATTTTGTTTGCTGACGTTGTTCTGGCGCAATCAAGATTGTTGAGAACCGTTGTAATGAAGGTGTCGCAGTCAACCACATGAGACCAATCGACGATCGCCATCTGAATATGATTTTGCGCCGATACCGTTTTCTGCGGAATTATAGGAATAGGAGACTATAGAAACTGTAGCGGCGAGGATTATCTGAAATTGTGGCGATGTCGCACACGTAATCCGTGATGGCGAAATGCCGCACAATTGTGTCGAGGTCCCGGCTGTGCTACGAGTCTGTCAACGAGCGCGGTGATCTGTTTTCGGCGGGTGATTCCGCCAGATGAAACGTAGGGTGCTAAAAGAGGCCGATCCTGTTTTCCAATTGGGAAGACTGTTTTGCAAAGGGAGCGGCACGCCTTCGAGTAGTGGGATGGTCTGGGACGGAGGGTGTTACGCCCGCGCCGCTGGCCGTACTGAGAAAGTTTCCAACAAGACTTCCAACTCACTCAAAAGTTCGGTGAAGATATAAGGATCTTTCTCATCATTGATGCGAGCGCACAAAGTTGTCACCATCTCACGCTGGTGCTCAGTCATTTTGGCTCTCCTCGATATTTCCATTGCACGTAGGTCGCCGTCTGTAGAGGCGCGTCCTACGAAAACACGGACGCCGAACCTTTGGTCCGCGATATTGAAAGACTTAGGAGATTTTTCTCGGGTGAATACTGTAGAACCAGCTACAGTTTGTCGGGCATCCTACAACTGCCACTTCCGTGTAATGCTTGCCACTTGCGACTCCAATGTCCCCCCTCGCGACTCCCGCGTACGACGATTTTTCACATGAGGCAAAGTGCACAGAGCTTGTTAGTGGAAGGGACGCCCTTGCGGGAGCCTAGCCTGGATTATTCACGAAGTCTCTAGCCAAAAAAGAAAGGATGCTCTAAAAAGTTGATGAACACAGGGTTTCGCAGACCCAGCATTCCTTTTCGGAGCATCCATCGCTTGATACAAAGTGTTTTACCATAGCTGACCTTCTCCTTCTACCGCCATCAGCCCGTCCACGCCGATTTTTCCGACGGACAGATCACCAGCGACGCCGGGCTGTTGCCGCTGCGCGATCCGCGAGATGAGGATGGCGTGCAGCACGGCACGATCGCCTTGTTGCGGCAGCGTTTGTATCAGATCGTCGCCGGTTACGAGGACGGCAACGACGCCGACCGTCTGCGCTATGATCCTCTGCTGCAGATCGT
>DASYZA010000092.1:0-24063 GCA_035946775.1 Candidatus Sulfotelmatobacter sp. | reverse complement strand
GCACGCCTCCGGACCGCTAAGGCGGATTTGTCGTTTATTGTACGCTTCGCTGTCTCACCCGAACGCGGTTGCGTGCTCTCTCGGCGTCCAGCGTGCGCTCTCCTTGTTGCGAATAAGGCGCATGGAACTTACGCAACTGTTGCAAGTTTTCCACAGCCACCCTGTGACATCTGACCTTGCGCCTCACCCGGCATTTGCGTCATCATGGCAGTGGACGCCGTGCAGCCGAGCCCCGATATGGCTTCCCATTTTGGGAACCGGCTCTGATCGGGGCTGTTAAGTTCTTTGAAACCAAGATTTTGCCCCTAAGTGATTGTGCCCCATAGATTACTTCGCGATTTCTCGCTAATCGTCGGATTCCATTAGATCGGGGGGAGGGGGGAGTGGCTTTGCCTAATAACCCCCATTTTGCCCAAAAACGCGCCCACCTGCCCAAGAACTGTGGCTTTTTGCCCAAAAACAGCCGAGCCCAGCAGATGTTCTGCTGGGCTTGCATTTTGAAGCCAGTCGGACTTAGAGGTTGCCCTCGTTGGCTTCGCCTCGCATCAGGTCGAGTGCCTTGACCATCTGGCTATACGCATCCTCTGGCGTCTCTTGCATGCGGGTGTAGTGGTGCTCGCAATAGCCGTCCTTGAAGACACGTTCAGCGCAATAGAATTCCCATCCGTCGGAGTCCTCATATCCCCAAGTGCACACCAGTCCGCTCGTTTTCAGCCGAAGATGGTAATCGCAGAGCGCATTGTCATTGTCGCTGGTTGACAGCGCTGTTCCGCACATGACGCAGTAGCCCTTTGGCTCGAAGTCGTGGATGCTGTGCTCTGCCCAGCGCAACGCTGTCAGCAGGGCGAGGTAGTTGGTGTGATTAACGTCAAGGTGATGACGCCCGTCGGGTGCGGGAGGCAGACCTTCTTCATGTTCGTATGCCGCAAAGCTACGGAGCAAATCATCCAGACACTGCTGGAGTTGTTCTTTCTTCATACTGCTATGTTCCTCGGATTTGGGGAGTCCCATTCCGTTTCGTTCGTTTTGCTGCTCGGTATGCCGAGATGAATCAGTCCAAACGAACGTGTGATCGCTCACACCCTCTAAATACTGGGTTTGGCGAGGAATCTGAAATTTGTTATGACATTTGATGGGCGGTAACTATTTCTAAACCCGCCCGGGCCGTGAACCAGAGGAGCTTATAGACGGTCGTAGTGCGTCAGATCGACCATTCTTGGGTGCGAGGCCCCTAGGCTCACCGCCAATTGCGCCATCTGGGTCTCCGAATACCCGCCCTGCTTAAGAGCGGCAACATACGGCTGGGTCACCGTTGTTCCATCTACGACTCCAGACCCTATCCCGCGCGCCAACAGAGCCTCTTTAACATGATCCAGCAGACAGGCTTTTACTGGCGTCACGGCACTTGACCCTCCTGTCACCACCAGTTCGAGGAATGGCTTGTGTGGTAGACGCATATTGTCTTGCACACCTGCTATGTAATGAGCAACGTGGGAAGCGACATCGTCACACCATTTTTTCACGTAGGGTTTTGAATACCAGTCGGTGACCCCACTGGTCTTATAGTCTTCCGCTTCCGTTCGTGTGGCCTTTCTGCCTTGTTGGTGCCAGTCGGCATAAATCTGGTCTGTCAACCAGGTTCCCGCCATATCCAGAGCCGCAGCCGCTGGCATCCATATCAGAATTGGTTCATTCGGTTTGAGAGTGCGAGAATCGAGCCGAATCGTGCGCAGCATGTAACCTGCATCAGTTGACCCAGCGCCAATGTCGATCACCAAAATCTTCCTGAACTTGGCGTCGCTCGGTGTTATGTCACCTTCAAACAAGCCAGGTTCCATTTCAGCTAGGTAAGGGAACCCAGCGGCCGCAGATTCAAAGACGAAGTTCCATTCGACCCCATCGTCCACGCCCATTGCGCACTTGCTATATGCCTTGTACTCGTATTCCCGGGGAAACCTGTCAAGACTTGCCGCGTGAGACTGCCTTGCGCTAATTAGCTGTTTAATCGCAGTAAGCGGTACGGCTAAACTGTCGTTAGCAACATCAGCATCCGCTAAGCCAGCTTTGAGGACGCTCAACGCAATCACTGCCGCGTCTCGATAGCACTGGAGAGCCGCCACTGCTTCCGGCGATATCCAATTTGGATGCGAGAATCGCACTCTAATCCTCTCTGCTTTTGCGAAGTCAACACCAGCCGATTTCAACTTTCCGGCAGCATCGAGCAGTAGGGTCGCGAGAGAGAAAACAACGGCCTCTCCTAGGCTCGCCTTGATGTCGGAGCGCTCGCCCTCCCAGAACGCCTGACCGGGATCATGAATCAGCTTCCGTTTCAGGGCAGCAACTCCCTTTTCGCCCAAGTAGCGTCGAGATTGAGAGAACATCGCGAGTGAATCCCCGACGCGCCAGACTCTCGAATCCCACATTCCACCCACTACGATTCGGCCAATCGAGTCCTGATAGCACCACTTTGAAGAATACGTTCCCCAATCCACTCCGAGGCAAGCATCCATAATTTTAGGTCTCCAGGAACACGACATTACACGTTAGACAAGCGTTGCGAGGGCACGAAGAACAACAGCAGAATGCGGGGGATCGACGAACTCTATCCAAGGACGGGTCAGTCGTACACGCCCCGCGCCACCATCATTTACCTCATGTACTCTGCTGTCGTACTCCGTGATCTCTCCCGATTGTCCCTTTAGGTACAGATGAAAGTGTTTTTCGCAGAGGGTGCGGAATCGTTCGAATGCCTCGTGCATCGCTGGGTTATCTGCCGAGTTGTCCCAAAGTAGGAGAAGTAGGCCTGCCGCTTGTCGTATCTCAGGTGCATCCGCAGGGTTCGCATAGCTGAGTTCGCGAGACTCGTGCTGAATCCCAAGAGTGGTTAGAATCCACTCCTGACCGCTAATCGGCAATCTAGAGGACTCGCGTTCCAACATTGTGCGGAGGCTGTCAGCTAGAGCCTGCCTCAAAGGTGTACTCCCTCGAACGGATGCGAAAGTTGATGACGCCTCGCTAATCCGCCCGTCCATCAGTTCGCTTCTGAGATCGGAAATCAAACCCTGCTTTACTGCCAAAAACGTAGGGGATACTTCCGGCACAAGGTCTCGAACCGATGTGCTCGCCAGATCGGCAGCTACCGAGATGTATTCCATGCAATATTTCCAAGCCGACCCTTCCGCTGCCGCCCTCTCGCACAGTGCTACGAGCGTTTGCACGCAAAGTGCGATAAGCACCTTCCGTTGCTTTTGTGGGCTCTGCTTTCGGCGCGCAGAAGAACTCTCTTCCGTTTCCGCCATGCTCTTTAGGGCAGACTTGAGCAATTGACTTAGGACAGCCGAGGCGGTTTGTATCGTTTTTCGACTGAACGCCATCGTGCAGTCCAGCCTGCGAGGTCGGCGCAGGGCCGCACGCTTGATATTGTTGCAGATTTTCTTAGCGGCATTCGCAGTTAGCGGAGTCTGGGCGAGTTCCAACGCGCTTCGAAACTGCTCCAAGGCGTTTGCTGCATCAATCGTCGCGATTACACGTACTCCCTCCGGAGCTGCCGAGTTCAGCCGCTTCAATCGCAGTTTCAACTCGGGTGCTAAAACCGCTCCGGAACGATCACGACGTGAAGTGTTGTCCACGGCAGCATTATACGGGGACATGGCGGAGGGTCGCAGGACGATGGGTTTGGAGCGGAACCTAGTGCGCGATGACTTTCATGCGGTGCATATTCTGACGACAACCATCATTGATCCCTACGTTTCTTGGCGACACGATACTTCCGCCACCGCTTCTTTTGTGCGTGCGAAATGGCCGCCTTCGCTTCATTCGAAAGAACTCGTTTTGGTTCGGATAGGCGCATCTTTTCGCGACGCCTTATTTCCTCCGCGTTCTCCCAGCAGGTGGCGCAGCAGAACCGCTGATTGTTTGTCGCGCGAACAAAATAAGGCGTCTCATTGCACTCTGGATTCAAGCAAATGCGGATTCTGTGGAGATTCTGTTCCAACCAATCGAGTGCTGACATCGTTCGAAATCGCCAATCGACAGTACCTTCGGATGCGAGATCATTCCCCCCTCGGTGGTATTCAAGCACGTCATTTCGCACGATTACCAATTCGTTCTTCGCGCTGCGCTGGCTGTTAGCTGCCCAAATGTGGCGCAGATTGTCACGAAGAATTGCGACGTTAAGGTGAAATTCTGTCGTTGGTTTTTCCTCGGATCGTGATCTTTCACACTTCCACATCTGAGGGGCGGAATAAGCACTCAACAGGACACGAACGGCATTAGCTACAGCGTCGGACTCGCCAGCCATATCGTTCGGCAACCAGGTTCGATGGAGCTTTTCAAACCGGGCGCGCGTACCCGCTGATCTCGCCCTGTCCTCCGCATTGACAACAGCAAGCAGGAAATCACGGCATTGATCCGCTGTAGGCGCGTTTTCGCACTTACTCGGTTTTGAGGCTGCCATTCCGTGGGCAATTTACGAGTATTCCGTCGCCGTCTAGATTATGAATCATTGGCAGTGATGATCGAACTGGGGGATTCAATGGAGCACATGCAGAGTAAACAGAGTGAAAATGAAGGGCTTAGCGGGGAACCGACAGCATGGAATCGGGCTTTCACATCCCGAATTGGCGGATTCATCTCGAAACTTCAGCAGCTTCGGGATTTGCTTAGCGATCCCGAATTAGTCGAAATCGCTAGACGTTTACTGCACTCTCCAGATTCATCACACGACGCCTATTCTTCACCGCAAAAAGCCCCCAAGGGAAGAGGGGGTAGGGTCTGGAGGGCTGCCTGTGATGCGGTAGCCAGCATTGGGAACGAGACTTTCACCAAGCGTGAGCTTGCCGAGCGGATGAGGGCTATGGGGTTCGATATTGATTACTCCCGAACGTCACTCTATTCGGTTGTGAAGAAGCTCATACAAGAGCGGTTGATTGAGCTAGTCGAGCAAGGTGGGGGAAGCCGCCCTAGTATCTACCGAAAAATCAACCATAGTCCAGCGCAGCAATCATCAGGGGAACTGGAAGGTTTCGAAGAGACTCGGGATGAGCCGCCTGAAGGAAGAACCCCTAACGCCTCGACAGCGGCAGAACGATGGATGCGTGTTGTCCCAATGGCACGGATGGCAGTTCAGTGCGCAAATGAGTTTGACAGACCGTTCGAGGACTACGAGTTGATTCAGAAGATGGTGGCAGGCGGTTACGAGTTCGCTGGTGACCCAGGTTTGTCCATCCAGCCTGTCCTGAAGAAGCTGGTTCGGACTGGAAAGCTGATGCTTGAGATAGGACAGATCGAGGACTCTCGGGTGCGCTATCGAATTGGCAAGGGCGAGAAAGAGAGCTAAATCCGTCACTTGCTCGGCTTGGGCGATTTACGTGGGGTGTCCCAATAGGGGCTCTTGCAGTGTGGGCACACTTTAGGTGGTTTGCTCCCTTCACGGCGAGGAACCCATGTATGACCACACCGCTCACAACGGTAACCCTGAATGCGCAGGATGATTTTAGGCATCAGGGGAATCATACGCCTACCGCTGTGGTAACTGTCAACCTAGGGATATACGATTGACTATATACCTATGAAAGTATATACTATGCGGTATATGCCGAAGGAGGTTCCATATAGATTCCGGCAGAAGCGCGGAATGGAAATAGCAGCTAGGCGAACGATTCGCAGGAAGGGTGAATTATGGATTGTCCCTTCACAAATAGGTACAGGCTATTACCTCGTTGACCTGCGACCCAATCAAGCAACATGCACGTGTGAGGATTATCGGAAGCATCAGTGGAACTGTAAGCACATATTCGCAGCTTTCTACACGCAACGGCGAGAGCGAAGCTAATGGCGACACGCACACAAATAATCGGGGTAACGCAAAAGACATATCCGCAAGTTTGGCCTGCTTATAATGCAGCCCAAGTTGCGGAAGGCGACAAGTTCCCCGTCCTTCTGCGTGAACTGGTCGCCGGACTCCCAGCCGTCCCCCGCAAGCCCGGCAGACCGTCTCTCGCTGTTGCTGACGCAATCTTTTCTGCAACGTATAAGGTTTATTCGACGTTCTCAGGGAGACGGTTCATGTCCGACTTACGTTGGGCGCACAATCAGGGCTTCATTTCACACCTGCCCTGCTACAACACAATCTTCAACATATTCCAGAATGATGAAATTACCGATACACTGACGTGTTTAATCGAGCGCTCGGCGTCGCCCCTCGAACCCTTCGAGCACACATTTGCGATAGACTCTTCCACTTTCCCCGCCAGTCGCTTGTCCCCGCCTAGTATCCACGTCAAGCGACCCGGGAGGAAACCGAAGAAGGAATTCGGTCAACATGATTGGGTGAAAGCTCATCTCGCTGCGGGTGTTCTGACGAATATCGTTACTGCTGTAGTCATTCGTGACCGCAATGCCAGTGACAGCAAACAGTTCCCATCTCTTTTGAAAACGACCTCAAAGACATTCCTCATCGAAGAAGTTGTTGCTGATAAAGCTTACAGTGGCAAAACGAATACGAGATTGGTCGCTGAGATGGGCGCAGTTCCGTATCTCCTCTATAAAGGCAACGCCGCTGGGGGCGGCGGAGGGATGTGGGAAAAGATGTTTGACGAGTTCCAAGTGCACAAAGAGGACTATTTGGCACACTATCACCAGCGCTCAAACGTCGAATCAACTTTCAGCATGCTCAAGCGCAAGTTTGCAGAAGGCGTCCGCAGCCGTTCTGACACTGCTATGAAGAACGAGACGCTTTGCAAGGTTCTCTGCCACAACATCGTCGTCCTGATACATGCTATGTACGAGCTTGGTATCGACCCCGTTTTCTGGCCGGACACACCAAATAAGCCTGCCAAAGGCAGTCGCATCGTCTGACCCGTGCGCCGTCCCCGCAACCTACTACCTGCAAGAGGAACTATCGAGCGATTCAGCCAGGCCAAAGAGAAGCGTAACTATGCGAGCAAGCGCGGCAGTATCCTGAGCACAGTATTCCAGTAGGGCGTTCCTGAGCCGCGCCGTTTCACTTGAGTCGTGAGTTGAGAGTCGTCGAAGCCAAGCAAGCCCCGCATGCGATCCGTCGGCGATTTCCAGATGTTCGTATCCATCTCCGGGCAGCAGAGCAGGCAAGACCCTTTTCAGCGAGTATGATCCGCAGAACGCAGGGTGATAGAGATTGCGCCGGATGACAGGCAATAAATCCCATAATTTGTCCCGCGCATCTAGCAGAGCAGACTCGTACTGGGGGAAGCACTTCGCAAGTTCTTGAATTCGAGATGACTCAAAGCTCGCGTTGTAAACGACAATTGTTCGTGCTGCTGCGACTACTTCCAACAAGGATTTGACGAACGGGACGCGGGGATCATCATGCTTTTCCCACAAGAATTCCCAACGAATCGGCGGTGCATACGCATGCTGCTGCAACAGTGCTGACCATTGGTACACAATGTGATCGTAAGGCCGCATCCCGGGGAACCATGGCAGGGCGGGCCACAAAGTCTCGAAATCCAAATAACACACGGGAAAGCGGAGCGTTGCCAGTTCGGCCGCCAAGCCGGAGCTTATCCGCATCCTTTGCTCTTTAGCGGTGATTGCCATCATGCATTCTTTTTCGGTTAGGTGGTACAACGCTCGAAGCGCGAAGGGATCGGGAAGGTGGTTGGTATGGCAAAATCCGCATTGTCGCAACCCGTCGATCTTCCATTTTGTTATTGGCAGAGATCGAATATCATCTGGCGGCCATTCACGATTGCAGATGTCGTAGAACTCGCATCGGTAGGGAGCCTTGCACTGTTCGCCGGGTTCAATTTCGGGCGGATCGGGGTTTTCTAGGATCGTGAACGCATGACTTAACTGCCGGGAAATGAATGCGGCGGTCGTAGGTTCGATTTCTTCGATGACAAACAGTTGCGGAAGGTCGTAGCGTGGGCTGCCATCCTCTGCCTGACTCCCGTCAAATACATAGTTTCGGTTCAGATGCATTACGCACGCGCTGGCGATGCGTAGGTCGTTTCCTTCTGCTACGTACTTTTGAACGCCAACGTCGTGCGAATAGTGCGGTTTTGTTTCGGTTGAGGATTTAACTTCAATCAGACGAAATGCCTCGCCGCAGCGCTGAAGTACGTCAATCCTCACGAGCACCCCATGGTGTTCAAAAGTCGCCTCATAGATCGCAGGAACCTCGCGGTTCGAAATCAACTCGCGGGTGTGGCGGATGGCTTCAGCCAGATGTTCGCGGTCGGCGGTAACTAGTACGCCGCCAGGAAATGCCCTGCGCGCGAGCACGCCCACTGTTGTTCCTTGCGCCATCACGGCCTTCGCCTGATCATCAAGGATCGCAAGTTCAGGTGAGTGTACCTGCAAATACAATCTCTTCGGGCACTGGATTCCCGCAACGTATCGCGATTTGCTGATTGAGCACGTAGGCTTTACGCGAACTGGTGCATTCAGCAATGCGACCAGCGCGGCCATAAGCTTTTCCACGTTCTTCTTCTTCGCCCTGCTTCGATGAACTCGCACCGATTCAGCCTCGCGATCCGGGGGACGAACTCCGCTACTCGCATTTTTGAAAGAGACCGGAAAGGGGGAGGCTCCGGCTCTGGAACTTCATTAAGCGCCCTGCAATCCAACCTTGCGTGAAATCTTCACCGTGTTTGGTGACACGCGATAAGGAAGTCGAACGATGCGCCCGTTTGCATCGGGATAGCCAGCGTGCATGCGCCGCAGGAAATTGCGCAGCCCATGGTAGGGATCGTTTGGGTTATTGCTGTCAATGCGACGCAAGCGCTGGGCGATAACAGCGATTGTCTTTCCTTGAGCCCACAATTTGGCAGCAAGGGTGTATGGAAACGGCTGGCGCTGCTTACGGACTTTCCCACGCACCTTCGAACGTGTCTTGCAAATCAGCTTGCTCATCTTTGTTCTCCTATTTTTATTTAGCACATACAATGCTATAGAAGCACTGTATGTGCTAGAAATAGTATACACGGGTACTTGCGATTTTGACTAGATCGCAAGTTATTGATTTTGCGAGCGTTACAAGACGCGCCCTGCCGAGAATTTCCGGTGCGGTGTTGAAAGGAGGTTAGAAGTTAGCCTTGGTGCGGCTTCTTAACAATCGTCTCGGCACGTTCGCGAACCGCCTTTGCGACGAACGTACTGATATTTTCGTCAGCCTGCTCAGCGGCCTTAGCGACAAGCTCGTGCGTTTCACGATCCAGGTAGCCAACCACTCTGTACGTATATCCGACGTTACGGCGGCGACGGCGCTTGCTCGGAGCCGATTTCTGAGCCATGTCGTAATTTTAGTCGGGCTTCCTCTGATGCAACATCAGCTTTACTGCTCAACCGGCACCATCTTAGTACACCTTCCATGAGTTCAAACGGTCAGGACATGAAACGTAGAAAGCCTAGGCAAGGCCAACGGGAGATTCTGGAAAGCTTCGCGCGCGCCGAGATTTCGCTCGAATCGCTGCACGCAAAGCTATCGAAGACCATGGGACGCCCTATTCGGAGGAACCCAATGATGCGACATTTTGGGGTGAATGGAATTGTTCCCGAACGAAGCATTCAAATCACGCGCGTTCATGTGGACAATGTGCTGCGAAAAAGGCGAAGCAAGCAGATGTCCGATCAAGACCTGATCGACTGGGGCACAATGATCGTCATCAATGATGTGTTCTATTGGAACTGGAAAGATGCTCTGCTGTCGGAGTGGATTTGCGGTTTTCATCTGGTTTTGCCATCGGTTGGCCAATGACTTCGGCAGGAACTGGTGGACGTTGCAATTCGAAAACCTCCACGGTGAGGTCAGACTGTTTCTTGACAAGCGCCATAATTGCCTTTGGCGCTGGCGCGCTTAGGCGAGCAATCGCTCCGGGTTTTCCGATCAGCATCAGCTTCTTCACGGGGCACCCATCCTCGATAGCCAGCAGGCATTTGAAGATGTCCCGCTCGAATTCTGAGATAGGGTTGTGGAGCCCAAAGGCAAACTCTATGGCAACAGCTTCCTCAGGAAAGAGGAAGTCGAATCTGAAGCCTGCTGACGTACATGCGCTTTTCTCGCTGAAATCTGCACCGAATAGCCCGCGTGCGGCTTCGCGCAACGAACGCACGAATGCCGCTGTGGCGTGGTCTCCCTTTCCAGGCCCCTTCTTTTCGAAGAAGTCGGGCGTCTGTTCGGCGATGCGTTGCGCAAGGACGCAAAGCCGTTCCGGTTTCATCAAGTCTGATGTTGGGTTCGCCAAATCGGCACCCGGGCAGTCTGTAACATGCACATTGTCCTTGAGAAATCATTGAAAGCAAAGTACAAAAGAGCATAAGCACTCATATCAGGAAGCAAGGACGTGACTGTTGCCGAAGGCAGTTATCAGTGCAGGTGTGGAACCACAAGACACCGACAGGATCGCCGCAGAACAGGCGAAGATCGTCGCCCGGGAATTACTTGAGACGGCAGAGCGCGGGGGCACCGAAGCAGACTTTAGGCGCGAAGCGGCACTAATCCTCGACAGGGCCGGGGTGGCGGCTGGTCTGGAAATCATGCCACGCGATGAGTTCGCGGTGGCATGTGGGCGTGTCGATTCGCTCTACAATCGCCTCATTCTCGAATACAAGAAGCCGGGCGTCCTCGCAGCGAACAACTCGAACCGCGCGAATGTCGCGGTAATCAGCCAGATCAAAGATTACATCCGAGACGTTGCCAAGCGTGAGAAGCGGGACGCGCAACGCTTGGCGGGTGTCGCCACAGACGGTTTTTTTTATATCTTCGTGCGTCAAGTAGGGGAGGGCTGGTCGGTTGACGATCCGGTTCCCGTGAACGTCGCCTCGACGGAGACGTTCTTGCGGCTGTTGTTTTCGCTATGTACTGGCGCAGCACTCATCCCTGAAAACTTAGTTCAGCACTTCGGCCCCCGCACGTTGCAGGCCCAGCGTGCCGTCCGTGCTCTGTACCAGGCTTTGGAATCAAGCAAAGACCCGTTGGTTGAAAAGTTATTCGAGCAGTGGAAGCTCTTCTACAGCGAGGCAACGGACTACGCCAATTGGGCTGAGCGCATTGAGACCAAAGAGGAGTTCCGCAGCTTCATTCGTGGAGTGGGCATTGACGCCCGAAAAGCCGACGCGGCGACCGTGTTCTATGCGCTGCACACTTACTACGCACTACTCATCAAGTTGGTCGCGTGGCTGGCGGCTGCAAGGTTCGCGGGCGGTGAGGGGGCGCCAGGGGCTCTCAAGCAACTGGCAGGCAAGAGCGGTGACGACCTGCGCAAAGCACTCGCCGATCTTGAACATGGCGGCATCTTCCGAGAGTACGGCATTCGGAATTTCCTCGAAGGCGACTTCTTCCGCTGGTATCTCAGCGCATGGAATGACGATGTTGAGAAAGCTCTCAGTCAGATGGTACAGCGGTTGGCGGAATACGACCCAGGCACCATCGAACTCGCGCCCGAGAATGCACGCGACCTGCTGAAGAAGCTGTATCACGGCTTATTACCTCGTGAAATCCGCCACGATTTAGGTGAGTACTACACGCCTGATTGGCTAGCAGAGCGCCTTATCATTCAAACATTGGGCTCGGCCGACCTTGGCAATGCTGCCAAGCGTGTTCTCGACCCTGCTTGCGGGTCAGGAACGTTCCTAGTGATCCTGATCAAGTACATAAAGCTGCGTGCCGCCCAGAATCGACAGAATCCTGCCGAAACCCTGAATCTAATCCTGAAGAATGTCGTAGGTATTGACCTAAATCCGCTGGCCGTGATCGCGGCCCGAACCAATTACTTGCTCGCGTTAGGCGATTTGATAAAGGCGCGGACTGGCGAGATTGACCTTCCCGTATACCAGGCGGATTCCGTTCTCACGCCCTCGCGCGGCACAAACCTTTTTGAAGGGGATGTGTATCCGCTTAAGACATCGGCGGGAGTCTTCCGCGTCCCAGCAGTATTCGCTCAACGCGAGCGCATCGACGCCCTCGCGAACACACTTGATGAATGCGTGGAATCAAAGATCACAAAGAATGCGTTCTTCCAACAGTTGAAAACAAGTGCAAAGCTCGACAATCAGGAAGCCAATGCGATCCATGACGAAGTATGCGGCTTGTATGAGCAGATTCGCGGGCTCCACGATAACGGATTGAATGGTGTATGGGCGCGCATCATCAAGAACAATTTTGCGCCACTTTTCTTTGAGCCCTGCCACTACATAGTAGGTAACCCTCCATGGGTGAATTGGACGAACCTGCCAGACGATTATCGCCGTTCTACTATGCCCCTTTGGGAACACTATGGCTTGTTCCCGAAGAGAGAGTCAGGAATGGACACAATCTTGGGTGCCGCGAGCTACGACATCTCCATGCTCATGACCTACGTCGCAGCCGATAAGTACCTTCTTACTGGGGGTAAGTTGGGATTCGTCTTGCCACAGAATCTCTTTAAGAGCGCAGCAGCGGGTCAAGGCTTTCGGCGTTTCGTGCTTCCGGGAGGCGTCCCGATTGGGCCTCTAACGGTAGAAGACATGGTGGAACTGAACCCGTTCGAGGGTGCCTCCAACCGGACATCAGTTGCGATCTTCGTTAAGAACCGAGCCGTAAGCTATCCGGTGACTTATCAATACTGGAAAAAAAAGAACACGGGACGAGGCAGTGGTATTGGATTCGACACTCCTTACGAAGAAGTCACATCCAGCAAAATCACTTACAAGGATTGGAAGGCGGAGCCAGTAGACTCGGCGGATCCAACGTCTCCTTGGCTCACGGCCCGGCCGAAATCCCTTCGCGTGTTGAGAAGATTAGGTGGAGCTTCACGATATGTCGGCAGAATAGGTGTCAAGTGCAGCATGAATGGCGTGTTTTGGCTTTCTGTGAATGGCAAGAGACCGGGCGGTCTTCTCATGGTCTCTAACGTCACAGAACGTGCAAAGAGATCGGTGCCGTCGATTCAGGCAGCCATCGAATCAGAACTCGTATATCCATTACTGCGAGGAATGGACGTTCAAGCTTGGTCAGTCAAGCCCGAGATTTCAGTCCTTCTGACGCACGAAGAGGGTATGAAGTTAAAAGCTATTCCAGTTGAAGAGATGCAGCGCAGATTCATAAAGGCGTGGGGCTACTTGCACCGCTTTGAAGACGATCTACGAAAAAGTGGGATTATCAAGCGCTATTTCAAGTCCGACGCTCCGTTTTATTCGATCTTCAATATTGGCGATTACACTTTTGCCCCTTACAAAGTTGTTATACGCGAGATTGCTGGTGGACTAACCTGTGCGGTCGCTGGCGAGCACGAAGGCAAGCCAATTATTCCTGATCACAAGCTGGTGATGGTCGGTTTCGCACGAGAGGCAGAAGCTCACTACGTATGCGCACTCTTGAACTCGTCGCCGGCCCGGTTATTCGTGAATTCTTACGTAATCACCACACAGTTTTCGCCGCACTTGTTTGAAAAACTGGCGATTCCTGATTTCGACGCCCAAAACAAGTCGCATGCAAGGCTATCGAAACTTTCAAAACAAGCCCATGAAGCCACTGCTCACCAAGAAGCGGAGTTGAACGGCATCGTTAAGGAAATAGATCAACTTGCCGCAACAACGTGGAACTTAACAGGCGACGAACTGGCTGACGTGAGGAGTTCTTTGTCAGAGAACTAGGGATGAGAAACCCGTTTGAAGGTCTGCGGCCTGCACTTGAAGTCATGGTGAAAGAGGGCAAAATTCTGCCTGCCACAGGTCAAGCAGTCGAGGACATGATGCGTCCCGATCAGGAAGAAGCGTATGACCGTGTACGCCTCGGCACGGAGCACGGGCTGCTGGATATAGTCATAGAAGGGCCGAACCGCAACTTGTACGTTGACTGCCCAATGATCCATCGCGAAGACAAGCACTTGTTCCAGTACTTCCTCGATGGCTCCGCGCGGACTTTCTATCTTGGCAATGTGGTTGAAGGTGAACGACAAACACCGATCCACGTTTCCCAGGTTGGGGCAGTTGCTGTTCACCGCGACCATGACGGACGCATGAAAGTCGCGAAAGCGCAAAACAAGTTTGTGCTGCTGATGAACAAGGATGAAGTCTCGTTTGGCGACGAGATCGAGAAACGCGTAAACCAGGCAGGTAGCCGATACGTATTCGTTGACCTGAAAGAAGAGGATTCGCAGACCGACGGGATCAAGGCTGGCAAAGAACCACGTTCTCGCGCTGCCCACAAAGCGAACTGGATTATGCGAAGAGTGGAGAAAGAAATCGCCGAAGGTCTTACTCGGGGGGATGGCGAGTGGCTGATGCTGGACGGTGGTCTGGGAAGCGAGTATGCAAAGGACTGGAAGGAAGGCAAGGACTACGCCGGAGTGGTCAAGTCCTCTTGGAAGGAATTGAAGTTCTCAGTAAAGGGCGGTAGGGGCGCGAAACAGACGATTAACACATACGAACTGCTGTCGAAGCTCAAGGTCGGACAGCGCACTCTCGCTTTCGGTCTGCGCGATGGCCTGATCGCTACATGGTTCGTGCGCATTCGAGGCCCGGAATACTTAGATTTTCCGCTCATGGGGGTTCTGCGGGTGGAGTTGCCAAATCCAAGCATGGAAGGGCTGCCTTCAGAACTAATCACGGAAGTCTCAGGTGCCCTCGTCGCTGAACGGTGCGTTTCGCCGCATGGTATGGACGTTCGTTGGCATTCGCATCTGTATCCGATTTTCCTAGCAGAGCAGGCAGTCAAAAACGGATTCGTCTCGACCGAAGTATTGAAGGCAGGGCTGAAGTGGCCACTGCCAGCAGTCGGCACATTAGCCTAAGGGGAGAATTCACGATGGGAAGCAAGCCTCATACGGAGCCTGAAAAACCCGTGCCAGCAACGCCGATTGGTAAGGCTTCGGCGACGGAGCGCGAACCGAATTCATCGGAGAAGTTTTCCTTTTGGCTCGGGCCAGATGAGATTGTGAATCCCTTCGATATTGTAGAAGCCGATCAGATGGAAGGCACTCGAACGTTTGGATTAGTGACGAATATCAAGCAGATCACCGATGCGCCATCGCATCTGTCCAACTTCATCTCCAACGATTTTGGAAGTACCGATGCGAACGCTCAAACTCCGCGCCAGGGAGCGAACGTCGCCGAAAGTAACGTGCTGGCTAACTACGATCCGAACGAACCAAAGAAGTTTCCAATGGGAATCTACATGCCCGTTCAGAGCGATTCGCCCGTGAAGTTCGCGGACGAGGCTGGCATCCATGTGGCGCTGGGCATCGACAAGATGTTCGAGCACGAACGGGAATACAAAGAGAAGATTACTATTCCAGCAGGCATGATCCGCATGTCGAACGGGACGAAGGTACGCGTATACCTAGACAGGCGGTACGTCCTCGGGCCCGAGGGCGCGCACGTCAACATCGCCGGAATTTCTGGACTCGCCACAAAGACTTCGTATGCCATGTTCCTTATTCAGTCGATCATGCAGACGGTTGGTGAGAAGGACGTGGCTGTGATCCTGCTGAATGTTAAGCAGAACGACCTTTTGGTTATCGACAAGCCACGCAAGAACATGAAGCCCGAGGAGCATGAGTTGTGGGAATACCTTGGACTGAGACCACAGCCATTCACAAGCGTTCGTTACCTACTGCCGTGGGGCAAAGAGACCCAAACTACCGGGGTTCCGAACTGTTTCGGTGAACCGCCAGACCAGTTTCAAACTTATGCCTATTCTCTGCGCGACGTGATTGGCGACGGCGGGAATCCCGGCCCGGGCTTGAGCCTAATGGTGCGGGTTCCTGACCCTTGGGACACGTTGGGTGCGCTGATCGGAGAAATTCAACAGGGCATTGGTAACAATGAACCTAAATGGCAAGGCGTGAGTACTTGGGGCGATCTGCTCAACAAGAAACCCCTTATGGATCAGGGCATCCCCCAGAAATTCGGCGAGGTAGCCGCGTCATCGGTCGGTCGATTTGTCCGTGTGCTCAGACGTGTGACCAGGAACCGCCAGTCGGGTGTCTTTGTCGAGCAGAGGAGCCCGAGGAAAGCAGTCAATTTGGGTGAGGAGATCAGGAAAATTCAGGGCGGCCAGACGACCGTGGTGGACATTGCGAAACTGACTGACGAAGAACGAGCACTTGTGTTCGGTCAGATCATTCGCGAGGTCTACGGGATGTATGCGGAAGCGAGCCTAGATGAGAAAGCTGACCTGCCAAAGAAAGTGGTCATTTTCGTGGACGAGTTGAACAAATATGCGCCTGCCCGACGCGGAGAGAGCGAGTCCTCAATTCTGGAATACGTTCTCGACATCGCGGCTCGCGGTCGGTCACTCGGCGTGGTTCTGATCTCAGCAGAGCAATTCATGAGTGAGGTTCACGGTCAGGTCGTGGGAAACAGTAGCACGAAGGTGATAGGGCGTAGCGACTCAGCGGAATTGTCGGATGCGTCCTACCGATTCATTTCCAACGAACTCAAGGCACACCTAACGCGACTCGACAAAGGCGAACTGCTGCTTTCACACCCCATTTATCGGCAGCCCGTGAAGATTGAGTTCCCGCGACCTGCGTACCAGGCAATCGGACATGAGCGGTAATGCTATTAACAATACGGCGACGACCTCGATCCATCCGGAACAATTCTGGATGCGGCCCGTGTCGTTCGCTGGGTTGTTGCGGGTTGTGCAACTTGCGTCTGAGCACGGGGATGGTTTGCGTGCGGCTGACCTGAACGCCAAAATCAAAGAGCAAAACATCTATCGCACTGAACGCGGCACTCCATCTCCCACCACGCTCTATCACTGTCGCAATACGCTACTCCGGCTTGGCGTGATGGGGCGTAGAAACTCACGATATTTCGTCAATCGCGATCTACCCCAGGTTGAAGCACTACTCTCCGAAATGTCGCCGCGCTCGGGCGAACTTTCTCTTATCGTCAGGGATGCCTTCGCCGACCTCGTCCTACGGAATCAGGACTGCCGAGCAGCTTTCTTTGATCTGTTTACGGACGGCAAACAGGTTAGTGCCGCTGAGTTTAGGCTCACAGCACAATCGGTGACGTGGAATCGCGTCACCCAGAACGACCGTCGGACTGTCGTCCTTGTGAGTCGTACTTCGGCAAAGACCGTACTGTCTTCCGCGTCCGAGATAAAGAGCGTGCTATACGGAGTCCGCTATTGGGCGAGGGAAGAACTTCGACTTACCGATGAGTTCTTTCGGGACGACCGCGGCGCAGTCATGTACCCGATCAGAAATGAGAATCAGAATGTAGACGCTACAATAAATGAAATTTTGGGACATGTAAGTCAAAATGAGGAATGGACGACTTTTTCTTTGCCTGATCTCGCAGTCATCTGTTGCGAAGAGCAACGCCGCCCTTTGGAGATATTGAGGGCGGCCATCAGGAAACTCACGGTATCATTTCCAGGCCAGGTCGTGACTGTTCCTACGTCGCGCGCATTTGCGACAATAGCGGCGCGCTCTAGACAGCGAGAGGAACTTGAACTACGAGTGTATTTTCGTGATGCGCAAAATCGGTATGTATCGCACCTAAAAATACACAAGTCGCTGTCGGAGAAAAAACAATGGCAAGCGATTTAGAAAAACTGCGTCTCGCTATCAATCCGTTTGAGCCCGCCGCGACTGGTGCGCCGCTGGAGAATTTATGGGTGCCTGCATCTTGGCAGAATAGGCTCGAAGAGATTTTAAAGATGTTAGAACAGGCGCAGGGCATAAAAGCTGTTGCCATCGCTGGCGAGTACGGAAGCGGTAAGTCCTACATTCTTCGTTGGCTCGAACGCGAAGCACTTCCGAAGTTGCGAATAAAGCCGTTCTATTTCGATAACCCAGGTAGCCAGTTCTATTCACTGGCGAACACTCTATTAAGGCAAATTGGCCGTAAGGATTTTGCGAAATCGCTTTGGGAACTCGCGTCCGTTTACGTGGAGGGCTATCAGCGAAGTCTGTTCACATCTGGATTCGAGGAGTTTCTGAGATCAGCCCAATCGGGCCGCAGACACGACCAGATTCTCGTCGAACTCCAAAATGCGGTGCTAACGGCTGAGATAACAAAAGATGAGCAGATTGCTCACTGTCTCGCTCGAATAGTCGGGGAAACAGGCCGAAAGCCATACTTCGAATACCGCGACTTTGTGACCGGAAAAGGCAGCCTCGTGGCCGAGGGCGAGGAGGCACCATATTTTGGCGCAATCTTGAAAACGCTGCGACTCGCGGGCGGCATCAGAGGAGTTGCTTTTCTGATTGATGAGTTTGAAGAAATTTCCCTGCAAAAGCGGCTAACACGCCGTGAGGCGCATGATTATCTGGCAACACTGAAGAGACTCATAAACTTGACGATGAGCGAAAACCTCTGGGTTTTCGTAGCCATGACCCCCGACGCAGTTGATAAGACTCGGATGCTTGAACCTTCACTGTGGGAGCGGTTTACTGCACAGGAGAAATACCAGTTTCGCTTACCCGAATTAACACCAAAGGATGCAACAGAACTCGTTGCAAATCGACTCGCAACGGCACGCCTCAAGGGTAACGGTAAGACGAGCCGCCTATTTCCTTTCCCAGATAATTTGGCCGATAATCTTTCGCCGTCCACTTATTCGAGTCCACGAAGGCTGGTCAAGTTTTGCTTCTACGCTCTTAGTCGATCACGCCAAGTTCCAGTGCCATTCTCAGCCGAGTTTCTGAAGCGAATTGAGCAAGAAGGGTTTCCGGTCAGTGAGATGACTGAAGGAGCCGAGCGCGGCTAATGTTTGCAATACTCCAGCGTATCACTACGCGTGTCCGTGCTCTGTTCGGGAGAGCCGCGTCGCCGCAGCCAAACCCGGCGGCTCAGGCCGAGGCGATAGCGCCCCAGTATCCGCCTCTCATCTTTCTTGATAGCAATAATCTACATTGGGCGCGCCTCTACATCGATTTTGCGGAGCAGCAGAACCTGCCTCCATTCGCTCTGGCAGATTTGCCTTCGGCAGACGACACCTTGAAGCAGCACTTCACCGGGCGAACGCTGAAGGACTACATCAAAGGCCGCAAGATCGTGACTTACCTTCGCCAACGGTGTAGCGACGATGCTGCGCAGGTGGAGTTCTCTCCCATTACATCTCTGGAAATCACATGTGGGCTACTGCGAGGTAATGCTATCCGCGAGGCAGCCGGAGAGGGTGTCACGCACAGAATGTGGGGAAAGATTGACGAGCTAGAGATATTGGAGCGACTTCAGGCGAACGCATACCAGGAGGTACATCAACACACTTCAGATGTAGAGCCGCAATTCGACAAAGTCGGTATTACATTGCGCGAAATTTCGAGTGACCGACTGCAAGAAGCTTGGTCACTTTCTCGATCCATCCTCCGTTATGTGTATTTGGAAGTCGGCGATGCTCTAGTTGTATCGAGCGCGCTGCTTGCGGAAGCCGAAGAACTCCTAACGGGAGACAGGTACGTCCGCGACGTTGTGAATCGCATCCAGAACGCTGATGGGCTCGTCGAACCGGACAAGTCGTATTATAAGCCCGTACAAACTGCGGTCAAGAATGCGGTGGCGGCGATTATTGGAGTTGCCCCGGAGGACATCAGACTGCCCAGAGCGCCGGAGAAAGTCTGACGGCGCGCATGGGCAAGTACGCAATTATCGATAAACCGGAGTGGCGGTGGTGGGTTACGCCCGTTCCGTTGAAGAATAGCCCAGTTCACCGTTGGTACTACTTTCCCCACAGCTTTACGGCTGACCTTGTCCATGCTCTGATTGACGAGTGGGGACTCGGCGACGGAGATCGAATTCTCGACCCGTTCAGTGGCGCGGGTACGACTCTTGTGGCAGCGAAACAAAAGGGCATAGCTGCGACCGCGTATGACATCTCTCCGTTTGCCGTACTGGTATCCAGTGTCAAAGCGGCAAACTTCAGTGTGGAGAGATTGAAAACAACATGGACAGAACTGCAGAGCATCATCGATCCACATCGTTGGAATGGCTCGTCTCGTGTCTACCCGCAGCTTGTCCGGGGCGCGCTTCCCGGGAAACTGCTTGGCGCTTTTGATGCGATCTGGCGCTCAGTGGAAGAAGTGGGATGCAGCCACGTGGAGAAGCAATTCTTTCGCCTCGCTGTACTGAAGTCTATTCGCACCTTCAGCCGATTGGTACCCACTGGGGGATGGCTGAGTTGGTCGGATAACCGGGCTAACACCCGCTCGGTCATGAGTACTCTCGCAGGGCACATCCAAGAGATGATTGAGGATGTAACCAATCATCCTCTTCCACGTAAGGGCGGCTATCACGCTTATGTCGCCGATGCACGAAGGCTACCCGATAAAGATGCTACATATAGCGCTGTCATAACTTCTCCGCCATATCCGAATCGCCACGACTACACACGAGTATTCGGTGTGGAGTTGATGTTTGGATTTCTAAATTGGTCGCAAACGCGGTCATTGCGTTACCAATGTTTTGAGTCTCATCCCGAGGCACATCCTAAAAGGCCGAAATCGACCGAATATACTATCCCGCCTTCGCTTCTGAAGACGGCGGGAAGATTGGAAAAGAGTGGTTTGGAGCCAAGAATTATTCGAATGCTTAAAGGTTATTTCCTCGATACCTACCTCTGCCTCAAGGAGACTCAGAGGGTCTGCCTGAGTGGTGCTCATTTAGGGTTCGTCGTTGGGAATGCGCAGTATAGTGGCCAGCGCATCCCGGTGGATGAGTTAACCGCCGAAATCGGCGAACAGGTGGGCTTGCGGTGTGAGCGGATAGTCGCCGTCCGTGAGCGGGGCAACAGCGCACAGCAGATGGGGAGGTTCGGACGCAACCCCTCCAGGGAGAGCGTGGTCGTGTTCGTGAAGCCGCGCCGACGAACTCGCAAATCCTAAGAAGTCTCATGCATACTAGCTATTCTCAGAATTGTGCTCCTGAGCAGTCAGCGCGGTGTGATCATGAATGTTTATCTGGATGAAGCGGGTTTCTCTGGCAATTACCTTTCAGACAAGAACTCTCCACTTTTTGTTTTCGCGAGTGTTGCCATGCCAGCAGCAGAAGCAGACGAATGTGTAGAGCGAGTAGTGCGTGATTTTCGCATTCAAGGTGGCGAACTCAAAGGAAAGAATCTCACCAAAACCGCCGCAGGAAGAAAAGCGATTTCCAGATTACTGACCGAGTGTCTGACCCACTCCAGCAGCGTTGTTTTCGACAAGACATTTGCGCTTTGCTGCAAACTTTTCGAGTACATATTCGAGCCCGTTATCGCCGACAAAAGCAGCCTCTTCTACGATATTGGGTTTCACAAGTTTGTAGCGCACTGGCTGTACGTTGAACTCATCGCGACGGGTGAGGGGCTGGCCAGCGATCTGTTGCTTGATTTCGAGAGGATGATGAGGCAACAGGATGTCGCGGGAATGAAGAAGTTGTTCGGCGTCTCTGCTGCCTCAGGCGTTGCTAGCCGAATTTCTGAGCAAATTTTGGACTTTGCACTCGCCCACCGAGACACTGTGTTGGGTGAGCTTGAGTCTGTGCGCAGCGTAGGAGCGGTTGGGAATTGGGTTCTTGACCTGTCTGACACGGCAATCACGGCGCTTCTTTGTCATTGGGGTGAGGAATTCCATGAGCTAGACGTTTACTGCGACAGGTCAAAGCCGCTGGAAGCACTGAGGCTAGCGTTCGACTGCATGGTAGGTCGAAAGGATAAGACCTATATCACTATGGGTGGAAAAACCGAGTTGCTGACTTACAACTTGGTTCGTCCGATTCAGTTCGTTGATTCCGCAAACCACAAGGGTGTGCAGTTGGCTGATGTGATCGCTTCGGTACTTCTGTACGCGCTCCGTCACCGAGACGACCCAGAGTGCGTTGACTGGCTGCGTCGGTTCGATGCCTCCCATGCAATAAACCCGCAGTGCAATTTACCAGACATGCAATGTGTTGACTTTGACTTGCGAAGACCGGAGGGGGTCACAAACTCCACAGTTTTCATTGAACTCATGGAAAGAACAAAGAGCGGACGGGATGTGCTCGACAGAATGGAAGAGTTCATCATGGTGACAGTCAAGAACGCGCCAGCATATTGCGCTTGGCGAGAGTCGCAGGAGGGAGCACAGAGGGAGTAAAGAAGGCAATACCGACAACCCAAGCACCAAGAGCCGGGCTCGATAGACTTGCCGCAGCCCGTCTTGCCCAAAAACTCTGGGTTCTTGCCCAAAAACTAAAGCCTATTGCACCATTTATTAGGCAAAGCCAGGGGGGAGTGTACCCACCCTCAGCCCCGAGTCCCATTTCGGAAAATTCCTGCGCAAAAAAATTTCGTAGACAATTTCTCAGTCGCTAGGACCGCGATTCCGATCCCACCGGAATTGCCGCGCGGCTACCGACAACCTGCAGCGCCTGCTCCAGATCCGCCAGCAGGTCGTCGCCGCTTTCGATTCCTACCGACAGCCGCACCATCTGCTCGTTTACCCCCATTTCCTCGCGCTGCTCGGCTGAGATCATCGCGTGCGAAGTCAGCACTGGGATCGAGACCAGCGACTCGACTCCTCCCAGGCTAGTGGCGAGCGTAAACAGGCGCATGGCCTCGCTGACGCGGCGCGCGTCTTCGCCGGTCCCTTCGATTTCGAACGTGACCATGCCGCTGCCGCCTGACATCTGCTGGCGCGCAATCGCATGCTGCGGATGGCTCTTGAGAAACGGGTAGTGCACGCGTTGCACTTTGGCGTGCTGCTCGAGGAATTGGGCCACGCGCAGCGCATTTTCGTTGTGGCGCGCGACCCGCACCGCCAGCGTCTTCAGCCCGCGGATCAGGAGCCACGCCGCGTGCGGGTCCATTACGTTGCCCAGTGTCTTGCGGCTGTCATCAATCTGGTCGATCAACTCGCGCCGTCCGCACACCACCCCGCAGGTGAGGTCGGCATGCCCGCTCAGATATTTCGTTCCCGAATGCATGACCAAATCTATGCCGTACTCCGCGGGACGCTGGTTGATGGGCGTGCCGAAGGTACTGTCGATCATGCTGATCAGACCGTGCTGCTTCGCGAGCGCGGCGGTCTTTTTCATATCCACAATGCGCAGCGAGGGATTGGTCGGCGATTCGAGATACAGCAGTTTCGTATTGGGGTGAATGGCGCGGGCGTGCTGATCGTAATCCGTCGTTTCGACGAAGGTGGTTTCAATGCCCAGTTTGGGCAGCCACTGCGAAAGGAATTTGGTGACGCCGCCGTAGATGTCGCGCTGCGCCACGATGTGATCGCCGGATTTCAGCAGACCGAGAATCGTCGTTGTGATCGCGCCCATCCCCGAGGCGAAGACGCGGGCAGCCTCGGTGCCTTCAAGCGCAGCGAGCGTCTGCTCGGCCAAAGTGATGGTGGGATTGCCCCAGCGCGTGTAGTAATGATCCGTGTCAGTGACGCGGATTTGCTCGTCGTTGTCGGTGACCTCGAAGGTCGAGGTCTGGTAAATCGGCGGAGTAACTGGACCGTTCTTCTTTTCCAGGTCGGACGCGCCGCGGACAGCGGCGGTTTCCGGTCGGCGATTGCGTTTCATGAGAACCTCATCGCATAAGACTAATCGTCCCACTCAGAATCCTTCAACCCACTTTCGACGCTCGACGCCGCAGACCATTTATAATCCTCACCTTATGGATCTGGGATTAAAGAAGCGCGTGGCTCTAGTCGCGGCGTCTAGCCAGGGGCTTGGGCTGGCTACCGCCGAGGCTTTTGCCGCCGAAGGCTGCCGCGTGGCGATGTGCGCGCGCAATGCGCAGGCACTCGCAGCAGGAGCAGAGGAGATCCGGAAGCAGCATCGCGTCGAGGTCTTCACTGAGGCTTTCGACGTGACTGATGCCGCTGCCGTCAAGAAATTCGTCGCGGCGGTCGCCGCAAAATTTGGCAGCGTAGATATTTGCGTGACCAATGCTGGCGGTCCTCCGGCGAAAGGATTCCTCGCGGCATCACTTGAAGACTGGGAGCGGGCGATTGACGCCAACTTTCTGAGCACCGTGTATTTCGCCCGCGAAGTCATCCCGCACATGCAGCGGAAGCGCTGGGGACGGATCATCACCATCACCTCGATTACGACCAAGCAGCCGGTCGCCGATCTCGTGCTTTCGAATGCGGTCCGCGCCGCCGTGGTTGGTCTAGTAAAGAGTCT
>DASYZA010000091.1:0-3961 GCA_035946775.1 Candidatus Sulfotelmatobacter sp. | reverse complement strand
TTTTCTGTCCGGCAATGGGGACAGATCATGGACTGGGTCTGCTCTTTCTTATAGCTCGCTAGGGTTTCGGAATTATGACTCAGCTCCCACCAGCCTGCAAGCAAACCCATGATGAGGTCGCGGCTCGGTCGCCGGTTAGTGCCTTAGTCGGCCAAATGAATTACTTCCGAGTTCGCAGTCACTCGGGAACGATGGTTGGGCATTCGGTTTCAGTAGGGAGCTTTGGCCTGTCATCGCAAGTTTCTGGAACAGCCTGGCCACAAACACTTGTTGACAATCACTCGGAGTTCAAATACTTTCCCATAATATGTTTAGGGAAGAGACGCCCGAGGCAGGCGAACTGATCCAGGGCACCCTGGAAATGCTCATCCTGAAGGCATTGGCGCGTGGCGCGCAGCATGGCTACGCCGTGGCGGAGTGGATTCATCAGACATCGCGGCAGTTGCTGAAGGTAGAGGAAGGTGCACTTTATCCCGCGCTCCACAGGTTGGAGTTGCGCGGCCTACTCAAAGCTGAGTGGGGTGCATCCGAGAATAACCGCCGCGCCAAGTTTTATCAGTTGACAACCGAAGGCAAGAAGCGCCTGCACGGCGAATCACAGCGTTGGGCGCGGCTGTCTGCGGCGGTCGCGTTTGTGATGCAAACATCTTGAGGAGACTCTGCGATGATTCGCGGTCTGCACGAATTTCTAGGACGAATGAAGTCTCTACTTCACACGCGACGTAAAGATCGCGAGATGGCCGAAGAGTTGGAGTTTCACCAGACGTTGCTGCGCGAGAAGCTGCTACGCCAAGGGGTGACTCCGTCGGAGGTAGACCTAGCGACGAGGCGAGTGTTCGGGAGTGCAAGTCGGTGGCATGAGCTACTTCGCGAGGTATGGCAATTTCAAGTTGTAGATAACTTCCTGCGCGACGTGAACTTTTCAATCCGCCTGTTGAGGAAGTCGCCAGGTTTCGCGGCGGTTGCACTGCTAACGCTCGCCCTCGGAGTGGGAGCAAATACCGCGGTCTTTTCGCTGATCAATGGGTTGCTGCTGCGACCTCTTCCGGTGCCTCATGCCGACCAGTTGGCGGTGCTGCGGATGGAGGAAGGTGGTCCCCAGCCAGAGTACGAGTTTTGCACGCCGTTCTTCCGGAGTCTGGAGAGCAGACACGACATTTTTGCGAATGTCTTTGCTTATAACCCCGACACGCTGCAAGTGCAGGGGCGTTCTGGCAACGAAAACATTCATGGAGTGCTGGTAAGTGGCCAATTCTTTTCGGCCCTTCAAACTCCGCCACTGATGGGGCGCTACCTGACACCAGGTGATGATCGACGAAATGGCAGTCCCGAAGGACTCGCGGTAGTCATCAGCGAAGGCTTCTGGCGGAACTGGTTCAATCGGGCTCCAGACGTTGTGGGACGCAAGCTGGTGATCGCTAACGTTCCCTTCACCGTCGTCGGCGTGATGCCTAAGCGATTTATAGGAGCGGATCCCACAGAAAGGCCGCAGATATTTGCTCCGCTGTCGGCCGACCCGATCATCGATGCGCCGAGGAATCACATCGATGACGGAATCCACGCGTGGTGGCTGACCGTGGTAGCGCGGTTGCAACCCGCAGTCGGCCTGGATCAGGCAAACGCGGCACTGCTTACGATTTCCGGTCCGATTCTGCACGAAGCGACACCCGACGTTGGTTTCATTGGAAATGAGGAGAAGGGGCATTTCCATTTCGCCGCTGAGCCGGGCTCTCGCGGATTTACTTGGGCCCGCATCGCCTTTCGCAAGCCGCTCGTGGCGATGTTCTCCATGTGCGGAGGGATCCTGCTGCTGGCTTGCTTGAACCTCACCAGTCTGCTGATGGGGCGTGCCGCAGCGCGGAAGCGCGAGTTTGCGACGCGACTGGCATTGGGAGCTACGCGGCAGCGGCTAATCCACCAACTCTTGATCGAGAGTTTGTTGATCGCGGCAGCAGGGACTATTTTGGGGTTGATAGCAGCCCCGCTCGTAAGCCGATCGCTTGTCGCAATGCTGATGCGCGGCAACCCTGCACAAAGCGCGACGATCGATACCTCGTTGGATGTGCGCGTTTTTCTCTTCGCCGTGTTTATCGCGGTAACCGCAGCAATAGTGATCGGATTGCTTCCGGCGCTGCAGGCTACGGACGGCGATCTGAACGATCAAATCAAGAAAGCCCAACATACGCGAGAAGCTCATGAGCGGAGCAGGATTCTTCCGCGGGTCCTCATGGCATCGGAGGTAGCTCTCGCCTTCGTCTTGGTTTCGGGCGCGGCACTTTTGGCCACCAGTCTGGTGAGACTCTATAAGTCAGGGGCGGGGTTCGATCCCTCGGGGGTAGTGAACATCGCCTTTAGCATGGATAAACAGCGGCTGCAAGGCGATCAGTTAATGCAAACTTATCAGCAGTTGGCCGAGGGCTTGCGCCACCTGCAGGGAGTGAAAGGTGTAAGCTTCCAGTTCATCGTGCCGCTGTCGCACAGAGGCTGGAACGGTAAATACTCAGCGGCCGGTGGAGATTTCCACCTCATTTTCTTGAACAGCGTGGGCCCCAATTACTTCGCGACCATGCGGATTCCTCTGTATTTCGGACGGGAGTTTACTTGGAACGATACCAGGGCATCCGGGCTGAAAATCATCCTGAACGAATCGGCGGCGAAACTGCTCTTTCCGGGCGGCGATGCCCTGGGGCAGCAGGTTATTAACGATCGCGAGAAAACCTCGTATGAAGTGGTCGCGATCGTTGGAGACGCTAAGTACCGGGATATGCGTAGTCCTGCGCCACCCGCGGGTTACGTGCCAATCATGCAGGACTCCCAGAAAAAGCCTTCGCTGAATGCAGTGGTGCGTGTGGAGGGGGCGAAGGAACCCCTGGCAGGAGCGGCGCGGGCGCTGGCAGCCTCATTGGCACCATCGACCCCAGCCCCCACAATAACGGCAATGGACGACGTGCTAAACAATTCGATCGGTGCCGAACGGATGATGGCCCTGCTGGCAGTGTACTTTGCTGGATGTGCACTCCTCGTAACCGCAATTGGGCTTTACGGAACGCTGGCCTACGCCACGGCGCGGCGCACCAGCGAAATCGGTATTCGCATGGCACTCGGAGCGCAACGCCTAGGAGTGATGGCGATGATCCTTCGGGAAAATGCCTTTGTTGCGGCGGTTGGCTCCGGAGCTGGACTCGTAGCCGCGGTGCTGGCGTCACGGGCTTTGACCAGCTTTCTTTACGAAACCTCACCGCGCGATCCGGCGATTCTCGTCGGATCGATACTCACCTTGACTGCTATCGCCAGCGCGGCCTCTCTTTTGCCTGCACTGCGAGCGGCACGAATCGAGCCGATAGCGGCAATCCGGTACGAATAAATGAGTGCTGTGACGCGCTTGCCGACACGCGCGACAGAGACATGCCTCTCATCGGGTCGAAATCTTGGTGAATTTTTGGATCGCCTGCAGACAAGTTGGCCAATTTCTGTATAGTCGGTTATTTGGAAGTGATTGTCGAATCCCATTTCCACACGACGCCGTGGGTTAGGATGTCGGCAATTTCTTATCGCGAGTGAATGGGCTACTCCGCCGCGTCGTCTCAACACACTTCGCCGTGGGATTTGCATCGCAAAGGCAGTAATCTCAACAGGCAATCACGATGGCCATTTGCTGCATCTAAGAAAACGAAATGAACAAGCCAAGATTGTCTCTGCCCACCCTGGCGATGCTTGCTGGCATTGTCGCAGCCGGCATACCGGCTCGCGCGCAGGTCGCCGGACCGATCACGCCGCCGCCCAAGTTCGAAGTCAAACGGCTTCCCGCAAAGCCCGACCCCGGCGCTCCTCCGGTTCCCGCCGACGAAATCATTCATCGCTTCACGCAAAACGAAGATTTAATAAAGAAAACTTATGAGGCGGGGAGCATCGACCAGACAATCAAGGTGGAGGAATTGGCTGACCACGGCGGACAATTCAC
>DASYZA010000090.1:0-4152 GCA_035946775.1 Candidatus Sulfotelmatobacter sp. | reverse complement strand
CGGATCGTGCGCGCCTGATCGGCAATGGCTCGGCTCACTGCCTGTCGAATCCACCAAGTCGCATAGGTGGAGAATTTGTAGCCGCGCCGGTAGTCAAACTTGTCCACGGCTTTCATCAGGCCGACGTTTCCCTCCTGGATTAAGTCGAGAAACTGAAGCCCGCGATTTCCATACTTCTTAGCAATGGACACCACGAGGCGCAGGTTAGCTTCGATGAGCTCGTGCTTTGCCTGCTCAGCTTCCATCTCACCTTTGATGATTCGACGCTGAGTGCGCTGTAGCTCCTGGAACGTCACGCCAGCCTCCTTTTCCAGTCGCCTCAGATCGGCGCGATGCTGTCGGTGTCTGCTGCGGTAGTTTTTCTTCAGTTCCTCGGTGCGAGTGCTCGTAATCTTCTTTTCGAGATCACTGATCTGGCGGTCTAAGGAGCGCATGATTTCGGCGGTTTTGTTTACCCGGTCGGCAAGGCATTTGCGCTCCGAAGTGGTAAGACCTAGGTTCCGAATGATGAGCGAAGTGCGAACAAGTTCGCGACTCAGTCGACCCCGGCAGCGACGGTATTCGCGTGCCTTCTTATCCGCCGGGACCAGCTGCCCTGCTAACCGTTGAGCTGTTTTATAGTGTTTTTGCACCCGATCGATACCGCGCGCAACCTCTTTGACACGGTCCTGAAGGATCTCCTCGCTGATCTCTTCCTCATTGAAGACAACTATTTCCTTAATAGACCGTCGGCCACGTTTCAAATCCACGCCCATCGCCAAAACGTCGCGGATCACAATTGGTGAGCGTGAAAGCGCTTTCAGCTTGGAGAGCTGCCCGCGCTCGATGCGTTTGGCAAGGTCGACTTCTCCTTCGCGGGTGAGTAGCGGCGACGCACCCATCTCGCGTAAGTAAGCCCGCACTGGATCGTTGTCCGACTCCTGGGCACCATGCAAAGGATTGAGGTCTATATCCGCTGCTTCCCCAAACCTTTGCTCCATAGCCGCACGAGCCAATGCATCCGGCCCTTCTACCACGTCCAGACCCTGGGTACGAATGGTTGTGAGCAAGTCATCTATGTCCCGCTCGGAATCTACGTCATGCGGAATCGGGTCATTCATTTTGTTGTCCTGCATAGTTCTTGGTAATGGCGTCCCGGTGGAGAGAGGCGGTTGTCATGTTGAACAGTGCAGCAGAAGGGGAGCAACCAAGACTAAGTGATCGTAACACGTCATCCGTTTACATTGGGTGGTTCGGGTTTCCTAAGGAGAAGGAATGCTCTTCATCGTCCGGAATTGATCTAGATCCCGGCCCGATTCGAGAGTTAGAACTATTGCAAAACTGTTTCCGCTTCACAGAGTCGCGAAAGGGTGTTTCCGTTGTGCTTCATCAATGTTTGGCGAGTGTCCAGAATTGCTCAGACGCCTGATCAATAGGGTTGGTAGCGTGTTCCCAAATGGCGAACTTCCTCGCTCGCTTCCTCGTTCTAAGTCTGGCGGTCACTCCAACTTGTTTTGCCCAGGATTCTGTAGCCTGGCACGATCCGTCGAAACACAATGTGCAGTTCGTGATGGTGGACAAAGACGTCCGATTGGAAGTGCTCGATTGGGGCGGCACAGGCCGGGCAGTTGTGCTGCTAGCGGGCTCCGGAAACACCGCACACATTTTTGACGATTTCGCGGAAAAATTGTCGGGAGCTTGCTGCCACGTCTACGGCATCACGCGACGCGGGTTCGGGATGTCCAGTCATCCCGATTCGGGTTACGATCAGCAACGACTGGCGGACGATGTTCTCCAAGTCCTCGACAAGCTGAAAATTGTTGCTCCTGTTCTGGCGGGCCATTCCATGTCAGGAGAGGAGTTAACCACCTTGGGAGACGAACACTCCGATCGGCTGGCCGTGCTGATCTACCTTGACGCGGCGGCTGACCCTACGGACTACCCAGGGAACAGTGCGGCCTATATGGCGCTCTTTAATAAATTGCCCGCAGCCATGCGTGCCAATGGGTCTGAGCCAGATGCCTCGGACCTAAGATCTTTTCAAGCCTTTCACGATTTCAAAGTAAGGCAGAATGGATACGAATACCCCGAAGCCGAACTGCGCTCTAGTTTCGACCAGAATCCTGACGGTTCAGTGGGCAGCGACAATGCACCCAATAAAGTCCACTTCGCCATCGGCAGGGGGCCCTGCCCACATAGGCGCTAACTTAAGGAACAGGTCTTAGCGTTTGCGGACCTATTCTTGGTGGATGAATATTCTCGAAGAAAACTGGAAGGTCCTTACGTCGTTCTTTCCCGCTGGATGGCTGCAAATGGCATGGCAGTCAGGTGCGGTCAAGCGATTGCGTGGGTTCCCATCGCCAAACGTTCTGTTGCGTCTGCTAATGCTGCATGTGGCGCGGGGTTACTCGTTACGGGAGACAGTCGTGCGTGCTAAGCTGGCGAACTGGACCGACATTTCGGATGTCGCCTTGCTCAAGCGCATGCGTAACAGCGAGGAGTGGCTACGTCGGTTGTGTTTCGAATTGCTTCGGGAAAACGTCCCATACCGGCTCGAAGAAGCTACCAGTCGCGCGATCCGGATTGTGGATGGCACGATCGTCAGAGAACCAGGCAAGACGGGGAGCCAATGGAGGATTTTGTATAGCATCAGACTGCCAAGTTTGGTGTGTGACTTCTTCGAGGTAACGGCCACGATTCGCGAGGGCAGTGGCGAGTCATTGAACCGTCTGCCTGTGGGTCCGCACGAACTCATTCTCGCCGATGCCGGCTACTGCTCAGTCGCTGGCATTGAGTATGTTTGGCAACACGGTGCTGATGTGCTGGTTCGTGTCAACCCTCAGAGTTTCGTGGCGTACTCTGCATACGGCACACGCTTCTCCCTCCTGCCGCGATTACGCACTTTGTCCAAAGTGGGGCAGTTCGGCGAATGGCGGGTTGTCCTTCATGGTCAAGGTTCGGCGTTTGCGGGCCGGTTGTGTGCAGTCCGAAAGAGCGACCGCGCGGTTCAACAGGCTCATCGTCGATTGCTGCGCAAAGCGAGTAAGAAGCAATCGATCACTAGGCCGGGAACACTCGAATTTGCCAAGTACGTGATCGTGTTTGCGACCCGCTCCAGTGGTTCGACGGCGGACGTTCTGAGACTTTACCGTATGCGTTGGCAAATTGAGTTGGTGTTTAAGCGACTCAAGAGCATTGCCCAACTGGGGCACCTGCCCAAGCATGACGACCGCAGTTCCCGCGCTTGGCTTTATGGGAAATTGCTTGTGACGCTTCTGGCACAAAAATTGATTCGCATCGGGCGCGATAGTCCCCCTCGGGCTACCCACTCACGGCACGGAGGGCCATGTAGTCCATCGCGTGAATTCAGTTTCGCGCTTCACCAGATCCAGCAGGCCATCGAACCGCACCTCTCATTCCAGCAAATGCTCTATTCGTGGAATCAGATTGCACAGGCTCTTGCGGAAAAATCGCGCAATCGACCAGTTCAACTGGCGAAATGGCGTGCCCCCTGAACATTTGCTCCAAGACTGACGGATCGGAGCATGCTGCCTGTCAGAAATCGACTTGCAGAGGCGCTACGAGAAAATCCCCGTACCCGTCTCCTCCAGTTGGCAAAATGGAATCAAAGTAGTTTTCGGGCAGGGGAAGCAGACGCGGATGCCGCAATCTTTGCCCCTATTAACCGTTCCATATCAGAGGACTTTTGATCCAGAAAATATGAATCGTAGTTCGAGTTCCGATCAGTGGGTTTCCAAGCAAAAGAGGGAAGTTCCACTGGACGTACGACGACACTTGCAGTCATTTCTGCGGGACAGGTGCCTCCATCAGTTCTGCCTAGGCGACACAGAGATGCCATACAAGGGTTCTTAGGCAGCGACGACCCTTTTCATAGTTGTTAAAAGATCTCTAAATAGCTCGCTTTTTGATAAAAAGCCATGAGCATCGGCAGCCGCCGCCTGCCTTGCGAGAATTCCAGGATCATTTTGACTGAGAACCAGCACTTTTGCCGTGGGAACTTCCCGTCGAATGATTTGAGTCGCTTCGACGCCATCCATGACGGGCATAGAAATGTCCATGATGATGAGATCGGGGCACAACGATTTTGCCTTCTCTAGTGCGTCCAATCCATCCGAGGCTTCCCCGCAGACTGACCATTCAGAGTGGGTGGAA
>DASYZA010000089.1:0-4162 GCA_035946775.1 Candidatus Sulfotelmatobacter sp. | reverse complement strand
TTCCGCCCATCGCAAGGGACACAAGATTTGTACTCTGCGACACCGTTGCACTGTTGGCTCGTACTGGAACCGAGGGGGCAAGAGTTGAAGAAACGGCAGTTGAACCAATCGGGGCCGGAGATTCGCTGCCCCGGATTCCCGACGAAGCAGCATCTGAAGGAATGGCAATCGAAGAAACAGAAGTTGAGTTTACAGATCCGGTACCAGGGGACCGGCGCTTTGTTACCGGGCCTGCGCTCGCGCGGTACCGATGCAGAACTATAGTGCCCGCTACAGCCGCCAAGACTACGAAAAGCGCAATTCCTCCGATCCGGGTCACTAGCCCCCGTGACCCACTTGACTCCTTTCTCGCAATGTCGATTGAATTGACGTGTTTCGAGTTCTGGACGTTAGTCAAGTGAAACGGTCGCCCGCATCCGCTACAGAATGGGGCATTCTCGTTTAACTTCTTGTGGCCGCATACCGGACATTCCACAGCGCATTCTCCCGATCTAACCGTTACCCGAAAGATTGTTTCCTGCGGGGATCGTCAGGCTATCGGTCGGCAAAGGGTGCGGAGCAGCTTTGGTAGCATCGCTCACGGTAGCGGGACTGTGCCCTTGAATCAGCAGGAAGAGATGATCAGGCACCCCGGGTACCATGTAGGGGATTGGCCCGGTATTTTTCCAATCAGTGCTCACAACTAGGAGGGCATGACGCGGGGTCGGTTGCTGATCACCTAGTGATGGAACGATTCGGAACTCTCGAACGGTCAATGAGGCCGTAGTGTTGCTCACAGTCACGGGTGAACTGCCTGGTTTGACGTTGTAGTCGCGGCCAGTAAGTTCCCGTCCGGATGGTGGGCCATTCTTCGTGAAGTCTGCCGGCTGAAGGGTTGGAGTCGCCTCTTCAGGATCTGTTGGAGCTGCGACCGCTGCAACTACGGCTTTCGATTGCGGCACCATGCGCATGGCTAATATCCCAATCGCAAAACAGGCGCCGAGGATGGCGGCATGTAGCGACCAGCGGGAAACCTTCTGCGTGTGGTACTTGAGAGTATTGATAAGCCCAAGAACGATCGTGAGCGGGATAGCAAAAAGAGTGCCGACCGTTGCCCCTTGCAGCCAGAATTGAAGCGGCGTCCATTCACGTGCGTCCTGAAATAACTGGAGGTGGGGAGTTCCTGACGTGATAGCGAATACGAGCGCCATAACTCCATATATAGCGAGCAGAGCACCAACTAACTTCGCCCACCACGGCAGGGCACACGCTCTTACAAGCACGATCCCGGAATACAGAATCGCCGCTGCACTAAGAATCAAGGAGACGAAAGAAATTGGTTGTCGAGTGAGCATTGGCATCCAGTTCAGATGTCTCCGAAACAAGCAAAGGGGCGACGTGGCCCGGGGGCGATTCGAACTCCGACCCTCTCGCCCCAGCTCAGACGTAGGGCAGGTACGAGGCACTGAGAATCGCAAGGAAGTAGAAAACTACCTTAGACCCTCCCGCCGCCAGTCCGACCCCGCTGATGCCGCCCAAAATAGCGGACATGGTGCAGTAACGAGCCTTGTCGCCTGCATCCGGGTCGTCCCTCTTTATATTCTTTAAGCAGTAATACTCCCCATACAGCGAGATCCCATAGATGACGATCTGTTCCTCCATGCCTTGTCCCCTCTCCCCTGGCATGATGCCGATCAACTCGCCTGATGTCCCCCAACGCCACCAGCCGATCTGCGGTCGTCCGGCTATCATTACCTCTCGTACGGGAACGATTACTGTTCCTCCAGCCGCCAACTCCACCGCCAGCTCCGCTTTGACACCATCTGGTACTGACAGGTTGGAGAGATCGCTCACGCCGGCTCCTCCGCTGCCCAGCACGTGAACTGGCACGCCTTGCTTCTGAGCGGCCGCGAAAATTTCCGTCGTGTTAGTAACACTCCGCTCCGCCGACGGAGGGCCCGACATCAACGACCGTTCGAGCCGCGTGGCTAAAACCCCGCGCTGCAACTCGGTAGTTGCTGCTTGCACGCGCGTGCCGCTATCGCTCGCGGTCGAATTGGACACAGCGCGAGGCGGGAGCGCGACGATATCGTAACCTTCTGTGAGCAGTCCTTTATCAGCATCAGTTATTCGTGTCTCATAGGCGATCAGTCCGGGTCGGGCGAAATAGCAGCGAGTAGCATTTGACGGACCCTCGGCCGGAGGCTGCATGCTGCCGTTGGCGAGCAGTAGGTCCCGAATTGACTCTGTAGCTTGTCCGGAGAAGGTCGTGGGATCGACCTGGATCCCGCTTGTAAGCCTCGCAGATGCGTCCAGCACTGGGCGCGCAGCTTTGAGCGCTCCGAGTGCCAGGTACCCGGCGTAGTCAGGAATCGGTGCTCCGGGCAGCGCCAGCAGCTCGGCGCTCCACATTAAGCGAGGACGCAGTGCTCTGGCCGGAAGATGAGTCGGCCTCACTTGCGGCCTCTCAGCGTCGCGCGCCGACCACGACTGCACGACCCACGGTGCAACGATGTCGCGGTGAAAATTGCGAACATCGGATGAACCACCCGCAGCTGCCGGGGAACTCAGTTTGTATTCCACCCACTCGCCAACGATCCTGCTCGTGGACATCTGTCGCGCTCCCCCGAGGGCATCATTGCTCCCGCCGCCGAGCGCCCCAAACGCTCCTCCGATGCCGCCCGCATTGTTCGCAACTTCTGCTTCCGGCGCACCCGTTAGTCGTTGCGTGATCTTCCCGTTCAGATCGAAATACTTTCCCGTCGTCGTCTGATCGCCAACTTGCAGGACGGTCTGAAATCCTTTCGTTGCGGCCAATGCGTCTTCCAGACTCCCTGTGGCTTTCATGAAATCGGGCATCGGGTCGGGCACGTTGGCGACGATAATATCTTTGCCTTGCTGCTCGGCTACGCGCAGCTCCTGGTCGAGCAGCACTGAGTCGTCCGTTTCGCCATCTTTTCCGTCGTTGATTTGCGTCACGCGCAGCGTAAGCGTGATTCGCAAGTGATGGTAGAGTTCTTCGGGCACTGCATCCGGAGCAAATGTGCTGGTTACGTTTACATTTGCCTTGCCGGGTTCGGCATCAGCAAATGCCGAATCCAGGTCGACCCATTGACCGCTCGCATTTTGATATTGAACCCAGTAATGATGGCTCGCTTCGGCGAGCAGTTGATCATTCGGCGTGACAACGCCGGCATCAACTCCAGCTTTGCTCAATAGGTCCGAAAGATACGCAGACTCGGAGTCTACGTAGTCCATTAGTTGCTTGTTTTGTTGCTGGCCATACTTCTGCATTTCGTCAGCGAGTTGGAGCAACTTCGCCTGATCGACTCCCATGGCTTGACTGATTTGTGGCGCTAATTCGGCTATCGACGGAACCGCTTGCGGCACCGGTTTCACCGGTTCAAATAGCCGGTTTACCAGTGTTTGCGCTTGCTGCGTATTCAGACTTCCGGTCGCAATTTGTACCGTCAGCCCTACTTTTTGTAATAACGCAGCCAGTAACAAACTACGATCGAGCGAATTGCCCGCACGGCACAGCAGAGTTCCGAGTGGACCGCGAAGCACTCCCACATAAGGTTCGTAACGGATCTCATCCCGTACAAAATGAAAGATCGTCGCCGGATCCGAGCCCAAGCGATCAGCTAGGGCATCGATTTCGAACAACGACCGGTCAATTTTGCTGTTGATAACGTCCAGCGCGGCGTACATCCGATTTAGCCGGTCACTTACCACTTTGTAACCGGCTTCGCCCTGCGGAATTTTTTCTTCATTGGTCTTGCTCAGCCAAGGCGGAGGCGCTATCCCGTCGTCTGCGACATAGGCATCTGGCGTTCGCAAAGCAGCGACCGTAATCACCACGCACATGCCCAGAGCGAGCACCTTGAAGGAGAACTCCGAAATTTTGGCCTTCGTAATGCGCGAAAGACCAGTGACAATCTCAAGCAGCAAAGTCACTGGAACTATGAACAAGCTGCCGACAGTTGCTCCTTGCAGCCAAAACGGCAGCCGCATCCATTGACTCTGGCCGTGAAATAGCGAGGGATAGGGAGTGGTGGCCCCAATTGCGAAAACAAATGCAAAAACTCCGTAAAAAGCCAGCAGGCCTACGGCAATCTTTCCGGGCCGGGGGATGAATTGCAATCGGACAAGGAAAATGCCAGAGAGCGCGACCACAACCGCA
>DASYZA010000088.1:0-4397 GCA_035946775.1 Candidatus Sulfotelmatobacter sp. | reverse complement strand
GTTCGCCCCATGGGACGCGCTGCCTACGGCGTCTGGGGCATCGATCTCGAAAAGGGAGATTACGTGATCGGCATGGCGACCACGACCAAGGCAGGCGCTCCGGCACCCGCCAAGGAGAAAGTCGAAGGCGAGCCTGAAGTCGTCGACGAGACACTCAAAGGCGACCTGATCCTTTCAGTCACCGAAAACGGATTCGGCAAGCGCACTCCCGCCGACGACTACCGCCTGACGAATCGCGGCGGCAAGGGCGTGATCAACCTGAAGACGACGGAGCGTGTCGGCAAGGTCATCGGAATCGCCCAGGTCGACGAGAAATCCGAAGTCATGCTGATTAGCCACTACGGCAAAATCATCCGCATGGATTCGACCACGATCCGCGAATCAGGACGGAATGCCCAGGGCGTCCGGCTCTTGCAGCTTGAGCCGGGAGATCGCGTAGCGGCGGCCGTTGTTCTGGCTCCGGAAGCTGAAGGGAATGGGAACGGGGGGACGCTGATTCAGTAGGGTGGTTGAGTGGTTTCTGCCCGAGGATACTGAAGGTCGGATGGAGTCGATGAGGGGCTAAACAACTCATCGACTCCACACTGCACAAGAAACTGCGCGGTTAGCTCGAGTTGACGGTGGAGCCGCGATGAGTCGGAGCTATCTGGCTTAGGAACGTAAATGATCATTCCTTGGCGCGCGCGAGTTAGCAAAACTCGATAGCCATTCACTCGATATTTGTGCTTCTGAGCATCCTTGTTCGCCTTCCACGTTTTTCCGTTGAAGTTGTAGCTAAGCCATTCGGTTCCGGTCCAGAGAAGATCTTCATTCCAGCAGACACCGATCCAATCGAGTTCCAGTCCTTGAATTTCGAATTGGGTGGCCGCGACCTCGAGCTTCGACGATGATCGCACGTCGTTGCAATATTTATGGTCGCAGCGAGGTTCTTCGCAGGAGTCACGATCGAGGAACCACCTTTCCCACTCAAAGCGCTGATGAAAATCGAACGATGTCTCGAGTCCGTCTGGCCTCAGCCTGGCTGCTCCAGAACTCGCGACCAAACCCGTCCTAGCCAAACCTCTTCGTTTCTCTCGTAGCCACTGGCGGACGGACGCGAGATTTCTCGCCATTACAGGCGGACTGGACATTTGCCCGGCGATCTCCTCTGCTGCAGAACGATCTCCATCGAGAACGGCATCCACCCATTTGGACATCTGGATTGCTCGTATAGACCGATTGCTGACCTTTAAGTGAAAATCGTCGATCGTCATGATTCGTTCTGTGCAGTCGGGGTTTCCCGAGAACAGAGAGAATGGACCACCAGACCTATCGGTTAGAACATCGGGCGATGTATATATCTTCCAGTTGTCGAAACCCTGAACAGCGGCGCCCCATTCCGGCAGGCCAGCTTCACCACGATTTATTTCTTGGCCACCACCGACCAAGCAAACCAATACGCACCATCCGGCATGACGGTTCATTACGTCCATCATCATGTGGGCTTCTGACACGGCCGGCCGCTTAGCACGCTCATTCTGTTGGGAATCCCATGCCCTTTGAGCCTCGTCGAAAACGATGACTCTTTCTGCCGGCGTCGGAGCCTTTTCTTTGTAATGATCATCTGCAAAACGGTGGACGCTTTGGATAAATGCGCACACTGCCGTCTCCGCCGCTCGACGCGTTCTTCGGTTCCCAGCAATCTGACCCCGGCGAACGTCGTCACGGATCAACGCCTCTCGCAAAATTTTCACCAACGGTCCATTTCCCGATAAGAACGAAGCAGTGTCTCGAATATCCGGGTGATGGACGGCGGTAAGCCCGACAAGAGTCTTGCCCGAACCCGGAACTCCGGTAATGAAGCAAATTGCCTTCTCATTCTTCTCGCGGGCTGTGCGTACGATGGCTGTTAGAGATGAAATGGCTTTGTCGAGGTCCTTCTAGCCGCACAGGCGTGCCCGATTTCGAAGACCTCGTTCTCAGAATAGAGCCTGACTGCCGCGTCAATAATCGGCGGAATCGGATGGAATATCCCGGCGTCCCACGCCGCGGGATCAATCGCCGGCGAATACGGATCGTCATGCTCGCGAGCGATACTGACGAGTAATTCTCCAACCGTTCCCGTGGTGGACTGGCGACATGGCCGCACAACGTCGTCAGCAAAGGGTCGGGGGCCAGCTTTTGCTACACGCCCATCAGAGATCACCACCGGAACAATGGTCCGACGGACACTAGGTTCGTGGAAACAAGCAAGCTGAATTGCATAATCGTCGACCTGTCGTTCAGCGGTGGTAGCCGAAAGACCTGTCTTGGTCTCTATCGGAACGATCACATTGTGCATTAGAAGCACGGCATCAATGCGCTTTCCGACACGAGGTATCGGATACTCCAACAGAATTTCGAATTGGACAGCCTCAGGTCGTTCTGAAATCAACTGCCGACAGCCCTGAACCAATGGTGGAAGCTGGAGTTCCCACGCTTCAACAGCTTCAGGCGCCAGCGGGAACTGAGCTCTGCGGTTTGCGACCGTGAGAGTTCCGATAACGGAACTTGCCGTCTCGTCAACGAAAGTCCCGAGCAGCGCTCGGTAGTAAGCGGGCATCGACAAGCCAGGATGCCAGTTTCCCCGCTGTCGGTCCAGTTCGATCTTCTAAAACGGGAAGATGCGGGGAAGAGGCAGGGCCCTCAGCGGCTGAAGCCGCGCAGTCGTTGTCGGCGCTCATCGGCACGACTGGAAGTCGTGCCCTTCCCGGTTCGCCTTTATTGGTCCGCTTCGCGACCTTGGCTGCGAATTCCACCACGCGAAACGTCCAGGTCGTTACACCACGTCGGTCCGCCGCAAGTTTTCCACAGCCGGCACAACCGTCTTGTGACATCTGACCTTGCATTCCACAGGCTCAAGATCAGAGCATAGCCACGCCGGGAGGCAGATTGCCGGAATAGAAGTGCACGATGTAACTCCTTATTCCGCAAGATTTTGCCTCTAAGCCCAATAATTGCAATATTTTGCGGACAGGAATGCTCGCAGAATCCGGCAAGTTCTTTGAAATCTAGATTTTGGCGGGAGTGATCAAAAAAAATAATTTCGCTGAGCGCGGGGCATTTTTTACTGACCCAACTACTTTCTCTTCAACCTCCGCCCCACAATCTCGAACTTTTCCTCGAGCACGATCCGGATCGCTTCGGTATACGCCAGATGTTCCTGCTTGAGGATGCGTTCCGCGAGCGAATGTTCGTCGTCGTCGTCGAGGACCTGCACTGTTTTCTGCACGATGATTGCGCCGTGATCGAGTTCCTCATCGACGAAATGCACGGTGCATCCTGAAACCTTCACGCCGTAGGCGAACGCCTGTTCCTGCGCTTCGAGGCCCGGAAACGCGGGCAGAAGCGACGGATGAATATTCAGAATGCGGTGCGGAAATTGCCGGACGAACCACGGCGAGAGCAGCCGCATGTATCCGGCCAGGCAGACGAGATCGACTCCGTTTTGCTTGAGCGCGTCGACGACCTCGCGATCGTGCTCTTCGCGCTCTTTGCCCTTGGAGGGGATGACGAGAGCGTTGAGGCCGCGCTCACGGGCGGTGCCAATACCGGGGGCCGCGGCCCGGTTGGAAATGACAACGGAAATTTTCGCGTCGGGGATGCGCCCCGCGTCGATGCTGTCGGCAATGGCGATGAAGTTCGATCCGCGGCCAGAGAGAAGAATGCCTAAAGATTTCATGGGAGCGTCAGCTATCAGCTTTCGCTCCCATGATAATTCACCGTGGAGTGACCACACGTGAAGACGCGCTTACTGCGCCGGCGGTTGAGTGCTCGAAGTCTGTTGCGCTCCGGTCTGCAGTTCGGCGAGCAGCTTTTGGTCCTGATCGGCCAGGCCTGTCGGCAGCTTCGAATACTGCAATCCCTCGGCGGCATTCTGCCCGTCGGTGATGATGTACTGCACGAAGTCCTTCACGGCTTGGGCCCGCTCCGGGCTCTTGCCCTGTTTGGGGATGAGTAAGAACGTCAGCCCCGAGATCGGATACGCATCTTTCGCCGACGCCGGAGGATTCACCACGGGAGTTCGCACGTCCTTCGCCAGTTCCGGCTGGAAAGCCTCGATCGCAGCCGTCGCGCCTGCGGCCGTAGGTTCCACAAATTCTCCCGCGGTGTTCCCGATCTTTGCCACCGGCAGTTTGTTCTCCGTCGCGTACGATAGCTCGACGTATCCGATCGCGCCCGGCGTCTGCTTCACTACGCCGGTCACTCCTTCACTGCCCTTGCCGCCAAGTCCCACAGGCCAGCTCACGGCGATTCCCTTTCCAACTTTCTTTTCCCACGCCGGGCTCACCGCAGTGAGGTAGGTCGTGAAAATATTCGTCGTCCCGCTGCCATCGGAACGGTGCGCGACGACGACTGGATCTTTCGGAAGAGTCACT
>DASYZA010000087.1:0-9426 GCA_035946775.1 Candidatus Sulfotelmatobacter sp. | reverse complement strand
GACCGATGTGGCGCCGGAGCGTGCCGATTTCAACCACAAGCTCATCGCCCTTCTTGAACAGGCCGACTTCGCCTTTGGCAGCGAAGGGCAGCAGCAGGCGAATCTGATAGACGCCGTCGGTCTTGCCGAACGTGAACGGCTTCTCGATCTGGGTGACGGCTGATGGATCTTCGCTTCCATGATACAGCACTTGCGCCAAGTCGCGCAGCCGCTGTTGGCCGAGCACTTCATGAGTGAACAGAGGCACCTTGCGCACCGGAACGGGCGCGAAATACTCCTCGATTTCGTGCAGGACCTGCCCCTGCGAGGTGTGCCACTCGCTGAACCACGCGTCGGTGACTTCGGCGGGAAGAACGCGGTTGACAACAACGGTGTCGACGGTGAGGCCGTGGAGCGAGAAATACACGAAGGCGCGCTGCGTCTCGCGCAGAACCATTTTTTCAGGATTAGTGACCAGGCGGACGCTGGTGGTGCGCGGGTCCTGCATGATCTCGTCAACCCCTTCGAGTTTCTGGAATAGATTCTGAATGTTGGTGAAATAGCTGTCGGCAGGCAACTCGAACGGTGCAACGCGATTCGCAATTGGGCGAACAGCTTTCAGCAAGTTTCGCTGAAAGGGGAAAATGTGTTTCATGTACCAGTCGAGCGTGGTGGGCATACTGATAAACCGCAACGATTCGGCGGTGGGCGCCGCGTCGAGGACGACCACGTCGTAGGTGTTCTCGCGTCGATACTGGTTGATGTACATCATGGCGCTGAGCTCTTCCATGCCTGGAAGGATGGCGAGTTCTTCGGCCTCGACACCGCTGATGCCGGTGGTGCGCAGGACGGAGCTGACGTAGGAGGAGATCTCGCGCCAGTGGCGCCGGATTTCCTTCTGGATGTTCAGTTCGAAGATCGAGAGCCGGTTGTTGATGGGGAAGGGATCGGACGTGCGGCCGTGGAAAAGTTCGCCGCCCATATCGAAGCAATCGCCCAGGCTGTGCGCCGGGTCGATGCTCATGACGAGCGTGCGGTGACCCAGTTCGGCGAGGCGGACGCCAGTCGCGGCGGCGAGGCTGGTTTTTCCGACTCCGCCTTTGCCGCTGAAGAATAGAATTCTCATCCATTGATTATAGCAACGATTTGCAAGGCGGGTTTTGCGGGGCAACCTTTACGAGTTAGGACCGAAGAGCTTTACCGCATAGACCTGCCGGCGACAGGCAGGCGCAAAGCACGCAGAGAAAGGATGAAGCACCCCTATCAGAAGGGCTGTCAGGCTTGAGCGCTGGTGTGGAGGGATGTGCCGTTGCCGTTTCCTGCGAGGACGTCGCGGACCTTGCCGGCAAGATCGTCGGGGCTGAAGGGTTTTTCGATAAAAGCCATTCCGGGACTGAGCATTCCGAAATTGATCGCGTCGCCTTCGGTGTACGCCGACATATATAGAACTTTGAGGTTGGCGCGGCGTTGAGCGAGGCGCTCGACAAGCTCTCCCCCCTTCATGCCTGGCATCACGACGTCCGTGAGCACAAGATCAATCGCGTCGCCGTTCGATTCCATGTACTGGATTGCTTCGACCGCGCTGCGGACTTCGATGACTTCGTAGCCTTTGATGGCGAGAAACTCGCGGGTCATGCGACGAACAGCGTTGTCGTCCTCCACTACGAGAATGCGCTCTTTGCCGTCAAGCGGCAGGGAAATCGGACGCGGGCCCTCGACCACTTCGACAGGCTGATCGACGCGCGGCAGGAAAATCTCGAACGTCGTACCCACGCCGATCTTGCTCGAAACGGTGATAAACCCGCCGCTTTGATCGACCGTGCCGTAAACGGTGGCCAATCCAAGGCCGGTCCCTTTGCCGGTGTCTTTTGTGGTGAAGAAAGGCTCGAAAAGATGCGATTGCGTTTGTTCGTCCATGCCATGGCCTGTATCTCCCACGGCAAGCATGACGTAAGGCCCCGGCTTAACGCCGGGATGTTTGAGAGCGGCATCGGCGTCGAGAGTGGAATTGGCGGTGCGGACCGTCAATTGGCCGCCGTGCGGCATGGCGTCGCGTGCGTTGAACACCAAATTCATGATCACTTGCTCGAATTGAGCGGCGTCGGCCTTGACATGGCCGAGTTCAGACTGGAGGTCCATCCGAATCGTGATGTCGGCTCCCAGGACCGGCGGCAGTATTTCGGATAGCTGTCCGACGAGCGCGTTGAGATCGAGGACGCGCGGCTGGAGAACCTGACGGCGCCCGAGAGCGAGAAGTTTTCGGGTGACCGAAGAAGCGCGGTCAGCGGCGCGGACGATTTCGGACAGTTCGCGGCGGACAGTGCTTGGGAGCCCGGGGCTATTCTGTGAAAGCGTTGCCTGGCCGCGAATCACCATCAGCAGGTTATTGAAATCGTGGGCGACACCCCCGGCGAGGCGTCCGATCGCTTCCATTTTTTGGGCGTGGCGCAAGGCTTCTTCGGCCTGCTCGCGCTGAGCAATTTCCTTTTCCAATTCAAGATTGGCTTTGGCGAGATTGCGGACGTTGAGGCGCGCACTCTCAGCCATGTAGACGGCAAACGCGAGCGTCAGCGACATCAAAATGCCGCCAATCGAGACGAGGACGGGCAGAGCGGAACGCGCGTAGGAAACGGCTCCCGCTTTCGGCCACGCCACGGTGCGCCAGCTTAAGTTTTGAACGGAGATGGTGGCCTGTTCGGCGTAGCGGTCATCGCGGGGAGGCGCGTACGTGCCGCGTTCGTAGACGGGAGTGTTCCCGTCGTAAACCGCTACCCAATAGTCCTGAGCGACACCCTGGAGGATCGAGGAGAGCAACTCGTTATCCTGGAACACGCCCACGAGAAACCCATTCAGCCTGGCCGAGCGGACCGGGACGCAGACGAGAAAACCGAGCGCGTCGTTCGGCAGCGCTACATGAGGCACAACCACCGTGCCAGTGGCGCCGGTTCGTTTCAGCGCAGTGCGAAGGGCGATAATCGGGCTCAGATCGCGGCCGGAAGCAGAAGTCTGTGGAGCAGGTACGGACCAGAGCAAATGAAGCGAAGGGGACACCCACTCAATCGAGCGATATGCCGGAGAGCCGCTCGTCACGAGGGCTGCATCCGCTTTCATATCATTCTGGGTCAAACGCCGATCCGCTTTCCAATGCGCGGCCAGACGGTCTAGAAACAAAGTACGTGCTTCCAGGGCCGATTCAGTTTTCGCCTTGATAAAAGAGGCCTGGTCTCGTGTGGCGGCTTGGATTTCGACGTTCCGATGTCCGAGGAGCATCTGCCACAAAATCAGCACGGCCAACATAGTGGTAAGGCCGAAAATGGCGGGTAGCAACAGGCGGTCGATGAAGCTTCGTGGCATATCCGATCTCAAACAGCGTATCTCGCAAACAGTCACGTCGCTGGGACGGCGGACCGGCTGCCTCTTTTTTCAAAACAGGAGAGCTAGCGGCAGGAATCGCTGCTCTCTGGGACAAACTAGTACCTTTTAGTCTACCTTCGCTTGTGCGCTTGAACTTGGCTTTGGAAGCTTCACTCAGCATGTCTGTTCTGTCAAGGTCCACCGCGAGGAATTGTCGACGGGCGGCTGACGTCGGCATTGGCTGGAAGAACGGCCTATAGATGTGGCACGGACTCTTTTTGTCTCGGGGCAACTGGACGGGTTAGTACTACCGGCCCGACGATCCAGTTTCCTGCGTGTCTCTCTTCCCTGAGATCTTCTCTGAGGAATGTGAACGAAGCCACAGTGAGGGACAGGATCAAGGGCCCGACAAATAGTCCCACCGGCCCGAATGCTTCTAACCCACCAAACAAAGCAAAGAACACCATGAGCATTGATAGGCGCGCACGATCGCCGATCAAGTATGGTCGAAGGATGTTATCGACGGGATGTACGATAAGGAGTCCCCAAACCGCCAGAATGATGGCCTTGATCCAGTATCCGCTGAAGAGCAGCATGCATACTGCCGGCAATAAAACCATCGTCGTCCCGATTACGGGAAGAAGGGCGCAGAGCCCGGCAATTACGCCCCATAGGACGGGAGCGGCCAGACCAAGAATCCAGAATGCGACGCCTGTAAGAGCGCCTTGAATGGCTGCCATAGCAATCGTACCGTAAACAATCGCGTACAGGGTCGTTTTTATGCGAATAAATAGCCGCCGGACCTGCTCCCGGCGTAGCGGCACCAGCACAGCTCCTTTTCGCAACAGAGTCCTTCCGTCTCGAAGAAGGAAGAAGAGCACGAAAACCGTCACCGCCATGTCCACGATGAGAGATGTTGCGCGAGTCGCCAGACTACCACTGAAGGCCAGCAAGCCACCGATTGCGCCTTCTGTGTGGGCCAGGACAGCCCTCTGCAGTTCTGAGACGGATAACGGCAGATAATGGCCAGCCCATGAGATCGCACGGTTAAACAGTTGAACAACAAAAACGGTGAGTCGTTCTTTGCCGGCGCCGGAGTCGCTCAGCGACTGGTACATCTCCTGAAGTCCGGAAAAGATTGCGCGACCCAGAAGAGCTGAAGCCACCACGACGATTAAGACCAAGGCGGCTGTGGACAGCAGAGCAGCTGCGTTTCGATTGCGAATCCGGCGGCGTATTCGCGCGTAGACCGGATGAAATATGATTGCCAAGACGATAGCGAAAAAAACTGGTTTGAGGAAAGGCGCGACCAGAAGGTAACAGAAGAAAAGCGCGATGCCGCCGAGCAGCAGTAAGAAATAAAGCGCGTTTCGGTTTCCGTGCATTTTTCAATCCGTTTGGACCCGCGCGCCTTCTTTCATCTGATTTGGCGGATGCAGGATGACGACCTCTCCAGGATTGAGTCCCTGAAGAACTTCCACCTCAGTTTGGTTCCGATGGCCGATCTGAACGGGCTTTTTATGAGCGGCGTGCTGTTCGATCACAAAGACGCTCCACCCATTCCCGTCGCGGAACGTTGCGCTCGATGGGACTTTGAGGATGTCCGGGCTCTGCCAAATGACAATCCGCGCCTCGACGCGGTATCCATCCCCCAATCTGTCGGGCGGGTCGACGAAATCTGCGATCACATTTACCCGTTTTTCCTCAACTCCCAGAGCCGAAATCTTTGTGAAACCGGCGGGTTCGACGAGGCGGACTTTGGCACGAAGGGGCTGATTTCCACCCCATCCTTCGAGAGAAACGGGTGATCCTGGACTTATGTTAACCGCATCCGTGGTGAGCACATCGACAACGACCTCTATTCTGTGCGGATCGCCCACAACGACTATCGGCGTTCCGGCCTGCACGACGCGCTCGCTCTTTTCTGGGACGCGCAACACACGTCCGGATATGGGGGAACGCAGAGTGATGATGTGGCCGCCCGTCGATGCTCCTTCGGCGCCGAGTAATCCAGCCCTGGCAACCTTCACCTCGGAGGCCGCAGCAAGCGCACTGAACCTGGCTGCCTCGAGTTCTTTGCCTGTGGTGACTTCCGCATTGCGCGACTGTTCCAGCAGCTGAACCGAAATGATTCCGTCACGGGCAAGAAGTTCCGAGCGCTCACGGTCTCGACGTGCTTGCTCGTAATCCTCCCGGGCGTGCTGCACTCTTGCATTTGCCTGCCGCTCATCTGCTTCGGCGCCCTGTATGCGCGCCAGGATCTCCTCGTGCTGTTGCTGGTTCAACGGCAATGGCTGGAACTCCGCTACGACCTGGTTTTCGCGGACCAGATCGCCTTCTTCCAATGCGACTCGGAGCATGCGGGCGGGAACAGGGGCCGCAATGGCGAAGCGGTCGTGCGCTCGCGTTTCGCCTTCTTCATCGACGGTGACGGTCATCGGACCTCGCGTCACGTGAGCTACTTCGACCCGAATAGCGACAGGGCGGAGCATTAGCAAAACGATCGCCGCAACCGCAACCGCGGATATGGTCCACAGCACATACCGATGCCATCGAATTTTCGCCACGTTATTCCCTCGTTTTGAGCACTGCCACGAGATCCAAATGGCGCAGCCTGAAGTAAATCAAGGCTCCTGTTGCTACAGAAGCGAGTCCGACAACGAGCACAGCGATCGCGAACGTGTTTGTCGTGACGACGAGAGGCATACGGTACAGTTCGGTTTGCATTGCCGCCGTCAGACCCCCGCAAAATGCGTAGCCCAGCACAAACCCGAGAGGAATCGCCGCGAGCGCAAGCAGGCCCTGTTCGCCCAAAAGCATGGAACTGATTTCGCGCTGATTGAATCCCAACACTCTGAGAGACGCGAGTTCGTGTCCACGCTCGTAGAGCGCGACCCGGGCGCTGTTGTACACCATGCCCACCGCAATAAGGCAGGCGAACAAGTCGAGTGCCGTGGTTGAGATTCGCAGGCTCTCTGCAATCGTGCGGTAGAAACTCTGCAGCAGCGCCTCGCGCACTGCCACGCCCGCTACTGCCGGTGTTGCTTTCAATTGCGAGTACAGAGCGGGCAGTTTTTGGGAATCTACGGAAAGATAGGCGCCGGAAATCGAAGGGCCCTCCCTCATCAGCCGGTTCACAGCGGAAATATCCATGTATGCGGATAAACCGATCATCTCGTCCGCTGTGGCGCTGACGACCACATCGCGCTTCGGCCGCTCGCCTTCAAGCACCTCAACCGTCACGGTGTCGCCCGGTGTCACCCCCAATATATCGGCAAGCTTCGAGGTAAGCACCAGGCCATCCGCCGGGATTCGCACCACGTCGAAGTTTCTTCCTACCACCCGGCGAAGGTCGGAGCCGGGTTCCAGGCCCTGAAGAGCCACGCGCTTCGACCGGTGCCCAAAGCGGATACGTGCGGGCACAATCCGAAACGCCTCGGAATGCAGCACGCCCGTCAGGTGATTTACGTCATAGCGGGCCTGCTCCCCATGTGGCTCAGCCAGGGACACTGTTACGTCGTCGCGCTGTGCCGTCCGGAATTGCACTTGCACCAGGTACTCGACGGCGTCGAAGAAGTAGAAGCCAACTACCAATATCGCTACAGCGAGCGCCAACCCGAGGACCGTCAGCGCGGCCTTCCATGGCCGACGTTCGAGGTTGCGCAGGATCATTCGCGCGGATATGGGAATCGACGCTTCGAAACCCAGCCGTTCCGCGAAGCCTTTCTTGAACCGCGGCGGAGACTCAGGACGCATTGCCGTTGCGGGTGGCAGGGCGATAACGGCTCGGAGCGACGACACAGCGCCCAGGCAAGCTGCAACTCCACTGATGACAATGCCCCAGACGATCAGCTTTGGCGCCGCGACAAAGCGCAGATCCGGAAACCGGAAGAAATTCTGATACATTCGGGCGAGTCCCTGGCCGAGCCAAATCCCGAGCGGCGATCCCAGCGCCGTGCCTAACATCACCGAGCAGACCGCGAACTTGAGGTAATGGACACCTACTTCGATATTCGAATATCCAAATGCTTTTAGCAGTCCGATCGTGCTTCGTTGCGCGCTGACCAAACGGGCGAGAACCACATGAATCAGGAAAGCGGCGATTGCCAGGAATACGGACGGAACAAGCACGCCCGTGATGCGGTCTTGAGCTATCTCGTCGCTGAGGAACCGGTGCGAAATCTGGTCTTCGCGGCCATATGCGCCCAAACCTCCGAACGGCTCCAGCAGGTTGTCGAGGCGTTCGATCACCTCCGACTCGCTGGCGCCGGGAGCGAGTGTCAGTGTCACGTCATTGAAACCGCCCTCCATGTTGAACAACGGAGCAAGCGCCTCGCGATCCATCCACAGCACGCCGAACCGCTTGTTGTCCGGAAAAACTTCCGTGCCGCGAATTTCGTACACGTATTCCGGGGAGAGTGCGATCCCGACAACCTGAAGCCGCTGCCACCGTCCGTTGATGACTGCCGAAATTGAGCTGCCAACATCGAGGTTGTTTGCTGTCGAGAACGCCTCGCTGATCAACACCTCGCCGCTCCGTCCCGGCTCGATGTATCTTCCTCTACGCAAGAACACGTCATTCAAAACCGGACGCCGGCGAGCGGGAACGGAGATCAAGCGGCCCATAGCGGGTTCCTTCAGCCCCGGAATATCGAGGTTCACTTCCACAACCACTCTCGTCTGCACGACAGCGACGCCCGGGATCGCTGCGATCTGGTTCGCTACGCTGTCCGGAGCGCGTTTCAATTGTCCGAACACGTCCGCGAAGTGATAGCGCGCGTAGTAGTCACGCTGTGCGCCTGCAATCGATTCGTAGGCTCCGCGCATCGTGACGTAGGTCGCGATTGCAGAAGCGACGATGAGAGCGACCGTAATGACCTGGCCCCGCATTTGCCAAAGGTCGCGAAAAAGCTTCCGATTCAAAGTGCTCCACCGCATGTCACCACCTCAACTCGGCGGGCGAGGCTTTCCTTTCGTTGCGATGTACCTCAACGATCGTTCCGCTGCTCATCCTGATCACCCGGTCGGCCATAGCCGCGATGGCAGCGTTATGAGTGATGATTACCGTAATCGTGTTGAGCTCGCGGTTCACTCGCTCGAGCACTTCGAGAACGATTTTCCCGGTGGCGTAATCCAGGGCTCCGGTCGGCTCGTCGCACAAGAGCACCTCGGGCCTTTTCACAACTGCGCGCGCGATAGCTACGCGTTGCTGTTCACCGCCTGAGAGTTGCGCCGGGAAATGGTGCGAACGATCACCAAGGTCCACCATGCGAAGGCAGTCCTCGGCGCTCAGCGGGCTTTCAGCTATGTCTGAGACGAGTTCCGTGTTTTCCAAAGCGGTCAGGCTGGGTATCAGGTTATAGAACTGAAACACAAAGCCGACATGTTCACGCCGAAAGCGCGTTAGCTCGTCCTCAGTCACCGCCGTGAGGTTATGGTCGCGATAATGAACTTCGCCGCTAGTCGGAACGTCGAGTCCGCCAAGGATGTTAAGAAGAGTGGATTTGCCGCTCCCCGAGGGGCCCAGCATGACCACGAATTCGCCCGGAAGCAGGTCAAGGGTGACGCCTCGGAGCGCCTGCACGCTCACATCTCCCATTCGATAGATCTTGGTGATGTCGTGGATGTGGAAGACCGGATCAACCACAGCGACTGTGTGCGAATTTCGCAAAGTGTTCGACCGTCCAAGATTCACAGGCATGCCAGCACCTCGCGCTGGAATGTCGCCACCTGTGTTCCGGCTATCAGCTGGCTTATCGTATAAATGCGCCCGAAACGGCCGACAATACATGCCCGGTGTCACAGGGGTGCGTGAGCTTCGTCACAAGGGTTGCGGCCCAAAACGAGAAGGCTGCACGAGCCGGGATTGCGAGTGCTTGAGGTCCGGCGTCACAGCATCTTGTGATCCGTCTCACGGTGGTTCGATCGCATATCGGTAGGGCACAGCGGGGGCGGTTTGTTTGACCGACTACAGGGCGGGTGTTATAAAGGAACCACTCCTGTGTTCGGTGGGGCCGTGGCGCAGTTGGGAGCGCGCCTCGATGGCATCGAGGAGGTCGTGGGTTCGAATCCCATCGGCTCCACCATTTTGCA
>DASYZA010000086.1:0-26428 GCA_035946775.1 Candidatus Sulfotelmatobacter sp. | reverse complement strand
TCCGCCACAAACTGCCTGCGCTTCTCCACTACTCCGCTCACTTTCCAAGGCATGCTCTGTTGTAGCTGCCTCCGGTGAACGGACCAAACTGTCAACCATCTTCCCGGTCTGTTCTGTCAACTATGTCTCCGGTTTGGACCGTTTGGGTTCCCACGACTTGCGTCGTGGGCTGCATTCTTTCGCCGCTTCGCGGCTGACTATTGGGTTGCGTAGCGAACAGGAGATCGAGAATCAGACCAAAGAATCCAAGGCCGATTACGATATCGCCCCAGAGCGGCGTTTTGCGTGCTTTGGCGGTCGACTTCCTTCGTAGAAAAAGGGCGTTGGCGAGGATGAGCGCCACCCCAGAAACTACTGCCCAAATCCAGAATGGCGTTTTTTTGGGGAGACGATGAAGACGGACACCGAAATCCCCACCGAGCAAGAGCCGTTGATGATCAAAAGCCATTTCCATGTCGCCATAGTGAAAATTACGGGCCTACCTATTGAACCATCTGATCCGTCTCGTATTTCGCCTAGCGTCGGCGCGTTACGGCCCAAGCCAGGACACCCGCAGCAGCCAGCGCACCCAATCCGGTGGCGGCTCGCCTCATCGATTCCCTAACTTCTTGTTCGCGCTCGCGGACGAGGCGGGATTCCGGGTAGGGATCGTCTTTGTCGAGGGCCGAGGGCTGGAGCGCCATCTGGAGAACCTCGGCGAGGTGCAGCGCCCGGCGATCTGTGCTCTGCGCGATCTGCTCGCGGCAACTGAATCCGTCGGCAATGATGAGCCAATCGGCGGGCGCCTGGCGGACTGCGGGGAGAAGTTCGAGTTCACCGACCGCTTGCGAGACTTCGTACTTTTCGCGCTCGAAGCCGAAGGATCCGGCCATTCCGCAGCATCCTGGCGCGGGGCTGTTGAAATCAACCCCCAAGCGACGGAGGAGGGATTCTTCAGCGGTCATCTTCATGATCGATTTGTGATGGCAGTGGCCGTGAAGCAGGGCTTTGCGCGGAAGCTGCGGGATCACGGCATTGGCGCCGAGCCTTTGCTCGAGGAATTCGCTGAGCAGGAAGGTCTGCTTGCTCAGTGCTTGAGCACGGTGATCATGCGGGAATAGGTTGATGAGTTCGTCGCGAAAGACGGCAATGCAGCTGGGTTCGAGACCGACGATCGGGATGCCGGCTTCGATTTCAGGCTCCAGCGTGTCGAGGATTTCCAGGAGCAGGCGCTCCGCGCGGTCGAGCATGCCGAAGTCATACAGAGGACGTCCGCAGCACAGGTTCGCGCGAGGCACGAGGACGCGGAATCCGGCGGTTTCAAGGACCTCGACGGCAGCGCGGGCCGTAGACGGAAGGAAATAGTTGTTGAAGGTATCGGCCCAGAGGAGAACCTCGGGAATTGAGTGATTGGCCGACCGAGCGATCGCGCGATTGCCAATCCCGTCGGAACTGGCTGTGCGGAAGAACCACTGCTTGAACGTTTCTGGCGCAAAGGCTGGGATTCGGCGCTGCAGCGGGATTCCGGCTACCACCTTGGCGATATCTCCCAAAAATGGCAGCTGAGTCGTGAGGTTCACGAGCCCCGGAGCGTTCGAGGCGAGGCCTGCCCACAAATCGATGTTTCCGAAGGCATAGGCGTTCAGCGGGCGGACCCGGCCTTGATAATAATGGGAGAAGAATTCGGCCTTGTAGGTGGCAACGTCGACCCCGACCGGGCAGTCGCTCTTGCATCCTTTGCAAGCAAGGCAGAGATCGAGCGAGTTTTTAACTTCTTCGCTCTTCCAGCGATCGCGAATGACGACATCCTCGCGGTCGAGGGTTTGAGTCATTTCCCAAAGGAGATGAGCGCGGCCGCGTGTCGAATGCTCTTCTTCATGCGTAGCGCGCCAGCTGGGACACATCACGCCGCCTTCTTCGCGGCGGCACTTGCCGACTCCGACGCAGCGCAGGGCTGCGGTCGAAAGGCTGCCGTGATCTTGCGGAAATTGGAAGTGTGTCCGCGGTTGCCAGGGCGCGTAGCCTGGACCGAGCCGGAGATTCTCGTCGAGTTTATTTGGCTCGACAAGCTTGCCCGGATTCATTTTCCAGTCGGGATCCCAGGCGGTCTTGAATTGGCGGAAGGCCTCCATCAATTCTGGGCCGAACATTTTGGGAAGGAGTTCGGCGCGGGACTGGCCGTCGCCATGTTCGCCGGAGAGAGAACCTCCGTAGCTGACAACGAGATCGGCAGCTTCTTCAACGAATCGGCGGTATTTCGCGATTCCCTCCTTCGATTCGAGGTCGAAGTTAAGGCGCGTGTGCACGCATGCGTGACCGAAGTGGCCATAAAGGGAGCCTTTGTAGCCGAAATCGGCCATCATCTTGCGGAGATCGCGGAGATATCCGCCGAGCTTTTCTGGATCAACGGCGGCGTCTTCCCAGCCTTCCCAGTTGAGAGGTTGGCCAGGAACATGGGACGTGGCGCCCAGGCTGGATTCGCGCACTTCCCAGACACGCTTGGATTGCGCGCCCGAATAGAGCCTGAAATTCGGGGGAGTGGCTTTGCGGCTGAGCGAGTCAATCAGTTTAAGCGCCTGCGCCTCGGCTTCGGAAAGCGTTTGCCCACCGAACTCGACGAGAAGCCATCCTCCGCCTTCGGGAAGAAGCGACAGGCCTTCGGTGTTGATTCCCTTTTTGCGCTCGTAATAAACGAGCAGGTCGTCGAAACCTTCCAGGCCGATGGGCTTGTGCACCATGACCTCTGGAATGGCGTCGGCGCACTGGTAGATATCGGGATAGGCAACGACCGCAAGCACGCGTTGCGGCGGGCTTTCGACCAAGCGGCAGGTGGCCTCAAGGACGGTCGCACAGGTTCCCTCGGAGCCGACTAGCGCACGCGCGATGTGAAATCCGTTTTCAGGTAAGAGGTAGTTCAAGTTGTAGCCGGATACGCGGCGCGGAATGTTGGGAAACTTTTGGCGGATCCAATTCCCGTACTGATCAGCGATTCGCTTAAGAGAGGAGCGAATTTCCTCAGTTCGCCCGGTTCGGAGGCGCGAAGCCTCCGCGACATCCGGCGGGACGCCGGAGCTACCATCTTGGGGACTCTCCCCATGGTGTTCGATTAGATCCGCGCCGAGGCGCAGGCGTACCCCGTCGTAGGTGACTACTTCCAACTCCTCGATGTTGTCGTCGGTCTTGCCGGCCATGACCGAGTGCACGCCGCAGGAATTGTTGCCGATCATGCCTCCGATGGTGCAGCGGTCGTGAGTGGCGGGATCGGGCGCAAAGGTCAGGTGGTACTTCTCGGCTTCGTTGCGGAGATGGTCGAGTACGATTCCGGGCTGAACGCGAGCGATGCGGCGAGCAGGATCGATCTCGACGATGTTCCCCATGTACTTCGTGAAATCGAGAATGACAGCAACATTGCAGCATTGCCCGGCGAGCGAGGTACCCGCGCCTCGGCAGAGCAAGGGCGCGCCAAATTCGCGGCACAGCGAAATGGCGGCAAGCACGTCATCGGCGTCGCGGGGAAGAACCACTCCGATCGGAACCTGGCGATAATTAGAACCATCGGTGGCGTACAAAGCGCGGCTCTGGTTATCGAAGCGGACATCGGCGCGCAAATGCTTGCGCAAGGCTTCGGCGAGGCCTAGAGGATCCGAAATAGAGGAACGCGGTGCCGGCGCGATTTCTGCGACGTTTTCTTGCATGGGCCCTTTTTCGCTCGAGCAATTCTATTTCTTGTTCACACTGCTGATCTGGAACTTTGAACCATCCCCGCTCGGGTCGACGTTGATCGTGATCACGTTGGGAGGAGCATTCGAGACGATCGTGCAGTGGCTCTCGTCAGAAGTGCTGACCGTGGCGTTGGGAAACTTCGATCGATAGAAATTGCAGACTTTCTCCACCGAATCCGAGCTTTGGAACGACACATTTACGGTGTGGAGACTTCCGAAACTCGCGGAGGCCGACCCATCTTTCTGCGGTTCGGCTCCGGGATAAATCTCAACGCCCAAGTTCTTGGCGGCTTCTTCCGGATCTTTAGTGCTTTCGACGGTGCCAAACGGAGTCTCAACTTTGACCCGGTCGCCCTGCTGGTTGACGTGCGTTCTTCTGGCGATCCGCAAGCCAACGAACGTGAGCGCGGCGATCGAAACCGCGCCAATCAGAACGATTGCGCCAATAACGATGAGAACGAGTTTCAGAGCATTCCCGCTTCCCTGCGGAGCAGGCTGCATGGGAGGTTGAGTGGACGACTGCGCGGGCGCGGAAGGCGCGGCACCTGGCGCATCGCTGGGAAAGCCAGAAGCGAGAATAGGGGCACCGCACTTGTTACAGAACCGGGTCCCCTGGGTGATGGGTGTCCCGCATTTATTGCAGAATGCCATAGGTTACCTCGCGATGAAAATCATCCCGACGCGCGAGTATATCGTAGTGGAACAGGTTCCAAAGTTTCAAAGACAACCGCCAGCGCTTTATTGAGGGACGGATCAGGCGCCCGTCCGGACACAGCTAGCTGTACCAGCGTGTCCCGTAGTCGAACATCGAAAGCGCAAGCAGAAGAACCAGAAAGAAGAGCGTCGAGATCACGACCAGTTTCAGCAATTTCTCGTGGGCACCTTTGAGATGCATAAAGAAGAGCGCGACAAGCAGGGCTTTAGTGGTAGCGATGATGAGAGCCACGGCGGAATTGAAGCGACCGAGGTCGATCAATGCGGCCCAATACGTGAGGCCGGTACCGGCCAAGAGAGCGATCCAAACAGCGAAATAAGTTTTCAACGGCGCCGAATGTGCGGAGTTAGTTGCTGGTGACGACATATTGTTTATCTCGCGCGATCACTTCTAAAACTCTGTTTTGCTTCGTACTTGTGGCAAAACCGGCCAGAAATGCGTCGCCCCATTTCTCCGGGCTACGGGTGCCGGTCAATCAAGTACAACAACGGAAACAGATAAATCCAAATAATGTCGACGAAGTGCCAATACAGTCCGCCGATTTCCAACGGAGTGTAATAGTGCGGCGTGAAATATCCTCTCCAGGCCTTGATAAATAACCACGTGAAGATGCCAAGGCCGACAATCATGTGCAGCGCGTGCAATCCCGTCATGATGAAGTACAGGGCGAAGAAAATCTGCGCGTGCCGCGGATTGGCGTACTGATCGGGGTGTCCCGGAACCTGAACATGCTCAAAGCTGAACGATGCGCCCGGAACGTGATTCTCGACAAACTTGTCGTGGTACTCAACGCCCTTGATGCCAAGGAATCCGAGACCGAAGATCATGGTCAGAGCCAGCATCAGGAGCAGCAAGCCACGGCGGGCGGTCTGTGCAGCCCAGATAGCTAGCACAACCGTCAAACTGCTGCAGATCAAGACAGCGGTATTCGTGGCTCCCAGGGCAGCGTTGATGGACTTACTCGCGGCCGCGAAATCCGGGAAGTACCAGCCGCGGTAAATCAGATACGCGCAGAACAGGCCGCCGAAGAACATCACTTCGGTGCCGAGAAAGATCCACATGCCAAAGCTGGCAGAATTCCGCTGCTGCTCTTCGGTTGCGAAATGATGGAGCAGAGCGGGGTTGTGGAGACCCTCGTGTGGCTGAACAGCAGTCGTGCTATCCGACAACGTGGACCTCCTTGTGACCTTTGTCGATCTCGTCGTAGTTGTACGCTTCCCAGGTCACAACCGGCTCTTCGTCAAAATTGAACGTCGTTGGAGGAGACTGCGTAGTCCACTCCAGGCCCGCGGCATTCCAAGGATTATTGGGTGCAGGCTTGCCGTAGCGCATCGACCACAGGAAATAAATCATCGGCATGAGATAACCGACAGCAAGCACGGTCGCTCCCGCGGTCGAGAGCACGTTCAGCACCTGGAACTCCGGTGGGTACTGATAATAACGGCGCGGCATCCCGACATATCCCAGGATGAACTGCGGGAAGAACGTCAAGTTGAATCCGATGAACACGATCAGCGCCGCAAGACGAGCCCATCCTTCGGGATAAAGTCTGCCCGAAATCTTCGGCCACCAAAAGTGCATACCACCGAGATATCCCATCAATGCGCCGCCTACCATGATGTAGTGGAAGTGCGCGATGACGAAATACGTGTCGTGGACGTGCATGTCGATGCCAAGTGACGCAAGAAACAGTCCCGTCAACCCGCCGATCGTGAAAAGGCCGAGGAAGCCGAACGCGTAGAGCATCGGCGCGTCGTAGTGGATCGATCCTTTATAGAGAGTTGCAGTCCAGTTGAAAACTTTCACAGCTGAGGGAACAGCAACCGCATAGCTGAGAAGCGAAAAGATGAGCGCCGCATAGACCGAAATTCCGGCGACAAACATATGATGCGCCCAGACCAGGAAACCAAACACTGCGATAGCAATCGAGGAAAGCGCAACAAAGTTATAGCCGAAGATCCGTTTGCGCGAGAAACAGGTGATGATCTCGGTGACCACGCCCATCGACGGCAGAATCATGATGTAGACCGCCGGATGCGAGTAGAACCAGAACAGGTGCTGGAAAAGTAGGGGATCACCACCGAGGCGCGGATCAAAAATGCCGAGATGCAGAGCTCGTTCGGCAACAACGAGCACCAGCGTGATGGCGATTACCGGTGTTCCCAGAATCTGGATGATACTCGTTGCATAGTGCGCCCAGATGAACAGCGGCAGCCGCGACCAGGTCATCCCCGGAGCACGCATCCGGTGAATCGTAACCACGAAGTTGAGGCCGGTCAGGATCGAAGAGAATCCGGCAACAAAGATCGCCAGTCCGGCTTCAATCACCTTCGTATTACTGAACGCAGTACTGAAAGGCGTGTAGAAGGTCCAACCGGTATCGACACCCCCGGTCATCATGCAGTGCAGCATCATGATGCCGGCGATGATGTAAAGATACCAACTCAGCAAATTGATTCGCGGAAAGGCAAGGTCCTTGGCGCCGATCATCATAGGCACCAGGAAGTTGCCGAGTACGGCCGGAATGGACGGGATCAGGAAGAAGAACACCATCACCTGCCCATGCATCGTGAAAATCTTATTGTAGGTATCGGCCTGAACTAGGTCGCCCGCGGGCGTAAGCAATTCGAGGCGGATCAACAGTGCGTAGAACCCGCCAATAAAGAAGAAGAAGGTGATCGAGAGCAGGTAAAGAAGGGCGATGCGCTTGTGGTCGGTGGTGAGCAGCCATGAGCCAATGCCGTATTCCTTATTCAGATAATTCTCGCGCTCGACCGTTGGTGTTGTTGCTGTTGCCATAACTATTGCACCTGATTTCCCTTGCCCGCTGCACTTTCGGGCGCGGACATCGCTGTCCTGGTTCCGGGCGGAGTCGGACCACCGAGTGATTTCACGTAAGCTACCAGCGCATTCAATTGTTCTTCGCTTACTAATCCCTGAAAGGTAGGCATGACCGGCTTGAACCCCTTTACGATCTTCGCGCCAGGTTCAAGAATCGATTCTCTGATGTAGTTCTCGTCCGCCGTAATCATGCGGCCGTCTTCAAGCTGTACTGGGCGACCAAAGACTCCCATCAGATTTGGTCCGCGGCCTTGTGTGTCCGTGCGATGGCAGGTCGCGCAACCGAGTTCGGCGAAAATCTTCTCTCCCGAGGCAGAAAGAGGGCCATTGTTGCCGCCGCTCATCCACGCCTCGTACTGTGCTGGCTCCATCACAATGATCGAGCCGATCATGCCGGAGTGCTGCGTTCCGCAATATTGCGTGCAGAACAGGTGGTATGTGCCCGGTTTTGTCGCACGGAACCAGGCAACCGTGTATCGGCCAGGCAGCACGTCTTGTTTCATGCGGAACTCAGGCACAAAGAAGCTGTGGATCACGTCCTGAGAAGTCATGATCAGCTTGATGTCGCGTCCCACCGGAACATGCAACTCGTTGATTTCGCGCTGACCTTCGGCGTGCTCGAGCTTCCACATCCACTGTTTGGCAACGACGTAGACCTCTGTGGCGTCGCGAGGTGGGGTGCGGCTCTGAAAGTAAACGATTGCGCCCCAACCAAAGATCACCATGAAGACTCCGAGGGGAACGACCGTCCAGATGATTTCGAGCGGGGTGGATCCTTCGACCTGCTCCGCCAGAACACCTTTGCGGTGGCGATAGCGTGCTGCGAAATAGAAGACGGCGCAGAATACCAACAGCGTCATCAACCCGGAGACGATGATCAGGAATATGAAGAGGGCATCAACGTTGCCTGCCGCACTGGAGGCCCTTTGTGGCCACAATGGAAAGTTATCGAACATATCGCTAGTGTCTTAACCCTGAGTGAGCCGACTCTGATTTGTCCCATCCCTGGTGCGGCGCGGCGCGGTCCAGACGAATGAGGATGAGCAGCAGGCCACCGATGAGCAGAATGGTCAGTCCGCCACCCAGTTTCAGCATATTACTCACGACCGCCCCGTATTTTCCGACGGCGGGATCGTAGTGATAGCAATAGAGCAGCACCTGATCGACGGCATTGCCAATCTTGCCTTGTGATGCTTCAACCAGGCCCATACGCAAATCCTTGGGCGGGAAATCCACGCCATAGAAGTACCGCGAAATTCGGCCTTCGGGCGTGAGAACCATGATTGCGGTCGCGTGTGCGTATTGATCCTTCGCGGCGTCGTACTGGTATTGAAAGCCGACCGCCTTTGTAAGCGCGTTGATCGATTCCGGCGGTCCGGTGAGGAAGTGCCAACCGGCAGCCGCGTTCGGACGTCCGTAACGCCTCAGATATTCAGCTTTCTTCGCAGCAGCAATCTGCGGCGTTTCCTTCGGATTGAAGCTGACGGTGACGACATCAAACTCGTCGCCGACGTTGAATTTGATCATCTTCATCGAAGCGCTCAGACCGGCAAGGGCCTCGCCACAGAGCATCGGGCAGTTGTAGTAAACGAGATTCAGGATCAACGGCTTCGTACCGAAGTAGTTGCCGAGTTTGACGGGCCGGCCGCCGTCATCGACAAACGCGAGATCGGCCGGAACTTGGCCGTCAAGATGTTGCTCGATGCCGACATTCGTCAGGTAGGGCGGACGTACGTTGGCCGGGGGAGACATAATCCCCGTCGTCATGGATTGGGCGAATGCTGCGGCGGCCAGCAAGCTGACAAACATCAGATATTGCGCACCTGACAGCAGATTCCTCGTTGCTACGCTCCTCGAAATAACAAAAAAGCTATTCGCCTTTGTTGCCGTGATCTTCACTGCTTCGTTCCTTTTTCTTTTCCCGGCTGCTGCGACTTGGCGGTTTGCGCGGTCGCTTCGCCGGCCTGGGGGCGCACTGGAAGTCCCTGTTTTACGAGGAGATCCATGGCGCGGTCGATCGGAATGCGGACGGTGCCGGCATTTTTGTCGACATAATCGTAGGTGCTGAGAATGTTTTCCTCGCGCAGGCGCACATTGTTCAATTCCGTGCGTTCATCGGTTTCAAGCTGCGGCGCAGGGAAACCTTCTTTCAAATATTTCTCGTAGTCTGCGCCGTATTGCGGCGGCAACTTGCGTGTGTCGTGCGGAACATTGGTAGCCAGCGGACTCACCGCCGGCTGATTGCCGGCGAAGTACGACTCAAGCACGTGATAAAAGCCGCGGACGAGAAAGTACGAGAGGACCAGCACGATGCCGAGACCGACAAGAAACCACACGACGCCACTAACACCAATATCTCGACGCTCGTAATCAGCGTGGCCATTCGAATTCACGGGATGGGATGGATTAGCCATGGTTCTCCTGAGGAATTCCCTTCCAGTGAGCATTTTCTTCGAGGACGTCAGCCGCCGAGACGTCATACGCAGGCAGCAGGGGCAGCGACGCGAGATTACGACAGAAGAAGAAGAGCCAGATGCCGCCGATCGCAATCGGTACAATGATATCGGCGATCGTGACCGTAAAGTTCTTCGAGAAATTCGGCTCGACGATCCAGAATAAATCTACAAAACGCATAAACAGCAACCACACCGCAACCCATACCAGCTTGCGGATATCGCGCTTTAACCTACGCGAGAGCAAAATCGCAAACGGTACGCAGAAATGGAAAATTGCCAGGAATAACGCGACGCCGCCCCAGCCGTTGCTGATCCTCTTCAGATAGAAGGTGATCTCACTCGGCAGGTTGCCCGCCCATATGATGAGCCACTGCGAGAAGCTGAAGTAGGCCCACAACATGATGAACGCCATCGTCCACTTGCCGTGATCGTGGACGAAATCAGGCTTAAGCAGTTCGGACATTGGCCTGTACTTCACCAGAATGCGCTCGACAACAATCGCGAAACAGATAGCGGAGGTCAGTTCACCGGCCAGGATGATCAGGCCGAAAATGGTAGAGATCCAACTCGGATCGAGCGACATGACCCAGTCTATCGTCGCAAAGGTGATGGTGAAGCCGTAGAGAATCAGGCCAGGCCCGGCCACAGCCTTGAACTTTTGCGTATTGTCGGGAGCGTTGGGCTTGTCGGTCTGCTTCGACCACATTGAAAGCAGGAACGAGAGCACGTTCCAGATCACCAGATAAATGATGGCGCGGGTGATAAATCCGCCCGCGTTCAAATATGCGCTCTTGATGAATCCGTGTTTCTCGAGATGCTCGCGGATATGCGGATCCTGAATCGCATCCAGCGGCATGAGCCAGGGATAGTTGCGATGCTGGAGCACACCGATGATGACTGGGATGAACAGGATCGCCAGTATCGGCAGCGTGCGCATGGCTGCGCCAAGAATGCGGCGAATGACCGTGCCCCATCCACCGCCAGTGAGGTGGCGAATCATGACGATCGCCATGGAACCGAGCGCTACGCCGAGCCAATCCATGTAGCCGAGCAGATATCCGCGATAAAACTCGTCCGGGCGCACGAAGGCGAGTGCGATCGCACCAATACTAAAGACCACGCCGATGATCAGCGACCGCTGACCGATAGTCTTTATGACTGGTGGGGCCGTGAGATCGAGTCGGTTTCCGGGCACCGCGCTCATTGTGTTTCTTTCCTTCTTCCGGATTCAGGCTCCCTGCCCGCCTCCGGCTCCGATTTCGTTTCGTTTACAACTTGAGGCAATGTAGCTCCTGATCCGGGCTCGGCAAATTTCGGCGGCGCGGAAGGAACCTTCTGGCCCGCGGGAACATCGGCCTGCGTCGCATCCTGGCTCAACTGCAATGCCTTGATGTAGGCAATAATCTTCCAGCGATCCTCAGGCGTAATCTGCGACGCGTAGTCGGGCATGATGCCGAAACCGTTCGTCATGACGTCGAAGAAGTATCCCAGCGGCGCTTTCTGCAGCCGCGGGATGTGATACGACGGAGGCATTCGCGAGAAGCCGCGAGATGGAATAAATCCCTGGCCGTCGCCCACACGCGAATGGCACGGAGCGCAGTAAATGTCGTAGCGCTCGCGTCCACGGTCAAGAACTTCTTTGGTCACAGGGAACGGCATGTAGTTGCCTGGTTCGGTGCCGATCTTGCCGGTATAGAAATAGGTATCAGCATTCAACTGACCACGTGCCACCGTGCCCTCGACTGGCGGCCGCTCCGAACGGTGATCGGCGTAGAAGTCGCTGTACGAGAGTGGATTCTGGCGCGGCTGCACGTGCATGTCGATACGACAAGCAGACGTAAGGGCCACGGCAGTCAATAATGCCAAGCCGAATCCGATGCGCGCTAGATCCTTCACTCCGCCTGAAATGCGGCTCCGCTCAGGATGCCACAGTGATTTTGAGCTTCGGATGTGCATTTAGCTTGGCACCTCCGAGACCGAGCGCGGATTCAACGCTTCGAGGAAGCGGCGCGTTTCGGCAGCGTTGTACTTCTTGTCCGATGAGAACACGATCAGGAAAAAGCGATCTTTTGACGCGAATGCAAATCGCGGAACATTGAAAACCGGGTGATATGGCATGGGCAATCCGTTGAGGGCCAACATGCCAAGCACCGCCGAAATTCCGGCGAACAAGATTGTCATTTCAAAAGTGATTACGATGAAGGCCGGCCAAGAATGCGGAGGCTTGCCTCCGATGTTCAGCGGATAATCGACAGCATTCATCCAGTACTGCATGAGGTAGCCCGTGCATCCGCCGATGATACCGCCGATCAACACGACCAGCGGAACCTCATCGTGATGGAACCCGATCTCTTCCGCCAGGCCTTCGATCGGAAATGGGCTGTAGGCATCGATCTTCTTGTAGCCGGCTTCGTGCGTCTTGTGGGCAGCATCGACCAAGGCCTGCGCCGAATCGAATTCGGCCATGATGCCGTAAATGGGATCGCGCTTCATGGCTTACTCTTTCACCTCCGCTTCCGGCAGGAGGGTGCGCATTTCAAAGATCGAGATGGCCGGCAGGAATCGCAGGAACAGGAACATTGCAGCCAGGAACATTCCAATCGTCCCGAAATACGTCATGAAGTCCCAACGCGTGGGGTAGTACATGCCCCACGAGGAGTTGAGGAAGTCACGATGCAGGCTGACGACGACTATGATGAAGCGCTCGAGCCACATCCCGGTCAGAATCACAAACGAAATGAAGAAGAGGGCCACAGGGCTGGTGCGCAGTTTGCGAATCCAGAGCACTTGCGGAATGAAAATATTGCAGGCCAGCAGCGCGTAGTACCAAGGAGCATAAGGACCGTGCAGCCGGTTCCACAGGGTGAACGCGTCGTAGCGGTCGCCGCCATACCATCCCATGAAGGCTTCAATCCCGTATCCATAGGCAACGATCAATCCCGTGGCAAGCATGACCTTCGCCGAATTCTGCAGGTGGCGCTCAGTGATGAAATCCTCAAGGCCGTAAATCTTACGGATCGGGATGGCGAGCATAAGAACCATCGCGAAACCGGAGTAGATTGCGCCCGCGACGAAGTAGGGCGGGAAGATGGTCGTATGCCATCCCGGAACGATCCCAACCGCGAAATCGAAACTGACGACGGTGTGCACGGAGAGCACTAACGGCGTGGCGAGTCCGGCGAGCAGCAGATACATCGTCTCGTAGCGATGCCAATGACGGGCTGATCCGCGCCATCCAAACGAAAGCATGCCGTAGACGACCTTCACCCAGCGCTTCTCCGAGCGGTCGCGCAGGGTGGCAAAGTCGGGAATCAGTCCGGCAAACCAGAACAGGGCTGAAATTGTGGCATACGTCGACACCGCGAAGACGTCCCACATCAGCGGACTGCGGAATTGCGGCCACACCCGCATGGTGTTGGGGTATGGGAATAACCAATACGCGAGCCACGGACGGCCGACGTGAACTGCCGGGAAAACACCGGCCGCGGCGACCGCGAAAAGTGTCATCGCCTCGGCGAAGCGGTTGATGGAGTTACGCCAAGATTGACGCAGTAACAGGAGGATGGCGGAGATAAGCGTACCGGCGTGGCCAATACCGATCCACCAGACGAAATTGACAATGGCGAAGCCCCATCCGATCGGGATCGTGACGCCCCATATGCCGACGCCCTTCAGGAAGAGATATCCCAGGGCGAAAAGCAGCATCATTGTCGCCATGAACATCAGGCCGAAACCGATGAACCATCCATTCGAGGCCGGCCGTGTCAGGACGATCGCACTGATCTTCTCAGTGATCGTGCCAAAGGTGTGGCCGGGCTCGATGACGGGAGCTCGTTCGATCTCGGTTGTCGTTTTGTATTGCTCTGGCATTCTGTCTCACGGGGGCTAAAGCCCCGAAATTTATAACGACCTAAGGCGGCCCTAAAGGGGCCACCATTCCACGTTCTTGCCGCAGCCCTTCCGCGCCCCGCTTTTTCGCGGAGTCACCATATCCAGCGACTCTCTTCCCAATTCAGCAGCCTAGGCGGCCGAATGGGGCCCTTCAGACCCCGGGGGCTTTGAAGTCTCGGTCTCCAGCTGCGGGTTCGGGTTTTTCACTTCCGCCAAATACGTCGTACGCGGCCGCGTGTTCAACTCGCCGAGCAGGCTATAATTCCGGGCCTGCGCTTTCCACTTCGAAACGTTGCTGTTTGGATCGTTGATGTTACCGAACATGATTGCGTTCGCCGGGCAGGACTGCTGGCAGGCCGTCTGCAATTCATCTCCAATACGAATTTGTTTGTTTTCCCGCACCGACGCGGTCTCGGTATCGATACGACGCTCGTTGATCCGCTGGACGCAATAGGTGCACTTCTCCATCACGCCGCGGCTGCGCACGCTGACGTCGGGATTGCGCATCATCTTGTATTGCTGCGTGTCCCAATCCTGGAACAGCAGGAAGTTGAACCGGCGAACCTTGTAAGGGCAGTTATTCTGGCAATACCGCGTCCCAACGCAGCGGTTATAGACCATGTCGTTCAGACCTTCGGTGGTATGGCTCGTCGCACCGACCGGGCACACCACTTCGCATGGCGCGTTCTCGCACTGCATGCACGGAACCGGCTGCATGTAGCCTCTCGGATTGTCGCGGTCGCCCTCGTAGTAGACGTCGACGCGCAGCCAGTGCATGTGGCGGCCGAGCAGCGTTTGCTCATGGCCGACAACGGGGATGTTATTTTCCGACTGGCAGGCGAGGATGCAGTTATTGCATCCGGTGCACTTGTTCAGATCGATTGCCATGCCCCATTCGTACTCATGCTTGTCGTAGTCGTAATTGGGATATAGCGTGACGTCTTTCGCAGGGCTTCCCTCTTCCTCGTTCGCGAAGTTGGGATCCTTCTTGTATTCGTCGAGGTTTGCTACGCGGACGAGGGGGCGCTTGTCGCCGTCGGGCGTGTCCATCGATTGCATGCCCTGCGTCGAGGCGAGTTCGACGATGTCTCCCGTCTTGCGAATCTGGAGACCGCTGGCGACCCATAAATTGTCGGTCGTGCGGAATTCGTAGGCGTTGAAACCTTGTCCGGTGCCCACGCGTCCGGCCCGCCTGCGACCGTAGCCGAGGGTGATGCTGACGGAATTGTCAGGATGCCCAGCCTGTATCCAGATAGCGCCCTTAAGCTTCTTGCCGTTTAGCTGAAGTTCGACGACATCCTTTGCGGCGAGGTGCAGGCGCTCGGCCATCTTCGGACCGACGAGTACCGCGTTGTCCCAAGTCAGCTTCGACATCGGCTTGGGGAGCTCTTGCAGCCAGCCGTTGTTCGAGAACTGTCCGTCGTAGATCGTCGGATCGCGGCGGATGTTGAGCTCAATAGCGTCGGAAGGAACGACACCTGCGATCGCGCCGATGGCCCCTGCCCGAACAGCTTTCGGGGCAAACGCCGTGCCTTCAATCCATCCATCGTGCAGCGACTTGCGCCAGAACTGCTCGAAGTCGGCGCCGCTGTGCTGCTTCTGCCAATAAGAGCGGACGAGTTCGTATCCAGTGGCGTCGCTTTGACCGGAGAGCATCGCGATAAATTCAACAGCGCTCTTGCCGTTATATAGAGGAGAAATCAGCGGCTGAATAATGCTGACTGTGCCGTCGTACGCGCGGGCATCGCCCCAGGATTCGAGTTCGTGCGTCGCTGGAACGTGCCATTGGCAGAGTTCGGCGGTTTCGTCCTGATACAGTCCGTGATGCACGCGAACCGGAACCTTGCCGCTCTTCAGCAGCTCCGCGAAATCTAAATCGGCGGGAGCATCGTAAACCGGATTCCCGCCGAGAATGATTAGCAGGTCGACCTTGCCGCCCTGCATGTCAGCGACGAGTTCTTTCAGCGATTCGGTCTGGTTGACGGGATTCGCGTCGACTGGGTCGGTATAGAAAACGGTCTTGCCGACATTGCCAAGTTGCGCGTTCATCGAATGCGCGAGGGCGTGAACGGCAGGCGGCAGATGATCGCCGACGATAATAATGCTTGATCCGGCATGAGAGTGCACATCCGCCTTCAGAGCCTCAAAGAATTTCGGCGGCAAGGCATTCTTTTCACTAAAGACGCTGCCAATCTCCGAGGTCTTCACCCCAATGCGATGATCGGCCTTCGCGCCGGTCGCAGTGGGCATACTCTCGATCATGTACAGGCGGTTCATGTTGCCGTCGGGATTGCGGCGACTCGCGAAGTCGCGGATGTATTTCACATTGCCGGGGAATCCACCGTACAGGAAATCGGCGTCGAGCGAAACGATGACATCGGTCTTCGTGAAGTCGTAGCGCGTCTCAACGGGCTGTCCAAACGCCATCTTCGCGCCTTCGAGGGCATTGTCGCGATTCACTGGCTCGTAAACGTGCCACTTCGCCTGTGGATAGACCTTCAGGAAATTGTGAATCTGATCCGCAAGCGTCGGCGAAGAAATCGTGGTAGTGAGAATGCGAATCCCGGCACCTTGCAGTGACTTCTGCGCGGCAAGCGGCCCGCGAACGGCGGACATGAATCCTTGCCAAGAGCGCACATCGCCCATCGACGTAACCGTCTGCGAGCGGTCGGGATCGTACATGGTCAGCAACGAGGCCTGCGCAAAGATGTCCGTGCCGCCCAGCGAGGCCGGATGTTGATCGTTGCCTTCAATCTTGGTCGGGCGTCCGAGGTGACTCTCGACCAGCAGAGGATTGGCATAGCCGCCGAGCGTCATCGCGGTCGCGTAGTACTGCGGGCGTCCGGGAATGACGTTCTCGGGCTGGCGAACATACGGGACGATCGGTTCGAGCGGGAGCTTCACGCATCCCGTCATGCCGGCGAGGCCAAGAGACGCGCCCATGACCTTGAGGAATCCACGGCGCGACACAGTGTCGATCCATTCGGAAGCGCCCTTCGGGAATTCGCGGTGCAACGCTTCCTGGAATGCCGGACTGCCGGCGAGCTCTTCGAGCGACCGCCAGTATTGCGGACCGGTTTTCTCGCGAGCATCATGCGCAGTCGCCGCATCAATCTTCTCGCGAACAGTGGCGAGCTCCAGCTTTTTGCTGGGACACACGTCTTCACGGGTTTTGATTTGAATCAATTCAGCGTTCGATTTGTCGTCGTTCGTCATTCGAATGCGAAATCTATATCGTGCCTACAGGACTTGTTTTTTGTCGCCTACCCAGGACTTGCGTCCTGGGCTAACACATCCCGCCGCTACGCGGCTGGCTTGATAAGCGCTTCCTGGCGCATCTTGCGCAATGCAGGCCGAGGATTGTCCGTGGCCCCTGCTTAACAGATACTGCCTTGCTCTGCCTCAGATGCTAAAGCCCGCCAAAACGTAATCCCAATCGGCACGACTGAAGTCGCGCCATCCCCACTCTAGCGATGGCAGGTGCTGCAGGCCGTGATGTCGCTGACGCTGTTCTGCCCATCGGCTGTTTTCATTCTTCCGGTACGGACCTGATATTTGGCGATCAGATATGCGCCGAGCGAATCCTGATCGGTGAACGTTTTCCCATCCATGGCGACCGGGTTACCGGTCGAAGGCGGCTGATAACGCATGTTAAAGACCTGATCGCGCGGACGAAGGTTCTTGCCGGGATCACGATGGCATCCCAGGCACCACTCCATCTGCAGCGATGCGTACTGATACATCAACGGCATCTGGTCAACAGGACCATGACACGTATTGCAGCCGACGCCCTTCGTCACGTGAATGCTGTGATTGAAATAAACAAAGTCGGGAAGCTGATTGACCCGCGTCCACTGCAATGATTCGCCGGACCGATAGCTGGCGCGAACCGGCTCAAGCAGCTTGGCATTGGTCCATATTTGCGAGTGGCAGTTCATGCAGGTCTTCGTCGGAGGAATCCCGGCGAAGCTCGAATTCTCGACCGAGGTGTGGCAATAGCGGCAGTCAATTCCCAGTCCGGTCACGTGATGCTGATGGCTGAATGGAACCGGTTGCGGCTTGCGGACGCCCGCATAGGTGATGAATGGGGACCCCTGGATGGCGTAGGCCACCCATATCAAACCCGCGACGACGAAAACAGCACCAAAGATGCTGGCACGCGACAGCGAGTTCGTGCTGCGATGAAAGATCTGCGACATTTCTCTTATGAGATCTGGCTGAAGAGACGCGACGGAATGTCCGTCGTCAGTGCGTCAGTTTTGTCCGAGCAGAAACCACCCACAAGGTTTCCTGTTTGTTTGCGAAACTAGAAATTATAAATATTTCGAGAAGCTTTGTCGCGGGTTTTTCAAAAATTTTGGGGGAAGAAAAGTTCCGAACTGAACATTACTTGAAAAATGTTGAGTTTTTCAACGAAAGAAGCTTCTAGCTGTTGCTCTTGGCTGCTAGCTAAACCTCGGACTCAAGCATCGACGTTGCACCCGTGACACGAGCTAGAGCTAGGAGCTAACAGCTTTCACCGCAGGTTCATGACCAGCAGCTTGGGCTCGGTCATTTCCTCGATGGCATAGCGCAGGCCTTCGCGGCCCAACCCGGAGTCCTTTACCCCACCGTAGGGCATGTGATCGATGCGGAACGACGGAACGTCTCCGGCGATCACGCCTCCAACCTCTAGTTCTTCGTAGGCTTGAAAGAGAAGCTTGGCATCGCGGGTGAAGATGCCGGCTTGCATGCCATAGTCGGAATTGTTGACCAGGCGCAATCCCTGATCGAAGTTCGCGTACGGCTCCACTGTCACCACAGGACCAAAAATTTCCTGGCAGTTTACTTTCATGTCGGGTTTGGTGCCTGTGAGAATTGTCGGCTCCACCACAAGGTTCTTGCGATGCCCGCCACAGAGCAGGCGCGCACCGGAGCGAACCGCTTCTTCAATCCAACTCACGGTCCGGATCGCATCGCTCTCGCGGATAAGCGGACCGACATCTGTGGATTCATCCAGTGGATCGCCCGCCTTCAGCATCTTTACCCCTTCGACCAGCAAGTCGGCGAACTTTCCATAAACCGAATGCTCCACGAAGATGCGCTGCACCGAGATGCAGGTCTGACCGGCGTACGCAAAGCCTCCGGTAATGCAGCGCTCGGCGGCGTAGGCAAGGTCGGCATCGCTGTGAACCATGACGGCGGCGTTGCCTCCGAGTTCGAGGACGACTTTCTTCTTCCCGGCGCGGCGCTTGATGTCCCAACCGACCGGAACACTTCCGGTAAAGCTGATCAGCTTGATTCGGTCGTCGGTAACGAGAATGCCTGCGTCTTCGTTCGAAAGCGGCAGGACATTAAGACCACCGTCGGGCCAACCGGCCTGCTGTACGCACTCGGCGAGCAGCAACGAGCACAGCGGTGTTTGCGGCGCTGGCTTCAGCACCATGGGGCAACCCGCTGCGATGGCGGGCGCGACTTTATGCGCGACCAGGTTGATCGGGAAGTTGAATGGCGTGATGCCCGCGATCGGACCAAGGGGAAAGCGGCGCACCAGCCCCCAGCGCCCAGCAGTGAATTCCTGCCAGTCGAGCGGGAGATACTCTCCGTAAATCCGGGTGCTTTCTTCCGCGGCAACATTAAAGGTAAAGATGGCGCGCTCGACCTCAGTACGAGCCGCTTTGATGGGCTTTCCGGCTTCGAGAGCAAGAGTGTGCGCAAATTCTTCCTTGCGCTCGCTCATCAATGCGGAAATCTGCCTAAGAACGCGTTGCCGTTCGAAAGCCGGAAGCCGGCGGGTCGTGCCAAAGGCTTTGACTGCAGCTGCAATAGCAGCTTCGGCATGCTCCTTGCGTCCTTGGGTGACGCGAGCTATCAGACTGCCGTCGTAGGGAGCTCGGATGTCGACCAGGTCGCCCTCCTGTTGCCATCGGCCGTCTACAAAAAAACCGTGTGTCGCAACAGGCGCGATCGTCATCTCTGCCATGTCTTCTTGCCCCCAGGGAGGAGAACATCTTTCCTCATTATAGGGCTATTGGATGCCGTGGCAGATTGTGCTGCTTCGGAAAAAACATCTCCCGCACAGGAACACAGAGGACCAGCGATTAAGCTTTACAATGGCTCGCGGACATGACTGCATTCACGACCATCGCGGAGGTATCACAGCGACTTCGGAGGAAGGAGATATCGCCGGTCGAGATCACCCGGCACTGCCTCAGCCAGATCGAAAAGTTCAACCCTGCGCTGAACGCCTTCATTACGGTTACTGGCGAATCGGCGCTCGCCCAGGCTCATGCCGCGGAAAACGAGATCACACGTGGAGAGTGGCGCGGTCCGCTGCATGGAATTCCGGTTGCCTTGAAGGACTTAATCGACACGGCAGGGGTGCGAACGACTTCTGCCAGCGCACTACATGCAAGCCGGGTTCCAGTTGAAGATGCGCAGATCGTCCGCCGTTTGCGGCAAGCCGGCACGGTGATCGTCGGAAAGAATAACCTTCATGAATTCGCTTACGGCGGCAGTTCACTGATCAGTCATTTCGGCGAAGTTCACAATCCCTGGAACGTTGGCCAGATCGCAGGTGGATCCTCCGGCGGATCCGCGGCGTCAATTCCGCCGGGTATGGCCTACGCTGCCATTGGAACCGATACCGCGGGATCGATTCGCGAACCGGCCGCACTCTGCGGATGTGTGGGGTTAAAGCCTACGTATGGCCGCGTCTCGAGCCGCGGCGTAATTCCGCTTTCTACCTCTCTGGATCACGTGGGGCCTTTGGTCGCGACTGTCGAGGACGCAGCTATTGTTCTGGAGGCGATCGCCGGATACGATTCCGCTGACCTCACGTCCAGGGAAGTCCCCGTGGCAGATTACGTTTCTGCTACCAAGGAAGACGCCAAGTCGCTGCGGGTCGGGATTGCAAGGAACTATTTCTTCGAGGAACTTGACCCAGAGGTCGGGTCCGCGACGGAGCATGCGCTGCACGGAGTCGAGACTTTGGTCGCAATTGTAAAAGAGGTTCAATTGGAGCCCCCTACGGACCGAACGCTACAGGCGGCAGAGTCCTATGCCTATCACGCGGAGAACGTAGCCAGACATCCTGATTCCTACCAGCCAGAAACGCTACGCCGCATTCGAACAGGACAAAAGGTATCGGCCGCGGAATACATTCAGCGCAGACACGAATTGGAGGAAGCGCGCCGAAATATTCGGCACGCATTCGCAGATGTGGACTTGATTGTGACACCGACCACTCCGATTCCCGCCCCAAGCATTGCCGATTTGAAAGCATCTCCAGAGGCTTTGCGGCCAGCTGAACTGAAGCTGCTACGGAATACGAGGCCATTCAACGTCTGGGGATTGCCCGCGATCTCCGTCCCCTGCGGATTCACGCAAGCTGGTCTGCCAATCGGATTGCAGATTGCCGGACCACACTGGCGCGAGGATCTAGTCCTGCGACTGGCACATGCTTACGAGCAGGCAACGGCATGGCACAAGCGGCGGTGTGAAGTCCTGAAACCCGCCTCTGCGTGACTTCTCAGGTTTTAAAACGTCTAACTAACCGGCGTACACTGTTGTGTAATCCCGCAGTCATCTCGCGAGGCTTGGCCCTCCTTCGGAGTCCTGATGAAAAGAAACCTGGCGGTTTCGCGCGCTTTCTTCCTCTGTCTGGTTTTGTTCGCGGTCGCCTCACTGGCGCAACAAGCGGCGATCGAGGAAGTACACGGAATTGTTGTCTCCAGCATCGACCACTCGATCAAGCCGGGAGACGACTTTTATCATTTCGCGAACGGTGAATGGATCCAGCATGCACAGATTCCTCCGGATCGCGCCGCCCTGGATGTCTGGAGCAAGCTCGGCGATCTGAGCAACGAGCGGATGCAAGATCTGATCAACGAAATCGCCGCTTCGAATGAGCCCGCGGGTTCCGGCCTTCGGAAGGTGGCCGATTTGTACAAGTCCTACATGGATGAGCCAGGAATCGAGGCAAAAGGGGCGGCACCGCTGAAGGCGCGACTCAATGAAATCGCGGCCATCCGTGACGGAAAGCAACTGGCACACGCGCTGGGCGAGACGTTACGCGCCGATGTCGATGCACTCAACAACACCAACTTCCACACCGCGAATCTCTTTGGAATGTGGGTTGCTCCCGGGTTCAACGATTCCGACCATTACACGCCGTATTTGATGCAGGGAGGCGTGGTCCTGCCGGATCGCGAGTATTACCTGTCCGACAGCGAGAGCATGAAAAAACTGCGCGAGCAGTATCAAACGCACATCGCGGCAATGCTGAAGCTCGCAGGTTTTTCGGATCCGGAATCCCGCGCGCAGAAGATTTTCGATCTCGAACACGCCATCGCCCAGACCCACCGTACGCTAGCCGAGAACGAGGACATTCAGAAGGCGAATAACACCTGGTCGCGATCGGATTTCTCTGCAAAAGCTCCCGGGCTGGACTGGGATGAATATTTCGCCGGAGCCGGTCTCAGAAGCATGAAGAGCGCCATTGTGTGGCAGCCGGAGGCCTTCACGGGCGAGTCGGCGCTGGTCGCTTCCACGCCGCTCAATACTTGGAAAGACTGGCTCGCATTCCATGTGATCGAAGCCTATGCGAGCTTCCTGCCGAAAACATTCGCTGATGAAAGATTTGCATTCTTCGGCAAAGAGTTGTCGGGAGTACCTGAGCAGCGCCCGCGCTGGCAACGAGCCGTGTTTCTTGTCGACGGCTTCCTGGGAGACGCCATCGGCAAAGTTTATGCGGAGCGATACTTCCCGGCATCTTCGAAAGCGCAAGCCCAGCAGATGGTTGCGAACCTGATCGCCGCTTTCCGTAAACGGATCGAAGCTCTCACCTGGATGAATCCAGCGACGAAGGCGGAGGCCGAGGCGAAGCTCTCTACTTTGTACGTGGGCATTGGATATCCAGAAACGTGGCACGACTACTCCAATTACGAAGTGAAGCCCGACGATCTCTTCGGCAACATCTGGCGCGGACGGCTGTCGGAATATCACAGGCAGGTGGCTCGCCTGGGTAAGCCGGTGGACCGCCGGGAATGGTCGATGACTCCGCAAACGGTCAATGCGGTGAACCTGCCCTTGCAGAATGCACTGAATTTCCCCGCCGCGATATTGCAGCCTCCATTTTTCGATCCGAAGGCGCCGGCAGCGGTGAACTACGGTGCGATAGGCTCCGTGATCGGACACGAGATCAGTCACACCTTTGACACGGAAGGCAGTGCATTTGATTCCAAGGGCCGCGTGCGGAACTGGTGGACGCCCGAAGACCTCAAACACTTTGAGACTTCCACCGCGCAACTGTCAGCCCAATACGACACCTACAAACCATTCCCCGATCTCTCGGTAAACGGAAAGCAGACGCTCGCTGAAAATATCGCCGACGTTGCTGGATTATCGGCAGCCTACGACGGCTACAAAGCCTCCGGACAGGTCGCCCCGGCAGCCGACGGGTACACAAGCGATCAGCAGTTCTTCATCGCCTTTGGGCAGAACTGGGGCGAGAAGGTACGTGAGGCAGCACTTCGCCAGCAGGTCATGACCGATCCTCACTCTCCCGGCGAGTACCGCGCCGATACCGTGAGAAACATTGACGCGTGGTATCAATCTTTCGATGTGAAGCCGGGAGAGAAGCTGTATCTTGCGCCTGGAGAACGGGTCAGGATTTGGTGATCGGAAGAGTTTCAAGCTTCGAGTTTCATAAGGCCGTTTAGGCGAATCAGCAACTTCTCGGCTGCTTCGCCCGGGTCTTGCGTACCGAAGTCTTCGTCGAGTGCAAGTACTTGTACGTCCGGAACGATCTCCTGAAAAACCTGGCGGACCGGTTTTCCCCGCACGATCTGCATGCGCGGAGAAATCAAAACCAGCTTCGCCTTGGTCGCCTTCAACAAAATAGGTGCGTCTTCGAGCGCAGTGGTGGTCAGAGCATTAAAGCCTGCGGTACACAGTATCTCGCGGAGAAATGTACAGACATCGAGAGAGGGATAAACGCAGATCAGGCGCGGCCGCGCATCTCCCGCCTTACCCCGCGAGTAGCGTGAGCCAAGGTAGGCGGCGGTGATTGCCTCTTCCATGCAGTCGTAGGTTTCAAACTGCGGAAGCAGGTGAGTCATTTCCAGAACCTTGCGAATTTTCGGCGGGAGACCACAGAGTTTGAGATCGCCGCTCTTCGCACGGGCGAACTGGAGCAGGCGCATCATGGCCCCAAGCCCGCTGCTGTCAACAAATTCCACGTGCTCCAACTGCAGCACTACATCCCCGTATTTTTCGATGGCGTCCTGCACCGCTGAATGCAGCGTGAAAACTTCGTTGCCGCCGATTATGCGTCCATAACACTGGACAACGAAGACCTCACCTACTGGCCGACTTTCCAACCGTAGCTGCAAGGAGGCCTCCTCAGAATGGCGGGAATGTTACGTCAGCAGATTACTCAAGTCAACGCGAAGCATTGCCGCGTCACTTCCGCGTGCGTGGAACCACGACGTTCAGTGCGGCCGGCTCAATTCCAACTTCGACGGGTGTTCGGCAGACGTATTCTCCATCCGCGTAGACCTCGAGGGGATGTTCGGACTCGACTCGCACCCGCGAAGCCTGGAAGTACTCGACTTCCTTGATGCTTAAATGCCGGCCGCTATAGACGGTGGGGAACATACCGAAGAGCTTGAGCGGGCTGACTCCGCCCACGACACAAATGTCGAGCAGGCTGTCATCCATCTTGGCGCGGGGAGCGATTTTCATTCCACCGCCGTACGTGGATGTGTTGGCGAAGGCGGCAAGGAGTGTCGGCTGATCGGAGCGAACAGTCCAATTGCTGGTAGCAGGTGAATCTTCTGAAGACATCAGAATCTTGATGGGCACCGGCGCGAACGTAAAAATAGCCGGCGCCAGACTGAGAACATATCCGCCATTTCCGCGTAGCCAGCGCGGCATGGTGTTCGCGCGTCGCGCAACTTCACTGTCGATCCCGACTCCCGCAACACAACAGAAATAATGCCCCTGTGGAGCGGGTGCCTGGCCCGCTATGCCGACAGCAGAAATAATGCCGAGGTCAATTCGCCGAATGTTGCCGCCATCCTGGCAATACTGCTCCCAAGCGGCAAGCGAATTCCGCATGCCTCGAATTCCCAGGGCACGTGCAAAATCATTTCCGCTACCAGCGGGAACAACCAGCACCGGTAGCCCGAGTCTGGCAAGTTGCGGAAGATGCCGGTGAATGGTGCCATCTCCGCCGAACACCAGGATGATGTCTATTGGATCGCTGCTCGAGGGTAGTCCAATATGCCACTCGACCCTATCGACAGTCTGGAATGGTCTGAGATCTTTCGAAGAACAACCAAGTCCGAGGATGGCCGCCGCGCGCATTGTGGGATGAGACTAGTAGAAGCGTGACTGGCGATTACCAATGCACTTCTGCAATTCGAAGTTGCTTACCAACACGCACGGTCAACTTCTTGGGTGAAGGACCATCGACAACCAGGCGAGGTTCTTTTTGAACGAGATCGTTCACTCGCACCGAACCTTGCTTAAGTTTCCGGCCAGCATCGGTCGTTGAGTCTGCGAGCCCACACTTAACCAGCAGACGGTCCACCCGGAGCACGAGTCTACCTTGTTCATCCACCGATCCGCCGACTTCGCCTGCGGTTACCGCGACGAGTGCGGTATCCTCAGGCACCTCATCCTTCTGGAACTGCTTCGCCCAGCCTTCCGCCGCCTTCAGCGCCGCGTCCGCGGAGTGAAAATCCGCCACAATTCTCCTGGCCAGATCTTTCTTGGCTTGCATGGGGTGCGCTTCGCGCTTCATTTTCTCGATTTCCGCGATCTGCACATCCGTGAGTAGTTCGTAATAACGCCACATCATCTCGTCGGAGATGCTCATGATCTTGCCGTACATCTCGAGCGGAGGTTCGTGGATCCCAATCGCGTTGCCCAATGACTTCGACATTTTCTGCACGCCGTCCAGCCCCTCGAGAATGGGGGTCGTCAGCACGGCCTGGGACTCTTGTCCGTACGAGCGCTGCAATTCACGGCCGACCAGCAGATTGAATCTCTGATCGGTGCCGCCGAGCTCGACGTCGGCTTCGAGAGCAACTGAGTCATATCCCTGCACCAGGGGATAAAGCAGTTCATGCAGCGATATCGGTTTTTCCTCCTGAAAACGTTTATGAAAATCTTCTCGCTCGAGGAGTTGAGAAACGGTATATTTCGCCAGAAGCCTCACGAAGTCATCAGGCGTGAAGGCTCCCATCCAGCGCCGGTTGAAATCGATCAAGGTCCTCTTCGGGTCGAGAATTTTGAATACCTGCGTCTTGTAGGTCTCGGCATTCTGCTCGACTTGCTCGCGGGTAAGTGGAGGACGTGTAGCCGAGCGTCCCGTGGGATCCCCTATCATGCCGGTGAAGTCGCCGATCAGAAAAATCGCCGTGTGCCCGAGATCCTGAAAATGTTTCAGCTTGCGCAGCACGACCGTGTGCCCGAGATGAAGGTCCGGGGCGGTGGGGTCCATGCCGAGTTTCACACGCAGCGGCTTGCCGGTGGCGCGTGACTTCTCAAGCTTGGCGCGCAGGTCGGACTCGCGGATGATCTCCGCAGCGCCCTTTTTCAGATACGTAAGCTGTTCTTCGACTGGAGCGAAATTGGACATGGGAAACAGACATTATAAGGAACAAGGCGTAAAAGGCCGAACCGCCAAATAGAATGTGTTGTAGCAACGTGATTCTGTCACCCTAACAGCAACGTGAAAGTGTCACCCTGGCGGAGCGAGGGTGTGTTGAAGTTTGGTCTCGCCATAGTAGAGCGAGATACGGCCGTCGAGAGCGTGATAGAGGTTTACCTTGGCA
>DASYZA010000085.1:0-4045 GCA_035946775.1 Candidatus Sulfotelmatobacter sp. | reverse complement strand
ATTCTTTATGACCACGCGCGAGGCGGTCGCGCTTGTGCTGGAAGCCTCCACGGTCGGCGAGCACGGAGACATCCTGGTGCTCGAAATGGGGAAGCAGATTTCGATTGTGCAGTTGGCCAAGACCTTGATTCAGTTGTCGGGGAAAACCGAGAATCAGGTAAGCATCCGCTTTACAGGGCTGCGACCCGGCGAAAAACTGTATGAAGAACTGTCTTCCGCTGCGGAGGAAATAATTTCCACAGACCGGCCCAAGATCAAGCGAATTTCCGGAAAGTGTGCCGAATGGTCCCTGCTTTCCCGACACTTGGACGAACTGCGCGCCTCGCTCACGCTCGATGGTGCAGCGCCTGTGCGTTCCAAACTCCGCGAGATCCTGCCTGAATACATCTCTCCGGCCTGCGACGTAATTCCGAAAGAGCAGTCGGAGGTACCGCTTGCCCTTCACGATAGCGCCAAAGCATAAACAGTCCAGCCGTCAGTAATTTTTTGTATTGTCTCGGCCGGACACGGCCGGTGACTCGCAAACAGAGCGAGGATTCCGCGAAGCAAGTCCCCGCTTGCGGCGGCTCTTCCGCTTGTCTGGATTTTCGCTATGGTCCATCCCTAGTCTTCTGCGCCCTTCTACGCCTGCGCAACAGCAGTTTTTGCCCTACCTAATTTTTCACGTTCATTGCGTCGGTGTCCACGGCCTTCCTGCCTGTCACGCCTTCAAGTCCGGCGAGAACGCCCCGGTAGTCGTTCTTGTCGCACTGCATTGCAAGACCGCCTTTGGCGTTGCCTGTTGCCCAAGTGAGTCCGACATAGTGCTTCTTCGACTTGGTAAGGGCCATCAGTGCGCCGATTCCAAACGAAACCACGGCGAGACCGATTGCCGCTCCAACCCGCCTGTGTACATCTTGTCCGTAGCTGATGTCGGTGACGGCAGATGCCGGTATGGTGATGACATTGTCTTTCCCGTTGAGAAGCTGAACCTGATCCCCGTTAATCAGGAGTCTCTGAGTCCGGCACCGGTTTTAACGCCTGAGATCGAGCCGCCGTCGTATTTGACTTTGTAGCCGTCGTCACCGGCGAGTGCAGAGGATGGCAGAAAGATGCAAAGGGCGGCAGAGAGCAAACACGCGATCAGTCGTTTCATTTAGCAGCCCGTTTTTGAGCGTGAGAATAGGCGCAGCCTATCAACAACCGGTACTTCTTCTACATAACCCGGTATTTAGCTCTTAGGCTACTACTGAAGCAATTTCTATGTCTCAGCAGAAACGTTGTCAAGACGGAACGGGATGTGCCGTAAACGCGTTTGGCGAATATACAAAGTTCAGATGCCTTTTGGGACCGTCGAGTTTCTTTCGTGATGCTTCTTTGCAAGAGTGGTCGGACGACATGTCGCGACGGAGTGGCAATGTCGCTTAATGCCGCTTGCCTTAGATCATACCAACGGATGTATTTAGATGTGCGGAGGTACGCACATCATGCTCTCCGGCTCCGCGTTTAACTTAGAGTTGCTGGAACGCTACAAAAGGTGGCTCTCAGCGATGAAGTACGACCCTAAGACGCAGTTGCAGTATGTTGGCAATGCAAAGCGTTTCTGTGTCGCTTTGAAAGACCGGGAGTTGACTGAGGTCACTCACTTCGACATTCAAGATTTCCTTATTCTTAAATCCAGTGCAGGAGCTGCCCTTAGAACAGTACACTGCGTTTTTCACTCATTACGAAGCTTTTTTGATTTTCTTAACTTAGGCGGCTTAGTCAAATATGCGCCGCCGCGACTTGTGCATTTGAGGCAGCCTCCCGAAAGGATTCCTCGCGTGTTAAGCCGTAGCCAGGTTTCGCGCCTAACACGCGCTGCCACCAATTCAAGAGACAGAGCACTGATTGAATTGATGTACGCAACAGGATGTAGAGCTTTTGAGTTGGCCGCATTGAGGATTGGGGATATCGATCTTGAGTCTCGCACTGCCCGTGTAGTTGGAAAGGAGCGTTCGCCACGCATAGTAGTATTCGACTCTAGGACCATGCGAACACTAAAGGCCTATCTAAACGACCGCAAGCGAGGGTATGTTTTCCAGGGACTGAGGAGAAGACCGGAAGGGTCACTTTACCTTTGGAAACCGAAGCGAAATCGGTGGAAGGGAAGTTGGTTCGGTAGAGTGACCGTGTACGACGAGTCCCACCCATATCCGGGACGCCGTGCCGTATTTTACCTCGGACGCAGTTCACGAATGAACAGATGTGAGGCTCTTGCCAAATTCAAGCAACGCAAGCGGAAATTGAACCTGCACTGCCTAGACAGACCCAGTCCTTTGGACACAAGAACTATTAGAGACATTACCCGAACGATGGGTTTGAGCGCGGGCTTGGGCAGGGTCACGCCCCATGTGCTTCGCCACTCTTTTGCAACTCATATGCTCGATGGCGGCGCTGACATTCGAGTGATTCAGGAATTGTTGGGACACCACAGTATACGAAGCACGCAAATCTATACCCACGTCAGTAGAGCGATGCTGTTAGCAATTTTTGACCAATGTCATCCGAGAGGCGACAAGCGCATATGTTAGCGGGCTCGCGTCCGCCACAACGGAAGGTCACAAGAAGAACCTCCATCAAGTCTCATGCTCGCGCCGAGGGAGATCCCCGCGAGTTTGCTATGCTGCAGCCTTGGTTTTTACCATTCGAAGTAGCGTACGCTGTCAAACGATTGATCCCTCGCGAATATCTGTCGAGGATGCGATGGATGTTCGAGGACTGCGGTTGCATCCTTTGTGGTAGGAAATCGGTTACGTACGGTGGAAATGGCTTCTGCCGCAATTGCCGTTGGGGGTTGCTGAAACGCATGATAGCAAGTATGAAGAAGAGGTTTGGATCACCTGAAAAGTTCATGCGCCCTAAACCGAAGGTCCACCTCATTGACAGCGCCGCATTGGCGCGCAAGATGCTGGCCGATCTTGTATCGGCTCGCTCGTCTAAGGCGTCGCATCAGAAGGGTCACGACAAAAAATCGCTCGCCAGCTCTACTCCTTGGATGTTTCAGAGAAATCCATCCAATCCACTTCCCCGTCAGGGTGCGCTTTCTTCAATAGCCTTGTCGCAAATAAAACTATTCGAGGAGTGACCAAGTGTGAGCTATCTCGCTTGGTTGTTAGGCAGCGCGCTCTCTAGAGCTGCTAAGCTGGTATCTAGGGCCCAAGCGATGGCGAATCAATTCCCACGGGCGGCTAGGGGCCCCTCTTCGGTGTGCCAAGCAAATCGTGGACTGTGTTGTATCTAAGCCCTCTTTGGGTCTCCTGAATTGGAAAACTCGCGTACATCCCCAGGTGTTGTCCAAGTGACAGCTTTACTCGCAGCGGATTCGCAAAACCGACGAACGATCCTGGGATACCTGCGCTGCGTGGGAATGGAATAGTCCAGGGCTGAAAGCCAGAGCTTATACCTTGCGATGAGTTCATTATTCAGGTCGGAGGCAGCAAGCATAACGTGGGGCGACTAGACACCCGTCCTTGCCGATTGTCAAGCGTTGCAGGCGGGAGCAGGGCAGCGTCGCTCTGCCTGCGGGTTGTTCCTAAAAGGTCGCGGCAATCGTGAGGGAGATCGACAGATCCCGCAGTGTTCGCAGGGGTGTCGGTGCGGCTCGCCGGAGTTGCCCTGCTCGCCTGCTGCATCCCGGTCCGCCGCGCCATGCGCGTCGACTTCATGGTTGCCTTCCGTCATGAGTGAACCATCGTTGAGTCGTGTGCCGGCTTGGCACCAGGATTCGCAACGTCAGAGGGCCGTGCCGACCGCACGGCCCCTTGAATTCGCGAAGCCTACCCTTACGTTTTCTGCACGGTCTTTTGAGGTTTGCGTTGGAGTTGGTTCGCCGTTTTCTTGACAGTTCCTGGTGTCGGCAATTTAGCCTTCGCTTCCGTCAGCTCGGCCCGGATGGCTGTGGTGATTTTTGCCGAATCGACCTTGTATCGCGAAGCGGCGCGCGCGAGGTTTGAGTCCGTTGCGAGCGCCTGTCGCGGATTGTATCCGGGGCAATACAGGTCGGACACAAGAGCGCATACAGCGA
>DASYZA010000084.1:0-3759 GCA_035946775.1 Candidatus Sulfotelmatobacter sp. | reverse complement strand
GCCCGAGATCGTGGTCGGAGTGAAGATGACTGAGGAAGATCTGCTCAACCTGCTCGGATGGAATACCGGCCTGGAGCATCCGCTGCATGGTCCCGATCCCACAGTCAATCAGATATTTTCGGCCGTCGACGATGAGCAGCGCCGCGGGTTCCGATCGCTCCTCGTACAATGGCGGACCTCCAGCTGTTCCCAGGAATAGAATCTGGGTGCCGTGCGGCGCGGGTTCATCTCTATTCGTCTGCGCGATGCATCGGATGGCGAGCAGCACGAAGAGGAGGAATGGGAGAACGAACAGTCTTTTCATAGCTGCCAAGGCTAGCATTCTGACGAAAGCGCTGCCACTTGTCCATATCACGGGCAAGCCGGAAGTTGAAGCACGGGGGGAGCCGGGATCGCCGGAACTCCGTTTCTCGGAAATCTAATACTCATGGGAGTCGAATCTGGAAACATTGTCACTGGTGCGTTCACGCCCGTGCTTGCCAAGCATTCGAAATCGTTTTCCCTGATCGACTGCGTTTCGGTCGGCGTCGATCGCATGCAACGCAATTTCGAACCAATGCACAAGCAGGTCGAGGCCTGGCAGAAATCGGAGGTCACCGATGTCACCGCGAAAGTGGTCATCTACGAGGCGTTCGTGGAGGGAAAGTTGGAAGCACCGAAGCATCTTGCTCGCACGGTGCACGATCTCTACTTCGAGCCGAAGTACGAAGAGTTCCGCTCGCGAACGATTTGGAGTCTCTCGGACGCATTTACCTCGGCATTCAAGGGACTGGATCCCATCCCGCAGTTCAGGGCGACGGCGAAGCTGGGCGGATTCCTAGAGGCCCGATTCTCACAGTCCTTCTGAGCTAAAACAGCGGTTCCGGCCGGCCGCTGCTGCTTATGGTTCCCGCCTGCCGCGTTGAAGATCATTGAGATATGTGGCGGGCGCTGTTCGAGCAAAGCCATGAACCAGATGTGCACATAGCGCTCTTGCTGGCGCGCCCTGTTGTCGTGTATGGATGCGCGTCGGACGCGCGCCACTGCGATCTTGCCGTCCACCCTGCTGGAGTTTTATCCCAACGCTGGCAGCGAGCGGACTTCCTCACTAGTGGGACCGAGCGGCAGCGCAGATTGTTACCGAGGCAAAGTATGACTCCATGTCCGGTCCGGCGGTGCTCAGAACTCGAAGTCGATGGAGAACTGCAATTGCCTTGGAATACCTGCTTTATTTCGAGTAGCGAAGGAAGGAAACGGTGAGCTCAGCGTGCCGTAGAACTGGTTCAGGGCCACGACGTTTGTATGGTTGAGAAGATTAAACGACTCTACAACCACGTCTAACTTTCCGTGCTCCCCGACCTTGAAGAACTTTAGGACTCGCAGATCTACTTGGGCCTGAGTTCCAGTCTTCAACGAGTTTCGAGCAAAACCGAGGGGACGTGACGACATGGGAATGGCGCCAGTGCGGTTTGCGTCGAAGCCAGTCAGGGCATCAATCGGCCGGCCGCTTCCAATCGTAAGAATCGGCGCCGTCTCGATATTGCGGAAAAGCTTAGACGCTAGGCCCGAAGCCTTCTTGCCTTCGTCCTCATCCCCGAATGGTAGGTCAAAGGTTCCACTGAAGACCAATCGATGCCTTTGATCGTTAGCGGACAGCGCCCATTCCCCCTGAAGGAAGTACGGGTTATTTGGTTGCTCGTTGAAGTCGGAAGCGTCGTCGGTTGCTTTTGAGAGCGTGTAGCTGCCGGAGAACTCGATTTCACTCGACAGCCGACGATCCAGTGATACGGACAGCCCGCTGTAAACCGAGCTGGCATGATTCTCCCATTGATAAATATCCGCGAACTGCGGCGAAAGGCGAGACGGAGAGAACACCAGCATTCTAAGCTGCTGCGGAAAGGGATTGGAAATGCCGAGGCTGGCCGCGTTCGTTGGCGTGAGCACTTCTGGAGGCAGGAGGTTCACATTGCGAGTGCGCGAAAGTCTCAGGCCACGTGCAAACAGGAAGGTTGCGTTGGCGGTGAGGTTCTTGGTCAGCAGGCGTTCGACTCCTGCGCTGGCAATCCCGCTGCTGGAGGTTGCCAGGTTCCGGTCGGCTGTGAAGATCGACGGATGCATCGACGGGATGGGACCGAGGGAGCCTCCGCCCAGTTCCGACTGAAAGATTTGCGCCGCCACCGGTCCGTACGTAACTTGCTCGAAACCCTGTACGCCATTTTTCTCAAGAGCGCGGTTCAGGGCAGCCAGCAAATAGCGGTCAAAGAAGATGCCAAACCCGGCTCTGATCGCCCAGTTGGGTGACGGGCTGTAGGCCAGTCCAATCCGTGGAGCGAAGTCATTTGTGTCCTGCCGGAATTCTGCGGGCAAGTGTTCGAAGTCGTATCGGATTCCGGCATCAACGGTGAAATGTTTCTTTGGAGTCCAGTGGTCTTGAATGAATCCGGAGAACCTGGGAGCTGGGAAACTCGTATTGGGATCGCCGAACGCTTGCCGGTATTCGTCGGGCTGTCCGTTCAGAAATGAATCAAGCGTTGGGAATAGGTAGACCGCTCCAAACCCGTCGTAAGCCGAAGCGCTCTCGCGAATCCAATCCACATCTCCACCAAAACTGATGAGGTGCGCCCCCCTCTCGATCGACGCCACGTCACTCAGTTCGTAGTGGTTTTCACGCCTTCGGTCATTTCCTTCGTAAGGACGCCCAAAGTCGAGGAGACCAGCTACCACAATCTCGGGTCCGACCTGGTCGCCGGTTTTGAGTACAGCTCTGCGGGTGCTTATCTGGAAACGAATGCTGTTCAGCGCGTCGTTGCTGAGAATCGAGGTGAGCGCGCCGGTTACTCCCTCATCTTCGATGAAGCTCGTTCCTCTGCCGCTAGGGTCGACCAGTCCGCCTGTGTGGAACGCGTCTCCAACTTCGCGACTGTTGGTCATCGCATACTTGAGGAGGACGGACTCGTTGTCGTTAAAGTGATGATCCAGCCTTCCCGAAATCTCGGTCTCGCCACGAGAGGTCAGAAATAAATCGGGGTTAATGACACGGGTGGCGATTGCGGAAAACATGCCAGAGCCGAGCAGACCATTAATTGTTGTTGCGACCGAAGGGGAGATCAGCGAGCTATCATCGGCATGGGCACCCTCCTGTTCCCCGGCTACGTAGTAGAACGTTCGATCGCGGATGACCGGACCGCCAGCCGAGAGTCCTGCTCGATAACGGTTCAAGTATGGCGGTTCTGTTTCGTTGGTTAATGGATCTCGCGCATTGAACGTGCCATTCTGTACAAACACGAACGCATCGCCGTGCAGAGTGTTGACGCCGGTCTTCGTAATCACGTTGATCGGTCCACTTGCGCCCCCACCGGACTCCGCCGACAAGCCGTTGTTTACTACCTGAAACTCCTGCACGGTCTCCGGCGACAGTTCCGTACGAGCCGAGCCTGTGAACTCATCGTTGTTCTCTACGCCATCGATGTAAAGGCTGTTGCTTCGCGACCGTAGCCCAGCGAAGCTGAACCCGCTGTCCGCAAGCGCGCTCTTGCCGGCGTTCGCTCCCTGATTCGAACGTGTCAGTTGCGGCGCCAGCAGCACAAAATCGAGAGAATTGCGGCTGACTACCGGAGACTCTTCAATTCGCTCTGGGTCGATGGTTGTGGCCTCGGTCGTTTGGCTTGCGTCAATCGATGACGGTTGTTCCGAGACCGTAATCTGCTGTTGAACCAGAGCTGGAACAAGCCGCACCGTGAGCTGAGACACCCTTCCAATAGAGACTACAAGCGCGTAGTT
>DASYZA010000083.1:0-4885 GCA_035946775.1 Candidatus Sulfotelmatobacter sp. | reverse complement strand
TTCGCAGGTCGGCATCACTCTATCAAATGTGCGGCAGGTCAACTGACGTAATATCCCCTTTACGCTTAAGTTGCGATTTGTTTCAAATCCCCCACAATCGAACTGAATCAGAAGAAGTTGAAATTTGAGCGCAAAGGCCTGATTTCGACACTTGTACGAACTTGGATGCAGGAATTGCTACCATAGCTCTGCTCAAAGATGAGGTTCTGTATGAGAGTCGATTGCTTATTGGTGTTTGTGCTTCTTGGAAGCGTTACCGCATCGGCACAAGACTGGCAGACCTGCAAACCGGAGGGCGATTACTCATTCAATGATGTGAAGGCGGCGGTGCATCGGGTGATGAGTTCGCGAATGTATACGGGTTGGGACGAGAAGACGTTCAATCGGTCTGGCGACCTCGTGGCAGTTGCAGTTCTGAAAGCTCTGGACGACAACGAAATGTCGTCGCCCGAAAGTGCCAAGTGGGTTCTGATGGTTATTCGGTGGGCTTTTGCCTGTCCCCAATACTGTGTCAAAGTGGCGGATGACCGCCGTCCTGAGATGACGTTGCTGTTGCTCGAACACTTGAATGAAATCACTGGCGGGAAGGTGCAGACGGATATCGCAGAAGCGAAGCGGTTCATCCTACAGCAGGCACTGGCGCCGACCGAACCGAATAGCATCAATCCAATCCCTACGTTCCAGCCTCCAGGACCGGTGAGTAAGGTCTGCCAGATAGAAGGAATCATCTACGAAAATGGCATACCGATTCGGTTTTGCACGAAAGGATAAAACCATCGAAGCGATTATAGTTGGCGTAACATCCGGATAGCACTCATCGACAGGTCAATGAGCGCAATGGCCTCTTCTCGCCAGTTGAGAACGTCGGTGCTGGAGTCTTAACTTAGCTCTATAGCTAGTCGTGTCAGGAAAGTCTGTCGCTCTATGAGGGTTTTGGTGAAATCCGTTGACTGGCGGGGATCGGCGCGTCATAATCCCCTCACTTTTGTTGTTCCCCTACCGAACACCTTCGGGAAGAGTCTTTCTCAGGAGTAGTTATGAAACAGGAAATCAAAGGGATTTCTTCGGCATTCGTCATCCTGATTGTGTCGCTGTTGTCGGCGCAGGCGCAGAAGCTACCGAGTGGTGCTCCGACGCAGCAGCGATCATTGCCCGTAGGGCAACCACCCACTGTGTTGGACGCGGGTGCACGGCTGAACCCGATGAAAATTGCGCAATTGAAGTGGTACCTGTCGAACAGCTCGACCGAATTTCCCGTGGGCAACCAGCCTTACGGTTTGTGCTTCGATGGGGCCAACATCTGGTCAGCAAACTTCGGCGACAACACAGTGAGCAAGATTCAAGCCAACGACGGCATGGTGTTAGGCACGTTCACGGTGGGAAATGAGCCATTTGGGGTAACTTTCGACGGGGGGAACGTTTGGGTATCCAATCTTGCGGCAGGCACTGTGACCAAGCTGAGGGCCAGCGACGGCGCTAGCATGGGAACTTTCACAGTGGGCTACGGGCCGGGATGGATGACTTTCGACGGCACGAATATCTGGGTGCCAGGCAGCAAGGGTACAGTCACGAAGCTCAGAGCCAGCGATGGAAAAAACCTAGGTACATTTACGATCAGTTCTAACCTAGGAGCCATTGCGTCGGCTTTCGATGGGCAAAGCATCTGGGTGACGGACGGGACCTCGGCGGTGGTCAAGGTGCGAGCTTCGGACGGGGTTGTTTTGGGCACTTTCCCGGTAGGGAATGGGCCTATCGGAATCGCCTTCGATGGGACGAATATGTGGGTCGCTAATCGTGACGACGGGACCGTTAGCGAACTGCGGGCGAGCGACGGAAAGCTCCTTGGCACATTCACTGCACCGGACGGCCCATACGGTGTTTCCTTCGACGGAACTTACATCTGGCTCTCGGGCGATCTGTTCACGCAAGTCTTGCGTCCGAAAGACGGCACATTGATCGAGCAATGGAAGATCAACACGACTACGGGCATCGCCTTCGATGGTGCGCATGTTTGGATCGCGGATACAAATAACAACCGTCTGCTCAAGTTCTAGGCAAGCAAATTACAGTTGGATCGTGCAAGGAGGAAGTCATGGAGATGCACCGGGCCATGCGGTTTTCTCTTCATGTGTGTCTTCTGGTCGTATTGTTGCTGTCCATGGCAGGGCCATTGGCCGGTCAAGACCCGGGCGTAACCGTGAGGTCCACGACGTGGCAGCAAGACAGCCCTAGCATCTGCAACGGCTGCGTATACCGCACGGGGCAGAATCTGGGTGAGACGAAGATCGTTTACAACACGCTCTCGACCAGTACTTTTGGCCAGTTCTGCAGCTCCAACGTGGACGGCCAGATATACGGAGAGCCGCTTGTGGTCAACAACGTAGCCTTCGGCAGTTACACGGGAACGGTGGTGTACGTGGTGACCCAGAACGACAGTGTTTACGCCTTTAAAGGATCGCCCCCGGCTCCGACTGGCTATCCAGCGCCCCAGTGCACGCTGCTGGCGGGGCCCGTGTCACTGTTGGGGTCGGGAGAAACGGTGGTCAATTGCGCGAACCTCGGAGGCGGAGGGTGCCGGACCATTGCCCAGGTGGCTGGCATCGTGAGCACGCCGGTTATTCAGATTACCAGCACGTCGCCGACAACCACGGGGAACCTGTATGCAGTAGCGGAATCGCAGTCAGGCACGAGTTATATCCACCTTGTGTGGTCGTTGGATATAACTTCACTCTCCCGGACAACCGCGATCTCGAACCAGGTATCCGTCCCCACTTCATGCCCAATTGGCACCGGCGGAGCATTTTCGACGACACACATCCAGCGTCCAGCGCTGCTACTCGGAGGAGATAACTACCTCTACGTTGCCTTTTCCATGATGGATGGACTGACGAATCCTCTTCCTAATGGAATGATACTGGCCTATAACGCGAGCCCATTTTCCGCAACGGAGGCGCCGCTTTGCCTTGCCACATCAGCGGGCAAGTCGCTCTTAGACGGTGCTGGCATCTGGCAAGGGGGCGCCGGACCTGCGTATGGGCCCGACGACACCGACACGATTAACTTCGTGTATTTCAACACCGGTAACGGCATATTCGACGCGAACACCGGCGGATCGGACTACGGTGACAGCTTCATCAAGATGACCACCGCGGGCAGCGGCGCACTAACGGTTGGCGCCTATTTTACGCCCGCGGACCAGTTGGCTCGTTCGGAGAACAAGACACTGTGCGGCACCGATGACATCGATTATGGCTCCGGCGGAGTGATGCTGATTCCGGAAGAGAACATAAAGTGGCCGTTCTTGGCGGTGAGCGGCGACAAAGAGGGAGGAATCTGGTTCGTGAACCGGACAGTCCCGAACGGTTACGGCGGAGATGGGACCTGCAGCGGAACCGCTAACGGGGGCACGGAGAAGAACGTGCAAATATTCCCGATCAATGGTAGCGGCACTTCCTACAACGGTCCGGAAATCCATAACAATCCCGCATTTTGGGAGAGCATGGGCACGGAGCAAACCGCGACGAACTATCTCTTTATGAGTTCCTTGAAGGGCACGGCTTCCGGTTCGGGCGAGCTGATGCGATACCAAATCTGTGAAGCGGGCAATCCGATTCACAATTCGACGAGTCCGGTTTGCACTACAACCGGCGCTTACGCCTATGAGGTGTCCGGCACGCCACTCAAGTTTCCTTATGGCGTCACACCCACAATCTCGGCCCACAGTACCTCGGAGAGCGACGCCATCGTGTGGGCGATCATGTCGGATGGTAGTGTCGTGCCAAACCAGAATGGATTCTCATACGGTGGGCACTCCTTCGGTCCAGCGACAAATGGTGTCCTGTATGCATTCGATGCCGCCAATCCGAGCGACGCTAACATGGGTAAGCTCTACAGCAGCAACGACTGCAAGGACACGAGCGGACACCTGCTAGACCAGATCAATCCCGCGACGAAGTTCTCGGTTCCTACTGTCGCGAATGGCTACGTCTACCTTGGCACGCAGGCGGCTTTATGCACTGATCCAAACAATCTCTTTCCGAACAACTCGTGTTACAACGGTGGCACCCTCTACATCTTCAGCTCGTTTAGTCCGGCGCGAACGTGCCACTAGCGTGGAATCTGCCGTGCCATCGCGTGAAACTCGCGATCCTTTAAATGGATCTGCCGCGCGGGGCGACATCCGGATGTCTGACAACGCGATTCTTATATGGATTAGGGCGGTTTGGATTGCGCGAATTAACCCTTCGAACCTGTTCCTAGAGGCCACCATTCTTACACCCGCTGTCAACTGGCGCAAGATCCGGATTTCACTCATCCACAGGCCAGTGGGTTTCATCGACACGAATCGCTATAATCGCAGCGATGCAAAAGCCGAGTACGGCAACAGAAAAAGCCAATCGCAGAAGCCCATACTTCCTCGGAATCGCTGCTGCAACACTTGGCTATGTGCTTTCCATTTTCGACGCGATTCACGGGCTTAAACTCTGGGCGATTTTTCTCTGTGCTTCGCTAGCAGTATTTGTTTCAGTCCTAAAGCTGCGAAATTTGAAACTCGGAGCAGGTTGGACCTTCCCCAAGTCTAATTCCGTCCTATTAACCGCTGTCGTCGTCGAGATGTGGCTAAACCTTTGGTTTTCTCACCGAGAGAACTGCCCGAGTCTGGGATTGTTGACGTAATATCCTTCCATGAGAAGGCCGGTCGGAGTCAAGTCGATTCTTCTGTTTTTCTCGTGAGCAAGGTTGTTCTCCCGCCGAGTAGCCGCTGTCGCCATGCTTCCATCCGCACTCTCGAGGAGCGATCTTTGTCGCTCGGTGCATGTTGGGCGTTCTCAATTCAGCCGGTGCTGCGATCTGATTGGCGCCCTGTGGTTCTGCTCTTTGAGAG
>DASYZA010000082.1:0-35298 GCA_035946775.1 Candidatus Sulfotelmatobacter sp. | reverse complement strand
TGCCAAGGTAAACCTCTATCACGCTCTCGACGGCCGTATCTCGCTCTACTATGGCGAGACCAAACTTCAACACACCCTCGCTCCGCCAGGGTGACACTTTCACGTTGCTGTTAGGGTGACAGAATCACGTTGCTACAACAGCCGCTGCTGTTCTATGCTTCCAGCTTCAGTTCATCCAGTTCCAGAAATTCCTGAATAATCGGATGTGGGTCTTTTTCCATCTGAGTGTAGGGCCCGAAGAAGATCGCTTTGGCTTCGTGCAGGAAAACAACACGATCAGCCAGTTTCTTGGCGAGACGCATATCGTGAGTCACGACGATGCTGGTCAGATTCAGTTGAATTCTCAGCCGCTTGATTAGATCTCCAAGCAACTGCGCCATGAGTGGATCGACCATCGTCGTCGGCTCATCGTAAAGTACGCACTCCGGACGCGCCGCCAGCGCCCGGGCAATCGCGACGGATCGCTTCATGCCAGTCGACAGATCCGAGGGTAGCAGATCACGCATTTGCTGCACCCCCACCATCTGCAGCAGTCCGTCGACGATCTGATAGATCTGCTCTTCGTTGTGGTCCTCAGTTTCACGCAGAGGAAAAGCAACGTTCTCGCCGACCGTAAGTGAGTCGAAGAGTGCCCCGTTTTGAAACACCATGGTGACTTTCTTACGGATGGGCTCCAGTTGTTCTTCCGTGTAGTCGGTGATGTCTTCGCGGGCTACGATCACGCGCCCGGAATCGGCCTTGAGAAAACCCATGATGTGGTGCAGAGAGACAGACTTGCCCACGCCGCTGCGCCCGAGAATGCATACTGTCTCCCCGGGCAGCACGTCGAAGCTGACGTGGTCGAGCACGACATTGTCTCCAAATGCCTTGGAAACTTTACGAAATTCGATGTAAGGCTCGGGCATGGCAAGGGTTGCAGCTAGCAATGCTTCAGTTCACTTCAACCTTATCAGATTCGATCGGCATGTCAGCCAGCCGAACCGCATTCGGCAGAATTCACCGGCCCGGGAAGCGTCGAGCATCCTCCAACTCTTTAGGAGTATTCAAATTACGAAACAACTGTGGCGAGAATCCCGCAGCCTGCAACTCGCTCTCTGAGATTACGCAAAGGTTTGCAGCATCGAACAGGAGGTCAATTTTGTAACGTGCTTTTCGTAACGCATCCTCCGCCGCATCAGCGAACATACGTCGGTACACGGCGCACAGAGGCTGCCAACCCTCCCGGGCCCGAACCAGCGTGACGTCAGCAGATGAACCCCGGCTATGCGTGATCAGGAAATCCAGAAATTGGGTAGTGATGAAAGGTACATCCACCGCAAGAATCAGATTCCGATCGGTAAACGACGAACGAAGAGCGGCATGAATTCCTGCCAGCGGACCACAATTCGGAAAAATATCTTCGACGACCCTATCATGGGCTGCAAACTTCTGACGATCGCCCACGATACGCACATCCTTGGACACCGTTCTCGCGACCTTAAGCATGCGCGCCAAAAGAGTCTCGCCGTCGAATTCCACGAATGCCTTATCGGTCCCCATTCGCGTGCTCTTCCCCCCAGCCAGGAGAAAGGTGGTCAGGTCGCCGGCCGGGAGAGTCATGGCCGGATCATACACTGCAGACATTTCGCATGAGGCAGCAGGAAGTAGAAGGTTCCGGACCCGATGACAGCTTTATTCCTACCTGCACGAAAGTAACCTTCCCAAAGTTAGGCCTTCGGGCGATGATGTCGATGCGTCCGAGGATGCTGGCCGACCCGGAAGTAAAGATCATGCCGCAAAAATTCATGGATGTGCTTATGCTTGGGCGCTGCTCTCACGAGTTCTCCTGGCCGCGCCGTGGTGCGGATGGCAACTATTACCAGGTTTGCCTGCTCTGCGCCGCGGAATATAAGTACGATTGGGCAACCATGCGCCGCACCGAGCGCGTGGAGCATAAGCCGGAAACCGGAATCCGCCGCAGCCATGCGCGAGAGAAAAGGCCATCCTGGGTACCCCGTGCGCGCCGCCTCAAACTCGATATCCCTCTCCGCTATCGCGTGAACAAAACCAGCACGTGGTACGAGGGAATCATCGAAAACATCAGCCAGAGCGGAGTCTTATTCAACGGACCGCAGCAGCTTCCTGTCAATGCGCTCGTCGAAATGGTATTCGAGATGCCAGAAGAGATTTCCGGACAAAAGAATAGCAACGTCGTCTGCCAGGGCCGCGTGATGCGTGCGAAAGATACGCCCGCACAAGAAGAAGGCAAGGTCGGACTGGCCGCTTCAATCGTCGATTACAAGTTCATCCACTAGTGTCGGACGCGAGCTTTCTGAAAATTGGACCCGCACGTTCCCGTATTTACATCTGCAGGAAGACTCCGAAGCATCTAAACTGTTGTCAACCGGGACGTCCCTGTCTACCCCGGGTTCAGGAGTACGTATGAAAAGATATTCTCCGCTCATCGTGTGTTTCATTCTCGCTTTTTCACTCGCGTTAGAGGTTGGCTGCTCGAAGAAACCCGACGATACCAAGATCTCCAGCGATATTCAGAGCAAGTTCAGCCAGGATTCTGGATTGGCGTCAAAGCAGCTTTCGGTGCAATCCCAAGCCGGGGTGGTCACGCTCAGCGGCACTGTCGATAACGACGCGCAACGCGATGCCGCGAGTCGTCAGGCGGGGTCCGTGCCTGGCGTGAAAGAGGTAATCAACAACCTGCAGGTAGGCAGCACGACAGCGGCGGCCCAGATGCCTCAGCCTGCTGCTGAGCCCACGGCCGAAGCCTCACCGGCTCCCGAAAAAGAAAAACCGATAGCCGACAAGAAAAAACCTGCGAAACACAAGTCAAACTCGTCGTCAAACATGGACGACATGCAGGGCAGACAGATGACCGCCGACTCCACTCCACCGCCAGCGGCGGCGGCGCAGCCCGAACCTACCCCGCCACCGGCGCCAGCACCTCCTCCGCCGCCCAAGAAATACATCATCGATCAGGGAACGCAGCTTACCGTGCGTCTGGTGGACGCGGTTGATAGTGAAAAGAATAAAACCGGCGATACCATCCACGCGACCTTGAACACCCCATTAACTTCCGACGGAGAGGAAGCTGTTTCAGCGGGCGCGGATGTCGTCGGACATCTGGTCGAAGTCAAAAGCGCAGGTAAATTTGCCGGGCAATCTTCTGTGATCATGCAGCTCGACAGCCTCAGTTTCGCTGGCAGGTCATACAACTTGCAGACCGATCAGTACAAGAAGCAGGGCAGCTCACGCGGCAAGAACACCGCGGAGAAAGTGGGCGCCGGCGCGGCCATCGGCGGCATCATCGGCGCCCTCGCGGGCGGAGGCAAAGGAGCGGCGATAGGCGCAGCTGCAGGAGGCGGACTGGGAGGTGGTGTGCAGGCTGCTACCAAAGGCCAGCAGATCAAATTGCCCTCGGAAACCGTGCTGAATTTCACATTGCAAGCGCCTATCACTGTCGTACAAGCGACGACGGCTGATTCCAATCGTCCAAAGCTGGGGAACTCGCAGTAGGAGTGGCAAGACAGGCGCCGTACTAGCGATAGCACGGCGTGCCTTTATTGAGAGAGGCGGATCCTTTGTACACGAGTGTGAAGGATTCCCTGATTGAACTCGCCATTGCGGGAGGGTATAAGGGTATCCGTCATTTTCACGGGACGGCTGCTGCGATTCGATGCCTCCGATCACTGCTCTCATCCATACCCACAATGACGTCCTCAGGCTGGGACGCTTGCTCGAAACGCTTTATGTTTGTGACGAGATTATCCTCGTTGATCACGGGTCGAGCGATGGCACTCTGAGGATCGCGCGCGCGTATGCGGCAACGGTCGTTCCCCCACGCCCGGGAGTGCCCCCAACCTGCTATGCCGGGAAGAGTTCAAGCTGGCTTTTGTGTCTCGAAGCTCGGGAGTCTGTATCGGAAAGCCTGGCAGCGAGCCTCCTTGAGTGGAAAACAGAAGACCTGCCTACACAAGTTACGGGATTCTCGGTCTTTCTACGCGAAGAAACGGCGGAAGGCTGGGTTGAGAACCCGAAGGCTCAAGTACGGCTCGTTCCAAAAACATGGACTCGGTGGAATGGTTCCCTTCCGTTAAATGATCCCACATCTATTGCGCTCGAAGGAGAGTTGTTGCGGTTCGTCTTCCCCTGAGGCACAGGTCCCAATCTTAGACTCATCTAGTTCTGGCAGTTGTCTACCCAGCAATGGTCACAGGCGCCCGTGATTTTGATCACATTCCTCGTCCAAGGCGCAGCCTAGACTGCCTTGTTGTGGTAGTTCGGGCTGCGAAGCCCCCGGAGGAATCACATGCGTGTAATGAAATTCATCAGTGTGGCCGCGATTTTGGCGATGCTCTCGGCCGTCGCCTTCGGACAGGCGGCTCCCGCTCAGAACGGTACGGCCGTTAAACACGTCCCGATCACCAATACCCCATCAAATTCGGGTAAAGAAATGTACAAGAGCTATTGCGCCGTGTGCCATGGTGTGGATGGAAAAGGGAACGGCCCGGCGGCGTCGGCTATGAAGACCCCGCCGACGGATCTTACGGCACTCGCCAAGAATGACGGCGGTAAGTATCCTGCTTCTCACGTTGCAGCCGTCATCCGCGGCCAAGCCACGACTCCTTCTCACGGCAGTCAGGATATGCCAGTTTGGGGACCGCTGTTCTCGAGTATCAGCCAAGGGCACGAGTCTCAGGTCCAACAGCGGGTTACAAATCTCGTCGTCTACATCGAAGGATTGCAGGGAAAGTAGCACGGATTAGAAACATGGCATTCCGGCCTCAGGATCCGCCGGGAACCGGAATGCCAAGTTTCAGATTCACTACTCCGTTTGGCCCGCCTCTATGGACGGAAGGTGTAAGCTCCGACCTTTCAGCGGCTTATCGTCCCCTGTCCTTCCGGCCAGTGACTTCAGTACCTTAGTCGTCCCGAAAACCGAGCCTTATAATCCAGCAAAGAAGTGAAAGATTCAGCGTTCTAGAAGGAGAGGATCGCGCTGTTCGCCAGTACCTTTTGGAAACGCATTTCGAGAGCACTTGGACCCTTTCTTGGCATCGGCGATTTTTGTCTTGGGGCTGGCCTTCGGCAGCTTCCTGAACGTGTGTATCTACCGGCTACCGTTGGGGCTGTCGGTCGTGACACCCCGCTCGGCTTGCCCGAAGTGCAAACAGCCGATCGCTTCGTACGACAACATTCCCGTTCTGAGTTGGCTCATACTGCGTGGACGCTGCCGCCAGTGCAAAACGTGGATTTCGCCACGTTATCTCCTCATCGAACTGCTGACTGGGATTCTGTTCCTTGGCTGCTACTGGTACTTCGGCCTTACTTTTTCGACCCTGAAATATTGCGCCTTCGGATTTTTCCTACTTGGCCTGATCTTCACCGACGCTGAAACCAAGCTCCTGCCGGACAAGTTGACGTTAACCGGACTAGGGCTCGGCATTGTTTTCAGTCTCATCGTGCCCGTGAACGATCTGATCTCTCAGTTCTTGCCGGGAATCGTCAATTTCCCGTTTAGCTCCGACATCTCTATCAGGCTGCTTTCGCTGCTCGATTCTCTGCTGGGTGCGGTGGTCGGCGCGTCGTTCATCTATGGCGCAGGTGCGATTTATTTGCGCTGGCGCGGCACAGAAGGTATGGGATTCGGCGATGTGAAGCTGATGGCCATGGTCGGCGCATTCCTCGGGATGAAGCTGACCATTTTTACGATCTTTACGGCATCCATCGCAGGATCTTTGTTCGGACTCACGACTGTGCTGGTTGTCTGGCTGAAACGCACGCATCGCTTTGCCAAGCGATTGGCAACTGCGCAGGCCGCGCGCGCGCGAGCATGGCAGTCAGCGCAAGTGGTGTATCGGAATTATCAAATGCCGTTTGGAGTTTTCCTGGGCAGCATGGCGCTATTTGCCCTCTTCTTTGGTGACCGACTCCTCCGCTGGTACGGGAGGTTCTGGTGAGACTGTTGACCAACCCGATCCTCTTCCGCGCTGCGCTGGTGTTTTTCTGCGCCACGTCGGCATTTCTGTTGGGTCTGTTCGTCATACGGCGTTTGCGGAAAAATATCGCCAGCGAATTCGATCTGTCAGATGCACCTGCTCCTTCGGTTGACGCTCTGCCGATCCATATCTACAACACAGTGATCCAGCAACTAAAGCAGCAGAAGCATGAGTTGCAGGTGCAATCGCACGCAGATCAGCAAAAAGCGCGCATAACAGAGAATTTCAGCCAGGCAGTGCTCACGAATCTGTCCTGCGGCGTCCTCGTCTTTGGAGAAAACGGCCTGGTCAGAAGTGCCAATCCTGCGGCAAAAGCGATCCTGGGCTTCGCTTCGCCGACCGGTATGAGCGCGGAAGACATCTTCCGCAAAGGTTCAGTGCGCTCCTCGCGTCCTTTGACGCCCTTGCCGTTTCAGGACGAACCCTGCGAATCCGTTCGGGTCGCGGAGGAAGTACAGGCAGTGCTGCGGGAAGGCAGCAAGCGCCGTGAGATTCAGGCAGACTACGACAGTCCGGCGGGAGAAAAGCGTTCTCTGCGTATGACCATTTCCCGTGTTCCCAGACCGGACGGGGAACTGCTCGGGGTGGCCTGCGTCATCAATGACGTGAGTGAACTGGAGAACATCCGGCAGCAGCAGGAGCTCCACGGAGAGCTCTCGGCCGAAATGGCCCTGCAGCTTCGCACGTCGCTGACGACGATTTCTGGTTTTGCACAGCAACTGGCGAAGAATCGCGATCCAGAACTGGCGCAGGAACTCGCCACCGATATCGCGCACGAAGCGGCGCAACTGGATCGTACGATCGGCGGATTTCTGACGACCAAACAAAACGCAAGTCTTGCGGCAGGACATGCCGCGAAGTAATTCAACCGGAGGGAGCTTTGCCCGCGGACTAGAAATACGGCTTATCAGAAAGAGGTGCGAGCTATGAGACGAATTGCAAGCTGTGGAATCGGACTTCTCTTGCTTCTGGGAGTCAGCGGACTTCCGGCCAAGGCGCAGCAACCTGCGTCGGACGGCCAGAGTTCGGCTGCAGGCACCTCGCTGGGCGACTACGCCCGCCAGGTCCGCAAGGAGCCAGACGGCAGCAAGCCGAAACCCAAAGTATTCGATAACGACAATTTGCCTCGTCAAGACAAATTGTCGGTCGTCGGTACGCCGTCCGAGCCAACAGAGGGTACCGTTACACCTCCTACTGGCAACGAAGAGGCACAGCCCGCTCCTGCCGCTGCCAACGAAACGAAATCCGGCACCCCCGACAAAGGCTCCGAAACTTCGAAGCCTCTCGACGAAGCAACCAAGCAAACTGCCTGGAAGCAATGGGAAGACAAGCTTCACGCGCAGCAAGATCAGATTGACCTGCTGCAACGGGAACTCGACGTATTGCAACGGGAATATCAGATCCGTGCCGCAGCCATGTACGGCGATGCCGGCAACCGATTGCGTAACTCGGCGGACTGGGACAAGCAGGATGCCCAGTACAAACAGCAGATTGCGGACAAGCAGAAAGCCTTGGATGACGCCAAGCAGAAGCTAGATGAGATTCAGGAGGAGGCACGGAAAGCCGGAGCGCCGAGTTCCGTTCGCGAACCCTAAGGCCTGAAGTCGATATACACGAGAGCGCCGGACAACACCCGGCGCTCTTGCCATTTTGTACGCCAGCGCCCTTTCACGGACTTAGCATTTGCAACCTCCGAACCTGCTTCATGTGATGGCGGCCGTGCACTAGATGGAATTTCCGCCATTGCGAGATCGAGAACGGACCGAGAATCGGATGATCGAGGACTTTCGGTCTCACGCCGAACGTGGCGGCGCACCTTGCCATCATCGTGTCCATCTCAGCAATTTTCCCGAGAATCACGCTTGCGATCTTTTCTACTGCCAAACCTCTCGGACGCACCGCAGAAGGAGCTTCTCTGCCCGGGGGCATATAACCCATTTCGAGAACAATAAAAGCCTGCGCGCGCTGCTTCAGGGAGGAAACGTTTGCTTGTGGGGTGCCAGATTCGAGAATGCGAGACATTCCCTTGATGGTGCCCGTGTAGCTCAAAAACAAGTGTTCGTAAATTTCAGCCGCAGACCATTTGCCTGTGGGGTGCACGGTCCATTGTTGTGGCGACAATGATGCGGCCAGGGAAGCGAGGTCATCATGCAGGCGCTGGAGGTGAGGGTCCAATGGGATTACTAATCCTTTTCCTTTTATTCGGTTAGAATAATGCCGCCACAATAATCAAGTGTCAGTTATATCAGGAAGGATCGCCATGAACCGGACTGGCCTTATCCGCTCAACTTCTCCAGCTGTTGTCGCGGAAAAACAGAATTCCATCTCTTGTTGTAGGGAGAACACATTGTCAAAACTCAATTTCAATGCCGGTAAAGCATTCGTGGGCCTCTACGCAGTGCTTCTGCTGACCATGTTGACGGCATGTTCCTCGGAGTCCAACAAACCTGCAGAAGAGGCCAAGCCTGAGGTCAAGGGGCCGGAGCTCATTACCGCGCGCTCGGCTTTTCAGAAACTGTATGTCGCCGCTCACGGATGGAATGCCGACGCAAAGCCGTACCGAATCGACTCCATTGTTACGACCGACGGTAATGGACATGACGGAAAATGGGCGGTATGGCGCGGTGGATTTGCCTCTGCCGCGCAACGCTCGGCAAAGAGCTTCACATGGTCGGGCAGTTCCGCGGACGGCGCTCCATCGCGCGGCATCAACCCCGGGACGGAAGACAGCTACAGTCCGACCAATTCGTCGATGCAGACCTGGGACATGGCGTTCCTGAAGATCGACTCGGATCAGGCGTTGGACACGGCAAAGAAGCACGGAGGCGACAAAATTCTGGAGAAGTCGCCCGATACGCCGGTCACCTATGTGTGCGACTGGAACCACAACACGAACGAACTGGTGTGGCACGTTATTTTTGGTGCTAACCGCGAGAGCGCGAAACTGACAGTTTCGATCAACGCGTCCACCGGAGAGTTCATCCGCGTGGAGAAGTAGGCCCACTGGCATTTGAGCGCACAAACAGGCGTCATCTGCCACTAATCCATGTATGCGGCGATCTGGCGGAAGAAGCGATACACAGCCTCCGAAGAGGCTATGGCCCGCTTCAAATGGCTGTGATCCGCGTAAAAAGCGACTTCTTTGGGGGAATACTGCAGGCGAACGCGGTCTGCCGCACAGTGAGCGCTTAGAAGCTCCACGCTGGCGGCTGCAAGATCGGCTTTGAGGCGAATAACATCGACAGACTTTTTACTTCCTGACTGCATGTACTGCAATTCCTCCTTTTAGTATTTTGTGAGGCAAAAACAGGAACGCAGGCGGGGCCCGTGGATCAGCTTTGGGAGGACTGCCTTACAGTTAGACCCACCGGGACCCCACCCTGCGAGGTCATTCGTTCTGCTCGTGCATTTAGTATACACCGTTATCATTACGCAGTTCAAGTTATCAGTTCAAATGGAGGTAAATTGCCCCGGCAAGCTGATCCTGAATTAGAGAAAAGAATTCTGGTCGCGGCCTCGCGGCTGTGGGCGCGCGGCGGCGAAAAAGCGCTCACCATGCGCGCCGTCGCGAAGGCGGCCGGGACGACCACCCCTACCGTATATGAGCGTTACCGTGACCGCGATGACATCAGACGCGCCCTGCGGCTCAAAACCCGGCAGGAATTGTTTTCGTCACTGCTCCCTACTCGCGATCTCAGCGAAGCGATCCAAAGCTACCTGAAGTTCGCACTGGACAACACACACGGGTATCAGGTTTTGTTTGACGGAGTGGGCAAACCTCCTTCTCTCTATGAACCATGGCCTTCCTTCAACTTGATGCGTGACCGGCTGACCAAACAATTGGGGGGCAATCCCCGGCAGCACAATCGCCTCATGCTGGGCATCTGGTCTCTCATGCATGGGACCGCCATGCTGATCATCCGGGGAGGCTTCGAGGAGGCTCTGCGTACCCAAGCCATTCATGCCTGTCTTGATAGCGTCAATACAGTTGTGAAAGCAGCCAAGCGAAAGCATGGGCTGATTCAATCGAGCCCGAAGTGGCCGGAGAACCTCATTCTGGGTGAGGCAGAGCAGAGCCGGGTCGAGGAAAACGGCAATAAAGGACAGCCACGAAAATCGAGACCGCAGACGCGCCGCAAATGAATTACTCCAACAGGCAGGTCACCCGTCTCCGCCGCGGACTCTACTTAACCGACTTCGCGCTGGTGGGAGCAGCCTTCAGTCGTTCCATCGCTTTCTTGACCTCCGCTGATTCAGGACCATTGGGCAGGATCTTCAAATAGCTCTCGTACTCCGCCCGCGCTTCGTCAGGACGGTTCTGCTTTTCCAGGCAGATCGCCAGTTTGTAGGTGGCAATCGCATCGTTGTCCTTGTACAACAGAGCCTCGCGATAGCGACTCTCGGCGGCAATGTAATTCTTCTTCTTGAAGTAAAAGTCTCCCACTTCCACATCTTTTGCAGCTTTGTGCGGGTCCCACGGATGCAGGTCCCTATTGCTGCTGCCTGATCCCTCATCCTCCAACGTTTCTGAGCTGTGCGGATGTGTTTTAGAGTCGTCCGCCGGGGGGCTCAGGTCCACAGGGTCCTCTTTGCTGGAACTCTCTCCGGGGTCGTTACCGAGCGAGTCAACATTGACGCGGTCAGAGCGTGGAGGGTCCAGATTGGGCCGGCGCTCGCCGCTTGAATTCGCATTCGAAGAAGATGCATCGGGAGATTGTGTCTTCGTAGACGATGCAGACCCCGAACTCTGCGCCTGCGCCATGCCGCAGACCAGAAGAACGATCAGCCACCAACTGCGCATATCTCTATCTTAACTAACTCCGGTGCGTCTTGCGGAACGCCTCCAGACACCGCTGCGCCGTCTCCAGTTCTGGGTATCGGCTGCCTTCCTGCTCGATGAGGTAAAACTCAACGCCGCCACCATGTTCCGCCGCCTGGAAGATGCCTTTCCAATCCGCCTTCCCTTCTCCGAAAAGCGTTTTGTAGCCGATGTTCGGATCGGGCGACCAATCCTTGCAATGAATGGATCGAATCCTACCCGGGTTGGCTTTGATCCAAGCCACGGGATCCGCACCCGCTTCAAGGCAGGTTCCGACGTCCAGCTGCAACATGACCGAAGGCTTCGTGTTCGCGGCCAGAACCTCAATCGGGCGCTTCCCCCCAACCGGTTTCCACTCTGCATCGTGATTGTGGTATCCAACTTTGAGTCCCGCCGGCGCGAGTTTGTCTGACGCGCCATTCAATTTCTCTGCCAGCGCCTTCCATCCATCGAGATCCGGCTTCGGATCGCTCCACGCCTGCACCATGTACCTCGAGCCGAGAATTTTGTTGTAGTCGCTGGCGCGGCCGATTTTGGCGTCGCGGAAGAAATCTTCGTCGTTGTGCGTCGAGTAGCAGTGGATGCCGAGTTCATCCATGGCCTTGCGCATTTGCTTGACCTGAGGTTCGGTCCATTCGAGATACGGCGCATAGAACTCCACGTCCTGATATCCCATCTTGGCGACCGCGCGCACGGTACCTTCGGGATCTTTCTGAAGTTCGTCGCGCACGGAATAGAGTTCGAGCCCGATGGGAATATTTTTCGACTCCGTCCCCAAAGCAACGCCTCGTAAGGCCCAAGGCAACGCCGCTGACACTGCAAGAAATGACCGCCGGGATAAGTTGAGATATGGCATGGCTGCCATATTACTCCTGCGATGCAAGCATAGGACTGTGCTTCGCACAGCAGCGCTCATCCCCTTTAGCAACTTGCCGAAGTCCGTGCCAGTTCGGGTGATTCAAGTGACCAGCATCACAGCCTCACCTGAACCTGCGGCCAATAATCTTGATGGTATTCAGTGAGGCGCTGTGCGGAATCGGACATGCTACTTCGTCAGTGAACACTCCAAGAAGTCACGAACTGGAGTTCGATTCTGTCTAATAGCTACTCAGGTTTTGACTTACGGCCGTCGTCCGCCATGGCCTGGTATTTGCATAAGTATTGAGTTGACTGGCTCCAAGGAAAGCCGCTAGTCGTTATTCTTTGCAGTGATTCTTGTCACACGTGGTAGTGCATCGCACTGGCGGGCGTTCCTGGGCCGAGGGACCCTGGATGCAACCGAACGTGAAGACTTCGCCATTTTCCCTGCTGCGATTCCTGCAGACACTCGTGCAGGACATTCGTTTTAGCTTCAAAGTCTTTTTGTCCAACCCGAAATTCACGCTGGTCGCGGTACTCACGCTCGCTATGGGCATCGCCGTAAACTCCACCGTCTTTAGCTGGATCGATCGCGTTCTACTGCATCCTTATCCGGGAGTCAGTGACACAAAGGGGCTCGCCCTCATTGAGACAGTCGGATCTAACGGTGAACATCTGGTGGCAACCTCCTACGTCGATTACCACGACTACCGCGACAATCTAAAGCTCGTTTCCGCAATCGCGATCGGACGCTTCACTCCTTTGAGCGTGGGATCAGGTCAAACTGCGGAGCGCGCCTGGGCAGAACTGGTCTCGGCGAACTACTTCGATGTACTCGGAGTGAGACCAATTCTCGGCCGCGCCTTCTTGCCCGAAGAAGGCGCGGACAAGCCCGGAGCATTTCCCATTGCCGTGATTAGCTATCGCATGTGGCAGAATCGGTATCACGGCGATCGCGAAGTATTAGGCAAGACGATCCGTCTGAACCGTCACGAATTGACGATTATTGGAGTCGCCCCTCCCGACTTTCGAGGCACAACAGTTGGCCTGGTCTACGACGTCTGGATGCCCATCACGATGGCCGAAGCGATGGGCACCGGTCCTGTGTTCCACAATCGCGGATGCCGCGATCTCACTTCGACGATAGTGAGGTTGAGACCCGGCGTCACGATCGATCAAGCACAAGCCGAGGTCGGAGCTCTGGCGAAGCGCCTGGCCGCAAGCTATCCCGAGACAAATCGCGGGGTCGACGCAACCGTCGTACCGGTCTGGGCCGGCCACCTCGGTGCCCAGAGCTTTCTGCTAAAGCCTCTGCAGATTCTGACGGCCATATGTGTCCTTCTCATGATCATCGTCTGCGCGAATGTCGCCAACTTGCTCTTATCCCGCGCAGTTTCGCGCCAAAAAGAAATCGCTATCCGGCTCGCGTTCGGGGCCCGGCGCGCTCGCCTGATCAGACAATTTCTGACTGAGACTCTCTTGCTCGCTGCCGCGGGCGCTGTTCTCGGAGTTTATCTGCTGGTCTGGATGAGAGAATCGCTGAACCGATTGCTTCCCGCCGTCGACTTTCCCTTCGATCTCGCGGGCGGTCTGAATCTTCGTACTCTGGGCTTTACCGTGCTAATTGTCGTAATCGCGACTGTTGCGTCGGGTTTGTCTCCTGCCTTGCTCTCGTTGCGCGTAAACCTGAATAGCACATTGAATGAAGGCGGGCGCGCAGGCATTGGTGGGAGCCACTCGCACAAATTGAGAGCGATGCTCGTGGGAATCGAAGTCGCGCTGGCAATGGTGGCTCTGGTCAGCGCCGGACTGTTCTTAAGGAGTTTCCACAACGCTAGCCATATCGAACCGGGCTTCGACACGAAAAACGTCTCCGTCTCTCAGTTCTACCTATCCAACGCCGGATACTCCGCACAGGAGCAATGGAGTTTCTGCCGTCGGCTCAGGGAACGCATGGAATCTATTCCCGGAGTCATCGGTGTGACGTACTCGGACTTCGTTCCACTGTCTTCGCCAGGTACGAGCCCGGAAGATGAACTTGTAGTGGAAGGATATGTGCCTGCGCCGAACGAGCAGATGCTGATCCATCGCGCGACCGTGCCGCCCGGCTATTTCCAGTTCATGGGAGTTCCCATGTTGGACGGCCGCGACTTCACTGAGCTAGACGAGGGTAGTGCGCCCAACGTCATGATTGTGAACGAAACTTTCGCGCAACGGTTTTTCCGCGGGGCGACTGCTGTCGGGCGCATCGTTCATCTCGAGGGATCGACTGCAACCATCGTTGGAGTCGCGAAAGATAGCAAGTACGACACGCCGGTCGAGGAAGCACATCCCTATTTCTACCTGCCCTTCCGGCAGTGGTTCTACCCAGGTCTGAATTTTTCGTTTTTGATCAAGACGATGGGCGATCCCATGCTCACGATACCCGAGCTTCGCCGGGAGGCGCTGGCGCTCAATCAGGATGCATATTTCCATTCAATCGCACTGAATGATGCGGTCGGCTATTCGCTCTTTACCCAGAAAGTCGCTGCAAGCATGCTGACAGCTGTCGCCATGCTATGCCTGTTGCTGGCAGCGATCGGGCTCTACAGTGTCATGAGTTACGCGGTGAGCCAGCGCACTCCGGAATTTGGAATCCGCATCGCGCTGGGCGCGAGTTCGTTCGACGTGGTTCGAATGGTGACGCGCCAAAGCCTCTTCCTGGCTGTCCCAGGACTGATAGCTGGCACTGTGGCCGCGTTGGCGATGCTTCGAGTATTCAGCGGGATGTTGGTTGGGGTAAGGGCGACAGATCCTCTGACCTTCGCGGGCTGCGCTCTGTTTGTGGTTGCCGTAACTGTGCTGGCCAGTTACCTGCCGGCAAGGCGCGCTGTAAGAATCGATCCGATGACGGCCGTACGTTGCCAGTAAGCTCCATCCCACTTCTCGCCGAGGGAATTGATTTCGCACCGACAGCGATCGGGGATCACGGAAAAAAAATCAGGCCGCTCAGGGGGAGGCATTGAGCGGCCTGGTTGGCGAAGTCCTCCGGGGAGGAGGGTAAAATCGCTTACATCGACGGGTTGTTACCCGCGGTGGGGGTCGAAGGCTGATTGCCACCACCCACCGTGTTCGTCATCAAACGAACATCCACGCGGCGGTTGTCGGCGCGGCCCGAGGCCGTCTTGTTCGACTCGACCGGCTTATCCTTGCCCAGCCCGATCACATAGATCTTGTGCGCGGGCACGCTGTACTTGGTCGCCAGATACTGGATCACCGAGTTCGCGCGGCGCTGGCTCAGATCGTAGTTGTAATCCGCTGGACCAACCGAGTCCGTACCGCCTTCCAACGCGATGATGTATCCCTTGGTCGAGGAGAGCTGCCCGGCGAGCTGATCAAGGGCTTCTTTCGCCTTCGACGTCAGGTTGTCCTTGTTGAAACCAAACTTCACCGAGGTCTCAGCCACGGCGTGATAGTTGTCGAGATTGGCGACCGTGTTGGTCAGCACGCTGACGCGGCCGTTGGCTGCATCCGCCATCTGCTGCGCCTGGCTGGCGTTCTGGCTGGCGGTCTGCGTCTTCTGTTCGACTTCGGCCGTCTTGGCGTTGATCGCCTGGATACCGGCCTGCGCCCGCGCATCGACGTCCTTGATGTCACGAGTATTCTTCGCGGTCAGATCGTCGAGTTCGTTGGTCTTGTTGATCAGTGGCGTCGTCTGATTCTTCACATAATTCTTGCTTGTGCAGCCCACGGTGGCGACCATGCTGGCTGCTAAACACAGTACTAACGAAGTGCGGTTCATAGGGTAAGGCTCCTTCTTTCCATCTCTGTAAGTAAGCGCCGAGGTTCTACTCGCGCTGGATGCGATTCTTAAAACCCTGGGAATGACTTACGGCAGTACAAGTCCCAATTCCCACTTGTGCACGACTGATGCCAGTTAACCCTACTCGGAACGTCCGCAGTAAGTATATACGTTTTCAATCAGTTGCGGAACATGAGCGGGCTGGTCTGGCCGCCGCACCTACTTTAGATGCAACGCAAACCCCACATAATCAATGGAATTTTTATACGGTAACCAAAAAGTGCGAATCAGCTATGCAAGATTTTTCACAAAAAACCCACAGGTTACCGGTACGAGATCACTTCCAGACGCCTGAAATCGGTTCTGCCTGACGATCGTTATCGGTAAGTGGCTCCAGGCCGAAGTTATCTTCGATCGTACGCAGCACACTGTAGTGCGTGTAATGCTTGCCGAGCACAGCTGGGTCCTGCTCGTTGGCCGGCTTCACCATGTCACCGAGGAAAAGAGTGTAAATACGGTTGTCGCGGTTCCCGCCCGATTCATCGAAGGTCACGATCACCAGTGTTCCTTGGCGCAGCTTTTCCGGGAAACTTTCATCCAGAAACTTCTTCACCCACGCTCCTGCGACCTGCACGTTCGTGTCGTGGCCGTCATGATTCATATTGGGCGTATAGAAGGAATATGCAACCAGCCCTTTGTTGGCGTCCTGCACGAAATAGTTGTTGGCCTTGCCGGAATCCACTCCGACAACTCGATCGCACCATTTCTCCTGTACCTCACGGAAGCTAAGAAACGGCACGTGGCGGCGAGCATAATTACCGCGGCGCAAGGCAACGTGCACTCCTGAGACATTCCAAGGACAGGGCCCCGGAGGCAATTCTTCCGCATATTGCTTGAAGTCAAGGCCAGCAGCTATCAATCTGTCGGCAATGGTGCGGTGTTCAGCATCACTGGGAAAGTTCACTTGACTGTCGGCCAAGTAGCGGCCGCGGCGGGATATCCCAAAATCTGTTCCCGCAACCATGGCCAGATAGTTCGGATACGAGGGATGGAACAAGGCATGAAAGTCGGTGAAGCTCGCGCCCTGGGTAGCTAATTCCGCGAGACCTTTGACCTGGATTGCCAACTCGTAGTCAGCGTTCTCGAGCACGATGATCACGACGCGATCAAAATGATGCGCGCGGGACCTTGCCGCCGCGCGTTCCGCTTCTTCCTTTTTCCCTGCTTCCGACTTCGTTACCACGGGTTGCTGTGGCACCGTGTTGGGCTTTGTGCTCTGGGCGGAACTCGCTAGATCTCCGCCATAGAAAGCTAGAAAACAAAATAGCCCAGAGAGAAGCAAGTGAAAGCGCGGACAAAGGGCAGATTTCGGGCTCATCTGCCCTTTTGTAGCACATCTTTGTAGCAGATCGGGCAACACTCCCATCCAATAGAATGGGTATTCCTCACTTCATGGACCTGCTGGCCAAAATCCGCACCATTCCGACCGAACCCGGCGTATACCTCTACAAGAACGCCGAGGGGGAAGTTATTTATGTTGGAAAGGCGAAGAACCTGCGCAGTCGTGTGTCCAGCTACTTCCATGAAGGGCGATGGGAAGACGCCAAAACTGGCACTTTGGTCCGGGAGGCGGTCGATGTCGATTACATTGTCGTCGCCAACAACAAAGAGGCCCTGGCGCTTGAAAACAACCTGATCAAGCAGCGCAAGCCACGGTTCAACATTCTGCTGCGCGACGACAAGACGTACCCATACGTAAAACTCACTCTGGCGGAGCGCTGGCCGCGCGTCTATGTGACCCGCCGCCTGCGGAAGGATGGAAGCGTTTACTACGGCCCCTACTTCCCTGCCAACCTGGCATACCGGATCACGGACCTGATTCACCGAAATTTCTTGATTCCGTCGTGCAAGGTCGATCTCACCCGCTTTCACCCACGGCCCTGTCTCCAGTACTACATCAAGCGCTGCCTCGGACCTTGCGTTCAGGAGCTGACGACACCTGAGACATATCAGGAAGCTGTTCGCGACGTGAAAATGTTCCTCGAGGGCCGTCCTACGGATCTTGCCCGTTCGCTGCGCAGTCGCATGGAGCAGGCCGCCGCCGATCAGGAATATGAGCGTGCCGCTCGCTATCGGGATCTGATCTCGACGGTCGAGCAACTGCAGGAGCGCCAGCGCATCGCCGCCGCCGAAGGCGACGACGCCGACGTTTTCGGCTATCACTACGAAAACGGCATGCTCGCCGTAAACCTCTTCCACATGCGTGCCGGCAAGATGGTCGATCGACGCGAGTTCTTCTGGGAAGACCTTCCGGAATTCGCGCTTGCAGAAACGGCTTCGATCGGCCCATCCCCCTCAGATTGTCATCCTGAGCGAAGCGAAGGAGCTCTGCAGTTTGCCCGCAGCTCCACTGAGGCAAGTGGCGTCGAACCTGCCCACGACTCGATAAGTCCTCCTGGGCACCAACAGCGCGACCCCGAGAATGGCAAAGAGTTTCGTGTCGATGAGAAATCTCATTTTCACCCCGGCGAATTCTTCTCCGCCCTCCTCAAACAGCTCTACATCGGCCAGCCTTATGTTCCGCGCAATCTATACGTCCCGGTTGATTTTGAAGATCGCGAGGAATTGGAAGACTTGCTGTCCGATCAAGACGCGGGCGGGGCCGTCCGCTCCACACGCGTTCACATTCTTGTGCCACTGCGTGGCGACAAGCGATCGCTCATCGATCTGGCCGGGAACAATGCGAAGCAGTCCTACGATCAGCGCTTTCGCGTGCTCAAGCCAAACGCCCGCAAGATCCAGGAAGAACTTCAGGAAGTCGTCGGCCTCCCGGACTTGCCGAAGCGCATCGAATGCTTCGACATCTCCCACATCCAGGGCGCGGAGACAGTCGCTTCGATGGTCGTGTGGGAAGACGGCAAGATGAAGAAATCGGACTACCGCAAGTTCATCATTCGCACCGTCGAAGGCGTCGACGATTTCGCGTCCATGCGTGAGGTCGTCACGCGCCGCTACAAGCGGTTACAAGATGAGCAGAAAGCAATGCCGAGCTTGGTGCTGATCGATGGCGGCCTTGGCCAGTTGCACGCTGCAGCCGAGGCATTAGAACAATTGGAAATCATCAATAAACCCCTGGCCGCAATCGCCAAGCGCGAAGAAATTCTTTACGTTTACGGACAGGAAAGAGACCCAATCGCTCTCGATCATCACTCCCCCGTCCTGCACCTGATCCAGATGATCCGCGATGAGGCCCATCGCTTCGCCGTGACGTTCCACCGCAAGCGCCGGCAGATACGGGACCGCTCCACAGAACTGCTGCAGATTCCGGGCGTCGGAGAGCGCACATCCCGACGCCTGCTGGAACACTTCGGCAGTGTTCAGGCCGTCAAGCAGGCCGACACCGCAGCCCTTTCGGCTGTTGTCACGCGCGGCCAGGCAGAGGCTATTCGTAATCACTTCCAGAAGTGAGCGCGGATCGTTATTCTTGCAGCACCAACTTGGTTGATTTGCTGATCCTGCATTCAGGACCGCGAAGCCATGGAAAACAAACCTGAACGTCACATCGTCAGCGCGTCGGCGATGATTCCTGCTCGCCGCGAGCGTGTCTATTCGCTGATCGCCAATTATCGAGACGGGCATCCACGGATTCTGCCCAAGCAGTTCACCAGTGTTGTAGTTGAAGAAGGAGGCATTGGTGCGGGCACGGTCATCCGCTGCGAGATGCGGGTGCTCGGAAGCAAACAGTCATTCCGCGCAGCCATTACCGAACCGGAACCCGGACGAGTGCTGGTGGAAACCAACCTCGAACCCGATTCGTGGGTGACTACCTACACCGTGAATCCCGGCTCAGCTCCCGCCGACTCGCATGTGACCATCTCGACGGAGCTTCCGGTACGAAGCGGTTTTCTGGGTCGAATCGAAAAGGTTTTCTCTTCACTGCTATTGCGGCCCATGTATGCAAAAGAACTGGAAAACCTGGCGCGGGTAGCCACGGGCCCGTTCGGCACATAGCAGTTCTTCGCGTTCTTCGCTATCCTTTGCGAACTCACCGGTAAAAGCTTTTGACTTTGCTAAACTACCGCCCATCCGTATGAAGCGCTTACTGATAAGCTCCGCCATCCTCGCATGCGCCATGGTGTCTTTTCTCAACGCGCAGACAGACGCACAGCCCGATATGGCCACTCCCCAGGAAAAGCACCTGCGCAACGTGCATCAACTCACATTTGGCGGCCAGAATGCCGAAGCCTATTTCTCTGCCGACGGCCAGAAGCTGATCTACCAGTCCTCGCATGGTGACGTGAAATGCGATCAGATCTTTGAGATGAACATCGATGGCACCGACCAGCACATGGTCTCGACCGGCAAAGGACGCACCACCTGCAGCTATTTCTTCCCGGATGGCAAGAAGATTCTGTATGCGTCCACACATCTCTCCAGCCCGGAATGCCCGCCCAAGCCCGACTACTCGAAAGGCTACGTCTGGGGCGTCTACGCGGGGTACGACATCTTTACCGCGAACCCAGACGGGTCGGACCTGAAACAACTCACCAACACTCCGGGTTACGACGCCGAAGCGACCATCTCCACCGACGGTAAGAAAATCACCTTCACCTCCGTCCGGAACGGCGATCTCGACATATACATCATGGACGCCGACGGCACTCACGTGAAGCAACTCACGCACGAGCTCGGCTACGACGGCGGCCCGACATTTTCGCCTGACGGGAAGTGGATTGTCTATCGCGCCTACCATCCAACCGCGGAAAAAGATATCGCCGACTACAAGGAATTGCTCGCGCAGAATCTGATCCGGCCGACGTCACTCGAAATCTGGCTGATGAAATCCGACGGTACCAACAAGAAGCAAATTACGAATCTGGGCGCGGCGAGCTTCGGCCCGGCATTTACGGCCGACGGCAATAAAATCATCTTCTCGTCCAATTACGATCCGGCCACACATGCCAGAGGAGGCGAAGGAAACTTCGAATTGTGGATGATGAATCCGGATGGCAGCGGCTTGGAGCGCGTCACATACAGCGACGGCTTCGATGGCTTCCCAATGTTCTCGCCCGACGGCAAGAAACTCGTTTGGGCCTCGAACCGAAACGGCAAAGCGCCGCATGAAACCAACATCTTTATCGGCGAATGGATCCCGTAGCGTCGGCCACTCGCCGGCTGTCGGGGGGCGGTGTCGCCCTCCCGCTCGCTCAAGAAGAAACTGTTTCAGTTTCTTGCGCCCTGGCCCGTATCGCCAACCACACTACGCACCCGATCATCCCGCACCACCCCAGAACTCGCACTACGGCCGCGATCTTCGTGTCATAGTTCAGCACGCCCAGGTTGGAGAAGATGGCGTGAAAATCATGCTCCACAAAATCTGGATCGCCCGTTGTGACCAGCGGCAATTGCTGCGCCCGAGCATCGGCCATGTATGTAGCCGTGTAAAGCCAATTCTCGAAAAAGAAAAATGAACAGAAAACGAATCCGGCTATTTGCCGTTCGGTAAAATAATAACTTGCCAGCAGAAACGGGACCAACCATTGCAGAAGTGTTCCACCCCAAAGACCGAGCGTCGGTCCAAACCATCCGAAGAGATTGTGACCGCCCTCATGCACCACCAGGTTGGCACTGTCGATGAACAGATATCCTCCATGCGCAGAGAACGCATAGGCGAGGAAGCCCGCATAAAAGACGAGCCAGGCCGCCACGGCCGAGCGCGAAATCGGCTTCCACGGTTCGTTCACCAAAGCTCGTAAATACTCAATCATTTTCGGAATGCTATGTCGAACATCGGCCCTATCCCAGATTACGTCCGTGCGTAGCGCTGGCATCCTGGCCTGAAGGCAATCGCAGGATCCTCGCCGCCCTGCGAGCCCTCGGCATTCCGCGCCGACCTCTCCCCAGAATCTCCGACCATCGCCCCAACCCCGATTTCTTGCTAAAGTGTTCTTGACTTCACCTCCCAAACGAGTAGACGAAACGCGCGGCGTTTCGAAGAATTCAGGATTGTTATGAAACTGCGGCACTGGATCACTGCAATTGTCTTGCTTCTGCTGATGGCTGCGGCCGTCCTCGGAGTTCTCTGGACCCGTGAAGCTCCGGAGCAGAATGAAGAAGCCACGGCGACAACCGCTCCCACAAAGCTGGGCCGCAAAGCTCGCGTAACGAGGGCCCCCCTCGTAGATCTCCGCCCGCTCCAGACGGCGCAGCGGATGGCCGCCATTGCAGGAACCACGGAAGAGCAAGCGCTCGCGCATGAAGCCGAAAAACTTGGCGATCACGAAGTCGATCTCACATTCCTCGACCATCTACGCGAGGCGCAGTTGAATCCACCGCCGCTCACGCCAGAAGCAAAGCAGATTCTGGCGCGAAAAACACAGGCACAACAAGTGATCAACGAAGATCAGGACAACATCACTCTGCTGACCCAGAAACTCGCGTCCGCCTCCGGCACGCGAAAAGATAATCTGCAAGACCAGATCGATGTTGCCAAGGCGCAAATGGAACTCGATCAGGACGAACTGGACGATGCCTCCGAAGACCTGGAACAGGCCGGAGGCGACCCGCAAGCCAAGATCAAGCGGCTTCAAGAACAACACGAGGCTGCCGGCCACAACACTGCCGCCGTTGGATCAGCCGTGGATCCTCACGAACAGGATTATCAAAGCCATACTCTTTGGAAGGTCTTTCAGGCCTGGCAAGCGTTGCGCGATAAAACAAACCAATTGCAGCAGGCTCTGAAGGAAACAGCTGATAAGCGGCAATACCTGGTTCAAAGGCGCGCTCAACTCCAGGAGAAGATTGCAAAGGACAAAGAAGCACGTCACGCAGCCAAGCAGCAGGCAAGAGGTTTTTCGCAGGCCAACGCTGCTCAAGCCCGCCAGGAATCCCAGGCTGCGGCCAGTGCTGCACTGACTGCACTGAAGCAGTACACCCTCGATCAAAGGAACCTTGCAGATCGTGGGCGCCGTATCCAGGACGAACAAGACCTCGCCGACGTTTACAGCAGTTGGATTGCACTGGTCGAAAAGCGTGAGCGCGCCGCCCTGCATAATCTCGTCGAAAGCTTTCTCGGGATTCTGCTGATCCTCTTTGCAGTCTATCTGGCCGCCCGTGTAATTGATCATCTCTTTACCGGTATGTCGGCTGAGAACAAGCGGATCGACACGCTTCGCGCCGTAGTCAAATTCGCTGCACAAGCTCTTGGCGCCCTCGTAATCCTGTTTATCATCTTCGGTATGCCCACGCAGACCACCACGGTGCTGGGTTTGGCCGGCGCCGGCCTCACCGTCGCGATGAAAGACTTCATCGTCGCTTTCTTCGGATGGTTCGTGCTGATGGGACGGAATGGAATCCGAGTCGGCGACTGGGTCGAAATCAATGGGGTAGGCGGCGAAGTCGTCGAGGTGGGGCTCCTGAAGACGGTTCTGCTCGAGACCGGCAATTGGACCGACTCCAGCCATCCCACCGGCCGCCGCGTCTCCTTCGTCAACAGCTTCGCCATCGAAGGCCACTTCTTCAACTTCACCACCTCCGGCCAGTGGATGTGGGATGAACTGAAACTCTCCATCCCTGCAGGTCAGGATCCCTACCCCATTATCGATGGAATTCAAAAATTGGTTGAGCAGGAAACCGCAGCAAACGCAAGCAAAGCGGAAGCCGAATGGCAGGAAACCACTACCAAATATCGCGCCAAAACCTTGAAAGCTATGCCCGGCATCAACGTGCAGCCAACTGGCAGCGGCGTTGAGGTCCGTGTCCGTTACATCACTCGCGCCTACGAGCGCCACGAGGCGCGACGTCGCCTGTACGAAGCAGTCATTGAGATGATGCACGGAAAACGTGAGTTGGCAAAGGTCTGATCGAACAGGGCTGCTACTTAGAACTGCCAGAAACCTCCCTCAAGATAAGGGCCTTAATACTCTCCGGCAGCCGCGATGCTTGCAGAATTTCCCGCAACTGTGGACGCGGAATCCGGTGAGCAAACTCAACGGCCTTCGCCACCGGCGTATGCTGATTCCGCAGCAGAGCGATTCGGACTTCCAGACGCGTCGACCATTTCGCGGAATGAGAAACCGTTTCCACAAAGACCCGCGACGCACCGGTCTTCTGTAATGCCTTCACCACGCCCGCCTCGGTTAGCCGCGGATTCTCCAATGCAAGCTGCCATACCTGGGGCTCTTTATCGAGCAATAGTCCGCCGGCCACGCCCGCCGAACAGCGCCGCGCCAGCGAGATCCGCTCGCCCAATGTGATCGACGCCAGCCGCCCCAGTAATAGTTCCTCCGTTACGCGTTTCAGGTCGGCGGGCGCGACCGGCGTCAGCGCGAACTGCATGAGTTCAAATGTATAAAGTTCGCGAACAATGCGCAGAGCAATCCGCCTCGGTGTGTGCGCATGAGCAGCGACCGCGAGGCGTACTTTGCGCGACTGCATCACCCCCGAATTCTGGCTGATTTGCTCAATGGTCTCCGCACTCGTCTCAGGGGCTTTGAGTTGAGCCAATGCAAGATCTTCGGTAAGGGGTGAGATTCCGGAAGGTGTGTCGATTGAGGCGTGCGCCGGGACGCCCCTCTCCCGTTCAGAATTCTCGATTTTGGATGGCGGCTCCATGGGAACGGTCGCCTTTCCCTGTGAAACTCTGTGATCTCTGTGGTGAAAGCTTTACCCCTGAGCCCGCCGCGCCAGCCGCAGCGCCCCCTCCACCGACTCAACTACTTGCGACGCTACTTGCGCGCGCGGCTCCAGTTCTCGGAGTTCATTGTAAAAAACTTCCCGCACCAGTTCGGAGTGACGAAAGGCACCGCCCGTGATGGCCACAGGGACGACAGCTTCTTCTTTGCCAAACAGTTTTCGGATCACAACTTGCGCCAGGCGCGCGAGTTCCCTCCCCGCATCTCGCAAGATATTCTGCGCAATCTCATCCTGGCTCGCGGCTACCGCGGGAAACAACGCGGCGAAATCCGGCGGCGGTACCGAGTTCCCGGCGCGCGCCAAATCCAGAAACGAACTTACGCCCCACGTCTTGAAGAGACCTTGCACCAGAGATGTTCTTACGAACTGAGAGGCATCATCGACGCGTTCGCTTTCCTGCAAGACGGCCCGAACCGCTTCATGACCAACCCAGTGCGCCGATCCTTCATCTCCGATCGCGAATCCCCAACCGCCGGCACGCATCGTGTTCCCATGTGAATTCCGACCATATGCAAACGAGCCCGTTCCCGCATTCACGACCACCCCCGGACCGGTATCGAAAGCTGCCTCAAGCGCACTCTGCATATCTCCCACGACAATAATCGGCGACGGCAGTATCTCCGCCAGAATCCTCCGAACGATTTCCGCCAATTCCGGGCGCCCGGCGCCTGAGCCGCCAACACAGGTGCGCGCAACCTGCGCCGGCGCAATCCCGGCGGCGGCACACGCCTGCAGCACCGAGCGTCGCAATGATTCCCGAGTGTTAACCTCTCCGACGCGAACAATGTTGCTCGGACCGGCCGTGGCCGTCGCCAGCAACCGTGATTCATCGCCAACCGCACAGGTCGTCTTCGTTCCACCGCCATCAATTCCTAAGTAGTAGGGCACGCGTTAGTTCTAACACAGAGCTACGTTTTCCCGACCGGACTGCTTGCGGATTTTCCACTGCTCCACACATTGACACCAACCTGTTCAGCAGCTAGATTGGCCACTCACCACAAATGAATTGCCCTGCCGCACAAAAAACCGACAACTTAGTGCGTCCGGTTATGCCAGAGCTGGACTCGCTGCGCGGCATCGCAATTTTACTGGTGCTTTTTTTCCACGGATTCAATTTACCTGCTGTCACGTCACACCTTAGGGGCCTTCCTCGCCTGTTTGTGGGAGCAACTCTCGGGGGATGGACCGGCGTTTATCTCTTCTTCGTTCTCTCCGGATTTCTGATTACCGGAATCCTGCTCGACAGCAAGTCCAAACCGAACTACTATCGCCGATTTTACATCCGCCGCGCCCTTCGTATTCTGCCGGCGTTCTACTTGCTCCTGCTGCTACTCTCCATTTTGCCCCGCACCGGCTGGCTCGATGGCCGCCGCGTCGGTTGGCCCTTCATTGTTCTGAGCTTCTTCTATCTCGCCAATATGGCGAGCCTGTTTCACATTCCTTCGCAGTACACGGTGCTCTGGTCCCTCGCCGTCGAGGAACACTTCTATTTGTTGTGGCCCACCGCAGTGCGCCGATTTTCGCAACGTGTACTGATGTGGTCCGCTCTGGCACTGTGCATCATCTGTCCGGTGCTGAGAGGGTGGGCGTTCTGGCTAGGCGACAAATCTGCGGGCGGCTATACCTGGCTGGTCGCAGACAGCCTCGCGATAGGAGCTCTGCTCCCTCTACTGAGTCGCGGTCCATTAGCCCATCGCGGTCCCATGCGGAGGTTTTCTCTCGCTGCGCTCTTCGGCGGTTGCGCGTTGCTGGCCGCGCTAACCCCGTTCGGAATCTGGCGCGGTGTCACGTTTTGCGGATGGGTATTCCGACTCACCGCAATCAATCTCTTATGCACCGGAATTCTGGGGCTCACGCTTTTGGCAGGCACCAGCCGCTGGCGATGGCTTGTACAGCGACCCGTTCTGCGTTTTTTTGGGGAAATCAGTTACGGCCTTTATCTCATTCACATGCTAGCTAGCGACTTCGTCGATCATTGGATGATTCACTTCTTCCCCGCGTACACTGTCCGGCTCACGCAAAATTTCGATCTTGTAGCTTTTCGATTTCTTATAAACAGCGCATTCGCCGTCGGAGTCGCCTACTTCTCGCGCAGATATTTCGAGGAGGCGTTTTTGAGATTGAAAGACCGATGGGCACCTTCTACCGCGAAGTCGTCGGCGCAGGCTATTGCTTACCCAGCCGCATCTAGGCCCGCCCGGCAGACGGCGTAGTTCCCTTCATGGTCGAAGCACTCTTGAACGAGTCGGCCATCGTTGCACACCAGAATGACCATGGAACAGAAGATTCGAATCACAGAATTGACAAATACCGGTGACACCCGCGGCTTCAACTCTAGCCTGCCCACTGACGCTCTGGCCTTTGTCGGACGGATGTCTGATGTCTACCTTGCCGCCTTGAAACCCGGAGCCATTCGCGGCAATCACTTTCATCTTCGCCGACGCGAGGCGATCGTCATCTTGCCCGGTTCGAAGTGGTCTTTCCACTGGGACGAAGGCGAAGGCTCTCCCGCACAGCACCGGAATTATGATGGTTCGCGCGCTATCCTCGTCCTGGTCTCTCCTGCCGCTTCCCACGCAGTGCGCAACGACGGCCAGAGCGACATTTATTTCGTCGCGATCTCGTCCGAGCCATATGATCCTTCCGAGTCTGTATCACGAAAAGTGCTGTAGCGACTGCGCCTTGGTGGCTGTCCGCGGGCAAGTTGCCCGCCCGGCTGTTCCCAGGCATTACAATTCCAGTTTCATCCTGCATGGGCCTGAACCGACTTGACTTCGTCATCATCGCTCTCTATCTGGCAGGCATCACCCTGTTCGGATTGCGCTTCCGTAAGAAGCAGCGCAGCCTCCGCGACTATTTCCTTGCCGGACGCGACATCCCATGGTGGGCCATTGCCCTCTCGATCGTCGCCGCCGAGACCAGCACACTCACCATCATTAGCATCCCCGGCCTCGCCTATGACACCAACCTCACCTTCCTCCAAGTTGTCATGGGATACCTCGTCGGCCGCATCATTATCAGCTTCTTGCTGCTTCCGCACTATTTTCGCGGCGATCTCTACACCGCTTATCAGCTCATCGAACGTCGTTTTGGACGGACTCTGCGCTCCGTTACTGCCGGATTGTTCCTGCTGACGCGAGCTGCGGCGGAAGGCGTTCGTGTCTACGCCGTCTCCATCGTAGTCTCGATTGCGTTGGGGACCGGTGAGGTAGCTTCGATCGCGATCATCACTGTACTGACCCTCATCTACACGTTTGAAGGCGGTCTGGCAGCAGTCATCTGGACCGACGTCGTTCAAACCATCATCTATGTTGGAGGCACGCTCGTCGGAGTCTTTATCATCGCACAATTGGTACCCGGCGGCTGGAGCGCCATTCAAGCCACCGCCGCACACGCTGGGAAATTTCAGGTCTTTAACTTCACTCCAAGCCTCCGGGTTCCTTACACGTTCTGGTCCGGTGTAATCGGGGGAGCAATTTTCACGACCGCCAGCCACGGCACCGACCAACTCATCGTGCAGCGCTTACTTGCCGCCAGGGGTCAGAAGCAATCAGCTACGGCGCTAGTCTCGAGTGGCGTAGCCGTCCTGTTTCAATTTGCGCTGTTCCTGATTGTCGGAGTCATGCTCTGGGCCTACTACCATGTGCCGTCCTCGAGCTTCGGCCGCCCGGATCGCATCTATCCGACGTTCATCGTGACCAAGCTGCCACACGGAATTTCGGGTCTGTTGATCGCCGCCATTCTCGCCGCCGCGATGTCCAATCTCAGCGCTGCACTGAATTCCCTCTCATCGAGCGCCATCATGGATTTTTATTCCCGCTTTAGGCCTGAATCTGACGAGCGAACCAATATGCGACTCTCGCGCTTGGCGACGGTTATCTGGGCGATCGTTCTGTTTGCCCTAGCCATAATCGCCTTGCACAAAGCCGGACGCGTTGTCGAAGTCGGACTGCAGATCGCCTCAGTCGCATATGGTGCGCTCCTAGGTGCCTTCCTTCTCGGAGTGCTTACGAAACGCGCGAATCAGTCCGGCGCGATCATCGGCATGCTCTGTGGATTTGCAATCGATCTCTACCTCTGGCTCGCCACCCAAATCCCCTGGACCTGGTGGGTCATGATCGGTTCGGCGGTGACGTTTGCCATTGGATGGACCACCAGCATTCTTCTCCACTCGGAACAGCCACAAAGCTGAACGGCGACGAACTCGTCGCAAATTCCAACCGTCGAAGCCACCCTCTTCCTCCCGCTCTCTCGGTGTTTTGCCCGTCTTTCGTCCGCCCATTCCGACTTTCCCACCAAATCCGCTGCTGCCAGCCCGTTTTGGCCGCTTTTCCCAAAATAACGTGACCTCGGTTACCTAAGGTCAGGAGCCGTGGACACGTTTACCCCCTGTCCGATCTCCCTTTATTTTTAAATCTCCAAAGCTCCCGGTCTCTCCCCAACTGGGCTCCAATGGAAGGAAAGTGCATGCCAACTGCCTACGGCGGATTTCAGCTCGGACTGCTGCCTGAACGCAAGGTCAACAAGAAAGCGATGGCGACCGCCTACGGCATCGTCGCGCTTCTCTTGCTGATCCTCATCAACGTCTCGGTCCTCATGCCCGAAAGGCTGACGCTCGCGCAGTATCACGTGACTGAAATCATCCCCATGCCATCGCTCCGGCCCGAGCCTGAGCCCATCAAGATTAAGCCTGAAGTGCACGCCAAGCTGTTGCCGGCAGTGAAGATACCTGTTTTCGAGCAGCCGAAGCTGGTCGTGCCGCGCGAAATTCGTCGCGAAGCACCTCGGCCGGTCGAAGCTCCCAAAGTCGTAGTGAATCAGTTCCAGCCTCCGCAGTTGAAAATGACGGCCGGTGGAGCTCGTCCGCAGCTCGTGCACACCGGAGATTTCGGTACGGGCAGTTCCCAGACTCCAACCGTGAACGCCGCCATCGAAAAGGTTCAGACCGGAGGCTTTGGCGATCCCAACGGATTGCCCGGCACCGGCAAGCAAGGTGCAAAGCTTTACGCTGCAGCCGTCGGCTCGTTTGATATGCCGGCAGGTCCTGGACAAGGCAACGGCTCCGGCGGAGCCAAAGGAATCAAAGGCACGGTCGCCAGTGCTGATTTCGGTAACGGCGTCGCGACACCCGGAAAAGGTGACGGCCGTAGCAACGGAAAGGGCGTTTCCACGGGCGGATTCGGCGCGCAGCAGGTTGCCCAGAGCACCGGTCCTAAGGTGATTCAGGATAGCGGCCCCGCGACAACTCCGGTCGAGATCACCTTCAAACCCAATCCGGTTTATACGCAGGAAGCGCGCGATCTGAAGCTCGAAGGCGAAGTCCTGCTGGAAGTGAGTTTCTCAGCCAACGGAACGCTGCACGTGAACAGAGTCGTGCGCGGGCTCGGCCACGGACTCGACGAAGCCGCCATCGCCGCCGCCAACAAGATTCGTTTCAAACCAGCCTTGCGTTACGGACAGCCCGTCGACTCAGTCGCGGTCGTTCACGTGACGTTCCAGCTGGCGTATTAGTGGCAGTAGCCAGTGTCAGCGCTAGTGACTCAACAAAGCACGGACAGCTGGAAATCAAAACATCTGTTGAGGAAATGTTTACTGCTTGCGGCCGGTGAGGATTACTGACCACTGAGCACTAACCACTGATTTTTGGAGAAAGAGTTATGCGCACTTCGAATTGGATGTTCACTGCGGCCTTGCTGGTCTCGATCAGCGCCGCCGCTCAGCAGCCGGCCGATTCACAGCCATCCGCAGCGCAGAGCGCTCAACCCGCGCCGGCACAGGCTCAGGCCGCGCCAGCCGATCCTTCGCAGCAGACTCCCGCAGCCGCGCCGAACTCGGCCATCGCTCCTCCGCCGGTTGTCGCTGCTCCAACCACGATGGACCAGGTGGTGAACCTTTTTATCGAGCGCGAGCATGGTCTGATTAAGGTGCTCTCCAACCGCACGCCGGTGGTCGAAACCTATCTGCAGAATCTGACCGCCGATCCCCTGCTTGGACCAATTCCAAGCGAGGATCACTATTTCCTCGGCCGCCTCGACATGGGTGAAAACATCGATCGCAAGGATTATCTGAAGGAACAAGAGAAGAGCATGCAAAGCCGGCTGCTCGGCGGATTCCAGAAGCTCTACAAGGTTTCGTACCAGCCGATGGGTTTCTCTTGGATGGTTTACGCCGACCGCACCGATTTTGACCGCGAGCACTACGATTTCCGTTATGTCCGCCGCGAATTTCTCGGCGAAGTGCGCTGCCTGGTGTTCGATGTAACTCCCAAGCCGAAATCCGGCAACGGACGTTTTCTCGGCCGCATCTGGGTCGAGGATCAAGCATTCAATATCGTGCGCCTGAACGGCACGTATTATCCCGCCCCGCGCAACAGCTACTTCTTCCACATGGATAGCTGGCGCTTGAATCTCATTCCCGGCTACTGGGTCCCTTCATTCATCTACAGCGAAGAAGGCGACTTCAGCGCGGGCGTGAAGAACAAGACAGCTTTCAAGGCGCAGACGCGCATCTGGGGATACGACCTGAAGAAGGGCGGCAAGGACGACGAACTCACCAACATCCGCGTCGACAGCGTTACTGACGAAAGTTCCGCGCAGCAGGATGCATCTCCTCTGCAGGCCGAGCGCGTATGGCAGCAGCAGGCGGAAGACAACGTTGTCGAGCGTCTGACCGCCGCAGGTTTGCTTGCTCCTGAAGGCGACATCGACCACATCCTCCAGACCGTCGTGAACAACCTGCAAGTTACCAACAATATCGACCTGCCGCGTCCGGTTCGCACGCGCGTGCTGCTCACCTCTCCGCTGGAGACGTTCAGTGTCGGCAACACCATCGTGATCAGCCGCGGATTGATCGACGTGCTTCCCGATGAGGCCAGCCTCGCGGCTGTCCTCTCGCACGAGTTAGCGCACATCGTTCTCGGACACAATCTGGGTTCAAAGTACGCCTTCAACGACCGCATGCTGTTCTCTGACGACGCAACGTATCAGAACCTTGGATTCAAGCACATTCCGGAAGAAGAAGCGGCTGCCGACAAGAAGGCCATCGAACTCCTGAAGAATTCGCCGTACGCACAGAAGCTCGATAATGTCGGCCTGTTCCTGAAGGCGCTGCAGGCGCGCGCTGGCAGTCTGAACGCGCTGCTCACCACACACCTCGGCAACCCGTTCGGAGAAGGTGGACACATCGATCGCCTCTCCGCACTTTCGACGCTGGGCCCGGCGCTCGATAACAACAAGCTCGACCAGATCGCGGCCCTGCCATTGGGCGGACGCGTGAAGGTCAATCCCTGGGACGACAAAGCGGAAATGGTGAAGACGGCTCCGGTCGCCATCACCTCGGCGCGTGACAAGATGCCGTTCGAAGTCACGCCTTTCTTCCCGCGCCTGTCCCGCTACGGTGCCAACGCAGCGCAACCTGCTGCCCCAACCACCGCCGCGAACGGCGCTCCAAACTCGGGGAACTAGAAACGCTGCCCTTTATGTGGAAGCGCGGCCCTTCAAGAGCCTGCCCTGAGCAAACGCAGTGCGCCGAAGGCGCCGCGTCCACGACCTAAAAAGAATGGGGCTTTAGCCCTCGACGACTTCTCCACCAAGGTGCACTAAGACGAGGCCGGGAATCCGGAACACCCTTCCGGGATGACCGGCCTTCGTTCTCTTCAGCGCCAACGGTAGCGCCGGCGCCTGCCCTGAGCGAACCCAAAGCGTCCTCGCCGCCTGTCGCGCGGACGTCTCGTCCGCGCACCTACTTCGCAAACTGGACCACCTCGGCGAAGAACGGCTCCGGCGCCTCAATCCAAGGGAAGTGTCCGCTCTTGTCGAACACGACTAGCCGCGAGTTTCGGATACCTTTGTTGAATCGCTGGCCTTGCGTGACGGGGCAAATCCAGTCGTCGTGGCCCACGAGAACGAGCGTCTGCGCCGTGACATGATCCAGCAAGCTCTCTTGTTTCGTAACCGGCAGTCCGGCTTCCACGGCACGGCGAGCCCAGATCGTAGGCAGCATCGTGTCGGTCTTGGCAAACCGCGGCATGCCCGAGGCAGGGTCGGAGAAAAAAAGCGGCATGATCTTCTTCAAGTACACACCAAATTCTTCATCGGTCTGTGCATCGAAGGTGCCCATGGCGGCAATCGCGTCTTTAAACCGTGGATCATCTTTCCGCGCGGCAATCTCTTGCTCTCTTTCCGCCCTGAAATCGTGGTCCTCGGTACACGCATCCACCAGGATCAGCTTGTGCACCATATCGGGATGCTGAATGGCATAGCCCAACGCGATCGCCCCACCATTGGAATGACCGAGCACAGTGATCGATTTCAGGCCCCAATAGTCGCGAAGCCTTCCCAGGTCCTCGATCATGTCGTCCGTCGACATGAGCTTCGCATCGCTCGGACGGCTGCTGCGCGCGCTTCCGCGCGTGTCGTAATAGATGACGGTGAAATTTCTCTCCAACTGAGCCAGGCCGTTTTGCAGATACTCGGATCCGACGCCCCAGCCGGGAGCCTGCACCACCAACACCGGCCCACGACCCGCAACTCGGTACCAGAAATGAATCCCTCCCAGATCAGCGCTGTGCTCGCCAATCGCGAGTCTGTCTTGGCCCCGCGATGGCGAATCCTGGCCCGCGCAGAAACCGGCAATTGCCATCATCACAGCCAAAGCGAAATACCTTTTCATGAGGCTCCCGAAAAAATCGAAGATCTATTGCCCGTACAAGGCACAGTAGAGCGGTTCCACAATGCACGCTGTGAGTGGTGTCACACTGCATCGCAACGCCGGCGTCTCGCCGGCTGTGACGGGGACGTCTCGTCCCCGCGTACAGCCAACGTAACTTTGGGCGCGATTCAGGTTGGCTTACGATAGGTCTTTATGGTGTCAAGCGTTAATCTGCCCTTTCTGCTTGCGGATGCTGGCGTGCCGATGATTTTCATCACTTGGCCGGGAATGGTCCTTTTACTAGTGCCAATTATCGGGGCAGAATGGGCTTTCATCGTGCGTCGCACATCCCTTCAAAAGAGCAGGGCACTGTGGGCTACAGTGGCTGCGAACGCCGCGTCAACAATTATCGGAATCCCGATTACATGGGGAGTGCTCTTTCTCTGTGAGATTGGGTTCTTTTCAGCTCTGGATCAGATCCCAAAACTTGCTAATCGCAGTTGGAACAGCCCACTGGAACAGATAGTAGGAACCGTTCTCAGCGCTCCGTGGATTGCACCTGTCGAGGGCAGTGGTTCGTGGGCTGTTCCACTTGCCGCTCTCGTATTGCTGATTCCGTTCTATTTCGTGTCGGTCTTGGTCGAGCAAAAGATTATGGAGCACATGGTTCCAGTGACCACATCGACGGAGGCACAATCAGGCGAAGTAAGCCAGAGAGTCTTGCGTAGAGCAGTTCGAGGGGCAAACCTGATGAGCTACGGCTTCTTGTTTGCATTCGCAACGGCGTGGCTATTGTGGGGAGTCTCACATCGCTGAATAACTGCGTGCGATATGCCCTTGGTTCAGAAAGTTGCTGGAATCAACAAAATAGAATGCATTGAAACCTTCGCTAACTGACGCTCAAACTCCGGTTGCCTTCACTCCCAATCCCGGACCATCAGGCAATATCAGCTTCCCTTTTTCCACCTTCACTCCACTGTACGGATCGTTTGCGATCAGCAGATTTCCGTCGAGGTCCGCGTAATCCACGAGCGGCGATAGATGGGCCGCAGCCGTCACGCTTACCGAGCTCGATACCATGCAACCGAGCATCGTCTTCATGCCGAGGGATTTGGCGACGTAGATCATGCGTAGGGATTGCTGGATGCCTCCGCATTTGTCGAGCTTCACGTTGACGCCATCGTAGGCATCGATCAATCCGGGAATCGCTCGTGCGCTCACTGCGGCTTCGTCGGCAATCAGCGGCAGGTGTACGCGCTTTCGCACCCAGCGGGTTTCTTCGATCATCTCCGCGGGCATCGGCTGCTCGACGAACTCCACGCCTTGCGTCTCCAGCCAGTTGATCTTGCGGACGGCTTCTTCCTTGTCCTTCCAGCCTTCGTTGGCATCGACGCGCAGCGGCTTTTTGGTCACGCTACGCACTGCTTCGATCGTTGGTTCGTCTGTCGCGAGGCCAACTTTGATCTTGAGAACCGGAAATGCCTCGGCTTCCCTCACCTTCTGTTTCGTGATCTCCGGCGTATCGATGCCGATCGAAAAGGTCGTCACGGGCGTGTCAGCCGCATCGAGCCCAAACAGGCGATACAACGGGACATTCATCTTCTGGCCGATCCAGTCCATCAGCGCGACATCAAGCGCGGCCTTGGCAGCGAACTGTCCGGACATTTCCTGGGAAATTTGCTCCATGAGCTTTTCGTATTGCCACAGGTTCGCGGCTTCGAGCGCGGCTGTGATCGACGCAATCGCCTTCGCGCCATCTTCGGCGTTCTCGTGATAGCGGACGATGGGCGCGCCTTCTCCAACTCCGGTTACGCCGTCGCTCGTCAGGCGCACGTGAATAGTGTCGCGATACTGGCTCGACGACATGGTCGTCGTCCAGGTGTGGCGAAGGTTCAGCCGCTTGATGTTTGTTTCCCACGTGCAAAGGCTCTGCGACGCAGCCCAGGTTGGAAGACTCTCCAGATTTGCCAATGCCGCTCCTGCTCCAATGCCTCCAGCGGTTTGCAGCCACTGCCTACGATTCATTTGGGCCTCTTTGAATGAAGTTCCACTCTCCGCCTCGGCTAGCTACGCGTCTGTGATTCGACGCACAATGAAAGCTCAGTTGCGCCTCGCACAAACGCGGACGAGGCGTCCGCGCCACGCAAGAATCCCGTTTTGGGACGGAGTTTACTATTTAGTACTCCCCTACCCCCCCTCCCCCGGATCTCTAGAATCAACGACTTAGCGGGAAATTGCAAAGTAATCTATGGGCTGCAATCACTTACGGGCAAAATATTGAGCCGTAAGGGTTTGCACCATTTCGCCCCGCGGGTCCCAAGACCGTGCGGCGGCGCAATCATGCGACAAAGTGGATAGGAAGCGCAAGGTCACGAATCGCGCCATTCAAAATGTAACCCGAGGGAAGGCTGTCGAGACACCTAAGATGTAACCCGACTCAGAGAATCAGGGCAAAGGAGATCGGGTTTGGAAAGCGAAGCGAGGTGGGAGTATTTCCGAGTGAT
>DASYZA010000081.1:0-5539 GCA_035946775.1 Candidatus Sulfotelmatobacter sp. | reverse complement strand
GATTTGTCCCGGTGACAAGATGTGCAGGGGTTGGGAATCTTGTATTTGTCCGTCATCGCAGGGGTGATGAACTGGAACGTATGAGCGTGAACCATGGTATTTGCCGGGCCTTCCGTTTCAATCGCAGGCATGTGGCATGCGACGCATTGGCTCCCGGTACTGCCGCCCTTGTGGTGCGTGTGTTCCTCGATCGTGGCTGTTCGTGGGCCATTCGGAGAGGATGGTCCGTGACAATCAAGGCAGAGTTGATCAGCGGGCTTCCGGATTTGCGCGTAATTCGACGTGCCATGAACGTCATGACAATCGAAGCATGTGATCCCACGACGATACATCACGCTTTGAACAAAGTCGTTGCCCTGCATCCGGTTCTTGTGGGCCGTGCCATCCGGGAAATAGAGAAAATTCTGCGGTTCTCCAAGGGCGTGATCCTCCAGCTTCCAGTAATCCGCGAGCTTCAGTCCTACGTGATACCCAACGGGCCAGTCGTAGTACTTGCCTTCTACCGGGTTTGAGAGCGGCTGGCCTTGCGAGTGGCATTGAATGCAAGTGTCGCTGGCTGCCACATAATTCATGTGCGCCGGATTGAGGATGTTGGCTCGTGTGGGATGTGCGACGTGTTCACTACCGGGGCCGTGACAGCGTTCGCAGCCCACGTTCCACTCAGCTACTTGCTTGGTGGCAATGTCATAACCAACCGAGTGGCACCCGTCGCAGAGCGACCCTGTCGGCCGGTGCATGTTATCGGCCGGATAGAAGGCACCCCACCAGTCGCCGCCGGTCGGCGGCACCTGGTACTTGCTCCATTTCCTGTTTACGACTTCCCATTGCACGGGCAGCGGGAAATACTGGTCGCCGACTTTCGTGAAGAACCGCTGCTTCCAGATGCTGCCGTAAACGAAAGCAACTTGATCCTTGGTGAACTTGTACACGTTGTTCGTGGAAAGGTCAGGAATAATCGCATCGGGATGCTGGCGCGGATCACGGACAGCGTTAGCCATTGGCGTTCTCCGCCAATGCTCATAAATTTCCTCGTGACACTTTTCGCAAGCTTGCGACCCGACATAGTGGGCCGTGGCGGAAGTTCGCTCCTGCTGAACCTGCTCCGGATGAGACAGGGGCCGAAGACTGCGAATATAAAGAACAAGCTTCCAGCCATCATCACTTAGCGCCTGATGCGGATTGCCCCAGGCTGGCATTCCAGTTAGCTGCACGCCATTTTCGATGATGTAGTGAATTTCGCCATCCGTGAGGGACTGGGTCCGGGATGCACGCAGGTCAGGCACCCTCGGGTAAAGATTCAAACCGACCTGAGTCTTCCCGCTGCCGTCGATTCCGTGACAACTCTCGCATTGCCGGAGAAAAGAGTCCCGGCCCTCTTCTAGGGCGGCCTCAGACGTCGGCTCGATTGGATTGTTCTGGGCTCTTTCGGTTCTCGGGATGGCTAAGTTCCGCAACTTCCGAGCCAGGGCAGCCTCCATGGGCAGAGGCCTAGCCGTGGCACGGAATCCTCTGTGAACGAGTACGGCCAAGCCAATCGCCCCAACTACCGCGAGAACGAGAAACGCCGCAAGGAATACTCTTAAAGTTCTCATGTAAATCGCTTTCTAAGGCTGGACTAGCTCAGTGCGTCACAAGGACCTGTACTTCGGCCTTCCGTTCGCCTTGGGCTGGTACCGCTACGAAAACCTTTCCCCATTCCGGTACAAAAAGGCCAGTCTGCGAGCCCAGTGGAGTTGGATAACGGGCGACGCGGTTGTAGTGGTCGGCGTCTTTTTGTTCGAAGACTTCTAGGAGTCCCTTGTTGGTGAGCACATAGATCCGTCGGGAGGCCGGATCATAGAAAAGATCATCCGTTTTCCCCGCAATGTCACCCTCCGCAACTTGCTTTCCTGCTTCCGTATCGAAAACGAGCAACTGCGCCGGTTTCCACACCCCAACGAACAGCCGATGGTTGGTTTCGTCGAGTCCCATCGGGAAATTGTCTCCCTCGGAAACGGGCCAACGAGCCAGGACAGACCGTTTGATTCCGTCAATGACTTCGATCTCCTTCTTGTCCAGAACGTTTACAAATATGCGTGACCCACTCTTCTCAAGCTGGAATGACTCGGGGTGTGCATCAATCACAATGTCTCCGATTTTCTTTCCATTCTCGTCGATAAATCCCAGGCCTCCGGTGCCTTCTTCTCGTTTCCTTAATTGCTTCGCGCCCGCGTAACCGACAATCACGCCCTTGCTGCGCGGGTCATAGCGAATGTTGTCGGCGTCATCGGGAAACTTCACCGTGGCTATCTTCTGAAAAGTTGTCCCATCGAAGATTGTCGTCACGCCGTCGAGCCCACAGGCGACGAATAGATGATCGGTCGGAGCATCGTAATAGACTCCCTGCGGTTCAGGCAGATCAACAATTGTGTGAACGACCTGCCGAGCCTCGAGATCAATGACCTCGAGAGTATGGTTTTCGACAGCAGCCACGAACAACCGCTCGCCTGTAACGTCTACGCTGAAATGATCAATGCGCCCCTTCACATTTGGCAGCGGAATGTGGGCCTCAAGTGAAAGCGGTTGGGGTCCTTGTCCATAGAGTGGACGGCTCGAAAACACCCCTGCTATGAGAACTAGCGATGTGAGCAAGGCAGTTGCGGCATATCGCTTTGTGACATGCCGCGCCAAGGTGGGTTTCGCGTTGACTCTGCTCTTCTCGGAATTCTTTGCCAGCAACTGTTTGTCCTGATGATTCGTTCGCATTCGCTTCTCGTTTGTGGTTGGTGTGCAATCACGCACGTCAAGCATGCCAGAAGAACCTGAAAGTCCCATGTAAGCTGGTTGCCTGCGGGGTTGCGTTAGTCCTCGAGCGTCGGCAGCGTTTTCAACACTTCAGCGGCTTTGGGCCGACTTAGCACCGGATCGTCCTTGCGAATACGCCCGTCTCGAAACACCAAAACGCGTTTGGCAAATTCCGCGATGTCGTGCTCGTGAGTAACTAACACGATCGTCAAACCCTGGTCGTTCAGAGTCTGAAGAATCTCCATGATCTCGACTGAAGTTCGGCTGTCCAGATTGCCGGTAGGCTCGTCTGCCAAAAGAATCGCCGGCCGGTTGACCAGCGCGCGAGCAATTGCCACCCTTTGCTGCTGGCCGCCGGACATCTGCGAAGGGAAATGGTGCGCGCGGTCGGCCAATCCAACCATCGCCAAAGACTCGGCGGCGCGTGTTTCGCGCTCCTCGCTCGAAATTTTGGCGTACAGCGTGGGCAGTTCGGTGTTCTCGTGCGCGGTCGTGCGCGCCAGCAGGTTAAACCCCTGAAAAACGAAACCGATCTTTTGATTTCGGATGTGCGCCAGCGCCTTTTTATCATGGCGACTGACGTCCGCACCTTCGAGCAGATACGTGCCGGAGCTTGGTTTATCGAGGCAACCGAGAATGTTCATGAAGGTAGATTTCCCGCTGCCGCTCGCCCCCATGATCGCTACAAATTCACCGGCCCGAATCTTCAAGCTGACGCCCCGCAAGGCGTGCACGCGTGTTTCCCCTAGTTCGTAGTATTTGTGGAGGTCGGTCACTTCGATGACGGGACCCGTGCCTGCTCCGAGATTGGGTTTCGCGCCGTTGCCGTCGCCAGAGGTCATGAGGTTCGCTATGCGGCTTAGTGAGCCAAACTGCCCACGCCCTGGCCCTTGGGGACAATGGAGCGAATCACCACGGAATCGCCGTCGTTGAGTTCACCCTTCAGCACGGAGGTCACTTCGGTGAACGCATGGTCGGTGATGCCGAGCGCTACCTTCACGGGAATCATTGTGTTGTCGCTGCGTAGCTTCCAAACTACCGCCGTATCCGTCTTAGGGGCCCGCGGCGCAACTGGCTGCGCAGCAGGAGCCTGTTGAGCAGCGGCTTGAACTACGCCCGATTCAGAGCCGCTGCCGGCACGGGTACTTTCATGCTCGCTACCCTCGATACCGTACTGGCGATAAGCAGCAAGTATCTCTTCGGGCGACATCGGTGGCTTGTAGCGCAACGCGGTATTGGGCAACTTCATGGCATCGTGCACTGTGGCCACCGGAATGGTCACGTAGGCTGTCATCCCCGGAAATAGTTTCAGCTCGGGATTGTCGAACTCGATCATCGTGTCGTAGGTAACCACGCTTTGCACTGTCGTCGCATTCATACGTACCTGGCTGACCACCCCCTTGAACGTGTCTTTTGGGAACGCGTCCACTTTGAAGGTCACGGCCTTGCCGACCTTGATGTTGCCCACGTCCGATTCGTCGGTCTTTGTATACACCCACATTTTTCTGAGGTCTTGCGCGATCGTGAAGATTGTCGGCGCTTGCAAAGAGGCGGCTACCGTCTGGCCGACGTCAACATTTCGTGCGACAACGGTGCCGTCAATGGGCGAGTGAATCACTGTGTAGTTCAGGTTGGTCTGCGCGACCTCGACCGCGGCCTGCTTGAGGCCGACCTGCGCTTTGGCTTGGGCGACGGCGGCTACTGCACCGTCGACGCTGGCCTTCGCCGCCAAATAGTTGGCCTTGGCTGCATCGAGTTGCTGCTGCGGCATCACGCCGTCTTTTGTGAGGGCAATGGCCCGCTCGTTGTCGGCCTTCATCTGCACTTCCGTGGCTTTGGCCTTGTCGAGAGCGGCCTGCGAAGCCAGCAAGTTTGCATTCGCATTCTCCAAGTCGGCCTGGGCTTGCTGCAAAGCGCCCTGGAACAACGCGGGATCAATGAGAGCGATCACATCGCCTTTGTGCACGCGCGAGTTGAAGTCCACAAAGAGTTTGGCGATCGTGCCGGAAACCTGCGACCCGACCTGCACGGTGATTATGGCGTTGATTGTTCCGGTGGCTTCGACCACGTCGTTGACATCGCCACGCTCGACCTTCGCGGTGAAATTCTGGGCCTGGCCGTTGCGATTGAGACCAAGGAACGCCACCACGCCCGCGATTACGACCACGGCGGCGATGATGAGCCATTTGCGTTTGATTTTCATTTTCACTCGTAGCGCAAAGCTTCGATGGGATCGAGCAGCGAAGCCTTGCGGGCCGGGTAGTATCCAAAGAACACGCCCACCGCAATGGAGAACAGCGCCGCGACCACCACCGCTTCCACCGACATCTCCATAGGCCACTGCAGCGTCCGACCCACGAGATACGACCCAAAGATGCCGAAAAGCACTCCGGCACCGCCTCCAACCAGGCTCAGCATCACGGACTCGCCGAGAAATTGCAGCTGAATGGCCCCTTCGGTGGCACCCACCGCCACGCGAACGCCGATTTCCCGCGTGCGTTCCGTGACGGAGACAAGCATCACGTTCATGATCCCGATACCGCCGACGATGAGCGAAACCGAAGCAATGGCGATCAGCAGTACTGTAAGCGTTTTGCTCGCGTCGAGCTGCGCTTGAATGATGTCCTCAGGATTGCGGATATTGAAGTCATCCTCTTCCTCGGGACGCAGATGATGCCGATCGCGAAGGACCGCCGCGGCTTCCTGACCAGTGGTCTTCACAGCGTCCGCTGAAGTCGCGGAGCACAAAATATCG
>DASYZA010000080.1:0-81801 GCA_035946775.1 Candidatus Sulfotelmatobacter sp. | reverse complement strand
ACGGCGTCGTCCAGCCGCGCCATGCAGATCCCGCGACCCGGAAAAAAGAGAGAGACGACATGATCGCGCAATACTTCGGCTACCCGAACGCAGAAGCCCACGCCGCCGCCCTGGCCGCCAAGAAAGCCGAAACAAAACGTGCGGAGCCGCCCACGCCCGCGAACCAGAACGCCAACGTAAACACAGCTCCTGTAATAACGCCCACCCCCGCCAATGTAGGGGCGGACGCCCCCGCCGGCCCCGGACCGGCAAAGCCGGTCCGTGAAGCAACTAACCGCTCCCACGCAACCCAAACCCCGAAAAAGCCCTCCGCCAGCACGCAAAGCGCACCGCCGCCGGAGCGCAGCAAATCGCACCGTGTCAGCGCCGGATAATAAAGGAGGCGTACGCCGAAGATGGACTGGCAATTCACGTAGCCACGGCGCATTTTTCCTTGACAAGTGTCTCAGCGCGGGCATAATGCCTCAAACCAGTTTCAAAGGGCCCCCTCTTCCGAGCATGTCAGGAGGTAGTTATGAGCGTGCTGGAGCTTTGCGACCGGGAAATTGCAGCTGTCGGACTCGACGCGACTGTCGCCGAAGCCATCAACAAAATGCTGGACCACCATGTGGGTGCAGTCGCGGTTGTCGACGATGACTACCGCGTGGCAGGAATCTTTACCGAGCGGGACGTGCTCCGCAAGATGTCGCTCAGCCGAATCGATCCGCAGACCATGTCGGTGCGCGACCTGATGACTACACCGGTCGAGATGGCGACGCGCCACACCGGTGCGGGCGAAGCGCTCAGCACGATGCTGGAACGTCATTTCCGTCATCTGCCCGTGGCGGATGACAATGGCAAGCTGCTCGGCATTCTGTCGATCCGCAACCTTCTGGAGTGGCGAGTCGACGATCTGAGTCACGAATTGGACTCGCTCGAACAGTACGTGTCGAATGACGGGCCCGGGGGCTAGCCAGTTCTTTGCACATCAAGTCGAAGCAAAGCCCGGCTTTCATGGCGGACGCATGGCAGGCAGATGTCCTGCTGGCGTCCGCTTTTCGTTTGTGGTATTTCGTTATCCGCAGGATTCGCCTTCCAATTGACTGAAAGGGAAAACGGGATGAAAAAAGTTGTCGGTGCATTGGTGCTGGCGCTGGGTTTGATTTTGCAGGTGACGGCGCAAGTTCCTCAGCATGTCGTGTTACACGCGGGCCATCTGCTCGATGTGAGATCGGGCAAGATTCTGAACGACCAGACGATTGTGATCGAAAACGGAAAGATCGTCAGCAGCGGCGCAACTGCTGCGGCGAAAGCTCCTGCGGATGCGGTCCGCATCGAATTGCCGAACGCGACGGTGCTGCCGGGGCTGATTGATGCGCACACGCACCTCACCATGGACCCCAAGTTCGGCTACGAGGCGTTGGCGATCTCACTTCCGCGGGAAGCCTTGATTGGTGCGAAGAATGCCCGCGTGACGCTGCTCGCAGGTTTCACGACGGTGCGAAATGTCGGCGCCTCGGGATTCAGTGACGTGGCCTTGCGGGATGCGATCAATGCTGGCGATGTTCCCGGCCCCCGCATGCTCGTGAGCGGTCCGGCGATGGGCATCACCGGCGGACACTGCGACAACAACATGCTGCCGATGGAGTATCACGCGGTGGGCGACGGAGTGGCTGACGGCATCGCCGCGGTCCAGCACAAGGTCCGCGAGAACATCAAATATGGCGCGGACTTGATTAAGGTGTGCGCGACCGGTGGAGTGCTGTCGCTGGGCGACAATCCGCAGTCTGCGCAATACACGCTCGAAGAGATGAAAGCGATTGTGGCCGACGCGCACCGCTTGGGACGCAAGGTTGCGGCGCATGCGCATGGCGCGGAAGGCATCCGGTGGGCGGCCGAGGCCGGCGTGGACTCAGTTGAACATGGATCCTACATCGACGATCCGGCGATCGCGGCGATGAAGGAGCACGGGACCTATCTTGTACCGACGCTGTATCTGGGCGACTGGATGATCGACAACGCGGGTCTCACGCACTTGCCGGCACCGTTGCTCGCCAAGGCGCAGGCAGTGATCCCGGCAGCGCGCAAGAACATCGCGCATGCCTTTGCCAGCGGAGTCAAAGTCGCGTTCGGCACGGATGCGGCCGTGTATCCCCACGGCATGAATGCGCACGAGTTTGCCGTGATGGTGAAGCTGGGGCTGACGCCTTTGCAGGCGATCCAGACGTCGACGATCAATGCCGCTGACCTGCTCGGCTGGAATGGGAAGGTTGGGACGCTCGAGCCCGGAGCCTGGGCGGATATCGTCGCGGTGGACGGAGATCCGCTGAAGGACGTGACCGCGCTTGAGCACGTCAAGTTTGTGATGAAGGGCGGCGAAGTGGTGAAGGACGAGTACGGCAAGTGAGTATAGAAACGAATACTCACCACAGGAAACGCAGAGGATCACAGGGAAGTCTTTGCGTCATTCTTTGCACGTTCCGTGACCCAGTCGGTCAGAAATGCTGATTCTCCGCTCGACAGCATCGGCTTGCCTTCGAGCACTGCATCGACGAAATTCTCGATCATCGGATAGTGCAGGTTCGGGTGCGGCGGAAGAGTCTCCCGTCCGCCAGGGCAGATCAGGTCTGGGCCGTTCAGCGGAGACATTTCGATTTCGCCATCAGTGCCACGGATTCGGCATTCGTCGCGCGTGACCTTCGAATGCCAGCGGACATCGACCACTCCGCGAAGTCCGCTCTCGTACTCGATCATCACCGTGGCATTGTCTTCGACCGCGTAATGATGAACCACATTTGAGAGCTGCCCCTTCACACGCAGCGGCTTTCCGAAAAGATAATTAAGGACGTCGATGCGGTGCGAGGCGATGTCGAATAGCGGACCGCCTCCAGCCTTGGCGGGATCGACCAGCCAGCTGCGGCTGCCGCTTCCGTCAAACCACATGTGGTTCGAGAGTTCGGCCACTACCGGCTTTCCGATCGCGCCTTGTTCAATCAATTGCTTGGCGCGCTGCACCTTGGGATAGCAACGGCGGTAGTAAGCGACGCCGAACTTTCTGCCACTCTCCTCGGCCGTCCGGACCATGGTGCGGGCTTCGGCTTCGTTCATAGCCATGGGCTTTTCGCAGAGCACGTGCTTGCCGGCTCTGAGCGCCTGGACGGTTTGCGGCGCGTGCAGATAGACCGGGGTGGCAACGTAGACGGCTTGTACTTGGGAATCGGCCAGCGCTTCCTCGAGTGTTGGCCAGACTTTGACAGCGCCGAAGGGAGCCGCCTTTTGTGGATCCCGGGTGACAACGCCGTACAGTTTGCTGCGAGGCTCGGCTTGAATGCCGGGAATGACGCGGCGTTTCGTGATGTCGCCGATGCCGATGACGATCCAGTTGAGCATGATTCAAGGTTCAAAGTTTCAAGGTTTGAACGTTTCAAAGTTACAAGCTTCACATCGCTGAATTGTTAACGCGATCGAGCTTCTACTTTGAAACTTTGAAACTTTGAAACTTTGAAACATTGAAACTTGATCTTCGCACAAAAGCAAAGGCCGGCGCACAAGCCGGCCTTCGATTCGAAACGGAAATCCAACTACTTCTTGGGCGCGATCGCGTCTTTCGCGGCTTTGGCGACGCGGAACTTCACGACCGTCTTCGCCTTGATCTGGATGGGTTCGCCGGTCTGCGGATTGCGTCCGGTGCGCGCTTTGCGGTGCGCCTTCACGAGGCGGCCCAATCCGGGGACGACGAAAATGCCGTTCTTCTTGGTCTCTTTGATTGCGGTGTCGGCGAGGTTCTCCAGGAACGCCGCCGCGGTTTTGTTGGGGATCTCAGTCTTTTCGGCGAGTTGCCGAATCAGTTGTGTTTTGGTCAGACCTGCAGCCATGCTACCCTCCTCAGGAAAAATCGTTTAATACCAAGCGCGCTTATCTTATACCCGCGAGCCTGTGGAAAAACACTTAATTTACGGGCTTTTTCGACTCTTGTCGCGCTCAGAGGTGCATTTTTACAGGGTTTCTCGGGTGGTGGGCGTCCGAAACGGGCCAGTTACGCGCATCCGCGTGGTAACCTGCTCAAAGGTGCTATAGGAAAGGGAGTATTCGAGTGAGTTGCGCCATTTGTGAGATCCGCAAAGAGAAGCGCTTTTGCCCGGCTGTGCACGGGCGCATCTGCCCGCAATGCTGCGGTGAACAGCGCGAGGTGACACTCGACTGCCCGAGCGATTGTCCGTATCTGCAGCAGGCGCGCGAGCACGAGAAGCCGCGTGCGCCCGAACAATTGGATCCCGCGGGACTCTTTCTGCAGATCGAAGTCTCTGACCAGTTCATGTACGAGAAGGAACATCTGCTGATGGGGCTCACGTATGCGCTGGCGAAAGCGGCGCGCACGGACCGCAGCATCCACGATCAGGATCTGATTGCGGCGCTGGCGATGCTGGCGAAGAGCTATGAAAGGCGCATCGGCTCAGGCCTTCACTACGAACAGCCGCTGACCAGCGAGTCGCAACGACGGGCGGCGATCGAGGTCGAGAGTATGGTGAAGGAGTATCGCGAGGCCGAGCAGAAACACATGGGCTATTCCACGCTCAAGGACTCGGAGGTGCTGAAGGCACTGGTGTTTCTGGTGCGACTGGCGAACGGGCGCACATCGGGACGCCCCAAATCGCGCGCCTTCGTCGAGTTCTTGTTCGCGCAATTTCCTGAAAAAGAATCAGCCGTGCTGACGCCACAAGAAGCGGGCAGCCGGATCATCATGCCGTGAGGAGCCGACCAGCCCTCGGAAGGAATCTTTGTAGGTACTTTCACAGGTTGCCGCCATCTGCCTCGCCGCTAAGTTTTGCAAAATTTCCACACGTTTTGCCCAGAGGGCAAGGCAGCGAGCATTTGACTGGCTGTCTTCTTTAGTACCGGGTGCCTGACATCGGGTGCGATTTCGGCCAGAGGAACCAACACAAATCTTCGCTGCGGCATTGCCGGATGAGGAATGGTGAGTCCGGGGGAATCCACGACCAGATCTGCGAAAAGAAGAATGTCGATGTCGATGGTGCGCGGACCTTTTGTCTGAACTCGCTCGCGGCCGAGCTCGCGCTCAATTCCAAGCAGGCGGCACATCAACGTCCCCGGCGAAAGCGATGTCTCGAGAGCGACGGCGCAATTCAGGAAATTAGCCTGGTCGGTGAATTCAACGGGTTCGGTTTCGTAAAACGACGAGACCGATTTCACGTCGCCAAGGCTACCGAGACGTGCGATTGCAGCCCGCAAAATGCGCTCACGGTCTCCGACGTTCGAACCAAGCGACAGATAGGCGAGAGCAGCCATCAGGATGAAATCTGTTTGTACTAGCGATCAAAAATCGAGCGCCGTGACTTGATTTGAGAATTTGAACACAAATTAGGCTCGGCTGAGGGACCATCACCTTGGTCACTAACGCACCTGGCGGCTGCACCCCTAGAATCATACGCATGACGTTGGAGTCTTTGCTGCTGAGCCAAGATCCTGAATTGGTGCGCGTACTTCGGCCCACTCTGGAAAAGATGTCGATCGATGTGGAGGTCTGCCACGACGCTCGCACAGGCTCCGACATGCTCATTTCCGACAAGTTCGACGCCGTAATTGTCGATTGTGACGATCTGACAGGCGGATTGGCTCTGCTGCAAGGACTGCGGAATACGCCGAGCAACAAGAACTCCGTGGCTTTCGCCGTGCTGAATGGCAAGCACACCACCACGCACGATGCATTCGGGATGGGGGCGAATTTCGTGCTGCAGAAGCCGATCAGCACCTTGAATGCGGCCCGCTGCTTCCATGCCGCGCTAAATTTCATGTTGAAGGAACGGCGGCGCTATTTCCGGCAGCCGGTCAAGATGGACGTCAAAGTTGTGCTCGAAGGAAAAACGCTGCACGCGACCAGCACGAATGTCAGCGAAGGCGGTATCGCACTCATGCTGCACGAAGCGCTGCCGAAAGGTGCAACGCCTCACCTGAAGTTCTCGCTGCCGCAAAGTACGATCAAAATTGAAATTGAAGCTGAGGTTGCCTGGGCCGACCTCAAGGGATTCGCTGGATTCCGTTTCGTGAATGTTCCGAAGAGCACGCAACTGGAGCTTGAGCACTGGCTCGATGAGCGAATGGAAGAACAGTTTCCTGGGACGAAAGACCGTCTGACAATTGCCGGCTCAGAAACTGTGAACTAGCCGCATTCCACCGCAACTCTCTTAACAGTCCGAAGAACGCCAGGAATCTGGTTCCTTCTCAGCGCAAGCAGACAACAGATTCCTCGCTTCGCTTGGAACGACAAAACGTGAAAACCCCGGCTCGAAGCCCGCAACCGGGGTATCTCCCTTACGACTTGTCTGATGGTGCAGGCATGGCAAGCTGATGAATCGGGAGAAATCGAATGTTGAACAACGAATTCCGCATTGCGAAAGTACAAAAAACCCTGCGCTGGTTTGAAGAGGATATTCCTCTTCTTAATATGCGGGTGAAAGATTTGTCGAAAGAGCGGCAGGAATCTGCCCGCAAGTTTGCGGACGCCATGATTGCTCAGACCCGGGCCGAGTTGGCGCGGCTGTTGCGCGAGCAACCGGAACCGGCAAGTGATGTAGAGGAAGCGCCGTGCGAGCCCGCGGACTGAGGGCTTAGATCGCGGTTCCGGCTGAGGCGCCGGCAGAATAGGACGCGGAAGAGTGCTGCTCTACTTCCGGGAGTGTGACCTCTTCCCAAAGAGTTTTATCGCGCAGGATGCGGGAGACCAGGGCGGTGTGCATGGCGTGTCCCGCGCGATCGGCAACGATCCTTCCCAGAAGCTGTTTTCCCAAAAGTGCCAGGTCGCCGACGAGGTCGAGGATCTTGTGGCGGACAAACTCGTCGCGAAAACGAAGAGGCCCATTTTCGATCCCATCACTGGTCAGCACGATGCAATTCTCGCGGGAAGCTCCGCGGATGAGCCCCATGTTGCGCATGGCCTGCTCGTCCTGGCGAGAGCCGAACGTCCTTGCCGGGGCAATGTGCTTCAGATAGCTGCCGTTGGTTAGCTCCACCTGAAAGTTCTCTTTGCCGATGAGCGGATGCGGAAAGTTGATCGAGTATTCGACTGAGTAAGAATCTGCCGGATACACCGCGATGAACTTGTTTCCCTCGCGCATTTGGAGTTCGCGCCGGATCTTGAGGTACTTCCGGAGGCGGCGCTGCTTTCGAATGCCTACCTTGCGGATCATCTCGAGGAACGGCTGGGCGCTGCCATCGAGGATGGGCAACTCGAGGTTGTCCAGTTCGACAATCGCGTTATCGATACCCATTCCGATGAAGGCAGAAAGCAGGTGCTCGGTCGTCGAAATCAGGACGCCTTTTTTCATCAAGCTGGTGGCGTAGCTGACGCGAGCCACGTTGCGGCTGACGGCCTCGACTTCAAAGCCATCAAGGTCAGTACGACGGAACACAATGCCTTTGCCCGAAGGCGCAGGAACGATGCGCATTGAGACGGGCGCGCCGCTATGCAGGCCAATTCCGCTGCATTCCACGGAGGAGCGAATTGTCTGTTCGTGAGTCAAAAAAGAAGAGCTTTATGAGATCTTAGACTACAGCCCCGGGCAGAATTCTGTCTGTGGTAAGAACGCCACACTCCGTAGCAAAGCAGTCATCCAGGAAGAAGCTGGGTCGCAAGGCCGGATTCAGCGTAAGTAATTGGAAACAGATGGCTTAATCCAGACATAGCCTATCGCTTCCCCTTAGAAGTCTTATTGGGATTGTAGCCTGAATTCGGATCAAACATAGATTGGTCCAGTCCCTGGTTGATCGTGACGGAATTCAGGAAGCGCTGGTTCGACATGTCGCCATTGAAATAGCGCGTGAGATTGAAAGGGGCCATGATGCCCGATACGGGCTTGTAGTTTTCGTAGATCTCTTCCTCAAGATTCTTTTGCTTGTCGACAGGATCGCGCCACTCGAAAGTCTTCTTGACCGGCAGATGGGAATAGGTGTCGAAGTAAAGATCGACGGCCTCGTTGTTCTCGTTGATGAGGGTCACCTGCACAGCGGGATGTTGCGCTGCGATGGCATTGCCATCGTAGATGAGCACGACCTTGGGATCGTTGACCCAGGTGCGGAGGACGACGTCGAGCGAAAAATGGCGGCGACGGAGATAGTCCTCGAGGTCCTTCTGCTCGAGGGGATGAGGTCCCTTGTAGGTGATCTCGTATCCCTTGTTGCCAACGTAGATTTGAGCTATGTCGCGTTCTTTGGTGAACTCGACTCGCTCTTTGTCGGGGTACTCGTAGAAGCTCCAGAACAGGCCACCGGCGCCGGTAGGCCGGCCAGAGTGAAAGCCATATCCCCTGCCCTGCTGCTCGCGGTCGCGAATCGTGAGATAGGTTTGTCCGCCGAGGGCCTGGATGCCCTGCTGAATGGCAGTCTTGGCCTGGTCCGCGTTTTTGAGCGCTTCTTTGTCGAGCGTGATGGCGGGAGCAGGCGGCGAGCCAGAGACCTTTTGCGGTGGTGGCGAGGGTGCAGAGTTGGGCGACTGGCCAAAGGCGGTGCAAGCCGCCAAGCACACCAACACCATCATCGACGAGATAAGGTTCATTCCGTTTGAAAGCTGGATCGCGCGCAATGAGAATTGTAGCGTTTCTTGCGGGTTTTTCGCCTACAGGGTTGAAACTCCTCTCTGGTGTTGGATGCAAAGAAAGCCCCCGCCGCAAGCTGGCAGAGGCCGATTTTCTGGGTCGTTTACCTTAGCCCACCAGCACAGCGCCGCCGTTTACATTAAAAACTTCCCCAGTGATAAAGCTGGCATGGGGGGTACACAGGAACAGGACAGGTCCGGCAATCTCCTCCGGTTTGCCGACCCGGCCCAGGGGGATGGTACGTCGGATTTCCTCTCCGCTCTTCGGATCCAGAAGAGTTTCGGTTGTCATATCCGTATCGACCCAGCCGGGAGCGACGCTGTTGACGTAAATGCCGAAAGGCGCGAGTTCCGTGGAAAGGCCCTTCACCATGCTGATCAGAGCGCCCTTCGTCGCGGAGTAGTCGACATGGTAAGCCTCACCTCGTTGTCCGCTAGTGGAGCTGATCAGGACGATGTGGCCCGTTGGCCCATGGCTGCGCGGCTGCGACTTGATTTGAGCGACCGCGTGCTTGACCAGCCCGAAAACACCATCGAGGTTGATGGAAAGCGTGGATCGCCATTGCTGGTCCGACATTCGATCAATCGGGACATCCTCTGCGGGCCACACTCCGTGGTTCGCCACGAGAATATCCAAGCGGTCGAAATGCTTGACTGTTTCAGCGACCAGGGCGTGAGCGGCTTCCGGAGTGTTGAGGTCACTCGCGATTGCGTAGCAGTGGTCGGGACCGCATTCTTTTACCAAGGCGTCAGCGTGGGAACGAGCACTGCGGTAGCTGAAGGCGACGTTTGCACCGGCGGCACAGAACAGACGAACCGTGGCGGCACCGATGCCGCGGGAGCCTCCAGAAATCAGAGCGACTTTGCCAGACAGGGAGAGCGCGATAGGCATAGCTGATTAGGCTACCGCAAGATTGGCTCTGACGATAGACATTGGCCGCACTCAGTAAAACAGTAAAATGCCAATGTACCCTGCAATCTGCGAGGCAGAGCAATGCCCCACCCTCTCGCAAAAATGCGAGAAGGATGGATCAACCGGGGTTCATGGGACAACCCACTGATCTGACCATAATGTCTTTGAAAATCTCACGCCGCACATTCGTTTCCGGCACTCTGAGTGCGTTACTCATTCCGCGTCATCTGTTGGCGTCGCCCCAGCAGCAGGGCATTGCGTCGCGCGGAATCAAACCGCAAGCTCGCCCTACCAGTTCAGGGCGTCCATTCAATACGCATTTCGTTGACGTCGCGAAATCGGCGGGGCTGCACGTGCCGACTATCTACGGAGGAGTTGAAACCAAGAAATACATCCTTGAGGCGAATGGTTGCGGGTGTGCTTTCATCGACTACGACAACGATGGGTGGGTGGACATTTTCTTGCTCTGTGGAACGCGACTGGAGGGCGCTCCGGAGCAAGCCGGCAATCGTCTGTACAAGAATAATCGCGACGGTACGTTCACGGATGTAACGGAGAGCGCTGGACTGCATGCGGTGGGATGGGCGAACGGGGTTTGCGTCGGAGACTACAACAACGACGGATTCGAAGATATCTTCTGCACTTATTTTGGACAGAACCGGCTGTATCGAAACAACGGGGACGGGACGTTCACCGAGGTTACGAAGCAAGCTGGGCTACTGAGTTCCGAAGCTCGCTGGGGAGCCGGCTGCAGTTTTGTTGATTACAACCGCGATGGTCACCTGGACCTGTTCGTTTCCAACTACGTGCGCTTCGATCTGGCAAAGGCTCCGGTGCCGGGCGAAGGTGCGACCTGCAACTGGAAAGGCATTCCCGTGAATTGCGGGCCGATGGGGCTGCCCATGGGGCGGCATCTTCTGTACCGCAACAATGGTGACGGGACGTTTACCGATGTCAGCAAAGATGCGGGAATTGACAAGGCCGGCGAGACCTATGGGATGACGGTGGTCGCGGCAGATTTCGACGAGGATGGATGGGCTGACATTTTTGTGGCGTGTGATTCCAGTCCGAGTCTGCTGTTCATGAACAATCATGATGGCACGTTTCGCGAGGAAGGCCTGGTTCGCGGCGTCGCATTGAGCGATGACGGAATGGACCAAGCAGGCATGGGAGTCGGGATCGGAGACTACGACCTGGACGGGCATCTGGATATTTTCAAGACGCATTTCATGGGCGATACCTGTGGGATTTTCCGGAACGACGGTAAAGGCAACTTCGATGACCGGACTCGGGCGGCAAAGATCGGGGTTGAGACCAGGTTTGTGAATTGGGGCACGGGAGTGGCGGACCTGGACAATGATGGGTATCCGGATATTTTTATCGTGACGGGAAGCGTTTACCCGGAGGCTGAGCGGAAGCTGCCTGATAGTCCCTATAAAACGCCCCGAATTGTTTTTCGCAATCTCGGGAATGGGTCCTTTGAAGAACTCGGGGAAGAAGCGGGGCCGGCGGTCGTAGAACGCCATTCGAGCCGCGGCTGCGCGTTTGGTGATTTCGACAACGATGGCGATATGGACGTTCTGATCATCAACATGAACGAACCGCCGTCATTGCTGCGGAACGATCTCCCCAGGAAAGAGAACTGGATCAAGATCATGCTGGAAGGCGTGAAATCCAACCGCAGCGCGATCGGGGCGCGAGTGCTAGTTCACTACGGGAACAAAGTTCAGGCACAGGCTCGAGTGAGCCAGTCCAGTTATTATTCGGCAAGCGATCCTCGTCTGCATTTCGGGCTCGGGGACTCCAAGACGGTGGATGTGGACATCTACTGGCCCAATGGCCTGCACGAACGGCATACCGCTATCCCAGCCAACCAACTGGTGACAATTCAAGAAGGAAAGGGCATTGTGAGCAACAAGGGTTGGAGCCGCTAGGCAACTCTTCAGCTTTGACGCGTGGTCCAGCGTTGCATTTCCCGGTATTCAAGATCGTAAGACTTCGTTTCTGCGGAGCGCGATCGTTCGCGACTTAGGCTGCGTTTCCTTCGTTCTCTCCAGGCGAGGGGGGACGATCTGGCGGAAGGCTTGGATCGGCGATTGGACTCGGTAGCGGGCTTTGCGCCGCCGTTAAGGAAGGTGCCTCACTCGCGGGTGGAGAAGCAGATCCCGGGAGCCATTGCTGGACTTCCTGGAGGATGAGCGCGCTATGGACTTTGGCGATCACTTTGCGGGCGCCCGCCTTGCGGGCTTCAAGGTCCATCTGGGGCGAAGAGTGCATGGTGCACATCAGGACGGGAATCTCAGGCAGCAATTTGGAGATTTCACGAGCGGCCGCTAGACCATCCATGACTGGCATGGCGAGGTCGAGAATGACCAGATCTGGGCGATTCTTGAGTGTTTTGGTTACGGCCTCTTGGCCGTCGTTGGCCTCAATGACCTCGTAATGACCGAGTTCCAAAAGATTGCGAAGCGCCTTGCGGAAGAGGGGATTGTCGTCGGCAATGAGGACACGCGAGAACATTCAGAGAACGGGGCGCGGCGGCAAACACGCTTCGCCTCGTGCATACTCGCGATTGTGTGATGCCCTACTAATTAGGGCATAAGGCCGAATCCGGGAGGAATCAGGGAAAGACTGTAGGCAGATAGGTAATTCATACTGCGCGAGATAGGGAAAAATTTGAATTTACCGCGAGGTCACTTCGTCACATCATAAAAGCGTTTGAATCCCAAGAAATGTTAGTTTCCGGGAGGCCAATTTGCGGAAGACGAATTCCATTGTCGTCCCCGGTAGTGAGACCTTGCGTGCCGGAGAACGGACGAACGGCGAAGGAAAACCGGTCGGGAACAAGATCCTGCTGAGTATTCCTGAGGAAGAGTTTGCGAGGGTCCGGCAGGAGCTCGAGTACGTCGACTTACCTCATCACACGGTTTTGCATGAACCGAAAGAAAACGTGGAATTCGCCCATTTTTTGAACTCCGGCATGACTTCGCTGGTGTTCAACACGAATGGCGGTAACAGCGTCGAAGTGGGCGTGGTAGGAAACGAAGGATTTACTCCGATTCCTATCGCGGCGGGAGTGAGGCGCACTCCTCATCAGGCAATCATTCAGGTCAGCGGGGATGGATTCCGGATCAAGGCGGCAACGCTGGAAGAAATCCTGAAAATCAGTCCGCAGTTACAGGCGCTCATGAACCGGTATGCGGCGGTGCACGGGCTACAAGTGGCGCAGACGGCCGGGTGCAACCGGCTGCACGATCTGGAACAGCGGCTGGCACGCTGGTTGCTGCTGGTGCAGGACCGGGTTGGATCGGGGCTGCTGAAGATCACGCATGAGTTTCTCGCGATGATGTTGGGAACTGACCGGCCGAGCGTAAGCCTCGCTGCGGGAGCGCTGCGCACGAAGAAGATCATCGACTACACCCATGGTGCGGTGCGCGTGCTGAATCGCAAAAGGCTGGAGAGCGAGGCCTGCGAGTGCTACGCGCTGATTCAACAGTTCAACGGCGAACTGGTGCCGAAGAAGACGTTGGACACAGTCGTCAGTGAGTCGGTGGCGGGCGATTAAACCAGTGATCAGTGGCCAGTAGTCAGCGATCTTCAGAATTCAATATGCGCCCTGAAAGTTGGAACTAGCACCGGGCCCCGATCGCGGTTGTATCCCGGGTTATTAATGTGCTGCGCGCCGGGGGCGAGATAGATGCCGCGCCAGACGTGAACTGTGTAATACGACTCGAAGATGTTCTCGCGACCGTAGTTGAGGCGGCCGTCCCCGAGGAGGAAGCCAAGTCCTCCGGCATTCAAGTAATTCTGGTGGTCTTTCTTGATGGCGTTGCTCACGAAAGCGATGCCGGCACGGTCTTGCTTGCGGTGCCACCAGGCGCCGTTTGCGCCGACTCCCTCGGCGAACGTCTGATCCACCTCGGTGTAAGCGAAGGATTCGGTGCGGCCATCGTCCCAACCAAAACGGGCGAAGGCGGTGAGGTACTTCGATAGATTCTGCTCAACGTTGATGCCGAAGCCGTACTTGCGCGTGATGTGCCAGGGATGATCCGTGATGTCGGGAGTCTTGTCAGCCTTGGCCGCACTGATGACCTGATTGCGGTAGATGCCCATGTTCGCGGAGTTGGTGTAGGCGAGGAGACGGAGGACACCGCCCTTGTGCGGCAAGACGCCCTTGCGCAACTCGTATTCGAAGTTTTCGGAGTGGACCTGCCACGGCTTCCAAACGAGATCGATACCATTAGCGACTTTGGGCATCAGTGCTTCGGCGAAACGGAATCCCCAGTTGCGGTCTTCGAAGTCGAGAACCGCGCCGACGGTGTAGCCGCGGGTGTCGGCGGCGTAATCCCATGCGCCGTTGTTGTCGGTGGTCCAATTAAGGAACTGGAAGTGGGTATCGGAACCCACGGAGTTGACGTCGAAGAAATCGGGCATGCTGAATTTGCCGAAGCGGAATTCGAGGCGGCGGCGAGGAAGTTGATCGAAGAGAGAGAAGTAGTTGCGTTCGTTTTCGACTTGGTCGTCGCTCAACGCGAAGACGTGATGAAACTCGGCGCGCCCGAGGTAGGGCGCCTTGCTCAAAAGCGGGTTGCGGACGATATCGAGATCGGTGTTGCCCGCGAGGCCGAATCCCTGGGAAAGCGCCTGTCCACCGGCCTCTTCGATGTCAACGAGAAACTCGGAGGAGTTGTTCAAGCGCACGCCGGTATAAAGCGTCATGACTCGCGAGGTAGCTTTTTCGTAATGCGGACTGAGGCTATGCGGGCCACTGTAGGGTGCGGGGAACTCCGGATGCGTCTGAAAGATGAAGTTGGCTTGTCCGGAAAGCCAGAAGCGCGTGCTCTGAAAATGCGGGAACATCGCTTCGGTGTTCTCTTGCGGTTCAGGAGCCTGAGGGTCAAGTTGAATGGACGAACCACGCTGGGGAGGGGAGGGTGGTTGGATTTGCTGAGCGCAGGGTTGGATGACGGCAGCCCCGAGGAGAAAGCAAAGGGCCACAGCAAACGACCGCGGAATCCGTGTGAATGTGCGCAGAAGGTTCATGTGTGAGTGCCGCTCTGAAGCGACTTACGCCGACGTCTATCTCTTTATTTGTTTCGCCCCAGTAAAAGTTAATACAAGTATACTGCATTTTATTAACTATAGTTAATTCCTTCGAACGATAAATCCTGCAAGCTAATCAAGTAAAGTACGCTATTTTGATTACAGTCACGTTACGAAAACGCATCGCTCTCGATCGCAGGATCCATACGAAGATGGTCTGTGTGCCTTCCCTGCTGATATCTCTTGTTGTGGTTATCAAACTAGCCGTGGGCACCCTGAATCATCACCGCCGGCTGAAGATTCCCGCCAAATCGGCGACATGGTAGAGCACCAGCAACATCATCAGGATCAGATAGCCTCGCAACGCGAGCAGCGAGTATCGGACGCTCGGGGTCATCGGCATAGGTCCGAGCGCGGAGGTATCCATTTTCTGTTCCGGCGCGTCATCGAGAGGATGTACCACGACGAAATGGTGCTCCGGCACTTCAGTGATTGGAGTCGATCTCAGTAAGCCCATGAAACTCATCGCGCACCTCGCATTTTGTTTAGCTACCCGGAAAAAGCTTGGGGGCAACGACCTGTGCCGCCAAAATTAAAGACAGGATGAAAAGGGCGATGATGATGGTCCAGTTCACCCGGTTATTCCATGGTTGGTTCACGTACTGTTCGCCCAGCAGTTCCTTGTCGTTGAGCAAGAGCTGAAGGAAGATGATGGCCGAGGGCAGCATGATTCCCGCCAGCACCTGCACGCCTAGAATGATCAGCTGCAACGGAGCTCGAGGGATCAACACGATCGCGGCGGCCAATCCCACGCAAACGAGATAGGTGAGATAGAAGCCCGGGGCCTTGCGGATGGGCATTTCGAGACTGTGGGGCCAGCCTTTAACTTCGCCGTACGCCCAAGCGCTCGAGAGTGAGATGGCGGTAGTACCCAGAACCGCGGCATTGATCATCAGAAGCAGGATTGCACTGCGAACGGCCCCTCCGGAAAATGCATGGAGATCGTTGGCCATCTGCGCAGGATCGAAGAAGCCGATGCCGTGCATCTTGGCAGCGTTTCCTGCGATCATCATGCAGCCGGCGACGACAATGGTGAAGACTGCGCCCAGAAACGTATCGAGCCGGGCCCATTTCACGTCGGAAAAGCGCAGGCGCTTATCCGCAATGCAGCTCTGCTGAAAGAAGAGCTGCCATGGAGCGATAGTCGTGCCCACAATCGCGATCACCAGAAATACAAGACTGGCGGTGATGCCGCCCTCAGGAATGCCCGGAAAGACGGCGTTGCGAACGATCTCTGCGACGGGCGGGTGGACCTTCCATGCGACCACAATCCATGCCAGATCAAGAAGGCAGAGAAGGATTGTGACCCGCTCCCATCGGCGGTAGCTGCCGCTCAGAACCATAACAAGCAACGCAAGGGCAGCAACAGGCACCCCGATTCGCGGATCGACATTCATATGGCTCAGCGCCAAAGAAATTGCCGCGAACTCGGTCACTAATGTGAGGAAATTTACGAGCTGCAAATCCAGAAGAGAAAACAAGCCCCACCATCTGCCGAAACGCTGGTAGATCATGGCGGCATGGCCCTTGCCGGTAGCGATGCCGAGCCGGACGACCATCTCCTGGATGAAGTAGGTGACAGGCAGCAAGAGCAACAGCAGCCAGAGGAGCCGAGTCCCGTATTGGGCTCCGGCCTGCACATAAGTCGAGACTGCTCCGGCGTCGTTGTCGGCTTCCATGACGATGAGGCCGGGGCCGAAAACTGTGAGAAAAGTTAAAAGGCTGTAGAGCCAGCGATTGCGGACCACGCGGCCCCGAACAGCCGGCAGCGTGGCCTCGACACCTGCGGTGCTGATGGAAAGAACTTCGTTGTTGTTCATCGCTCACCTCTGAACTGCTAACAGAGCCAACATTCGCGCCGAGCACCCCGGGCGTCTCGGAGAGAGGACACGAGGCGGAGGCACGTAACGCGTCAGCGCGCTTCAGCTAAGTTGTGGAGGTAGAAGAAACAGAGGTGAGGCGATAGGGGCGGGAAGACGTGCTATCGGGTCACATCCACTGCTTCTACACTGGAAAGCCGCCGAAGAATCTCGGAGGCTCACCTTGACTGCTAGTATTCATACGTCCTTGGTTGAAGTCGGCGGATCTACAATTTTCCGCCCTGCGTCGTAATATCATACCCCCCTAGGGTATATGTCAAGTGAAAAATCCCGGGGAGAGGCGATTTTTTGGAAAGAAGCGATCACTTTATGAAAGATAAACTGCCGGAAATCTCACGGGAGAAACAGAAGCTGTTTTCGAGAATCAAACGTCTCGGTGGGCAGATCACTGCGGTGGAGCGCGCGGTCAGCGCCGGTGATGAGTGCGCCGATATTCTCATGCTGCTGGCGGCAATTCGCGGGGGTGTCAACAGCCTCATGGCGGAAATTCTGGAGGACCACATACGGCTGCACATCACGCACCCGAATCGCGCGACGGAGTCTCCGGAGGAGTTGACCGAAGATCTAATCTCGCTGGTGCGGGCGTATTTAAAGTAAATGGCTTGCTGCCAAGTATGCCAGTGCGCCGGGTGGTTTACGCAATCGCGCGCGGGGGCGCGCGCGCCACATGCTGGTTTGACAGCATTCATTGCAACTTCTAACCTGTTTTGTCCTCTATGAAAGTTCTTGTCTTAGGTGGTGGCGGGCGCGAGCATGCGCTGGTGTGGAAGCTGAAGCAATCTCCTCGCATTACGAAGCTCTATTGCGCGCCGGGGAATGGTGGGATCGCAGACGACGCCGAATGCCTTCCGGCCGACATGAAGAGCCTGGATTCCATGGTGGCACTGGCCAATCGCTTGCAACCAGACCTGACGGTGGTAGGCCCGGAACTTCCTTTAACGCTCGGTGTCGTCGATGAGTTCATGCGGCGTGGATGGCGCGTGTTTGGTCCGACGCAAGCAGCGGCCCGGCTGGAATCGAGCAAGAGTTTCGCCAAGGAATTCTTGCAGCGGCATCACATCCCGACAGCGCCGTTTGCAATCTGCGACAGCGTTGAGCAGGTCAAGGCAGCCCTCGGACACTTTCATACTCCAGTCGTGGTGAAAGCCGATGGGCTGGCCGCGGGGAAAGGTGTGGTCATAGCGAAGAGTAAAGACGAGGCAACTGCGGTCGCGGCGGAGATGCTGAGCGGGAAAATGCTCGGCGAAGCTGGATCGCGAGTTGTCCTGGAAGAGTGCCTCAAGGGCGACGAGCTTTCATTCCTGGTATTCAGCGATGGAGAGCGGGTGGCACCGCTGGTCGGAGCGCAGGATCATAAGCGCGCTGGCGATGGCGACAACGGTCCGAATACTGGCGGGATGGGGGCGTATTCGACGGCGGACATTGTCGACGAGCAAATGCGCGACTGGCTGGTGAATCACATTGCGCGTCCGGTAGTGGAGGGAATGAAGGCGGAGGGCGCGGAGTTCAAGGGCGTCCTGTACTGCGGGCTGATGATGACGGCACGCGGACCTCAGGTACTCGAGTTCAATTGCAGGTTTGGGGATCCGGAGACGCAACCCATTCTGATGCGGATGGACAGCGATCTGGTGGATGCGATCGAGGCATCGATCGACGGGCGCACCAGTGAAGGAGATTTCAGGTGGTCGCAGGACGCCTCGGTATGCGTGGTGATGGCATCGGGCGGGTATCCGGGAACCTATGAGCAAGGAAAACGGATCGATGGGTTGGAGGACGCCGCAGTTGTGGAGGGCGTGAAAGTTTTTCACGCGGGGACCTCAAAGCGGGATGGAGTGTATTACACGGCTGGTGGACGGGTGCTGGGAGTGACGGCGCGAGCGCGGGATCTGGATACTGCGGTCGAACGGGTCTACGAGGCTTGTGCGAAGATTGAATTTGCCGGCGCGCATTATCGAAAAGATATTGCGGCGCGGGCGCTGAAAAAATAGGTTTCAAAGTTTCAAGGTTTCAAAGTCAGCCTGGTTCGAGCGGTCACACGATAGGGATCCTTCGACTGCGGTTTGCTTCGTTTGGCGAGCAAACCTCCGCTCAGGATGACAATCCAATACATTCTTAGAGGAGAGACATGAGCAAGCCACTGGTATCGATTGTGATGGGGAGTGATTCGGATTTGGAGATCATGCGGGAGGCGGGCAAAGCGCTCGATGATTTCGGAATCCCGTATGAGATCGACGTAACATCGGCGCACCGGTCGCCAGACCGCTCGGCGGATTTTGCGAAGAAGGCAGCCGAGCGCGGGATTAAGGTGATTATTGCGGGAGCCGGCGGCGCTGCGCACCTGGCAGGAGTAATTGCGGCACATACGATTTTGCCGGTAATCGGAGTGCCGATCCCTTCGACTTCGCTGAACGGGATGGATTCGCTGCTTTCGACTGTGCAGATGCCTCCGGGGATTCCGGTGGCAACGGTTTCGATCGGAAAGTGGGGTGCGACGAATGCCGGTATTCTCGCAGCGCAGATGATTGCATTGGCCGATGAGGGCATGGCGAAGAAGATGCATGCTCATAAAGAGAAGCTGGCGCGGGGAGTGGAAGAGAAGTCGAAGAAGATGAAGGAGAGTCAGAAGTAGGAAGCCAGAATTCAGAACGCAGAAGTAGCCTCGCCGGCTTTTAGTGAACTTCCAGCAGAATCAAAATCCCCACTTCTGGCAACATCGGCCAGAAGTGGGGCACCCATTTGAAGATGGCGTGAGAAGAAGGTAGAGATCCTTCGACTCGGCTCAGGACGATGACAGCTCGCTAGAGCTTCAATCCCTTTAGATATTCGCGGAATGGGCCGCCGAGGTCGGGGCGTTTCAGGGCGAATTCTACAGTGGCTTTCAGGAACCCTAGCTTGTCGCCGGTATCGTAGCGATTGCCCTCGTAGACATAGGCGTACATTTTTTCCTGCTTGAGCAGCATGCGCATGCCATCCGTCAACTGAAGTTCGCCTCCGGCGCCGGTTTGAGTCCGCGAGAGGCAATCGAAAATCGCAGGAGTGAGGATATAGCGTCCGATCACGGCGAGGTTCGACGGGGCTTCTTCAAACTTAGGCTTTTCGACCATGTTGCGGATTTCGAAGAGGCGTCCGTTGAAGCCGTCGGCGGGCTGAGCGTCGAAGACCCCGTAGGATGAGATCATCCGGCCTTCGACGACCTGGGCTGCGATCACGCTGCACTGCTTCGCGTCGAAGACGTTGACCATCTGCTTGAGCGCGGGAACCGGTGCGTCAATGACGTCGTCTGCGAGCAGAACAGCGAACGGCTCGTTGCCTACGAGCTCGCGCGCCATGAGGACAGCGTGGCCGAGTCCGAGAGCTTCTTTCTGCCGAACATAACCGACGTAGATCATGTCGGAGATCTGGCGCACGATTTTGAGCAAGTCAATCTTGCCGCGCTCCTCGAGCATCTTCTCCAGTTCGTAGCTGACGTCGAAGTGGTCTTCGATGGCCTGCTTGCCGCGTCCGGTGATGATGAGGATCTGGTCGCAGCCGGAGGCCATGGCTTCCTCGACGCCGTATTGAATGATCGGCTTGTCGACGACCGGAAGCATCTCTTTGGGTTGGGCTTTGGTGGCGGGCAGGAAACGTGTGCCCAGTCCGGCGGCTGGAAAAACAGCTTTGCGAACTTTCATCGTCATGCGGTCGTTAGTCGTTTCGTTCAGTCGCCCGGGTTGCCGGGCGCCGGAACATTGTAACTGGTTGCTGTGACGGCTGGGCATACCGGGAGGAGTGTAGGACGACGCTGAACGATGTGGATCGCGAGAAGCAGATTTTTTCTCCTTCGCTGCGACTTCTCGGAATGGCAACGCTTGCCCAGAATCGAAATACCCACTTCTCGCGCAAAAGGCACGCGAGAAATGGGGCACCCATCCATTGAAGACCTACTTTTCAACCACCAAGACTACGAAGCTATCCGGGAGAACCGGAGGATAGCCTCGAGGATTTTGCGGCGTTGGTGCTGGCCTCGGACCGAACTGGGCGGCCACCGTGTAGACGGTGTGGGTTTTTGTGTCCAGAGCCATAGTGCGGGCGCTCTTCTGAGTCGGCACGTTTTCGGCCACGCTGTACTTGTCAGGGGAGTCCTGTTTGATCACGGTAAGGACGCCGTCTTCGCCACAGGAGGCAAACGCGAGGCCGGTGCCTTCATCATAGGCGGCGGCGTCCACGCCTTCGCCGATTGCCGGAGTGGCGAGCACTTTGCCGCTATCGGCGTCGACCACGGCCATCATCTTGTTGTCGCATCCGGAGAAAAGACGGCGGTGTTTGCGATCGATCGCGAGTCCGCTCGGCTCCTGGCAGGGTGCGAGCGGCCAGGTTGTCTTCACCTGGAGCTTGTTGGCGTCAATGGCAGTCAATTCGCTCTTGTCTTCGATATTGACGAAGACCGTTCCTTTGGCGTCGCTGGCGGCGAACTCAGGCTTGCCGTCGAGCTTAATCATGCCCATGACCTTGCCATTCGTCGCATCGATCGCGGTGGCATCGTGGCTACGGCCATTGAAAGTGAAGACGCGCTTGGTGGCCGGATCGTAGAGAATGGCATCAGGATTTTCGCCGCCGACTTTTATTTTTTCCGCGTTCGGCTTGAGCGTCGAGAGATCAAAAACCGTGACGGTGTTTTCACGGCCATTGCTGGTGAAACCTTTGCCGAGTTCGGGAGCGAGGGCTATGCCGTGAACGCCGGGGGTGTCGGGAATATCGCCGACTGTCTTGCCGGACTCGGTGTCTAAAACGATGACGTGCGTGCCGCGAGAAATGAAGAGACGGTGGGTGTTGGCATCGGCCAAGAGGTAATCCCAGCCGCCTTCTCCGCCGATTTTGTAGGTTTTGACCACGTGGTATCCCGGACCAGCGGCGGCCAGAGCGACGGCGACCAGGGACACACTGAGAACGGCTAAGAGAATCTTGCGCTTCGAAGACATGACTTCCTCCTCATGAAGTTGCGCCGCCGAAGCCGGGGCCCCTTCCCGGGAGAGCGGGCGAATGTCGAACTTTAGGGATTGGACCCGATGGTAACTTTACCCCATTTCGGGCGACCACCTAGACTTCTTTCTATGGGCGTGCCTCCACAATTTGGACCCGGGAAAGATCCGCAGGTCGAAAATTCGCAGATCAATGGGGGACCCGATCCGAGGCTGCAGCCGACGCCGGATTATGGGACCTTGGGGCCGGGATCGGATATTGCTGCGTACAATGCGCAACCGAATCCGGGAGTGCAAAGGAAAGTTGCGCCACAGTGGCTTCATCTGATTGCCATGGCGATCGGCATGATCGGCGCGGTGGTGGCCGGGAGTTTGGGGCACGCGCATCGGGTCGCACCGAAATCAGAGAGTTCGAATTACGAGAGCAGAGCGGGGAGCACGCCGGGCCAGATCCAAGACATGGGCGCGCAGAGACAGGCTGAAACTCTGTTGGAGCAGGCCGTGGCGCATTCCCCGGACGCCGTCGATCAGATTTCATCGAAGGTGAATGAATGGCAAGGCAAGCTGCAGTGGGACTCGCAGATGGCGAACGTTACGACGGCAGCGCTAAATTCCGACGATATGCGAGTGCGCGAGTCAGGTGTGGAAGTGGAACTCGCGGCGTACGGGCTGTCGAAGAATTCGCAGGGCCTCCAGTATTTGCTGAAGACGGCGGACTCTGGAGATCATGGGCAGAAGATTTGGGCGCTGTGGGCGTTGGGATTGATGGCGAACCGTGGGGTTGAGCCGACCGAGGTGGTCGAGGTGCTGAAGCAACACTTGAGTGACTCAGATGTGGAGTCGCGGCATTGGTCTGTGGAAGCACTGGCGCTGACGGGCACGGATGACGCGCTTGCGGCTTTGTTAAAGGCGATGCACGACGACGCGTCGCCGCTTGTGCGGGAGAGGGCGGCGTGCGGAGTCGCAAGCTCTGGGTTATTTACACCGCAGCAGCGTGCAACCGCGATTCCTCACTTGATTGAGTATGCGGATGATCCGTCACTCGATGCGGCGACGCATGCGTGGGCGTTCCATGCGCTGAGCGACATCACACACCAGCGGTTGGGGAACGATTCGGCAGCTTGGAGACAGTGGTATCAGAACGCCAGTGGCCAGTGATCAGCTTAAGATCCAATTGTCATCCTGAGCAACGCGAAGGACCTATGCAATTGTCGACTGCATCCATAATGTCGGTGAGTACATCGGTCCTTCGCCGCAAAAGCAGCGGCTCAGGATGACAACGACACAAAGAGATGCCAGCAACAAGCCGCTAACAACTGTCATCGCTCCTTCAGTCAGCCATCTTCGCTACGTGCACTTCGAATGCCGTCTTTGGCAGCAGCGACGTGAGCGAGAATGCTTTGAATCCGTCGCCTGTCACTTCGGTGTGACGGTAAATCCCGGGTTCGCTTTCGATCATTTCTCGCCGGCCTTCCATTTCGGAGAGGAACACTTCGGCTTGCTTTGCGGTCACGTCCATGTCTTTGGCGCGCGTAACTACCGCTTCTGATGCATAGGAACGCACCAGTTTCGGCCAGTATTTCGTGAGCAGGTCAGTACTGGCGAAGATGTCGGCCCAGATGATGCGTCCGTTAACGGCGACGACCACGCCCACGGCGTTGCGATCGCGCAGTTGATGGATCAGGCTCTGATAGCTTTGTTCGACGGGCTTCGCGATGGAGTCGACATATTTGCGAACTTCCTGGTTCTCGTTCACCTTCGCGTAAGAACTGACTTGACCGATTTCGGCTCCGGCGGTTGGAGCGAGGGGCGCAACGCGGGAGACCAACTCTTGCTTCTGCTTACTGACCTCGTCCCAAACTTCTTGCTGATTCTGGTCGCCCATGGCTTTGGCGCGAACCGAGGGCTGCACCATGATCGCCATGGGAACAGGAGCTCCGCTGGCGATTCCTCCTCCCTTGCCGTACATCGCTTCGGATGCACCGAAGTGTTCGCTGGTGGCGACCCAGCGTCCGTGCTCAACGCAGAAAACGCTGAGGTCGATGGGATCACTTTCCGCTGGCACGATGCGGTCTTTGCCGATGACGCGGTCCTGCTTGCCTCCGCTGACGACTTCGCCGGCGAGCAGGAGCAGCGGGCGCTTGGAGTTGTTGACCAGCACGAGACGGTTCACCTGCGCACCGTCGTATCGGTGGATCGGCGCGTCGGGGCGGCGGATCAATCCTTGCACGCTGCCCGCTTCGGTGACCACGACCTCGCCCGAGCGCAGGCCTTCATCGAGCGTGATGAACTCGCTTGTGGGATAAGTTTTCGCAGCGACGACGGGGAATACGGTGAGATTGCCGTGGCGGATGGGATCGAGGACTTTGTATCCGGGAACGGGGATTTGTTCACCCGCGCGCACGAGGTAGTGATTCAGAGTGGCGAAACCGGCCAGAGACAAAAAAACAAATCCGACGACGATTTTGGAACGCATAGAGGCTCCTTCTGTTTGAGCCTGTGTCGTTTCTTTCGCCCGTCCGGGGCTTGCCAGGGTTCGCTCGTTGACCCACAGCTTGCGCTGCGGGCTGCATTCTTGCGCCGCCCTTCGACTTCGCTCAGGGCAGGCTTTCGCGGCTGTGCTCGGCGATTTTGTTGCGAATGCCCGAGAACAGCTGTACTGGCCACGTACGTGAAGCTCACTGCCGCGTTGCGCGCTGCAAGCGAAACTGCGACACCGACTCTGTATCAGGCGGGCGCGTCCGGGTCTCAGGGGTGATGCTCGAATTACTGGCGTAACTCGAACCGTCCGCGCCGCCCGTTTTCGACTCCGCTGATGGAACGGGGCGTGAGGCGCGGCTTGCGCGAAAATTTGCGGGAAGAAGTTGCAAAGTTTCGAGGTTTCAAAGTTTCAAAGACAGAACATTTGACGAGGGTTGAGTTGGATGCCGCCACGGCACAAAACCCCCATTTCAGGAATCGTTGATCCTCATTGCGCACTACTTTGAAATCTTGAAACCTGCGCCGGAAGCGCCTTCCGGCAGCGTGTAAAATTTAGAGAGAACACTTCCGGAGCCACTTCTGCATTGTCTTTTCTTGACCAACTGAATCCGCAGCAGCGTGAGGCTGTCGAAACCACGGAAGGACCGGTGTTGATCCTGGCCGGCGCCGGTAGCGGAAAGACGCGCGTTATCACGTATCGGATCGCCTATCTGATCGAGTGTAAAGGCGTGATGCCGGAGTCCATCCTCGCCATGACGTTCACGAACAAGGCTGCGGCGGAGATGGGCGAGCGCGTCGAGAAGCTTGTCGGAGGCCTGAGCATTGCCAAGCCGGTGATTTCGACATTTCACTCGTTCTGCGTGCGAATGCTGAGGCGAGACATCGAGGCGATGCGGATTCCGTCGACCGTACCGGGGCAGCCACCGATCGGACACACGAAATCGTTTGTTATTTATGACGAAGCCGATCAGCAGTCGCTGGTGAAATCAATCATGAAGCGGCTGGGACTCGACGATAAAGAGCTCACCCCGCGCACGGTGCTCGGCCGGATTTCCTGGGCGAAGAATCACATGCTCGATCCGCAGGAACTGTATTTGCAGTCGGGGGACCCCAAGACCGAGAAGGTCGCGCACTTGTACGAGGAATATCGCAAGGAGCTGCGCAGAGCGAATGCGCTGGACTTCGATGACCTGCTGCTGGAGGCAGTGCGGCTTTTGAAGTCGGCGCCTCATGTGCGCGAATACTACAACAAGCGGTTCCAGTATCTGATGATTGATGAATATCAGGATACGAACCGTCCGCAATATGAGTTGATGCGAATGCTGGCAGGCGAACATCACAACGTATGCGCCGTCGGGGACGAAGACCAGTCGATCTATTCGTGGCGTGGGGCAGACATTCGCAACATCCTCGAATTTGAGCAGGATTTTCCCGAGGCGAAGATTATCCGGCTGGAGCAGAACTATCGTTCGACACAGAACATTCTGCAGGCGGCGTCGACGGTCGTGGCGAATAACGTCCGGCGCAAGGGAAAAAATCTGTGGACCTCGCGGCAGGGCGGCGCAAAAGTCGGCTACTACGAGGCTCCGGATGGAGAGAACGAAGCGCTGTTCGCGGCCGATTCGATTGCCCGGTATGTGCGTGAAGCGACCGAGCGCGGAGAGACCCCGCGGGCGGCGGTGCTGTATCGCACGAATTCGCAGTCGCGATTGTTTGAAGAAGGCATGCGACGGTACGGGTTGAAGTACCACGTGGTCGGCGGATTTTCGTTTTACGAGCGCGCAGAAATCAAGGACATGATCTCGTATCTGAAGGTCATCCAGAATCCGGATGACACGATTTCATTGTTGCGAGTCATCAACACTCCGGCACGCGGGATCGGCAAGGGAACGATCGACACGCTCGAGCAGCTTGCCTTGGAGACGGGGCTTTCTTTATGGGGAGCGATTGGGGAAGCGGTGAAGCGGCAGCTGGTACCTCCGCGGGCAGTAGCGTCGCTGAAGAATTTTCAGCAGCTGATTGAAGACGCGCGGGCCATGCTGGCTGGGACGTTTGTGGAGCAGTTGCACGAATCTGGGGAAATCCACGACGGGGACACAGAGGCACGGAGCCAAGAAAGTTCCGGCAGTGAGCAAGACGCGACTGCCTTTGATCCGGCAGAGTTTGGGAACTTTTCGTTTGATTTTGGAGAGAACGCGGCGGCTGCAGATCAGTCGGACACAGGGGAGGCGAGTCGCCTCCCGGACAGCCGGCAGGATGCCGGCGCTACGGTTAACGCTGATGCGGCTACGGCTTCATTTCCCGTTCCAACTGTCAGCACAGCGGACATCTTGAAATTTCTGATCGACCGGACCGGGTACATCAAATTGCTGGAGGCAGAGGACACGCCTGAGGCGTATTCGCGGATTGAGAACTTGCGCGAACTGGTGAACGCTGCGATGGACTCGCGGGATCGGGCGGAGACTCTCGATCAGTTTCTGGATCATGCGGCTTTGATCGCCGATGCCGATGATTACGACGAGCGCGCGCAGATCACGCTGATGAGCCTGCATGCGGCGAAGGGGCTGGAGTTCCCGCTCGTCTTCCTGAGTGGGCTCGAAGAGGGATTGTTCCCGCATTCGAGGACGATGCTTGTTCCCGAGGACATCGAAGAAGAGCGACGGCTTTGCTACGTCGGTATGACGAGGGCGATGGATCAGTTGGTGCTGACGCGGGCGGTTTATCGGCGGAGATATGGAACTGATCTGCCGGAGGCGAGTGTGCCATCAAGATTTCTCGAGGAAGTGCCAGCCCCACTCATTGAGGAACTGGGAACGCGACGAAGCAGTGGGGCTTCCTTCCGCCGGGCGGCCGAAGGCAGTCGTTCCCACACGAGCTATTCCGACTCCGGGACTACGCATTATTCCTACGAGGATGAAGACCAGAGCGCATCGTGGCACGACAAGGGCCGGGATCAAGTTCGAACCTTGAAGCCAACAACTCCGGCGCGAGCCTACAACTCCATCGAGAACATTGCCGAGTTCTTCGCGAGCCGGGGGAGAAAGTTCTCTCTCCCGAAGACGCCGGCCGTCGAACCGCCAACGGGAAAGCGCGGATTCCGTCCGGGACAAAGAGTGAAGCATCCGAAATATGGCGAAGGGACGGTGTTCCAACGCGAGGGAGAAGGCGAAGAAGCCAAGATTACGGTACAATTTCCACGCTTCGGCTTGAAGAAGCTGGTGGAGAAGTATGCCCAGCTCGAGAAAGCCTAAGAATTGAGCCATTGAGTGATTGAGTCATCGAGCGATTGACTCCGTCAGTATCCAATCGCCCAATGACCCAATCGCTCAATCACTCAATTGCTAAGGGAGTTCATGGCCAATACAGCACAACTCAGCAGAGACGAACGCAAGAAAGCCAAACGCGCCTCGCGCAAGAAACGCAAGGCGGATAAGCCGCTCAAGGCCCGCGATTATCCGCGAGGATCGAAGAAGCCGAAGGTCAAGAAGATGGCCCGCGGCCAGGCGAAGCGGTAAGAACAGCAATTGGCACTCAGCACTTAGCATTCAGCCCCTCCAGGTTCGATCACGATCCGAGCTTTACGGGCCAAATGCTAAGCGCCAGCTGCCAGGTGCGAACGTCCTCCGTCCAGGAGAAATCTGACCTCTTGTCACAACCCACGGCGAGCGAACCTCCATCGGAAAAAGTTGTGCGCACCTCCGAAAATCAGCTTTTCTGTTGCAAGTCGATCGATAAGCTGATTTCCGAATCAGAAACTCCCGGACATCGTCTGCAGAAGACGCTGGGGCCGTGGTCGTTGACGGCCTTGGGCATCGGCGCGGTTATTGGCTCCGGAATCTTTATTCTGACCGGCACTGCGGCGGCGGGAGAGTATTTCCAGGCACCTTCCATCCTGCACGCGCAGGTTCTCGATATCGTTATCAACTTCCTGCGTGGCGGAGGCTCAGCCCAGGTCCTGATGCATGGACGTCCTCCGGCTGGGCCATCGATCGCGATTTCGTTTTTCCTGGTTGCGGTCGCTTGCAGCTTTGCCGGACTGTGCTACGCGGAACTGGCTTCGATGATTCCGATCGCGGGAAGCGCGTATACCTACTCGTACGCAACGCTCGGGGAAATTTTCGCGTGGATCATCGGCTGGGACCTGATTCTCGAATACGTGGTCAGCAACGTGGTCGTGGCGATCGGGTTCAGCGCGTATACCAAGGCGCAACTCGCATCGTTTGGGCTCAATTTGCCGGACAGATGGTCGACCCCTGTCTGGGAGTCGGGGCACTGGACGGGCGCTTATTTCAATATTCCCGCGTTTCTGATCATTTTTATTCTGACTGTGCTGCTGGTGCGCGGGATCAAAGAATCGGCCGAAGCCAACAACATCATGGTCGCGATCAAGATTGGCGCGATCCTGGTGTTTCTCGTGGTCGGCGGAGCGCTGGTGAATTCCTCGAACTGGAAGCCGTTTGCGCCATCGGGATTTGCCGGGGTGGTTACTGGCGGCGCAATCGTTTTCTTTACGTACATCGGATTCGACTCGGTTTCGACTGCGGCGGAGGAATCGAAGAATCCGCAGCGAGATTTGCCGTTCGGCATCATCGCCTCACTCATCGTGTGCACCGTTCTTTACGTGGGCGTTTCGATCGTGCTGCTGGGAATGATGAAGTACACGACCTTCGTTTCCGGCGAAGCGGCTGAAGCTCCCGTGGCGTATGCGCTGAAGATTCTGGGCGCTAGCCGGTGGTCGCGATCGATTATCGTAATCGGCGCGCTGACCGGGATGATCTCTTCACTGCTCGTATTTCAATACGGGCAGGCGCGCATCTGGTATGCGATGTCGCGCGACGGACTGTTCCCACGCTTTTTCTCGGCGGTGCACAAAAAGTTCAAGACACCGCACTGGTCGACTTGGATCGCCGGACTGGCGGTGGGCGTGCCGTCGGGAATATTCGCCGTGAGCGACGCGGCCGACCTGTCGAATATCGGAACGCTGTTCGCGTTCGCACTCGTCTCGCTCGGAGTGATCATTCTGCGGCGTACACAACCGGAGCGGAAGCGCGTGTTTCGTGTGCCGTTTGTGCCGTGGTTCCCGCTGATCTCGATCGTGCTCTGCGTCGGGCTGATGGCCGGACTCACGGTCATCACCTGGGTGCGATTCGTGGTGTGGCTGGTGCTGGGATTGATGATTTACATCTTGTACAGCCGGCATCACAGCGAATTTGCGAAAAGATAGAGTGGCCACGTCCGTGGGTACGGGTTGGGATCCTTCGACTCCGCGAACTCATTCGAGTTCGCTCCGCTCAGGATGACATACTGTTTATTCGTTCGAATTCCCCTTCCACTCCTTCGACAAGAATAGATACCGATCGCGCAGCGAGTCTTGGTGAGCTTCGGGTTGGGCGCTCAGGAACATCACCGGCCAGCCCTGTGGCGCGTCGTACATCGGCCAGTTCGGCAGGCCTGGGCCGTTGGGATTGCCGCTCTTGGCGAAGTTGGACCAGTACTTCTGCATCATCTCGCTCAGTTGGCGGTCGTCGGGACGCCAGGTCATCTCTTTCTTTGAGTCGAGCTGTCCGAAGACATATTCGATTTCCGCGGAGTGATACGCACCCATGCGCGGCGCATTTGGATCCGAAGGCACCGGAGCCATGTCAAATCGATAGCGGTAAATCGGCTGCTTGCCGGTCTTGCTCTGGGCTTCGATCCAGGCCCACGTAGAGAAGGCAATAAATTTGTCGCCCGCATAGTCTTCGGCAGAGCGAAGCGCGTGTTGATCGGTATCGGCCGGATAGAGCTTCAGAAATTCGTCGGCCTTGTCACCGAAGTCTTTCTGCGCGGTGGCCTTGAAAGTCTCGGCCGTCGGCCGCTGCGTGACATCAAAGCCGCCTTCGTCCTTATTCCACCCAGCGAGAAGTCCAACATCATTCTGTTTGCCGGCTGCGAAGATGTCAGGAACGGATTCCGGCAGGAAGTAGCCGTCGATGTCGGGGCCGAATTCAAAACCGTGTGACTTGGGAGGGGAGAAAGGTTCGAGCAGCTTTTCTGCCGGAATCGCGCGCAGTTCCGCCAGAGTCGAGACGCCGAACTTTTCCTGCATCACCTTCATATCTTTTTCGGCACGCTCGGACATGGGCTCGAAAGAAAGTCCGCTGCGCGAGAATGCCGCACCGCTTTCGCCGATTGCCCTCTGGAACAATCCTTTCGCCAACGGCGAGGCCATTTGCGCGCTGACCGAGAATGAGCCGGCACTTTCCCCGAAGATGGTGACGTTGCCGGGATCTCCGCCAAATGCAGCGATGTTGTCACGTACCCATTTCAGCGCGGCGAGTTGGTCCATCAATCCGTAATTGCCGGCTGCATTGTGTCCCGACTCTTTGGCGAGTTCCGGATGCACCAGGAATCCGAAGACTCCGAGGCGGTAGTTCATGGAGACGACAATGACGCCATGCTGCGCCAGCACCGAGCCGTCCTGCCGTTGTTCAGATGTCGTGCCCGCGACGAAGCCTCCGCCATAGATCCAGACCATCACGGGGAGTTTGGCGGCCTCGTGCTTCGTGGGAACCCAGATATTCAGCGTGAGGCAATCTTCGCTGCCCCCCGGATCGCGAAATACCATGTCACCGAATACGTTTGCCTGCATGCAGTGGTTGCCGAACGCAATGGCTTTCTTCACGCCCGACCACTTCGCGATTGGCACCGGCGCCTTCCAGCGGAGATCGCCAACTGGGGGCTGGGCGTAAGGAATGCCGAGAAACGATTTCACCTTGCCATCGTCTTTGCCCTCGACGGTTCCGGAATGTGTTTTTACCTGAGGGGACGAGGAGGATGCCGCAAAACAAAGAATTCCACTGGCGAGAAGCATAGCGATGACAGAAAACGCGCGGGTGAGGTGCATGAGGCCTCCAATTCGGCGAGAACACCGGATTGTAAAGCAAATGAGCAGGCCGACGCTCTTCGCAAAAGTGACCGGTGCAAACTACAATCTTTAAATCATGTCCGCCGCTGGAGCCCAGCCGCCGAACTCGTTCATTCGACAATTACCTAAAGCGGAGTTGCATTTACATCTGGAAGGAGCCGTGGAGCCGCAAACGCTGGTTGAGCTTCGGCGGCAGCACGGGGAGAATGCGACTCTCGCCGATACGGAACCGTTGTATCGCTATAACGATTTCCCTAGTTTCCTGATGGCGTTCAAGGAAGTGAGCGCGCATTTGCGCGGTCCGGCTGACTATGAACTGGTGACGTATCGGCTGATGCAGCAACTGAAAGAAGAAAACGTGCTGCATGCGGAAGTTTACGTTGCGGTGGGAGTCTGCCTGTATCGCAAACAGGATTTCGCGGCAATCTTCGAAGGACTGGATCGCGGGCGTACCCGCGGAGCGAGAGACTTCGGCGTATCCTTGCTCTGGATTTTCGATGCAACGCGGCACTTCGGCGTGGAAGAGGCTCAAAAAGTTTTTGAGCTCGCGGCGCACTACAAGAACCGGCACGTCGTGGGTGTGGGCATCGGAGGGGATGAGATCAAGGCGCCACCCGAGCTTTTTCGCGGCGTTTATGCCTATGCCGAAGATCACGGGCTGCGGCTCACGGCTCATGCGGGGGAGACCGGACCGCCGGAGTCCATCTGGGGAGCGCTGAATCTGCATGCGGAGCGCATCGGCCACGGGCTAAGCGCGGCGCAGGATCCGGACCTGGTCGAGGAATTGGCGTACCGGCAAATCCCGGTCGAGATTTGCCTGACCAGTAATCTGCGGACGGGCTGCTGCAAGACGATCGCGGAACATCCGGTGAAGGGTTATTTCGATCAAGGGGTGATGATCACTTTGAACACCGATGATCCCGCGCTGTTTGGAACGACGCTGGCGCGCGAATATCAACTGGCGCAGGATAATTTTGGCTTTACGGATGAACATCTGCGGGAGCTGGCGCGGAATTCATTTGAAGCGTCGTTTCTTCCCGCGGAAAAGAAAATTGAACTGCTCAGCTTGTTTGATGCGGCGGTGGCACGGTAGTGATTTCTGCATAGAGTAGGAACTGATCATGGCGGTCAGACGCATCCTTCAACTTGGAGATCCTCGACTGCGGCAAACGTGCGCTTTAGTAGAAGATGCGAGCGCCCCTGAGACACATGAACTCATTGAGGATCTGGCGGATACTCTGGCGCACTGGCGTGCCAAAACCGGCTACGGACGGGGGATTGCTGCGCCGCAGATCGGAGTTCTCCAGCGCGCGATCTTTCTGCAGTTGCCAGGCGAGAAACCATGGCCGCTCATCAATCCTGAGATCACTAAGCGCAGTCCGGAGATGATTACCGTGTGGGACGCGTGCCTCAGCTTTTTGTCGATCTTCATGCAGGTGCCGCGGCATCGCGAGATCACGGTGCGGTATCGGGATTTGGATGGGGCGGAGCAGGTGTTTCGCGCCGGGGACGAGCGAAGTCTTTCTGAGTTACTGCAGCATGAGATCGATCATCTTGACGGGATTCTGGCTATCGACCGCGTCGTGGTTGTGAAGACGATTTGCACGCGGGAGGAGTTCGAGAAGAGATATCGGGACAGCAGCCCGTATGCAGTCGCTGTCCAGAACACTGCGAACGGACGAATCGGCTAACAGAGTAAGCAGATTCCTCACCGGCTTCGCCGGTTCGGAATGACAACATTTCGGGGGCATAGCTTTTTAAACTTTCGCCATGTTGCATATCGGCATTGTCGCGTGCAGCACCGAGGGAGCGGCGCTCTGTTACCGCACGATTTCGCTGGAAGGCGCGCAGACGCTGGGCCGGCATGACCATCCTGAAGTCGCACTGCACTCGTTTTCGCTTGCTCGGTATATGAATTGCATCGATGCGGGCGACTGGGCTGGCGTGGCCGAACTGATGCTGGCTTCCGCAGAGAAGCTGGCGAAGGCCGGCGCCGACTTCTTGATTTGTCCCGATAATACGATCCATCAGGCATTTGATCTGGTGGAGCATCGATCGCCGCGTCCGTGGCTGCACATTGCGCGGGAAGTTGCGGCGGAGGCGAAGCGGCACGGATACAAGCGGCTGGCCGTTATCGGTACGCGGTATCTCATGGAGGGTCCTGTCTATCCTGAGGCGCTGAGAGCGGCCGGGATCGAGTTCCGCATTCCGAGCGCGGTCGAGCGGGAGCGCATTAATCAGATCATTTTCGATGAATTGGTGAATGCGCAGGTCCTGCCGCGGTCGCTCGCCTACTATATCGAGGTGATTCGAGCGATGAAGGATGAGGGGTGTGACGCGGTCGTGCTTGGATGCACGGAGATTCCCTTGCTGGTGACGCCGGATGTCTCGCCTCTGCCGACGCTGGATTCGACGCGCCTGCTTGCCAAGGCGGCGGTGCGGAAGGCGATAGAAGGCTAGGACGAATGCCCGGTCAGGGTCCCACAAACCGGCAGCACCGGTTGCAGTTCCAGCGATTGCCGGCGCTTTTTTCCGTCATCAAGCTTCCTCCTCAAGCGGAAGTTCCAGGTTGGAGCACGAATGGACACTTCAGTTCCATTACCCGGACTGACGAGGAGCTGTCGATAGTGTGTCCCAGCCAACATTTGCCAGCAGCCGTGCAATCCCCGCATCAATGGGTCTGTCTAAAACTGAAAGGCCCTTTCCCGTTTTCGCTGACCGGAGTTCTACTTGCATTCATCGAGCCACTATCGAGTCATGGAATTCCGATCTTTGCCGTTTCCACGTACGACACGGATTACGTTCTCATTCAAGAAGAGCGCGCCGATACCGCTCTTGAATTATTGGCGCACGCGGGTCACCAGCAGCTACCCTGATTCCTACCGTGGCACCGGTCTGCGTTGATCCGTTACCGTTTAGCAGTCGATAGTCTCCAACCAATGTCGCATCGGATCAGAGGAACACTTCGTATGTTGTAATAGAAGTAATAATGCCTTCTACTCTGACCAAATTACGGCGCCGCGCCAAGGCCCTGCACCGTAATGTGCGCGGGGCGAAGATGGCCTTTAAAGGGCTAACTTCGACCGACCATCCGCTATTGGCGCACATCATTCCGATGAGGCGCTGCAACCTGGCGTGTACCTATTGCAACGAGTTCGACGATTTCTCGAAGCCGGTGCCGCTTGAAGAGATGTACCGCCGGATCGATAAGCTGGGCGCTCTCGGGACCTCGGTCGTGACCATTTCGGGCGGCGAGCCGCTGATGCATCCCGAGCTCGATGACGTGATTCGCCGTATCCGGACCAATGGCATGATTGCCGGGCTGATCACGAACGGCTATCTGCTGGTGGCGGAACGCATACAGCGGCTGAATCGCGCTGGTCTCGAATGGCTGCAGATTTCGATCGACAATGTGAATCCCGACGAGGTCTCAAAAAAGAGCCTGAAGGTCCTCGACAAGAAGCTGCAACTGCTCGCGGAGCATGCTGAGTTTCACGTGAATATTAATTCCGTTGTAGGCAGCGGCATTGCGCATCCCCAGGACGCGCTGATGATCGGCAAACGCGCCATCGAGCTGGGATTCACTTCCACCATCGGGATTATTCACGACGGCAGCGGTCAACTGCAGCCCTTGGGCGATGAAGAACGCACGATCTATCACGAGATGAAAAATCTCGAGAAGAGCAGCTTCACGCGGGTCAACGCCTTTCAGGACAACATTGCTAAGGGATTGCCCAATGACTGGCGCTGCCGTGCGGGAGCGCGGTATCTGTACATCTGTGAGAACGGACTGGTCCACTACTGTTCGCAGCAGCGTGGCTATCCGGGGATTCCGCTGGAAGAATACAGCCGCGAAGATTTGCGCCGAGAGTATCTCACGGAGAAGGCTTGTGCGCCGCACTGCACGGTTTCCTGCGTGCACCAGGTTTCGATCTTCGATTCATGGCGAGCGCCACAACATCCCGCGCCGGCAAATCATCCGCCAGTTTCTGCAGAAGAACTCGTTCAAATCAAATAGGCTAGCAGACGGCATTCAGCACCTAATCCGGCTGAATGCCTCTGCCAGGCTTGACTTGGAGCTTAGTGTTTCTGCTGTGCCGATGGTGGAACGATGCCGTTCAGCCGCAGATACATTGCAGCAGTCGCGTAGTGATCGGACCATCCACTCGCCAGAATGAGTGCCGCCATCGCACGCGGTCCCTTATGGCCTCCGAAGAGATCGATCGAATCTCCCAGTTTCGAGTCGTCCATTTTGCCGAGCGCTTCGTTGCAGAACGCATAGGAAGCTTTCACGGCGGTGACGAGTTTATCTTTCGGATCAGTTTCTTTCGGCTCTTCCGTCTTCGGGGCGGGAACATCGGCCGCTTTAGCGCACAGCGAGTTGTTGAATTCAATGATGTGCGTGGCGAGATGGCCGAAGGTGTTCTGCTCCGGCGTGGGCTTGTACGAATATTTGTCGGCCGGCATCGCTTCGACGGCGCCGACGACATTTTTTTCTGAGCGGGGAAGCAGCATGCGGAGCGAGCTTGCAACGGGATCTTTCGATGATCCTTGAGCAGCAGTCTGCGCAACGGCCAAGGTTGCGCAAGAGAGAAGCAATACGGCAATCAGAGTCAATTTCACGGAAAGCCTCCTGAGGACTTCAAGGATATAACTTTCTGCGCTAGCCGGTCATATGGGTGCAGAGATGGCTTTCGTGGCATCATCGCCTTATGCCAACTTCGTCACATCTGCCTGAGTTTCTCTACGGGACTGCCTGGAAGCAAGAGCGCACTGCTTCGCTGACAGAACTGGCGCTGCGCACCGGGTTTCGCGGAATCGATACTGCAAACCAGCGGCGGCATTACTTCGAGGCCGGGGTCGGCGAGGGGCTGGCGGCCGCGTACCGGGCGGGGGTGCTGACGCGTGACGATTTATTTCTTCAAACCAAATACACGTATCAGCGCGGGCAGGATCATCGGTTGCCGTATGATCCCTCGGCAAGCTTCGCGACACAGGTCCGCCAATCGCTGGCGAGTTCGCTGGAACATCTCGGGACACATTACGTCGACAGCTTTGTGCTGCACGGTCCTGCGTCAAATTACGGCTGGACTGACTCGGACTCAGAAGTGTGGGAAGCGATGCGGAACGAGCGTGAAGCCGGACGCACGCGGCTGCTGGGAGTCAGCAATCTATCTTTGCAGCATCTGGAAGAAATGAAGGCCGCAGGTCTGGAGCTTCCCGCATTGGTCCAGAACCGGTGCTTTGCCCGGCTTGGCTGGGACCGGAACGTGAGAGCATTCTGCAACGATCACAACATTACGTATCAGGGATTCTCGCTGCTAACAGCGAATCCGGAGGTGTTGCAGTATCCACCATTCGCTCAGTTAGCAGGGCAACTGAACGCTACTCCCGCACAAGTGGTGTTTGCCTTCGCGCGTGCGATCGGCATCCTGCCGCTCACGGGCACAACTGATCCCGAGCACATGCGGCAGGACCTCGCCAGCGTGCAGCTGACAATTCGTGCCGAAGTCGTGCGTTCGATTGAGGAGATTGCCGGCTGAAGCCTACGAAAACGCAGCCGCAAAGCCTGCGCCGATCAGAGAAAATACGATCCACCATCCGAAGACAATCGCAAAGGATGTTCCCCGCTTCACCTTGCTCACACACGTGAAACCAATCGCGCACAGGACAAGCGTCCAGATCAAAAATATATCTAGCGATGATGCCAGGCTGAAGAGCACCGGCGAGTCGGCCGGTTTCAGGAAGTAGCCGGGATTCGTCGCCACCGGATTCTGCAGCGAGAACGAATCCGGGTCAACGCCCGCGAAAACCGCGCCAATGGACAGCAGAAGCCTGAGGATCCCAGGCAAACCTGCGAACATGACAATTGCAAAGCTGGTCTTGAAATTGAGCTTGGCACCGGCGATGAACGTGAATGTTCCAAACAAGAGAACGGCAATGACAAGATTAATAATCAGGATCACCACGGGATAGAGATATTCCGTGAAGAACTGTGTGCCTTTGGCCTGTCGTTCCATGGCATTTTCCCGATCCTGCGGTGCCATGCGATCCATTCGTTCGGTGGCTTTGGGCGATGCCTGAACCTGGTTCTCGGCAACTTTGCGGAACCCGATTTTCTGACCAACCACCGCGAAGAACGCGATCGCCGCAACAGAAATCAATAACCAAGGGACGACCCACGACCACCACTTCGCATTGCGACCTAAGTCGGTAAAGGTTTTGCTCGGGGCGATAAATGTGTTGATAATGCGAGCGCCCTCCGACATTGGCGGCTCAACTGGGACGGAGATGGGGGCGGATGCGACCGGCGGAAGCGGCGCAGTGGACATAGTGCCTCCTTAAAAGGACGGGGGAATTCTATTCGCGCCTGAACCGCGAGACAAGGGACTTGATCGAGCTTTCACCTCAGTCGGGATTCTTCAGCCGCAGGCCGTAACTGGCCGGATAAGATAGTTCTGATGTCGAACGTAACGCCGCTCGAAGCCGTCGTTCTCGCGATCGAACTTCTGCCCGCCCTTGCGTTCGGCTTAGCGACGGAGAAGGTGCAGCGCTGGATTACGAGTTGGCCCGTTCCGGTGCGAATCGCTGCTCCCGCAATGCTGGTGCTGCCGTACACAATTCTGGCAGGCTGGTTCCATTTGATCCGCTGGGACTGGCTCGCGCTCTACACGCTGCTGCCGGTGGCGATGGCATGGCTGATGCTTCGCGCGGCCTCCGCAGATCCGGAGCAGCGCGGGAATTGGCGGGACGCGGTCATCTTGCTGACGCTGGGACTTGCCGTCGACCTGCGCTGGTTCGACGTGGCTTGGCCTACGGGCCTGCGGGGCTGGGGCAATCTTCTGCTGGTGGATGCGGGCCTATATGCGTTTCTCGGAATCCGCCAGCTCAGCGGAACGGGCTTCGATTTCCACTTTCGCTGGAGCGATTGGAAGACCGGCTTTCGCGAACTCCTGTTCTTCGCGCCGGCGGTGATTGTGCTCGGCCTGGTGTTGGGCTTCATTCATCCGCATGCGAGTATTCCGAATGTCTTCAAAGCGCTCGTCGGCTGGGCCGGTATCTTCGTCTTTGTTGCGGTTCCCGAAGAACTATTCTTCCGGACCTGGGTGCAGAACCTGCTCGAACGCAGATTAGGACGAACCGCAGCGCTGGTAACGGCCTCGATCTTGTTCGGCCTGTCGCACTTCAATAAGAGGAACTTCGGCTCGGCACATTTCAACTGGCGCTATGTGTTGCTTGCGGCCATTGCAGGAATCTTCTACGGCCGCGCGTGGCGCGAAAACCGGCGCATCACGGCCTCAGGTATTACTCATACCTGCGTGGACTGGCTTTGGTATCTCTGGTTTTGATTACTTCCCTGCGGCCCCATGAAATCCTGCAGCCGGAGTTGCAGGCAAGGGATGGTAGTGCCAGTACCCTAAGCCGACTCGCATGTGATGAATGAAAATGTCAGGGATGCACACCGCAAAACACAATCCCAGCAATCCTTGAGCGATGCCGACAATGTAGAGGCTGCGATAGCGGCGGAATAGAAGGCACGATACCGCGCCCCATACCAGCGTCGCGCCGGCGAGTACCAGGTTTGGCAGATGGGCAATCGCAAACAGTACGGCTGCCAAGGCGATGGCTGAGTTACTCTCCAGAAGACGTGTAAGCCGCGGCATGAAGTAGTCTTGCAGCAGAAATTGCTGGTAGATGGTCCAGAGGACGTATCCGCCCGTATGGGAAATGTCAGGCCGGTAAAGATTGTGGAACGTTCCTGCGTATTGCGCAGCCATCATGGCGAGCATCGACAGCATGACCGCGGCGGGCAAAATCCAGAAGGCCCGCAGGAATTCCCGCCATCCCAGACCTAGCTCGCGGGCATTTGGTCTGTTGAGCAGTACCAGAACCGCGGGGAGCAGAAGCGCAATAGGGCCGAACATCAGCTGTTCGTGCGTAGGCATCCACAGGACCGCCATGATGCCGGCGAATCCCAGTGCGAGCTCCACCAGGCTGCGAAGCGGCGCAAATGGAGGCGAGACAGAAAAGGGGTGTGCGGTCGAAGTTGTACTTGCCACGGGGCTCACTTTCAAACTGCGGGTAGGAGGTTCCCCACACCAGATTGGTTGCAAGAGTAGATGAAGCAATCGGGGCTGCGCAATGGGAAATTAGTGGCGCTCCGGCTGTTAGACGGTGAGTTCCGGCGTTGCCTGCAGCAGGCTTTGCGTATAGGGGTGAATCGGCTTCGTCGTAATCAGGTCGGTCGAGCCGATTTCTACGATTTTGCCTTTGTACATCACAGCGATGCGTGTGGAAAGATAGCGAACGACGGGCATCGAATGAGAGATGAACAGGTAGGTCAAACCGAAGTCGCGTTGCAGTTGCGCAAGTAAATTGACAATTTGTGCGCCGACGCTGACATCGAGGGCTGAGACCGGCTCGTCACACACGATGAACTTCGGTCGCAGAGCCAGGGCCCTCGCAATCCCGATGCGTTGGCGCTGTCCGCCCGAAAATTCATGGGGATAGCGAGTACGGGCGGATTCGTCGAGGCCGACGGCGCGAAGCAGTTCCGAGACGCGGGAGCGAAGGTCGACCTTGGCCCGACGGTCCCCGCCATGAATGATCAACGGCTCAGCAATGATGTCTTCCACGCGAAAGCGCGGATCGAGCGACGCAAAAGGATCCTGAAAGATGATCTGCATGTCGCGTCGCAGGCGGCGCATTTCACCCGAACCGGCGACGAGCAGATCACGCCCTTCATAACGAATACTGCCGGACGTGGGCTCGATCAACCTTAGAATCAGTCGTCCAAGAGTGCTTTTACCCGAGCCGGATTCTCCTACGAGCCCCAGCGTTTCTCCCGCCTGAAGGTCGAGGGAGACGTCATCGACAGCACGAACGCCAGCGGAGAATACTTTTGTGAGGTTCCGGATTTCGAGCAGAGGCATGTTCGGATGCTACAACATTGGCCAGGGATCTACACGGATTCCACGGATGAACCCTGAACCGCACGCGTGCCGATGCAAGCGAACAGCAGATTCCTCGCTGCGCTCGGAACGACAAATGAAAGAATCTATCCCGCCTGAAGAAGTTTATCCCGCCGCGATCAATGGAACCGCCGCCAAGGCTGCCAGCAATCCCAAGAACTTCCACCGGCTGAAGTGTTCTTTCAGAACGAGGCGTGCCAAAAGGACTGTCACCGCGGGATAGAGAGAGGTGATCACCACCGCTTCATCGAGCCGTCCGCGCTGGCTGGCAAAAATGAAAACTGCGGTACCGCTGACATCGAAAAATCCCGCGAATACAGCGAGAGCCGACGCTGGGCGGTCCAGACGCAACGGGGCCCGAAGGACGGCGACTGCGATGGCAGTCGCGGTGAACGACCCGATGCGCGAAATGGCGGCGTCCCAGATGGGCGAGCCGCCTGCCTGGTGAATGCAGAGATAGAATCCGGCAAAACCCACGCCGGCCAGGGCAGCGGACGCAACTCCTTTTGGCCGTGATTTTCCATCGAGGGCGGTAGTGTCAGCGGCAGATTCGGGCCGCGAAATCAACCAGATGGCAACAATGGCAAGAGCGAATCCCACAATAGACCAGCGGCTGGGAGCGCCCTGAAGCGCGATGTCGACCATCGTCGGGATCGCCGCCCCTAACAACGCGGCGATTGGCGCACTCAAACCCATCTGACCGGCGGCAAGAGCTCCATAGAAAATCGCGAGAGCGAAGCCTCCGATGGCTCCAGCGACGATCGACCACAGTATGCTGGCGCGATCGGGCAGAACGGCATGCGATGCCAGCGCGATCGCACACATCCAGACAAAGGCGCAAAGATGTGAGAATGCGGTCAGCACGAAGGCATTGGCGCGTCGGGAGCCGTATCCGCCAGCAAAGTCCGAAGCGCCCCACAGGAAAACGGCAGTGACCGAGGCGGCCGCGGGCGCGAATTGGGGCAAGTGGGACACGCCGGAGAGGGTAACATGCAATATCCGCAGCATGCTGTCGGACTCTGCTCGCCAGGACAGCCGGAACGGCTGTCCCGGAGAAATCAGCCCGGATATCAGGCCATACGTTAGATTTGATTCGCGTTCCTCCGCGTGATCCGCGGAGAAGAAGTTCTGAAGTTGCTCCGGTTTTCGCGTGTTAGAATTTCCACAAGCGTTTTCTAGCGAGAAATCAGGTTCTGAGGCCCGGGTTTGATCGAACTGGCACCGTCAATTTTGTCCGCTGATTTCGCCCGGCTCGGGGAACAGGTACGCGCCGCGTGCGAGGGCGGGGCTAGCCTCATCCACGTCGACATCATGGACGGGCACTTCGTGCCCAACCTGACGATTGGGCCGCCCGTCGTGAAGTCGTTGCGGAAAGTGACCGACCTGCCGCTGGATTGCCACTTCATGATCGAAAATCCGGATGAGTTTATTCCGGTTTTTGCCGAGATTGGGGTGAACTGGATCTCGGTGCATCAGGAGGCCTGCCGCCACCTGAACCGTACGCTGCACCTGATCAAAAACCATGGATGCCTCGCGGGCGTTGTGATCAATCCGGCAACTCCGGTGGAGACGCTTTCCGAAGTGCTCGATGTTGTGGACTACGTGCTCGTCATGTCGGTGAATCCGGGATTCGGAGCGCAGCAGTTTATTCCCACGACGCTGCACAAAATGCGGAAGTTAACCGAGATTCGCCGCCAGCGAGGGTTGCAATACCGTATTGAGGTCGATGGTGGAGTCGCGCATGAAACCGTTGCCGAAGTTGTACATGCAGGCGCCGAAATTCTGGTCGCGGGCAACGCGGTCTTCGGCAAGGGCGATCCAAGGAAGAATGCGGAGTCTCTGCTGAAAGCGGCCACCGAGGCGGCAATGCTGAAAGTCTGAACGGCCGTACCAGAATCATTTGGCCGATGGTCAGTGACCAGTGGCCAGAGAATCCAGAATAGTCTAAGGTCACTGACTACCGATCATTGGCCAGTTGAGGTTTTCATGTCACGTCGAACAATCGCGATAATGCTTCTGGGCCTGCTGCTGGCATTGACAGCTGCCTGCACCAACAAGAAAGCTATCAACCCATTGGCTGGTGTGGGCTCGAAGCAGCCAGATAAGGTCCTGTTCGACAAGGCCATGGACGCTATGCGGCACAACCGCTTCGACGTGGCTCGACTCACGCTGCAAACGCTGATCAACACTTATCCCGATTCCGAATACATCGCGCGCGCCAAACTGGCGGTAGGCGATTCCTGGTACGCCGAGGGTGGCGCGGCAGCCTTGGCCCAGGCCGAGCAGGAGTATAGCGACTTCGAAATCTTCTTTCCGAACATGCCGGAGGCCGCCGAAGCTCAATTGAAGATCGCCAATATTCATTACCAGCAGATGGAGAAAGCCGATCGCGATTACACGCACGCCAAGCGTGCCGAGGACGAATACCGCAAGGTGATTCTGCAATATCCCGACAGCAAGTTGGTGCCTGAGGCGAAGCGGAAGCTGTTGGAAGTGCAGGAAGTGCTGGCCGAGCGCGAGTTTGGTATCGGGCGGTTCTACTACCTTCGCGAGTCGTATCCCGCATCGATCGCGCGTTTGAAATCATTGCTCGAGAAATATCCGCTGTACAGCCGTGCCGATGAAGCTGCCTGGTTGCTCGGTCAGGACTACGAAGGGCAGATGGCCAGGATGAAGCTCAGTCCCACTTGTGACGCCCATAATTTGCCCCGCGGCTGCACTACCGAAGCCGCAAAGGCGAAGTACATGGCAGAACTCACGAAAGAGGCGTCCCAGGCGTACGACAAGATCATCACTCGCTATCCCTTGATGGATCGTGCTGACGATGCCAGAAGGCGTCTCGCAGCGCTGCAGCAGCCCATTCCGCGGCCTTCAAAGAGAGCTGTGGCGCAGAACAGGGCTGAGATTGCCAGCCGCGGTGAAACCACCATCGTGCAGAGAATGTCGGGGCTGATTAAGAAAGGTCCGGATGTCGCGCACGCAGCACAGATCGGCGAGCCAAACCTGGTGGAACCCGAACCGATCTCAGCCACAAGCGTGGTGCGTCAGGAAGCCATGGGCGCCATGGGAGGCGGGGAAAAGACCGTCGGCGTGGAAGTTGTTAAGCCTGACCAACCCGGAACCAACGATGTCGCCCCAGCGGCAGACGCCACTTCCTCGGCACAGCCTCCGTTCGGAGCGGCTGGTGCAAAAACTCCGGCCGCCACAAACGATCCCAACGAGTTGAAGCCGACAGCATCGGCCGACTCGAACGAACTTACGCCTGGTGGTTCCAACGGTGATCAGCCGCTACCCGCACCGGCGCAGGTGAATGAGATCCAGCAGGACCAATCTTCGTCGCAAGACGCCGCCAAGAACAACGACGACAACACGCCAGCGAGCGATGCGGAGCTCTCGAGTAGCAAGAAGAAAAAGAAATCGCTATTCAAGAAGATCGTCCCGTTTTAAAAAAGCTGTCAGCTGTCAGCTCTCAGCTCTCAGCCTTCAACCAAGCGGGGCGGCGGTTGTTGCAGCTATAGAGGCTACGGCCACAGCAGAACTCCCGAACCCGGGACATCAATTGGGGTTTTCCGCGCACTAGGTGTTGACCACTAGTAACGTGTTACTTCCCTTTTGCGTCATTGACTTAGGTTGAGTGTCGGGTTACCTTCGCGTTATCTCCCCTCATCAGAGGACAATACTTTTGGCCCGGAAGATACTGCTCGCCGACGATAGCGTCACTGCCCAGAATATGGGGCGGAAGATCCTCGCGGATGCGGGATACGAAGTTGTCACGGTTAATAACGGGTCGGCGGCCTTGAAAAAGATTGGAGAGCAGCGGCCAGACCTGATCGTTCTCGATGTATATATGCCGGGCTACAGCGGATTGGAAGTCTGTCAACGGCTGAAGGAATCCGGCGAAACTGCAAGAATCCCTATCCTGCTAACGGTCGGAAAGTTAGAACCCTTTAAGCCGGAGGAAGCCAGGCGCGTCCGGGCCGATGCATTCATCGTAAAGCCCTTTGAAGCCAGCGAACTGCTGAGCGCTCTGAGCAAGCTGGAAGATAAAGTTGTTCCCCGTCCCGAGCCATCCAAGCCGGGCCGTTTTGCCCGCGCAACGGCTGCGCTCGAAGAATCCCATTACGACAAATCGATGGCAGTGGAGGAGGATGTGGGCTGGAAGAGCCGCATTGTCTTCCCGAAGAAAAAGAAAGAGAAAGAGAAGGAGCTTGAGGCCGACGTTGACGATCCAGCGGTCTACAATCCGGTGAACAAGGACCTGCGGACGGTCGTCGATCATAAGTCTCCCGAACAGAAGATCGAAGAAGCACCAGTTCTGCCGCCGCCAATCGCGGAATCGGAAGAGAATCGGGTTAATGTTGGAGCATTTGCTCCTGAGGGGCTTCCTAAGGATGTAACCCCCGAAGAAATCGCTGCTTTGGCAGCCGCTGCGGCTCAGGTGCAGGGAATCATCTCAGACGAGAAGCGCCTGGAGGCGGTGGCGGAGATACCGCCGGCGCAGCAACCAGATTCTGCGCAGAAGGCGGACATCAAGGCCGACATCAAAGAGGAAATTCGAAGCGTCGATGTTGCCGTGTCGAGTTCCGAAGCTGCGCCCGCATCGGAGGCGCCGGTCACACTGGCCGAACAGCCCAAGGCGGATGAAGCAGAAAAGAAGGCGGAAGTCGAACCCGCGCCAATTCCAGCCGAAGTCGGCGCGGCGATCGCCGGCCTGGAACAGCAGGCGCCAGCGCAGTCATCGAACTCTGGCCGTGGTTCCTGGTCGGATGCTGCGAACTCCGACGAGCCCGTGACGATGGCGATTGCCGCGGCCGCCGGTGCGGGGCCAACAAGTTCGCGCTGGACCGCTGTCGCGGTTGCTCTCGCGCCCGAAGAGGCCGCCATTTCTCTCGAGCAGGAGATGCAGAAGGCCTATGCGGCCTTTGCTGCTGCCGAGAGCGGCCATATACCGGTTCCAGCTGTCAGCGCCATTCCTGAGCCTGCGCCCGCACCTCAGGCAGAAACGACTGTTCCGAGGATCGAAGAGCCACTGGCTCCTGTTGCCGAAGTTCCGGCCATTTCCGCGCCTGAGGCTGTAGCGCCGCTGGCCGAAGTGGCAAGTGCTGCGAAAGAAGCAGTCACGGCGGCGGTGAAAGAGTTCGAAACGGTTGCGTCGTCTTACGTGGCGCAGGAACCAGTGACTCCGAGCGAGGCCGTGGCAGAGCCGTCTCCGATTATTGCAACTGCTCCGGTTACAGAGGCATCGCCGATCGAGCAGCCTTCGGCCACGGAACCCATATCTGTTCCCGAGATTGCTGCGGAGACGAAGTCCACCGAGCCGGAATCAGTCGCTGTGGCAGAAGAGACTGTCAAAGCCGAAGATGCCAACAAGAACGAAGAGATCGCCGCGCCTGCAGCAGAAGTTTCCGCGCCTGCCAGCGTGAGTCAAAGTTTCAATGAAAGTTCGGAGATCCCAGCCGCGCCAAAAAAAGAAGCGGTTGCGGAAGTCGCGTCGTCAGAGTCAGTCAGTCCCAGAGCGGGAGGTATAGACGAAATGGCAAAGAAGGAATCGGAGATCTCGGCCAACACTGCGGCCGCATGGGCAAGCTGGCGAAAAATCCGCGAAGATAAGCCGGCCTCGGCTGCGGGATCCGCCAAGGACGAAGAAACACCCCAAGACACAGCCGCGATGGCCGTGGCTGCGGGTGCGGAGCGCAAGCCGGAAGAAGCCGGGAACAATTTCGATGCTGATCCGGAGATCGCCAGCATCGTAGACAGCGTTCTCGCCGACATGCGTCCCAGGATCGTTGAAGAGATCGCGAAGAAGCTGGGCAAGAAGAAATAGCGCTTCCATCCACTCTACCGGATCTGAATAAACCAACCTGTGCGATTGCACGGCCTCGTCTGACTGCATTCTCACGCCGCAATGCGCGCGTCAGCACAGTCTTTCCATTTCCGTCGTGCCCTCTCCGGCGGCGCAGAGACATGAATGGAGTCTGCGACGATCGGAAACAACAGTTCTGAATTGGGAAAATTGCGTTGGAGTGGGGGTATCCCCCCCCCCCGGTCTAGTAGAATCATCAACTTAGGGGAGATTTTAGAAGTAATCTATGGCGGTCAACAACTTACGGGTAAAATCTTGAGCCAAAACGACTTAGCTGCCACCATCAGCGAGTTCCTTGGCGTCGCTCAGGATTTCGGCGGCGGGCTCAGACGCCCGCGAAACGCCTCAACTTGAGCCGCAAGGAGTTAGCTCTCGCCTACTTCCTGTTGCGTGTACCGCTACCGCCTTGGTCAGGATCTGCTTTTCGGTTGGAGATCGCTAGGGCTGGGATCACATAGCATTGTGATTGCAGGCCCCGGGGGTAAGAAACTCGAGAACGCGCCGTGTATTCCCCGAATTTCGGCTTAAAATCAAATACCTTGCGGTCGGCAGCATCGCAGGGTTCCTCAATTCTCCGCGGGCCCCAGTAACCTATCAGACGTCCTTCGAAAACTCGTTTGCCTTATTGGCGCCGCAGAGTTATACAGCACTTGGTTATCGGGCTGGCGGCACTCGGCTGCTCAGTTGAATTCTGGCGATTATTCCCGGACCGGCGCGATCTGGTCGCGCACCTCAGCATCGCCACGGCATATCCCGCTGTGTTGCTGACTGCAGCCGCAGTTCTGCTGGGCCCGTGGAATGTGCTCCTGGGCCGCGCCAATCCCGTAAGCTTCGACCTGCGGCGCGACCTTGGTATATGGGCCGGAATCATGGCCCTGCTGCACACCGCGGTCGGATTGAACGTGCATTTACGCGGACGGATGTGGCTCTATTTCGTCGACGAGCACAAGCGTATCCGCCACGATCTGTTCGGACTGGGCAACTACACCGGCCTGCTGTCGGCACTTTTGTTTCTGCTCTTGCTGGCGATCTCCAACGATTTGTCGTTACGAAAGCTCGGCGCGCGAACGTGGAAATCAGTACAGCGCTGGACCTATGCGGCCGTAGCGCTCATGGTCGTGCATGGAATCGCCTACCAACAAATCGAGAAACGCGTACTCCCATATGAAGCGCTGCTCTGGACGATCACCGCAGGAATTCTGGTATTGCAATTCGCAGGATGGAAGCGAACAAGGTCAAAAGCCGGACGCGGCCGAAGTGATTAGAGTGCATCTGACGGTCTTGATCGGAAACTGAATCTCCCCCTAGCGCGCTGTGATTTTGCGCGGCGGGGCTGGAGGAATGGGGAATGTCTCGTCTGTGCCCGAATTTCCGGAGTGGATAGAGAAAATGGGTCAGTTCCGTCTGTCCCTGTTTTGCTCTAAAAAGCGGGCTACGCTCCAGGACGCAAGACAACGACACCACAAACCTGAACAGGGGACATTTCTAATAAGTTAACGACGGGGACATTTCTAAAAAGCTTTGACACTGCAAGAATTTTCACGTTGACGCCGGGAGGGGAACAGGTTACATTCTTCGGCCATCAGCTTTAGCTGATAGCGAGAAGATGATCAGTTCTTCTCGTTCCTTCCCTCAGGTCTGTAGTCCCCGTCACAGGGCCCGTGTCGTTAATCGGCTTGAAATCGCTCACCTTCGCGCCAGGAGAAACAACATTCTATGAGGAGACCCGGTTGGATCAAAAGAGCACTGCCCTTGACCGTACTCAGTTGCGTACTGCTGTCGGCAGGGCTGGCAGCACAGGTTACGGTTAGCGGCACCGGCACGGGCAGCGGAGTAAACGGACTAACGATAACCGAAGCAAGCAGCATCCCCGCTGTTTCCGGCAGTGAAACGCTGTGGGCGGATTCGACAGATGGATGGACGTTTAAAGGTAACTAACCACGGAGTCTCGACGACATGGGACCTTGCCCTCTGGCCCTGTCGCGCGACATCAGGTGGAATTGTGGTCGCAGACACAACCCAGACGCAAAACGTCTATCAGGAAACCTGCCCTTCGACACTGAAGTTCGTCTCTCCATTGCTCACGGTGGGAGCAAGCGGGTCTACTGGCCAGATCTCGTTAGTGGGGACGACCAGCGGAAATGTCACCCTCACCCCGCAGGCGGTCGCTGGCAGTCCCACGATTACTTTCGGAACAAGCAGCGGGACGCCCGCGGTAACCTCAAGCGCGCCGCTTTCTATTTCAAGTACCACGGGTAACATCACCTGCTCAACGTGCATGACCACCAGTACCAGCGTTACCGCCTCCCAGATGCCAGCGCTCACCGGCGATTGCACCAGCAGCGCTGGTACGGTAGCCACCACCTGCGGAGGGTTGCTAATTGACTACCAAAAGGCAGCTAGCGCAGTTGCAAGCAACAACAGCGCTGACGTGGCGCTGTATTCCACTTCGGTACCCTCGCAGCCCTCTGGACATGGGATACGCATCGAATTCTGTGCCCAACACACGACGGGTTCTACATCCACCATTTACAAGGTCAAATTTGGAACGGCAGGCTCACTAACATTTTCAACCAGCACTGGAACGGGGTTTTTTTGCGGCACCGTTTCCATCATGAATGATCCGGGCTCGCAAACGTCTCAACAAATCATCAGCACTACTGGGACGGCCCCAACGGGTAGTTCAATTGCTCCACCCGTCTTCGCGACTGCAACCGAGACATGGACCGGAAGCCTGACCGTTTCTCTAACACAATCTGCGCCAGGAACAAGTGACATGTACACACCCAAGTCATGGAAGATTACCAAGCCCTAATTCGACAAACGGTAGCGCACGAGTAAGTACTACGAAGACAAGAATTCTTGAATACATGCCCTTGGGAACAACACTACTGGCGATGATTCACCTGGTTTCGGCTGTAGCGTCCGGTCAGAAACGAACGTTGACACTCATGCTGCTTTTGGTTACATCCGCCGCCTCGGCTCAGATCCTCGCCGGTAAAGGGACAGTAATCACGAAGGGTAGCGTGACTGTCGGCCCGCAGAGTTCGCAGTATGTCCGGATTTTCGTCGTGTTTCCGCCAGAGACCGACCCCGATCGCTCGGACCATTTTGCCCCATACGTCATGAAGGCGAGCGCCATCGATGGCGTAACCGAGAGCATCGTCTGGTCTGCGATTGAGACGTACGCTCCCAGTTCCACCTCCTGCCCGGTGGGTGCTCCGGGCACCGATCAGTGCCAGATCGATGCTTCCGGGTGGTACCATGGTTACAATTGGGCGAGTACCGACAGCCGCCTGGCCTATTGGTTCAGCTCAGGAAATGGGTGGGGAACGAAAATGGTCAACATCGTCGCGTCCGCCCAGACCGCACCCGTCTCTCCCAATAACGTCAACAGCGCGACCCCGTACTACGTCACGACACCATCGTGGATCGCTCACACTGGCGGCGCACAGAACTATATCAACGCCAATGAATATAGCTGTACGAGCTGGAAGGGCCCGACCATCCATTCAATCAGCACCACCGGCAACGACGCCACTGTAACGCTGGACTCGCCCCTGGTTACACAAGCGAACGGCTATCCACCTACGGGCTCCCTAACTGCGAACGACGTTGTCTGGATCGCTGGAACTGGATCGTCCGGACTCGATACTGGTGCGACGCCCGCGGCAATCACGCAGATTGACAGCACGACAGTGTTCCATTTCCACACGAATTGCAGCACCAACTGTAACGCGTCCCAAGGAACAGCGATCACGTCGGTACAGTCTTGGCTCGTGCCATATCAGACTCCTATGAAGACGGCGCTGAAAGCCTTCTACGCCGCCGCCATGCAGCACTTTGGCCGGAACACTTCGGACCCCACCAACATCAAACCCGCGCAGGTTTACTACATGCGTTTGGGAAAATCCGTAGGCGGCGAGTCATTCGTTTACTGCACCGGCAATCTTCCGGACTACCCACCCGGAACCCCATATTCCTCGACGACATGGCAAAACTACATCACGGAGATGACCGATTTCGAGCAGGCGCAGTCGCCGACAATGCTCATTTTCGAACCGATTAATCGCGTCGGTAGCAGTTCCAGCGACAGCCAGTACCCAGATTACGAGGCCAGCGACGCCGTTAAGCACGGGAACCTCTACGGAGCCACGTTTGGCTTCGGCAGCCAAGGCCTGAGCCTCAATGACTTCATTTCGGCACCGCCGTGCGCATCCAACTGGTGCACAAATTTCAATAACAACTTCCCTCGGGGTAGTCCACTTGAACTCCAGCAGATTGCAAACTCTGACCCTACAGATCAGACTTGCGTATCTGGCTGCAATCCGGGCGGGGACTCCGGAGACCTGCGCAATTGGCTGCCAGCCGCTGTCAGCGGTCATCTGAACGTGCTTGAGCTCTATTCCGTGGACGCGGATCTAGCTTTCGACCCGCAGTTCTGCGTCCTGAGCGGCGGTATGTGTGGGTCTGGAAGTTATACATCCCTGAACGGGCTCTCATCCGCTCAGCAACTGAAGTACTTCCAACCCGACGCTGGCCCGCCAGCTCCAGACAAAAGCGGCGTTGGTTTGGGCAATTACCACTCGTGCTATACAGGAACAGGTCTGCAGGGTTCAGCCCAAGGAGATTGCAGCTACAGAGACGCTATCAATTCAGCGCACGGGTATCACTAATTTCGTAATTTCAAGAGGTGCAGCATGAAAATCAGATCCTTATTTTCAGCCGGTCTCGTCCTTGCGGCGACTTGCTTCGTAGCGTCATCCGCCACTTCGACAGTGAAGAGCATCCCGGTTGGCAACGCGCCCAGATTCCTAACCGTCAACCAGATTACCAATCGGATCTACGTCTCAAATCTTACCGACAGCACGGTCTCCGTCATTGACGGTGCGAGCGACAGCGTCATCGCTACGATACCTGTCGGTTCATTTCCCGAAGCCGTCGATGTTAACTCCGTAACCAATCTGATCTATGTGGCGAACTTGCTGAGTGGCACCGTCTCTGTCATCGACGGCGCCTCTAACGCCGTCGTGGCAACCATCTCAGGTGTGGTTTCTCCATTCGGGGTAGCGGTGAACCCAATTACAAATCAGATCTTCGTATCAAGCTCAAACGGGCAAAACTACGTCGCTGTCATAGACGGAGCTACGAATACGATTCTCACAAAAATCCCTGTCGCAAACATCCCGAATGGGCTAACGGTAAATTCGACCGCAAACGTAATCTACGTTGCCAACGAGGCCTCGGGGACCGTCTCTGTCATCGATGGCAGCAGCGACGCAGTGGTGAACACGTTCGCTCTGCCGCAAGGCGCAGAGCCTTTTTTGATTGGCTTGGATCCGATCACTAACCGGCTCTTCGTGACGGCGCCGAATTATGCCGTTGTCTATGTGCTCGACGCTTCCGTGGGCACTCTGCTGGAAACGATCACGGCAGGCAAGGTGGCCTTCAAATCCCCGGCAGCGGCGATCATGTTCAAACCCGGCAAGACCGTCCTAGTCTCGGATTCGTCGCTTAATGCCGTTATCGAATTCAGCGAGACCACGTACTCCGCGCTAGCTGGCCTGAAGGGTGGAAACGGCCCGTTTGGTATCGCCGTAAACCGCAAGGCCGGAAAGATTTACGTCGCCGAAAGCGGCAACAACACAGTCAACGTCTACAGCGGCTTCGGCGCAACTCACTCTTCCAGAGGAGCCTCGGTCCATAAATAGCTCACAATTCTCCATAGCCCTGCGGCCGAAGGCTGGCCCGGGGTAGACCGGAGTTAGCAAATTTTTCGGAGGCACTATATGAAGTGCGTTACCAAAGTCGTGGCAAACCTATTGTTAGGAATTTGCATCATGCCGAGTTATGCCACCTCAGTGAAGAGCATCCCGGTTGGGAACCTGCCTACATTTGTGGCACTCAACCAAACCACCAACCGGATATATGTTTCAAATCTTACCGATAACACAGTCTCTGTCATTGATGGTGCCAGCGACGCCGTGATCGCCACTGTAGCAGTGGGCTCTTTTCCTGAGGCAATCGGCGTCAACCCCCTGACAAATCTCGTTTACGTGGCGAACTTGCTGAGCGGCACGGTTTCGGTCATCGACGGCACCTCAAACACAGTTGTCGCAACCGTATCTGGCGTGGTTTCTCCCTTTGGGGTTGCGGTCGACTCAGCCACAAATCAGATCTTCGTATCAAGCTCAAACGGGCAGAACTACGTAGCCGTGGTTGATGGAGCGACCAACACGATTCTTACCAAGGTCACCGTTGGCAACATCCCATTGGGGCTTAGGGTAAATTCCGCCACGAACCTAGTCTATGTCGCGAACGAGCTTTCCGGGACAGTCTCCGTTATCGATGGCAGATCTGATTCGCTGGCCAACACGTTCGCTCTCCCACAGGGAGCACAGCCCACGGACATCGGAATGGACCCGATAACCAACCGGCTGTTCGTGGTTTCGTCCTCCAATACCTCCGTATACGTGCTCGACGCTTCCACCGGAGACCTGTTGCAAACAATTACAGGAGGAAAGATCCCCTTCAAGTCTCCCGGTATTGCTGCGATGTTCCAACCCGGAAAAACCGTTCTGGTTTCCGACTCATCCCTTAATGCCGTCATGGAATTCAGCGAGAGCACCTATGCGGCGATTGGCGGGCTTAAGGGAGGCAACAAGCCCTTTGGCATAGCCGTGAATCGCAAAACCGGAAAGACTTACGTAACCGAAAACGGCAGCAACACTGTGAATGTCTACAGCAGCAGCGCAAATCCTTCAACTCGATCGCGCTCGCCCAAATAGGAGAGACAACCAAGGCGCCATTCTGATACCCGCCATCGCCGGGGGCTGGCCCGTCCTTTCGTGCAGCGAAAATCCTGAACCGAGGTTGCCCCACCCTTCTCGCGTTTTTTGCGAGAGGGTGGGGCTTTTGACTTCCTCGCGGCGGAGACCCTCCGAAACATTTGTTCTTGAACGGCCCACCTGTCCCCTAACTCGATCCAAGACGAAATTTTTCAGCCCCGTATTCACTGCCTCCCGCGCACTTTTCCACAGCCTGAAGATTGATGCTGAGAGCGCGGGCCATCCTCCCGCTTGGCCAGACCAAGGAACTTTTCCTAACTGTGTTGGTTTGACCCTTCTTTTCACCCGCCTGTAAGATCAAGGGAGCACTCAGCAGTCAGCACTCAGCAGTCAGTGGAGGCCGAGGTCGGGCTTCGACTGGCTGATTGCTGGCGGCTGAGTGCTGACTTTTCTATGGCGCACGAACTTCCGAAAGCGTATGAGCCGGGCGCGATTGAAACGCGCTGGGCCGATTACTGGATCAAAGAAAAGCTGTTCTCCGTTCCTACGCCGGGTCCGGGCGAGACCCGTCCTGTCTTTACGCTCCTTCTGCCACCGCCGAACGTTACCGGGCGGCTGCACATGGGGCACATGCTGAACCAGACGCAGATGGACATCATTGTGCGCTGGCATCGCATGCGGGGATTCATCACGCTATGGCTGCCCGGCACCGATCACGCCGGAATCGCCACGCAGATGATGGTCGAGAAGCAGCTTGAAAAAGAAGGCAAGAAGCGCCGCGAGATGGGCCGCGAGAAGTTCGTGGAGCGCGTGTGGGAATGGAAGCGGGAGTACGGCGGGGCGATCCTCGACCAGATGAAGCGTCTCGGCGCGTCGGTCGACTGGGACCGCGAGTACTTCACCATGGACGACAATCTCTCGCACGCGGTGCGCGAGGTCTTCGTCCGGCTGTATGAAGAAGGACTGATCTATCTCGGGGATTACATCGTCAACTGGTGCCCGTGGCATGGGACGGCGATCTCGGATCTCGAAGTCAAGCATGAGGATGTTCCGGGCAAGCTCTGGGAAATTCGCTATCCGGTCATCGGCACGGACGAATTCATCACGGTCGCGACCACGCGTCCTGAGACGATGCTGGGTGACACGGCCATTGCGGTCAACGCGAAGGACGAGCGCTACACGCACCTGCATGGCAAGAAAGTCCTGCTGCCGCTGATGCATCGCGAGATTCCGATCATCACCGACGAACTGGCGCAGCCGGAATTTGGAACTGGGGCGGTGAAGGTTACGCCGGCACACGATCCGAACGACTTCCAGGCGGGACTGCGGCACAACCTGCCGCAGATTAACGTCATGGACGAGCACGCGCACATGAATCAGAACGCGGGAGCGTATGCGGGTCTCGACCGGTTCGAAGCGCGCAAGCGTGTTCTGCACGATCTTGAGGAGCAGGGATTCCTGGTTGGCGAGAAAGCTCACCAGCTCGCTCTCGGCAAGTGCGACCGCTGCGGGACGGTGATTGAGCCTCGGCTCTCGAAGCAGTGGTTTATCAAGATTCAGCCGCTGGCCGATCGGGCCATCGACGCGGTTAAGAGCGGCGAAATCACGATCGTTCCTGAGAATTACGGGCAGGTGTATCTCAACTGGATGGAAAACATACACGACTGGTGCATCTCGCGCCAGTTGTGGTGGGGGCATCGGATCCCGGCGTGGACGTGCAAGGGATGTGGCGAGGTGATCGTTGCGCGGGAAGCCCCGACGAAATGTGCGAAATGCGGTGGCGCGGTCGAGCAGGTTCCAGACGTTCTGGACACGTGGTTCTCGTCCGGGCTGCTGCCATTTACCACGCTCGGCTGGCCGGAGAAGACGCGGGACCAGGCCGTGTTCTATCCGACGACCCTGCTGATCACCGCGTATGAGATTTTGTTCTTCTGGGTGGCGCGCATGATCATGTTCGGATGCCACTTCATGCAGGGCCACGAGCAGGATCCCGCGATCAAAAAGGCGAGCGGGTGGGCGGAAAAGAAGAATGATAGCGTGCCGTTCCGGCAGGTGTACATTCATTCGCTGGTGCGCGATGCCGAGCGACAGAAGATGTCAAAGACCAAGGGAAACGTGATCGATCCGCTGGAAATCATTGAGCGCTTCGGCACCGATGCGACACGATTCACGTTGGCCGCCATGGCTGCGCCCGGCACTGATATTGCTTTCAACGAGAACCGCACCGAAGGGTATCGCGCCTTCGCCAATAAAATCTGGAACGCGGCCCGCTTCATGTTCATGAATGTGGACCGCATCGGGTGTGGCGCGGGCAGTCCCGCCCGCGAAAGCTCGCTCAATGGCACAGGTATTTCAAGCTTCGAAGCTGCGACTCTCGAAGACCGGTGGATCCTTTCCCGGTTCAACCGGGTTGCGGCTAACGTCAATGAGGCGTTGGAAAGTTACAGGTTCCACGAAGCGGCCAACAGCATCTACGACTTTTTCTGGGGAGAGTTCTGCGATTGGTACCTCGAGCTCATCAAGCCCCGCCTGAACTTCGCGGAGGGCGCAGATAAAACTGCTGCGCAGATCGCCTGCAAGAATCTCGTCAGTCTCTTCGATGCGGCCTTGCGTTTGCTGCATCCCGTGATGCCGTTCATCACCGAAGAGATATGGCAGGCGATGCACGACAACAAACCTGCTGTGAAATCGATCGCTCTCGCAGCGTACCCGCAAGGGAATGAGAAACAGTTCGACCTCGCGGCGGAAACAGAGATGGCTATTCTGCAGGACCTGATCGTGAGCGTCCGCAATCTGCGCGCCGAGCTCAAAGTCGAACCGAAGATGAAGATTCCGGTCGAGATCTATGCGCACGAGCCAGAGGTTCGCTCGATGATCGAACACAATCGCGGAGCGGTCGAGCGACTGGCGACCGTGGAGAAGATCACCTTCGTCGAGAGTTCTCTCGCCAAGCTCGCAGGGGCACGTAGCACGGCAAGGTTCGATGTTCACGTAATCTATCAACGCAAAATCGACGTGGCCAGCGAGTGCGAGCGCTTGAAGAAAGAACTCGATCGCCTGGAAAAAGGAATTGGCAGCGGCCAACGGCAATTGGGGAACGAACATTTCCTGGCGAAAGCTCCGCAGAACGTTGTCGAGAATCTGCGCAAGCAGCAACAAGAGCTGGCGATATTGAAAGAGAAGACGTTGACTAAGCTGAAGGAAATCGGCTGCTCGTGATTGAGTTTGCGTAACCGGCCACTGATTACTGGCTAACGACAACTGCCCTTATGGACTGGAACTCAAGACGTCTCACGGCAATTCTGGAGAACGCGCTGCAGGAAGATCGGGCAACGCGCGATGCGACCAGCTATGCCTGCATCGATGCCAACCAGCGCGCGGCGGCGACGATCATCGCCAAGCAGGACTGCATCCTTGCCGGCATCGGCTGCATAGCGCGCATCCTGGATGTCTACGCAGCGCTCGATGGCGCAGTCACCGCGCATTACGAAGTCACCACTCATCCGGAGATCTTTGACGGCATCCGTCTGCGTACTGGGCAGTCTGTGGCCGTGATTCGCCACAACGCGCGCGTGATTCTTTCCTGCGAACGGGTCATCCTGAATTTCCTGCAGCGCATGAGCGGGATCGCGACCTTCACGCGCAAGTTTGTGGAAGCAGTCTCGGGAACGCACGCTCGCATTCTGGATACGCGCAAAACTGCTCCGGGCTTACGGGTGATCGACAAATATGCGGTTCGCTGTGGAGGCGGACAGAATCACCGCCTCGATCTCTCTGATGGGGTCCTCATCAAGAACAATCATATCGCGCTGGCCGGAGGCATCGGGTCGGCCCTCGAACGCGCTCACCGCAACCGCCGCGGCGGTTCTCAGCCTATCGAAATAGAGGTCCGCAACCTCAACGAACTCGAAGAGGCGCTGACCAACGGAGCGGAAGCTATTCTGCTCGATAACATGTCGCCGGAAGACGTGAAAACGGCGGTAGCACGATGCGCGCAACTGGACCAGAAATCCGGCCATCGAATTCCCGTTGAATGCTCTGGCGGAATTCGCCTGGAGAATGTCCGGGCCTATGCAGATGCTGGAGTCGACTTCATCTCCGTCGGCCTGCTGACTCACTCCACCCATGCCGTCGACATGAGCATGCGCGTAGCGCCGGCTTAATCAAAGGGCCGCAAAGTCCCACGCAGCTTGATGAGTTGCTTCGTGTACCTTCGTTCCCTTGGTGGTTGAAGTTTTTGCGGCATTTGTCCTTTCCGCGGCGTTGGTCGATAATTCCGCCATCGCCAAGCCGAGCACAATCCGGTCAAACGCGGCCAGGTCTGGGGCTACTCCGTCGAAGTCCGCGCCTCATCATCAGCAGCCCACCGATCTTCGGCTGGGTCACGTCGTGCGTCTCCTGATGGAACACGCGACGGTGGTAGTCAGCGGCACCAAAATTGCTCAGGAGATTTCCGGCAGCCGTTCCGAAGTCTGGCGCCTCATCCAGCAACTTCGCGGCTTGGGCGTTGACGTGGCGGGACATCCTGCCACGGGATACCAATTGCGCTCGGTTCCCGACCTTCTTCTGCCGGAAATTCTTCGCCCGCTGTTGCGCGGCACGATCTTCAATCACGACCTGCATCACTTCTACAAGATCGGATCCACCAATACGGCCGCGATGGCCGCTGCCGCCCAAGGGGCTGCGGAAGGCACCGTTTTCCTGGCCGAAGAGCAAACGGCCGGTCGTGGACGCGGTTCCAATTCCTGGCAATCGCCGCGTTCGACAGGAATTTACTGTTCCGTCATCCTACGCCCACAAGTCCCTCCGTCGGATGTTTTGACGCTTTCCCTGGCAGCTGGATTGGCCGTACAGTCGGCGATTCAGCAGATCGACTCGCGGGTGAACGCCGATTTGAAGTGGCCCAACGATCTGCTGATTGAGGGGAAAAAAGTCTGTGGGATTCTCGCTGAAATGAACGCGGAGGCCACGCGGGTGCGCTTCATCGTAGTCGGAATCGGCATCAATGTGAACCAGACAAGTTTTCCCAAGGAACTCGCCGCGACTTCTCTGCGGCTCGTTACTGGAAGTGAGTGGTCGCGCGTAGAACTGGCGGGGGCTTTGTTAAAATCACTCGATCGCGAGTATCGCCTGCTGCTCGAAGGCCAGGATGCGCGAGGCTCGATTTTGCAGCGTTTTGCACAGAACTCGTCCTGGGTCTTCGGCAAAAACGTGCGGATCGAAGAGAACGGATCTGCATTCGAAGGCACGACGGAAGGGCTGGATTCGCGCGGCTTCCTGCAGGTGCGTACGCCGCACGGGCTGCAGACTGTGTTGAGCGGTACTGTGAGGGAAAGATAGCAATCAGCGCTTAGCACTTAGCATTTGACCTCTCAGAACTCAGACTGGCTAAATGCTAATTGCTAACTGCCAGGTGCTCTTTTTCCATGCTTTTCGTCATCGATGTCGGCAATACGAACACTGTGCTGGGGGTCTTCGCCCGTGTCAGCAAAGTGCATGAAGGCGGCGAACCCGACGAACGTGTCGAGTTCAAGCGCCTGCTTGCTAACTGGCGCGTCGCGACGTCGCGCACCAGCACCGTGGACGAGTATGGCGTCTTGTTTCGCAATCTCTTTTCAATGGCCGGGCTGGAGTCGAAGGGCATTCACGGGATCGTGATCTCATCGGTCGTTCCGCCGCTCGATCCGGTGCTGCGCCAGGTTTGCGAGCGATATTTCAATCTGAAGCCGCTCTTTATTGAACCCGGCGTCAAGACCGGCATGCCCGTGCACTACGACAATCCTGCCGAAGTTGGCGCTGATCGCATCGTGAACGCCGTGGCCGCGTACGATAAGTACGGCGGCCCATGCATCATCGTCGATTTCGGCACAGCCACCACTTTCGATTGCGTCTCCGACAGGGGCGAGTATCTCGGCGGAGTGATTTGTCCGGGTATCGGCATCTCCGCCGACGCGTTGTTTGAACGGACCGCGCGTTTACCGCGCGTCGAGATTCGCAAACCAGCACGCGTCATCGGATCGAATACCGTCGGCAGTCTGCAGTCCGGCTTGTATTACGGATATCTCGGGCTGGTGGACGGAATCCTCGAACGGCTTTTGGAAGAACTCGGCAAAGAAACCCACGTCATTGCCACCGGCGGCCTAGGCCCTCTGATCGGTACGGGGTCGAAGTATATGAAGACGGTGGACGAATTCCTCACGCTGGAAGGCCTGCGCATCATCTGGGAACGCAACGCCGCGGCCAGAAAAGAGTCGGGGGGGAGGCCGAATGCAAAGCCTGGAACCAAGCCCCAGGAAAAGCAGTCGACCCCGAAACCTTCAAACGGCAACGGTTCGTCGGTGAAGTCGCCGTCCCGAAGCACCCGCTGATCCTGCCGTGGAAAACTACTTTAGCTATTTCACTGAGATTGAAGATCGCTACCTGCAGCGCCGTGGCGGAGGTCTGCTGCTCTCCACTCTCGATTGGGCCCTGATTGAGACTTGGAAGGATGCCGGGATTCCACTTGAAGCCGTTCTGCGAGGCATCGATGCGGCCTTCGACAAATACGACCAGCGTCCGTCGAAGACAACGAAAATCAACAGCCTCGCTTACTGTTCGCAAGCAGTGCTCGCCGCCGCCGAGGACATGAAAGAGGCTGCGGTCGGCGCCAACACCGAGCCGCTGAAAGGCCGCACCAGTCAGGGTTTCGAGCCTGAGGTGGTCGCGTCATTCCTGAGGAAAAATGCCGACGCACTGCAGAAAGCGAAGGTGCCGCAAAACGTCGCCACTTTCTTTGTCGAAACGGTAAAATCCCTGCGTGAGTTGGCCGACCAAAATTCAAAGAAGACCGCCCGCCTGGAAGATCTCGAGCGCCGTCTGACCGTGCTCGAAGAAAAGCTTTTCGCCATGCTTCTGACTGCGACTCCTGACGAGGAGATTGTCGCCGTCCGAGCCGAGGCCGATCGCGATCTCGTTCCTTATCGCCGCAAAATGTCAGCTCCGCAGATCGATCAACTGCAGAAGCAGTACATCCAGAAGCGGCTGCTCGAGAAATACGATCTTCCGCGGCTCAGCCTGTTCTACATGTGAGCGCCCCGACCCACAACTTCGATGTGGTGATTCTCGGAGGCGGTGCTGCCGGCCTGATGTGCGCCATCGAAGCCGGCAAGCGCGGACGGCTCGTCGCAATTCTCGAACATGCCGATCGTCTCGGAAAGAAGATCCTGATTTCCGGCGGGGGCCGCTGCAACTTCACCAATATTCACTGCCGCCCCGAGAATTTTCTCAGCGCGAATCCCCACTTCGCTAAATCAGCCCTCGCTCGCTACACGCCGCAGGATTTCATCGCCCTTATCGAAAAGCACGGGATTCCGTATCACGAGAAGACGCTGGGGCAGCTTTTTTGCCTTCGCTCCGCACGGGACATTTTGACCATGCTGGAAGAGGAATGTCGCACGGCTCACGTCAGCATTTTTCTGAACACCCGAATTCAGACCGTATCCCAGTCAAACAAATTTGTGCTGCGCGCGGCAAATGGAGAGTTCCATTCGCCGGTTCTGGTCGTCGCCACCGGAGGGCTTTCGATTCCCAAGATTGGTGCGACATCGTTCGGTTACGATCTTGCCCGGCAATTCGGGCTCAAGATCGTTGAGCCTCGGCCCGGACTGGTGCCTTTCGTACTTAACCAAAGTGATCGCTCAGACTACTCTGATCTCTCGGGTGTTTCCGCCGACGTGATCGCGTCATGTAACGGCGGGCAATTTCGCGAAAAGATGCTCTTTACGCATCGCGGGCTGAGCGGCCCGGCTATCCTCCAGATTTCGTCATATTGGGAGCAAGCGCAGGCAATCGAGCTTGACCTTGCGCCAGAGCGCCAGCTCACCGCGGCATTCGATGATCCGAAAATACCGCGCACTCTTGCAACGTTGAAATCAGAACTGCGAAAGGTTCTCCCCAACCGCCTTTCCGATCGCTGGCTCGAACTCCGCGCTCCCCGCTCCTGGACCAATACCGCCCTCGCCGACTTCGAACGCCAACTCCATCATTGGACGCTGACTCCCGCCGGCACCGAGGGCTTCGAAAAAGCCGAAGTGACGGCTGGAGGAGTTGACACCGACGAACTCTCCGCCAAAACAATGGAATCAAAGAACGTGCCCGGCCTTTACTTCATCGGCGAAGTCGTCGACGTGACAGGACACCTTGGCGGCTTTAACTTCCAGTGGGCGTGGGCATCGGGGTCCGCTGCCGGACGGGCGTTGTGAACCGCTCATTTAGAATCGATACTGCTTGCTTCTCCAGATCGAAAAAATGATCTATGGCGGCGACGGACTTGCCCGGCTGCCTGCCGACGAGCACGGACGCGGCAAAACCGCATTCGTTCCGTTCGTCCTCGCCGGAGAAAAAGTAGAAGCAAGCATCACAGAGCGGAAACCGGGATTCGTCCGCGCTCACGCCGACTCGATTGCCGAAGCCTCACCTCATCGTGTGCAGCCGGGCTGCCCCTACTTCGAACGCTGCGGCGGATGCCACTACCAGCACGCCACCTGCGAGCATCAACTCGAAATCAAGAGGGACATCCTGCTCGAAACACTTCGCCGCACGGCGAAGCTGGAACTCTCGATCGAGATCCAGACTCATCCCTCGCCTCCGTGGAAGTACCGCAACCGCTCCCGCCTGCAGGTAGAAACCAAACCGGTGTTCAAGCTGGGCTACTTCAAAATGGCTTCGCATGAACTGCTTGCTGTCGAGGAATGCCCCATCAGTTCTCCACTCGTCAATCGCGGGATTGCACGGCTGTGGCAGATCGGGCGCGAAGGCAAAGTTCCGCAAGGCATTCGGGGAATCGAGTTCTTCGTGAATGCCGAGGATACCGAGATGCAGATCACGGTTTCGACGACGTCGGAAGCTCGCCGTGCAGCCCTGCAAACGTGGTCTGAAGAACTGCTCGCCGCCATGCCGGATATAAAAGGTGTGGTCGTTTTCCGTGAATCTGAGAACAAGTCGAAGCACAGCGAAGAAAAGCTTCTCACCGCCGGCGTGGACCACCTGATTTACCGCACCGGAAAATCGGATTACAAAGTCAGTGCCGGCTCATTCTTCCAAACGAACCGGCATCTGACTGACGAACTCGTCCGGATCGTCACCACAGGCCAATCCGGCGAGCTCGCAGTGGACCTTTATGCCGGAGTCGGTCTGTTTTCCGCTACGCTCGCTGGTGATTTCCGTCACATTTTATCTGTTGAATCGTCACAGACTTCCTCAGCCGACCTTGCCTACAATCTGCCCTCGAATGGAAGAGCGGTTCAGGCCACGACGGAGCAGTACCTGACTGGAACAGGAAAGTCGGGGCGGTTCGGGAAGGGTGCAGTCCTCCCTAATATTGGTGGTAGGCCCGACCTGGCGGTGGTGGACCCGCCTCGAGGTGGCTTGGGAGAACGCGTGGCGCGGAGTTTGGCAATTTTGGCCGCGCCACGCGTTGTGTACGTCTCCTGCGATCCAGTCACGTTGGCCCGCGATCTTGTGGTGTTTCTGGCCGGGGGTTACAAAATCGAACAATTTCATCTGGTCGATTTGTTTCCCCAGACCTTCCACCTCGAAAGCGTCGTGCACCTCGTCCGCTGAGAGTGAAGGCTGGCAACCGCGCCATTCCTGAGCGCCCGCCGAGCTTTATGATCGCGCCCCCCAGTTCCGCCGGACCGGCCGCCTACGATTTCAAAGCGTCGCGCCAGCCAATGCTCTGGGCAGTGGCCGCGTATTCGGCCGGGATCCTTACGGGCACCTACGCCTGGCGCCCGATTTCCTGGTGGCTGGGCGCTGCAGTGTTCTTCACCGCCTCAGCCGGATTCGTGTCGGCGAGGAGAGCCGGTTTTGCATGGACTCTGGCCTTTGGCACCTTTTTTCTAGCGGGTGCTTTCCACATCCAGGGGCGCGCGGCCTCAAACCACCTTGACACCAGCATCCTGCCCTATGCAGATCGCCGAGAACTAACGATCACCGCCCACGTGACGCACGACGGACGTCTGCAACGAGACGATCTTGGAAGGTACCGGCAAACCGTCGACATTGAAACCGAAGCGATCCAGACGCCTGCCGGAAACGCGGTTCCTCTTCATTCCCGAGTCCGTCTGAGCATCTACGATCGCACCGCAGAAACGACTGCCTCTATCGAGAGATCAATGGAAATGCTGAAGCGAGCCGCCCCAGCGCCGCTGCGCTACGGCGAGCGCATTCGATTTGTGGGAAAGCTGAGGTCACCACGGAACTTCCGAAACCCGGGCGCCTTTGACTATCAAGGCTATCTAGCCGATCGCGGCATCACAACGTTAGGCTCGTCGAATTTGGAAGATGTCGAGATTCTTTCCGGTTTCGCCGGAAAGCGCATCTCCGCCTGGCGCAGCCGTATCCACCGCAGCATCATCGCCAAAGTGCATCAGCTTTGGCCCGCGCCGCAGGCCGCGCTCATCGACGCCATGATCGTCGGAGATGAAGCCTTCATCGATCGTGATACCCGTGTGGACTTCCAGCGCTCGGGCACCTATCACGTGCTGGTCGTTTCCGGGATGAACGTCAGTATCCTCGCTTTTGTCGTGTTTTGGAGCTTGCGCCGCCTTCGCGTTCATGACTTTGCAGCCACGCTGGGGACGATCGCCTGCTGCGCCGGGTATGCCTTCATCACCGAAGTGGGCGCGCCGGTCTGGCGAGCAACGTTGATGTGTGCAGTCTACCTTGGCACGCGCCTGCTCTACCGCGATCGCGCCATGCTCAACGCCTTGGGAGCGGCGGCGCTTGCATTGTTGATCTTCGATCCGCGCCAGCTTTTCAGCCCAAGCTTTCAGATGACATTCGTCTGCGTGCTGATCGTAGCGGGCATCGGCATCCCAGTCCTGCAGCGGACAACCCAACTCTACAAGCTGGCCCTGGCCAACTGGGATTCCAGTGACTTCGCCGCACATCTCCCCCCGAAGGTGGCTCAATTCCGGCTCGATCTCCAATTGATTGCGTCACGCCTGGGACTGTTGATCGGGAAACGGGTGTCGGCCCATATCATCCGCGGTGCAGCCCGGTTTCTCTTTGCATGCTCGGAATTGCTCTTCGTCTCGGGGGTCATGCAGATGGGACTTGCCTTGCCGATGGCCTACTATTTCCATCGCGCAACCACAATCGGACTGCCAGCAAACCTGATCGTAGTCCCAGTCACTCAACTGATGATGCCCGCCGCGATCGTCGCGCTTTCGCTGGGATATATCTCACCCGTTCTCGCCAAATTTCCCGCGTTTCTGACCACCGTTGCGCTGAGCGCGATCACCGGAACCGTTCGCGGGCTTGGCGGCCTGCGCCTGGCGGATCTTCGTGTCGCCATGCCGTCTCACTGGCTGATGCTCGCCGCCTTAGCAACTTTGGTATTTGCGATCTGGAGCTCGTGGAAGCGCCTGATCGTAACCGCGATCGGCCTTACCACAATTCTTCTAATCTCTCTCGCGATCGCCGCCCTGCAACCGAAGCCAAAAATCCGCGCGGGCATTCTCGAGATGACATCCATCGATGTCGGCGAAGGCGATTCGACTTTGCTGATCACGCCTCAGGGCCGCACCTTGCTGGTCGACGCCGGTGGTCCCATCGGCCCTGGAGGCTCGCAGCTTGATTTCGGCGAAGACGTGGTCTCTCCATATCTCTGGTCACGCGGCATCTCGCATCTCGATGCTGTCGCAATTTCCCATGGGCACTCGGATCACATTGGTGGGATGACCGCGGTCCTGAAGAATTTCCGTCCCCGCGAACTCTGGATTGGATTGCTGCCTCCCAGCCGCGCTCTCGAGAGCCTTATTGCCACCGCTCAGTGTCTCGGGACAAAAGTCGTCCGCCGCTGGGAGGGCGACGATTTCGAGTTCGGCGGCACCCATTTCAGTGTTCTCTTCCCGCCGCGAAATTGGTTTGTCGGCGACAAGCCGAAGAACAACGATTCGATGGTTTTGCGCGTGAGCTACGGCCAGTCATCCATATTGTTGGAAGGAGATGCCGAGAAGCAGGTGGAACACCGAGTCGCCGCCTTGCACCATCCAACGGCAAGCCTGCTGAAGGTTGGACATCACGGCAGCGCGAACGCCACCACGCCTGAGTTGATCAACTCAGCGCAGCCTGCGTTCGCAGTCATTTCTGTAGGATCGGGAAATTCTTTCGGTCTCCCGCGGATGGAGACACTCTCCACGCTGGCTCAGTCCCGAACCCGCGTTTACCGCACCGATCTCGATGGAGCCGTCACCTTCTACCTTGACGGACACGGCGTTAGGCCCGCCCCGGCCGCTCCGGAGTGATCTCGATCTCCGCGGTTTCGTCATCATCTTCCAGAGGGGCCTGCTGATGTTCGGCAATCAGCTTGCTTGCCGCAGCCGCATCTTCCTGCCGCACCAGAATAATCATGCCGCCCAAGCCGGGGAATGTGTCCTGCACCATCGAGGCTGCCGTAAGGTCGCTATCAATCCCGGCGGAATCCAGCAATCCCTTGACGATCAGAGCTTCCGACTCTGCCTCGGAATCAAAAACTTTCACCAGTTTTTCGTTCGGATCGGGCTGACGTTGCGCGCTCGCCGCTGCTTCGAGTGGTTCTGCCATGCTGCCTCCCCTTTTGGACTCGGTTTCTAAGCCGAGTGATCGCCTTCAAGATTCTACTCCCGCTTCTTCGCCTTTCCTTGGTAGCTCAATCAACTGGATGCCACTTTTCGGGCCGCGGTTGCGGATGAGAGTGCGTGACCGCAGGACTAACCTCAAAGGGCACCTTCGGGGAGTTGCTTTCTTTTTTATTTGAGGCAGAATGAGCCTAATCGCGGCGCAACGCCGGGATGTACGGCGTCATCCAAAATGTGTGGGCCAAAGGGGAAACCATGAACATCTCGCAGCGTACCGGAAATGAAGGACCCTTCCCGCTCGGCGATGAGGACATGGTTCGCGAGCGCGAGGAGGAAGCCCGCAAGATCCGCCGCTTGCAGGTCATGATCAGCATGGTGATGTCGGTGATCGGCCAGGATCCCAATATGACCGTCGAGGAAGCCTCAGAACTGGCGGCGGGTGCCAAACGTGCTGCCTTGGTCATGTTCCCAGACAAAGAACTGGCCTTTGATCTTCTCTACAAGCCTCGCTTGCAACGCCTGATTCGGGAACGCTTCCGTCTACAGTAGCTACTCGTCCGCGACGGGATTGGAGAGGGTTCCAATACCTTCGATGCTGACTTCCATCCGGTCCCCCGCGACGACCGGCCCAACTCCCGATGGCGTCCCGGTTGGAATCAGATCTCCCGGCAACAAAGTCATTGCCTGCGCGATATACCGGATCACCACGTCCAGATTAAAGATGAAATCCCGCGTATTGCCGTCCTGCCGAATATCGCCGTTGACTCGCGTTTGAACTCCAACGCCTGCCCACGGATCAACCTCGTCGGTGACAACGGGCCCCACGGGGCAGAAGGTATCGAATCCCTTCGCCCGCGACCACTGGCCGTCCTTCTTTTGCAGGTCGCGTGCCGTGACGTCGTTTACGCACGTGTAGCCGAGAATGTATTGCCGTATATCCACATCGGCCGCCGGCTGATAGCAAGCCTTTCCAATTACAACGCCGAGTTCGCCTTCGTAATCCACCCGCTGTGACAGCTTCGGACGCCGCACAGACGCCCCGGGAGCCAGCAGCGAAGATGTCGCCTTCAGAAAAATAAGCGGCTCCTGCGGAACCTCGTTTCCCAACTCAGCGGCATGCTCGCGATAGTTCCGTCCGATGCAAACGATTTTCGACGGACGGACCGGAGGCAGAAGCGTAGCTTCTTGCAAGGATATCGGCTCTATGCGTCGCGAACGCAGGCTCTCGACGTCGCCATCCGCTTCTTCCGGCGCCGTGAGCAGGATCCGCACAATCGCGTCTCTGCCCGCAGTCGACTCCACCAGCCCGTAATGCGCCTCTCCATTCAGCTGAAAACGGCAATATTTCATGCATTCCTCTCGCTATCTGACGTTCGTTGAGGGTTTTGAGCAATGAGCGATGAGCTACAACCACTCTGCTCACGGCTCATCGCTCGCCGCTCATTTATGGCACCGCTTCATTCGCCTCTTCCGAGCGTGCGCTTTCGTTGCCGCGCAAATCCACTGATGAGACCGAGTACCAATAGCGCTTGCCCGGCTCGACACTGCTGTCGCGATAAGCAGGCGTCCGAACCAGTTCACGGTTGAGTTTCACTGGAGCCGCGCCCTCTTCGTGACGATACACGCTGTATCCTGCCAAATCCGCATCGGTCACCGGCGCCCATATCAAATCAATAAAGGGCTTCTGTCCCGGACCCGAGAAGACTGCCTGCAACCCGGTGGGCACCGCAGGAGGAAAGACATCATCCGCGAAGACCTTCACCGTCGGAGTATCTTCGCCCTCAACCTGCGCGGGCGGAGCATCGATCACCGTAACTGTCTCTGCCCGATATTCATAGGTCTTCTCCCACTCAAACGTCGTGTCCGTGGTCGAGAACTCCTGTAGTTCTCGTACCGGCATCTGGGCAACCAGCATGCGATCTTCGCTGCCCTGAACGGAGCGATATACGCGATACACGTAATGCACTCCGGGCTCCGCTGCCGGAGGTGCATTTCCGATCCAACTCAGCGCAATCCCCTGCGCCGTGAGCCGTGCCTGAAAATCTTGTGGCGGCGGAAGCGTATGGGCCAGCGAGATTTCTACCTGATTGGAAAGCCCCGCCCCGCGTCCTTCTTTATTCAGCACCACCACCGCGTAGGTGGCGAACGCACCAGGAGCATCCGTCTGCATCGACTCCGTGAGTCGGTCCGTGTAGGTGCCTTCCGGTTTTTGTTTCGAAGGGGGGGGTGCAGCTGGCGTAGCTTGTGACGCGGTTTGTCCGATGGGATTTTCACAGTCCTTCAATGGACCGGACCCACGACAGATCAACGTCGGCCCCAAACTGCGGATCGTCTGCCGATCCGTCGTAAGGGCAGGCAGAGTCCACGTGAGTGTCACGCGATCTCCCTTGCGTGCTGCCCGTAGATCCGATGGAGCTTTCGGGAGATCCAGAGAGGGAGGCAGTGGCGGGCCCATGGTCGCGCACGCCGTCAGAATCAACGGCGCACACAAAAGCAGCCAGCGCTTCGGAGCAGAGCATCTCATGGAAGAAAAAGCCTATCAGACCGTAGCGCCGGCGTCCCTTCGACTTCGCTCAGGGCAGGCTCCGGCGGCTGTGGCGGGACGTCTCGCCCCAAGCAACGTGCTAGAGAATAGGACGCGAATGATGCCATTTTCGGCGCTGAGGGCGAGACCCCTCAGGACGCCTGGCCAGAGACCGCCGCTACGGTCGCCTACTAGCTTGTCAACTCTTTCACTGCCTCACGAAACACTCTCGTATGCCGATCCACGTGATCCTGCTCAGTCTGAGGACACATCAGCGCCATATTGTGGAACGGCGTCAGCAGGATTCCGCGGTTCATCGTGTACAAATGCATGAAGCGCTCCAGTTCGAAATCCATGGCATCGTGCGCCTGCTTTCCGTTCTGCGGCTCCGGACCAAACATGTATTCCGCCCGGCAGCCCAGGCGCGTGACGTGCCACGGTAGCCCGGCTTCAGCGATGGCTCTTGCCACTCCTTCCGTCCAGCGCTTTGCCATCGGGATCATGCGATCAAACGCCTCCTTAGTCAGGACCTTTGTGAGCGTCGCCCGCATCGCCGCAAGGGAAAGCGCGTTCCCAGCGAGCGTCCCGCCGATGCCACCAACATCGCAGTTCTCGAGCTCCTGCTTGGAGACAATACGATCGGCGAGCTCTTGCGAGAATCCATAAGCGGCGCCGGGAATACCTGCTCCAATCGCCTTGCCAAACACGATCACATCCGGCTCAAGATTCTCCGCCCGGGTATATCCGCCCGGCCCAGCGCAGATGGTGTGAGTCTCGTCGATGATGAGCAGCGTTCCGTGCTGGCGCGTGAGTTGGCGAAGCGCTTTGTGATATCCGGGTTGGGGATGAACGATGCCGACGTTCGTCATGGCCGGTTCGGCCAAGACGCAGGCCACATCTCCGGGTGCCAATGCCCGCTCCAGCGCCGCGACGTCGTTGAACTCGATGACCTTCGTCGTGACCGCCGGATCGACCGGCGGCCCGACGTTCCCCGGCCGCGGCCCAGCCGTACCATTCTCGTGAAGCGTGATGAATGTCTCGTCGACCGTACCGTGATAGCACCAGTTGTAAACCAGAATTTTCGAACGACCGGTAATCTGCCGCGCCAGGCGAATCGAGAACCGGTTTGCATCTGTCGCCGTCAGAGAAAACTGCCAATACGGCAGATTGAATCTCTTCTGTAATTCTTCGGCGACGATGATCGCGTCTTCCCCGGGCAGCATCAGCGTGATCCCTCGCCGCATCTGCTCTTCGGCCGCCTTCACGGTCGCGTAGGGAGAATGGCCGGTCATCGCTCCGGTATCGCCGAGACAGAAATCGACATAGCGATGGCCGTCTACATCGAAAAACTCCGCACCCTGCGCCTCGCGCACGAATGGCGGAAATGCTCCGGCCCACTTCACCATCCAGTTCATGGGGACGCCGGCGACAAGCGACTTGCGCGCCCGATCGAATAGCGCTTTCGACTTCGGGCGCTCGTCCACAAACTTCTTCTGTTCGCGTTGCATGAGCGACTGCAACCGACTGTGGTCGATGGATTTCATATGTGTGAGGAAAAGATAAACCACGGCGGAGGCAGAGAACCACAAGGCGTTCCCCCGTGAAACTCTGTGTCCTCTGTGGTGAAAGGTTCTCTACAGAATGTACCGTGAAAGATCCTGATCTTTCACGATGTCAGTCAGCATCTTGCGAACATATTCCCCGTCGACCGTAACCTGCTGACCCTTTTTCTCCGGCGCATCAAAGCTGAGTTCATCCAGCACGCGCTCCATGATCGTGTGCAGGCGGCGCGCCCCGATGTTCTCTGTGCTCTCGTTCACACGGAAAGAAAAATGCGCAATCTCTTCGAGCGCCTCGTGCGTGAACTCCAGCTTCACGCCTTCGGTCTCGAGCAATGCCGTGTACTGCTTTACCAATGACGATTTCGGCTCAGTCAGGATGCGAACGAAATCTTCCATGGTCAGCGATTGCAATTCCACACGAATCGGAAAACGCCCCTGCAGTTCCGGAATCAGATCGCTGGGCTTGGAAACGTGAAACGCACCGGCAGCAATGAACAGAATGTGATCGGTCCGCACCATTCCATAGCGAGTGTTGACCGTGGTACCTTCCACGATCGGCAGAATGTCGCGCTGCACGCCCTCTCGGGAAACGTCCGGTCCGTGACCACCTTCGCGGCCGGCGATTTTGTCGATTTCGTCGAGGAAGACAATTCCGGAGTTTTCCACGCGATCGATCGCCGTTCGGGTGACCTGATCCATATCAATCAGGCGCTGCTCTTCTTCCTGGATCAGATACTCGAACGCCTCGTTCACTTTCATCTTCCGCTTCTTCGTGCGCTGGCCAAAGATGTTCGGCAACATGTCTTTGATGTTGACGTCCATCTCTTCCACGCCTTGATTCGTCAGAATCTCGAATGAAGGAAAATTGCGCTCGCGCACGTCGATCTCGACCATGCGGTCGTCGAGCTTGCCCTCGCGCAGCTGTTGACGCAGCTTCTCACGGGTGCGGCTCGACGATTCCGTCAAAGACGTATTGCCATCAATCACCACACCGCCGCTGGTAGATTGATCGACGCGCGGCGGAGGCGTGGGCGGCAGCAGGATATCGAGCAGACGCTCTTCGGCATTCAACTCCGCTTTATCAGCCACATCCTCGAGCTTTTCCTCACGCACGTTGTCGATCGCAATTTCCACCAGGTCGCGCACCATCGATTCCACATCGCGTCCAACGTATCCGACTTCGGTGAATTTCGAAGCCTCCACTTTCAGGAACGGAGAATTCGCCAGCTTTGCCAGCCGGCGCGCAATCTCGGTCTTTCCCACGCCCGTGGGCCCGATCATGATGATGTTCTTGGGAATGATTTCTTCCGCGAGATCCGGCGGCAGCTTCTGACGGCGCGTACGGTTCCGCAGTGCGATCGCGACGGCGCGCTTCGCATCCTTTTGCCCGATAACGTGCTTATCGAGTTCGGCAACAATCTCGCGCGGAGTCAGTTCATCCAGCGCAAGCTGATCTTCTTCGGCAGTAGAGGGGAGATAAATAGCCATAAAATTCAGGGAACCAGGGACTAGGGGTTAGGGGTTAGGGGTTAGAGCCCAGGGTTCGGATTCCAAGAAAGTTGCTTTCTGATCCGTAGCCCCTAACCTCTAGTCATAGTTCTTCAATCGTCACCCGATCATTGGTATAGATGCACATCTTGCCCGCAATCTTCATTGCTTCTTCGGCAACTTGCCGGGCCGGCAACGGCGTATGTTCCAGAAGCGCTTGTGCTGCCGCTTGTGCGTATGGACCGCCGCTGCCAATCGCCGCGATACCGCTGTCAGGCTCAATCACGTCGCCTTGTCCGCTGAGCAGGTATGTCTGGTCTTTGTCGCTGACCAGCAACAAAGCCTCCAAATTCCGCAGAAACTTGTCGGTTCGCCAGTCCCGGCCCAGTTCGACAGCCGCCCGGCCCAGGTTTCCGTGATACTGCTCGAGCTTTGCCTCAAAGCGGCTGAACAGAGTGAACGCATCAGCCGTAGAACCGGCAAAGCCTGCCAAAATCCTATCGTTGTAGAGCCGCCGGATCTTCTTCGCCGAATGCTTGATCACCGATTCGCCGAGCGTGACCTGGCCATCGCCGGCCAGAACTACCTTGCCGTCCCGGCGCACCGACAAAACCGTCGTCGATCGAATCAGTCGTTTCGTAGCCATAAGCGCAATTTTTGATTATAGCAGCGCCAAAATCGGCAGCCCCAGGCCGTGTAGCGTCGGAATGTCAAAAGCCCGCCACCCGAGTGCCGGGCAGCCGAAAGTGGATGCGCCAAAGCCGCTTTTCGCAGATGCCACTGTAATGCTTTGCCCTATTTACAGATCGCCTCAGTAACCACCCCACCGATTACCCCTGTGACATTTATCCCGAGCCCATCGCCCCGTAGTTTGTAGCTCATGCGCAAGTCTGCCGCTGTTCTTTGTAACGACCAACGATCCCTGCAAACCTTGCAGGCCACCCTGGAACAGTTCGACACTGAGTTGGTGAGCTGCAAATCCCACCAGGAAGCCCTGGAAATGGTCATGAGTGGTAAGTGTTCCACCATGATCGTCGATTTTGACCTGCCGGGGGCTGAAGAGGCGATCCGCATGGCGTCCTTGCTACCGCCGGCGCAAAAGCCTGCTCTGCTGGCGATCGCGACCCGTGCGTGGCCGGGAACCGGGCAAGCCTTCCAATCGGGAGCGAGTCGCATTCTCTATCGCCCGCTGACCGGGGAGGTTGTTCGCGAAGCCTTGAAATCCGGGAAAAAGGCAGGCAGAGCGAACCGGCGCAAGTCCGAACGGTACGACGTGAAGACGCTCGTTTATCTCGAGGTTGAACACGGAACTCTGGCCGGCATCAGCATCGACATTGGCGAGCAGGGGCTTGCCATACAGGCAACCGATCCCGTGCCGATCGAGACTAATGTGCAATTCCGCTGCGTTCTGCCCGGAACTGACACAACGCTGCAGGGCCACGCCGACGTCATCTGGGCCAGCGATCACGGTCGCGCCGGACTCTTCTTCTCCAAGCTCGCTCCTGCCGCGCGCAAGCACCTGAAGTCTTGGCTCACGAAACGGGGAAATCCAAGCAAGCACGCCCTGCGGGACCTGCTGCCAGCAGGCGAAGACCACGTCTCGTTTGCGGCCGAGGAAGAAGTGCAGGTGGAAGTGTAATAGGATCGTCAGCCCGGGCGAACCGCCGGCGCAGGTTTTCAAATCTGCAGCTCAGAACTGCCGATGGCACCACACCAGCGGTATTCCTCCCATTTCCCGCCTCCTGCACGATGCCGTATCATCACATCTCATGCCGCAAACTGAGGCCCTAACGCCCACGCTCCAGCAAACTCCTGCATTCAACGGACACTCCATGGTTGCTCCATTGAAGCGAGTGCTGGTGTGTTCCCCGCGCACTGCCGGATGGAATCAGCCCGACCACGTCACTCGCTGGCACGAACTCGGGTTCGGCCACCAGCCCGATTTCTCCACCTCTGAGTCGCAGCACTCCATTCTCTGCCGAGAATTGGAAGCCGTTGAAGCAGAGGTGATCGATCTCCCTCCAGACGACGCTCTTTCTCTCGACGCAGCCTACGCGCATGACGCATCTCTTGCCACAGACTTCGGTCTCATCCTCATGCGTCCAGGGAAATCGAATCGTGTGGCAGAGGCACATCGCCATGCCGCCGTTGCGAAGCAACTCGGCATCCTGGTCGCTGGCGAAATCACTCCTCCCGGCACAACCGAAGCCGGAGATATAGTGTGGCTCGATCCAAAAACGCTGCTGATCGGCCATGGATATCGCACAAACCGCGAAGGCATTGCGCAGATGCGCGCCATCCTGTCGCCGAAAGGGATTGACGTAATCTCTGCGCCGCTGCCCTACGGTCCCGGCCCGTCGGCCTGTTTACATTTGATGTCATTGATCAGCCTGCTTGACGAGCGAACTGCCCTCGTCGATCTGCCCTGGCTGGCGGTCGAGACAGTCGAACTTCTGCGATCCCGCGGCTACAAGTTCATCGAGATCGACTACTCCGAGCGGGACGCGCTCGCCTGCAACGTACTCGCGCTGGGCAACAACCGCCTGCTTGCGATCGAAGAGAACCGCAAGACCAACGACCGCCTGCGCCACCACGGATTCGACGTCCGGACCTTCCCCGGCAGCGAAATATGCATCAACGGCAGCGGCGGCCCCACCTGCCTCACCCGCCCGTTGCTCCGCGGGTGAGGCGCCGATCATAGAGGCCTGGCACCGAAAACAGCTTGTCGGTCGATTAGCACTTGAGGCTGAGCACAGAAAATCAAGGCACGACCGAAGCCGTACGCTAAGCCAACCCGCATTGATCCCAATCCGCGGAAAAGAAGTTAATCCTGCACTCCATCCACAAACGCACGCAACGTTTGAGAACGGGTGGGCCACGCAGTTCACGCATTGTCATCCTGAGAGGCCTTCTATGTGGGGACGGAGGACCTATGTAATTTGCCGGCGGCGGATATGCTGCCGACGACTCTATAAATCCTACATCCCGCAAGAGGCGCGGGCCTCGGGATGACACTTGGATGGGTTGCTGCAGCGCTTTGAACTCCGGGACGCTGCACGCAAAAAGCAGATTCCTCGCGCGATACTGCTACGGTTCGGAATGACAACCTTCTTTTCACAACAACAAAAAGGCACGGCCGAAGCCGTGCCTAAAAAATCGGTGTTCATCCGCGTGAATCCGCGGAAAAGAAGTTAGTCCCGCACCCCATCCATGAACGCGCGCAGCTTTCGCGAGCGGCTGGGATGGCGGAGTTTGCGTAGGGCTTTGGCTTCGATCTGGCGAATGCGTTCGCGCGTTACTGCGAAGCTCTGTCCGACTTCTTCGAGAGTGTGCTCGCTGCCATCTTCCAGGCCGAAGCGCATCTTGATTACTTTCTCTTCGCGCGGGGTCAGCGTGCGCAGGACCTGTCCAGTCTGGTCCTTGAGATTCACGTTGATCACCGCCTCGGCGGGAGAAACGACGGCGCGGTCTTCGATGAAGTCGCCCAGGTGCGAATCTTCTTCTTCGCCGATCGGGGTTTCGAGCGAGATCGGCTCCTGTGCGATCTTGAGCACCTTGCGCACTTTTGCCACCGGGATATCCATGCGCTTGGCAATTTCTTCCGACGTAGGCTCGCGTCCGAGTTCCTGCACGAGCTGACGCGAGGTGCGAATCAGCTTGTTGATCGTTTCGATCATGTGCACCGGAATGCGGATGGTACGGGCCTGGTCGGCGATGGCGCGGGTGATGGCCTGTCGAATCCACCAAGTGGCGTACGTGGAGAACTTGTAGCCACGGCGGTATTCGAACTTGTCGACGGCCTTCATCAGTCCGATGTTACCTTCCTGAATCAGGTCGAGGAACTGCAGTCCGCGGTTGGTGTATTTCTTGGCGATCGAAACGACGAGACGCAGGTTGGCTTCGATAAGCTCGCGCTTCGCCTGTTCGGCGTCCATGTCGCCCTGGATGATCTCGCGCTGGGTGCGCTTGAGCTCCTGGAAGAGGACGCCTGTTTCGAGCTCCATCTTTTCGATTTCGCCACGGATGGAACGCGCCTGACGGCGGTATTCCTTTTTCTGTTCTTCGCTGCGAGTTGCGTCGGCCTTGCGCTCGAGATTCGTTGCCTGGCGGTCGAGCGAGCGCATGCCGTCGACCGTTTTGTTGAGACGCTCGATCAGGCGCTTGCGCTCGGTGTTGGTGAATCCGAGCTTGCGGACCGCGATGGATGTGGCGACAATCGCACGGGCCAGCTTGCGGCGGGAGCGGCGATGATCGCGGGGATTCTTCTTCTGCGAAAGTTCTTTAAACTTCTCTTCGAGGACGCCGGCCTTTTTGTAGAGCTTGGCCATGTCGTCGATCTTGCCGGTAAACTCGTTGAGGCGGTTCTGCAGGATCTCGTCGGTGATCTCTTCTTCGTCGAAGGTGACCACTTCCTTGATGGAGCGGACATTCTTCTTGAGATCTTCGCCGAGAGTCAGCAGCTCGCGGATCACGATAGGCGAACGCGAGAGCGCCTTGAGGACGCGGAGTTGTCCGCGCTCGATGCGCTTGGCGATTTCAACTTCGCCTTCACGCGTGAGCAGCGGAACGGTTCCCATCTCGCGCAGGTACATGCGGACGGGGTCGTTGGTTTTTTCGAGAGCGCCGGGCGTGAGATCGAGCTCGACGTCCTCGCCTTCTTCGATATCTTCGAAACCTTTTTTATCGAGTCCTTGCGAAGGCAGCTTGGGGCCTTCCAGGACATCGATTCCTTGCGTACCAATGGTTGTCAGCAGATCGTCAAGGTCTTCGGGACTGTGCACGTCTTGCGGTATGAGGTCGTTGACCTGGTCATACGTGAGATATCCCTTTTCTTTTCCTGTGTCGATCAGCTTTTTTATGTCGTCGAACTTGTCATCAAGAGCCAAGAGGTTTCCTCAAAAAGCAAATTCACTCACGCCTGGAGCGTGTGATAAATTCCGGATAGGTGGGAATCTGGGTCCAGCGGGAATGCGCAGCTAGCGCAAACCTATAGAGTTTAGCAGCTTTTGGGCTGCCACGTCTATCGAAAGCCCCGCCTTTTTGCCGACTCTCCCGACCTATCGTCAATCCTGCTTAATACTTAGATGGCTGGGGAAGCTGTTTTGTTTCAAGCAGATTTCCGGCTGGCGACGAGGCTTGCTCATGGCGGCGCATCCCGCCAAACCATGTACCACAAAGGACACGAAGGGCACTCAGGAACCGCCTTCCAGCACTACCTCTAGTCGACAACTGGCGTGGCGCTGACGCAGAAACCCATTCACCACAGGGACACAGGGTTTCACAGGGAACCCCTCTCAGACTGCGATTTGGGTGCCGGAGCCGGGCTGGCCGGGGTCGCGGAGGGCTTTGCTGATGCGCTCTAGCTCTCCCAGCAACTGCTTGAGACGGTCTTTGTCTGACGACAGGCCTGTTTTTTTCAGCTCGCGCTGGACTTCTTCTTGACGTCTTTTCAGGTGGATGCGGCGGAGGGCGCGGACGGCGGCTTCGAGGATCTCGGGGGTTAGTTCCTCTTCTTCTTTCAGCAGGATCGAGGCCAAGAGGCGGCGGTCGGATTCGGTGGCCGGGACGTCGAGGACATCGGCCACTTCCAAGCCTGCGTTGAGCAGGGATTCGGCTAAGGATTCGGTCGCGAGACCCCGGTGCAGGCTTTCGTTCTGGAGAGCGTAGACGGCCTGGCGCGCGGGGTCGAATTCTTCTTCGGCGCCGTCGCGCATGGAGAGGCGCTCGTCGGCGTTCTGGATCTGGCGCGCGGAGGCGAGGGCGCGGATTAGAACCTTTTCGGCTTCGGTGACCTGCGCTTCGGCTGGGACTTTGACCGTGGCGGCGGAGCGCGTTGCCGCGGTGTGACGCAGTTCCTGGCGGAGGACGGCGGAATCGATCTGGAGTTTCTGGGCGATCTCCTGGGCGAGTTCGTCGCGCATGATGCGGCTGGGGATACGCTGGACGTGCGGCAGGAGATAGTTCACCGCCTTGTGCTTGCCCTCGGCGCTTCGGATAGGGAACTGCGCGCGGGCGCGCTCGATCAGATAATCGAAATACTTTTGCGATTGCTTCAGCGCTTGGGCGTATGCGTCCGTGCCTTTGCGGCGGATGTAGAGATCGGGGTCGAATCCTTGCTCGAGGGTGAGAACCTTGATGTTGAATTCCTCTTCGACGAGCAGGCCGATGGTGCGCTCGGCGGCTTTGGCTCCGGCGGTGTCGGGGTCGAAGTTCACAACCACGTTCTTGCTGAAGCGTCCGAGCAGCTTGGCCTGGAGTTCGGTGAAGGCGGTGCCGGAGCTGGCGATGACGTTATGGAATCCGGCGGCGTACACGGAGATGCAGTCCATCTGGCCTTCGACCAAAATCGCATAGTCGAATTTCTTGATCCATTCTTTTGCGTGATCCAGGTTGAACAAGACTTTGCTTTTCGAATAGATCGGAGTTTCGGGAGAGTTGAGATATTTCGGGCCGGCCTTTTCGTCGGTGGAGAGGGTGCGCCCGGTGAAGGCGATGACTTTGCCGGCCTCGCTGGCGATGGGGAACATGACCCGGTTGCGGAACTTGGAGTACATCGCGGAGCGGGCATCTGACTTCGAGCCCCGGACCTCGTCAAGATCGGACCTTGGACCTTGGACCTCGGACCTTGGCGAACCCGCGGGTTGCGAAGGTCCAAGGTCTAAGGTCTGACGCCCGTCGTCCTGTTTCCATGAAAACAGGCCGCTTTCGCGCAACACCTCTTCGTTGAATTCACCTTTCAGGCGGTCGCGGAGGAGGAAACCGCTGTCGGGCGCATAGCCGATGCGGAATTTGGCGATCATTTCCTCGTTGAGGCCGCGGCCTTTGAGGTATTCGCGGGCGTGGGCGCCTTCGGGCCGGCGGAGGCATTCCTGAAAAAAAGCGACGGCGCGTTCGTGGACGTCGAGGAGCTGTCCGCGGAAGCGAGCTTCTTTGGCTTCGCCCTCGGTCGCGTAAGTGGCTTTCGGAAGCGGGATGCCGAGTTTTTGCGCGACCAGGCGGACGGCTTCGGGGAAGGTGATGTTTTCGATTTTCTGGACGAAGGTGAAGACGTCGCCGGAGACTCCGCAGCCGAAGCAATGAAAGAACTGGCGGGTGGCGTGAACGGAGAACGACGGTGTCTTTTCGCCGTGGAAGGGGCAGAGTCCGGAGTAATTCTGGGCTCCGGCCTTTTTTAGCTTGATGTAGTCGCCGACGATGCGGACGATGTCCGCCTGCTGCTTGACCGTGTATGCGAAATCGCCGGGGTTGGACATTTGTTAGCTCTCAGCCTTCAGCTCTGAGCTTTCAGTCTGCGCATGAAGAAGTCCAGAGACGGAATTCTCCTTGGCAATTGTGAGCTAGAACTGGGCTGCAATGAATATAGCGAAAGAGAATTGTTTGTGGAGAAGCTGTGGGAAAAGCGGGTTTGCGTTTGATGGAGGTGGAAAAGGGGCGAGTGTCCCGGGAAGTCGTAGGGCGCGGATTGGGACGCCCAAGACCGTTGAGCACTTCCGGCCTGGGATGATCGAGGCCTGGCAGCCGGAGCGTTCTGCGGCGATAATTTGGCTGAAATCACTTTTTGTCCACAGCGACGGCTCCCGCGCTGCAGCTTTGGGACGACGGTGGGCGGCGCGGCGACGCAATGTCACGCAGGAGGACGGGATGGAGATCGACAAAGCGAAGGTGGATGAGTTCACGCTGGCACTGCTGTACCTGACCACGTTCGAGAACAAACATGGGCAAGTGCGGGCGTGGAAGACCCATGATTGGGGGTTCTGGATCGGCTGCACGAGAGCGGCTACATCGACGATCCGGCGAGCAAGGCAAAATCGGGGGATGCAAAATGTCTTGGAATTCGAGAACGTCGCTTTAAATCGAATCGTGATGCAAAGTTGTTTTCGCCAATTTCTTGAGAAAAAGTCTTTCAACCGCCACGCTTGATTTCGACAGTCATTGCGTGACGACCAGTCTTATTGGTCGGGTCGCTCTGTTGCCCGGGCTGCGACGCTGGAGAAAGGATGAGTCTTGCACATCTTTTTTACGGTGTGAATTCGTAGACCGTGCCGTATCCATTGGTGTAGATGTTCAGGGCAGGGCCCCCCGCCGCTGTGACTCCGTAGAGATTGCCGGAAGAGTCCAGCCAGAGATCCCCTGAGGGATAACTGCCGTCGGGGGTGTTTTCGAAATTATACGCAACCGAATAGGTCCAATTCCCGACGGAAGGGGCGAGTTTGAAAATTGTGCCATGGCCGTACGTGCCACCGACGCCGGTAGTGCCGTAAAGATTGCCCGCCGCGTCGAAGATCAGGCTGGAAGTGGGATTGCCGCCATCCGTGGTCGAGTTCGTGAACTTGTGCAAGATCGCCTCCTTCCAAGTACCGCTGCCGGTGGGCGACAGTTCAAAGACGACACCGCAACTGGGCGTATTGTTTGAGTGGCAATGCGCGACGCCTCCCTCGAATGTAGTGCCGTAGAGATTTCCTGCATCATCGAAGATCAGGCTCGTGGCGGGATCGGAGCCGTCATTGGGCGATCCCTGAAACGAATAGAGAATCGTTTTTTTCCATCCGCCAGCCGAAGGAGAAAACTCAAAGACGGTGCCGCAGCCGCCGGCGCAATTGGTGCTGCTGCCGCCGGTGGTGGTCGTGCCATAGAAGTTTCCGGCTTGATCCATAATCATGCTGGAGGCGGGGAGTTCGCCATCGAATGGAGCGCCAGCAAAGTTGTAGCGCACGTTTTTCTTCCACTGGCCGTTCGACTCGTGGCTCAGTTCAAAAATGGTGCCGCCTGAGTTTCTTGCCCCCTTGCTTTTTGATCCGCCGGTATACGTGGTGCCGAAGAGATTGCCGGATGCATCGAGGACTACGCCACCTGCGGGCTCTGACCCGTCGGCGGCGCCGGTAAAGGAATAGAGAGTGGTGGCCGTCCAGCTTTTGGAAGAGAAAGGAGAAAGTTCGAAGACGGAGCCGTAATTGTCGGAACCGCCAAATTGGGTGGTTCCGTAGAAATTCCCGTATGGATCGGCGAGCAGCGCGGAAGGGAAGACACTCTTACCCACGTAATATCCGTTGAAACTGTAGATGAGGCTTTCGGTCCAGCCGCCGCCGCTTGCTGGAGACATTTCGAAAACACTGCCTTCGTCGTAGGCACCGCCGGCGGCGGTTCCGAACAAGTTTCCACTGCCGTCTGCCACCAAGCCGGTGTAAGGGGCGTTCCCATCGACGAAGGGGAACGAATAGATCGTCTGAAACTGCCAGGAACTCCCTTGTGGCGTAAGGCCGAAAATGGTGCCGCTGAGGTTGGTCGCCCCACCCAGAATGGTCGCGCCGTACAGATTCCCTCCCGACCAAGCGAGCGCCCCGAAAGCGGGCTCAGAGCCGTCGCTGCCGCCCTGAAAATCGTAGAGATCCGTTTCAGTCCACTGGCCGTTGCCGGTGGGAGATACTTCAAACACGAAGCCGCAACCCTGGTAACAGGTTTGGAATGTTCCTCCTCCATAAAAGCCTGTGCCGTAAAGATTTTGATGGCTGTCGATCACAAGGGTAGACGGGAATACTCCAACGCCTTGGGGCGCGAAGTCGTAAAGAATGGTTTCGGTCCATTGGCCATTCGCGCCCGGCTGGAGTTCGAATACGGCACCGCAGCCATCGCCCTCGTATCGGCAGTTGCCGGTTGAAGCTCCGTAGGCGGTAGTGCCGAACAGATTACCGTTGCTGTCCATGGTCAAGCTGAGCGGCGAAGCCTCGGTTGCGCCGCCGGAAAAAGAATAGAGAATCGTGTGGGTCCAAGTTCCGGAAGAAGGCGTGAGTTCGAAGACGGAACCGCATTTACAGCCCGCGGTTCCGCCGCTTTCGGTGGTGCCGTAAAGGTTTCCGTGGGCATCGACGATCAGTCCGCCGATGTAGTCGCCGTCGCTTGGGCTAACGAAGTCGTGGACCACGGTTTTCGTCCAGGTTCCGTTGGAGGAAGGCGACAGTTGGAAAATGGACTCACGGTTGGCTCCGCCGAGACCACCGTAAAGGTTACCGGAGGCATCGATGGCGACTAGGCTGGTGAGGGCGGTTTCCAGGCTCGTGCCTGGGAAGTTATACAAGACGGTGGCCGACCATGCACCCTGCGAATTCGGCCAAAGTTTGACCGCAGTTCCGTATCCCGCTGTTCCACCCTGCCAGGAAAATCCGTACAGATTGCCTGCGGAGTCGAAGACGAGTTGGTCGGGAGCGTAGGCGCTGGAACCACCTAGAAAATTGTAGAGGACGGTCTGGGTCCACTGCCCCTGAGAGTTCTGCGAGAGTTTGTAGAGAACGCCAGCGTCATACACACCCCCTAAGTGAGCGGTGCCGTAGAGATTGCCAACTTGATCGGCCACCACAGAGCCGAGGGGATAGTAACCCTGTGGCGCGGGATTGAAGTTGTGGATGACCTTTTCAGTCGCGGCGTGGGCGAGGGCGACCAGGAAGATCGAGCAAAGGGCGCTTAGGAACCGACGGAACGAAGGCATGGCGAAAGTCCTTACGAAGTGGTTTCGACTGGCTCGAAGGAACTTAGCAGCGGAGAAGAATTACTGGCAAGGATGAAAGATTCTTCATAGTCTGCGGCGAGTGGTGGAAAAGAGCCGAGTTGCATAGATCATCAAGCGCGCAGCGACTACCATGGAATTCAAGGGTGGCGACGGACAAATCCAAACCGTTTCGGCTTACGCGGAGCTAAAACAGCAAGGCAGAACAGTCACCCGTAAAAGTCTGGAAGGAACAAGCGCAGAGGCCAGAGAGTAAGTGCGAAGCTCAGATCTAGTAGAGAATCATGACGAACTGTTTCGTGATTGACGCAAAACCCCTGTTAACAACAACTACCAAGCCGCGTTGCGATTTTGTATTCTTACCTGCCATGCGCACAAAAGAACTTCGACGGCTGTTTGGTTGTTATCGCGGTGGCCCTGCAAGAATCGCAAGGATAGGGCACACACAGTGTAGTACCGCGAAAGGAAGCCGAGGTTGAAAGGTGGGTCACCCTGATGTGCCCCTGTTCACTGTTCCAATCGCTATGTGAGTTTTCGGTTGATTTTCGGTTTCAGCGGGGATGAGGTCCGGAGCAGGGGACGGCGTTTGAGTCCCCTGCTCTGGCAGCCTTGTACTAGCTTTCCTCATGCTCGCAACTCCGACTGCTGGCGTGCAAACTCTGCTGGCGGCAAATA
>DASYZA010000079.1:0-4215 GCA_035946775.1 Candidatus Sulfotelmatobacter sp. | reverse complement strand
CCCGTAACAGTATCAAACCTAGTGAAACTTTATCCAGCTAATTGTTTTGCATTACGACTGCACTCTGACCATCCAAAGTCTCCATCTGCATTTCTGGGGCAATCGTGTTGTGCACGTCGAGGAGGAGTTCTATGAAGAGGTCTCTGTGGGTCGCAGTGGCAGCTTGCAGTCTCCTATGCAGTCTCTGGGTCCCATTCGCCGTCGGACAAGCCGTTTATGGCAGCATCCTCGGAACTGTCACCGATCCTTCCGGCGCCGCAGTCGCCGGGGCGAAGGTCACAGTCACCAGCCAAACCAAGAATACGTCGGTGACTGATACCACCAATGAGAGTGGCAATTACTCCGTCACGCACTTGATCCCCGACGTTTACTCGATTCGCATTGAGGGCAGCGGGTTTAAGACTATTGAATATAAGAATATTCAGGTCTCGGCCGATACCGGCTCGCGCGTTGACGGCCAGTTCCAGGTCGGCTCCGCAAACGAGCAGGTCGAAGTGACTGCCGAAGCTCCCCAGTTGAAGACCGACCGCGCGGACGTCTCGATCGAATTCAACCAGCGCGCGATCGAGAACGCGCCCGTCCTCAATAGGAATTTCACCTCTTTCGAGCTGCTGTCGCCCGGCACTCAGAAACTCGTTGGATGGAGCCACGCCGCAACAGAAAATCCACAGGGTGGCCAGCAGATCTTCGTCAATGGGCAGCATTTCAGTGGCACGGCTTTCGAGCTGGACGGAACTGACAATCAGGATCCGATTCTCGGCATCATCGTCGTGAATCCCAATCTAGACGCCATTCAGGAAGCGAAAGTTACGCTGGGCAACTACGACGCCGAGTTTGGCAAAGCGGTAGCCGGCGTGGTCACAGTGCAGACCAAGTCTGGAAGCAACGACATTCACGGCAGCGGCTTCTGGTTCCGCCGCACCGACGCCACCGCCGCACGCGATCCATTTACGCAGTTCGCGCCTGACCCTGTCACGCACCGCCTTATTCCGGCTTCGCGCTGGCAGCAGTTCGGCGGCACGATCGGTGGACCGATCATTAAGAACAAGTTGTTCTTCTTTGGTGATTATCAGGCTACTCGGCAGAAAAACGGCATCAGCAACCAGGAAACAATCCCGACGGCCCTGCTGCACAATACTTGCGTCACTGGAGGCACCTACTGCGATTTCAGTGACTACGCCAATGTGCTAGCGGCCACCGGATCTCCGTACATTTACGACCCCGCAACTGGTAATCCGGATGGCAGCGGTCGAATGGTTTTCTGCGGAGTTCAAGGAAGCGTGCCGGCGGCAAGCTGTCTGGCCGCCAATCAGTATTTGGTGCCCGTTAACAGAATGTCGAACGCGGCACTGGCGATGCTCGCTGCATTCCCGAAGCCAACCTCCAGTGGCAATTCCAGCAATTTCGTTGGCGCCGGGGCAGGGCCGTATAACCAGAACAGCTTTGACACGCGATTCGACTACACCGCGAGCCAAAGCATGTCAGTGTTTGGGCGCTTCAGCCTCGACTATTTCAGTCTTTCCGGCCAGCCCAGTCTCGGTGCAGTAGGAGGCGTCGGATTCGGACCCGGCGGCCTCGCCGGCAGTTCGAACGTTCATAATTACAGCTTGGCGACAGGCGTCACCAAGACGTTCAGTTCGACATTGTTAGGAGATTTTCGGTTTGGTTATTTCAAGTACAACCCGGTGACGTCAAAGCCCGATCAGGGCAAGTCGTCTATGACGAATTTTGGTATCCCAAACGCGAATCAGGGCGACGCATTCACCTCGGGATTGGGTGAGTTCGACATGGACAACAATGGTTCGAACTTTGGCGACGGCCTCGGTGTGGCGCGTTGCAACTGTCCGCTGATTGAAAGCGAACAGCAGTTCCAGTGGGTCGCGAACATTACGAAGATCAAGGGAAACCATCAGTTTAAGTTCGGCGCTGACATCCGCTACGCGCAGAACCTGCGCGTACCGAGCGATTCAAACCGCACTGGCGTCTATGCGTTCAACCATAACGGAACAGGCAGTCTGGGAGTTGGCGGAGGACTTGACTGGGCCACATTCTTACTCGGAGATGTGACGCAACTCAGCCGTTATGTGAGCACCAGCACGAATGCCGCTGAGCGCCAGCACCGGATGTTCTACTACGGCCAGGATACCTGGCGCATCACGCCGAAACTGACATTGAATTACGGACTGCGCTGGGAAGTATACTTCCCCGAGTACGTCAACGGAAAAGACAACGGCGGTTTCGCCAATATCGTCCAAGGCGTCGTTCGAGTGGCCGGTGAAAACGGCATCGGGCTGAATGGCAACATCAACAACGACTGGCACTATTTCGCACCTCGCTTGGGCGTCGCCTACCAGATCAATCCCAAGACGGTTGTCCGGATGGGATACGGCAGAAGCTTCGACATGGGTGTATTTGGCTCGAACTTCGGGCACTCCGTAACACAAAACTTACCCGTGCTGGCGAGTCAGCTCGTGCAGAACTCTGTTGAAGCAAATTACAATGCCGCGTTCTCACTGGATGCCGGTCCCCCGGCTTTCACTTTCCCGGCCATTCCCTCCAACGGGCAATTCCCGCTTGCTGGGCCTAACTGCACCGTTGGTTCTTACACGGATACGAACAACGTGTTCCACCCGTCACAGTGCACGCAGCCTCACATTCGTCCAACCTACCAGCGGTTGCCCACGCTCGATGCGTGGAACCTTACCGTCCAGCGTCAGTTGAACAGCACGACCTCGCTGGAAATTGCATATATTGGCAACAAGGGAACCAACGTCTTCACCGGAGATGGACCAACTTACAACGTTAATCAGGTGAACATCGCTGGCTTCGGTACGGGAGTTCCACAAGCTTCACGTCGGCCGTACTACAACAAATTCACCTACACGGGATACTCGGATCCCACCAACGTCGCAATTCCTGGAATCACGAGCATCGTCCCGGGAACTCTCCAGTGCTGCTTTACGGACCAAAACAACTACCTTGGAAATGATGCGAACAGCATCTACAACGCCCTTCAGGTCAAGATCGATCATCGCTTCTCCCACGGATTACAGTTGCTTTCGCACTACACCTTCAACCACGCCAACCATTACGACAGCAATTACTACGTCAACAACCACGCGATAGCCTACGGACCGGACGATCAGGATCGCCGCCACGTTTGGGTCACCGAGGCTGTCTACGAACTGCCGTTCGGCAAGGGCAAGAACTTCGCTGGCAACGCAGGACGTGCCGAAGATTTGATCATCGGTGGATGGCAAATCACCGGCACCACGAACTGGAGCAGCGGCTTACCGTGGACCACTACCTCAGCCGAATGCGGAGCCGAGCAGGACGTGGGCGTGTGCCGCCCCAGCAGAGGATCCGGCTCATTCCATACGGGCGTAGGGCCGCTCATTCATCCAGCGTCCGGGAATCCTTACCGGCAATTTTTCACGCCTCTGACTTCCCTGACCGGTCCATTTTCGGATCCTGGGCCGGGTGTTTTGGGGAATGCGGGGTATGATACGTTCTTCGGCCCGCGAGCCTTTTTTGCCGATGCGGCGCTCATGAAGAACTTTGCGATCACTGAACGCGTGAAAGGTCAGTTCCGTATGGATGCATTCAACGTCTTCAACCACCCAGTTATGGGCTTCAGCAATAATCAAACGCCGAACAACGCGAACTGTGTGGATTGCGCAGCGAGCGGCGGCGGCTGGGGACCAGGAAGAATTGGCGATATCGAAGCTGACTCCTCCCCGGGTTCCACCACCGGCATGCGTCAGCTCGAGTTCGCTTTGAAGTTCATGTTCTGAGGGATAGCGGATCACTTCTCAGAGGGATTCCTTCGGGAGTCCCTCTTTTTAATGGGCGCCTCGTAAACGTTTCCGGTATAAGAGCTCCGGTGCCGTCATGAAGAAACGCGTCGTTGGATTAGGCGAAGTATTGTGGGATTTATTGCCGCGGGGCGCCTGCCTCGGCGGCGCTCCCGCCAACTTCGCCTACATCACCACTCTCATGGGCGATCAGGGAATCGTCGCCAGCCGCGTGGGCGCGGATTCTCGCGGAATCGATGCCCTTCGCCGCATGGAGGATCTCGGCCTCGACATCGATCACGTCCAGACCGATCGCGAACATCCCACGGGCACGGTAAACGTCGAGGTCGATGGAAACGGGCAGCCGAAATTCGATATCTGCGAAGGGGTCGCGTGGGATTTTCTCGATTGGACGCTCGAC
>DASYZA010000078.1:0-3469 GCA_035946775.1 Candidatus Sulfotelmatobacter sp. | reverse complement strand
TTTCCACGATATGGACGGTCTCCCCGCGCCGTTTATTAAACGAATAAGCAGAGCTCGCGGAGCAAGGGAAATGGCTCCCAAGCGTTTGTAGACATGTCGACGCGGGGCGACCGGTACTGTATGAATAGGATGAAAAAAAAGGCTTCATTCCTCGTTCCTTGATCCTGCTGCTAAATCCTCGAGCACGGTAACCGAAAGGGCCAATCGGGGTCTATCCGAGTCATGCTGTAACTTTGGGCGGAGGTTGCTGTATTTCCCGTACTGTGACAATAGGTTGTTTCGAATCAGCAGATGCGACTGTTCAAAATTGCACACATAAAGCTCTCTGCCAGCACTTTCGCGCGCCTGCTGACCCGGCATAGACCCCCGCGTTGCGTTTTCTGCGCGTGCCGCGTCAGGTCATCTCGCCCTCTGAAATACGCGACACTATGTATTGATAGCTTTGGCGGCCGCGAGAACAATGGAATGAGATATCTGGTTATTTCAGACCCGCGAAAACGTAAGCTGACAGAACGACTGCCCCAAATCTTCAACAAGGGAGGCACGAAGAAAATGAAGAAATTTTACAGTTTGCTGATCGCAATTCTACTGGTGGCGACGGCCGTCACCGCCGCCGACAATGACAAATCGAAACAGGAACAGCGTTTGCAAAACGCAGGACAAGTTTTGAGTGAAATTCTGAATATCCCCGACGACATACCGCAGGATCTGCTGAACAAGGCTAAGTGTGTTGTCGTGATCCCATCGGTAGTTAAGGCAGCTTTCGTGGTGGGTGGAAGCTACGGCCGCGGGGCCATGGTGTGCCGCACGGGAGACCATTTTACGGGCGAGTGGGGTGCGCCGTCGATGATGGTTCTGGAAGGCGGAAGTTTTGGATTTCAGATTGGCGGATCGGCGACTGATTTCGTTCTGCTCTTAATGAACGAACGTAGTGCAACCAGTTTGTTGCATAGCAAAGTGAAACTCGGAGCCGACATTTCCGCCGCAGCCGGACCAGTCGGGCGCTCCGCGGAGGCAGACACCGATGCGTACATGCGCGCGGAGATCCTGACTTACTCCCGTTCCCGTGGCCTTTTCGCAGGCGTTTCTTTGGAGGGCGCGAGCTTGCATCCGGACAACGAAGGTAACGAACAACTGTACGGACACAAGGTCGACGCGCAGGATATCGTGATGGGTCATGACACGCGGACGCCGGAAGCTGCGGAAAGATTAGTTTCGCTGCTGGACAAGGCCTCCCCGCAGGGATCTCGCGCGGAAACCAAGGATTAATAACATCCACGCCCAGTTTGGGGGCACAAATCTAATAGCCGGACGGGCGGTGACGCTTTGTCACAGCCCGTTCCGGTCGTCGCTACGACCCAAATCGACCGACAAAGAACACGAAAAACCTATATTTCGGTTGTTGTTATCGCGCCTGCGGTCGGCTGCATTAACGCAGCCCCGTTTCCGCGGATTGCCAGTTCGCGTGCAAAGGACTGTTCGGCGCGAGTAGCGCGAATTTGCGCCCTGGCGTCGCGACTGAACAGGATGTCCACGGCTTCCGTTTGACTTAGAATTTCGGCGACGCGATCGATCCACGCGGGGCAGGCACAACGCACATATATGAGCATCCCACCGTTCTGGACTCGGCTTTCGTAACGCTCCGCGTCATATACAGGTACACCGAGATTTATCAGCGTGTCAGTCAGCACACCGGAGGCGGGAACGCTGATACGCGTCAACGAATTCATGAAACTGGGTACAGCTCTTTCCGTTTGCATCCTGGCGCTACCCGCTGATGCGTTCAAAAGGACTGCCACATCGTTGCTTCGAATGCCGATGGCCTTCAGGCACTCCACAGATCTTTGCAAGCATGTCGAGTTCAGATAAATACCAAATAGACCTGGGGTTTTTCCTAGCATAGCGGTGTCCTTTGCTGCCAGACCATCACCACGGTATTTACAAGGCAAAGGCTAGAGCATCTGCCGCCATTCACCAATACAGAGGATTATTGATATGCTTGCAGATAAAACCGTACAGGCAGAGACGCGCGGACCTGCCACGGCTCGGCCGATTCTCGGTTCAATGCCTATAACGATCCCAAGAGAAACAAGACTACGGCTTTCTTAGAATCGTTGACTCAGATTTGAGCGTGACATCTCTCGGCGAAGCTGTCGTGCAAATTCAACCATTTACTGAGCTGGCGGCACGTTCGCGGTAGAGTCGTCTTGAGCGAGGTTTGCCCATGGGTCCCGGCTAAGGCCTTCTCCTGTTCCTAAATACCTCTCTCTCTGGATTGAGATTGGACATCCCCGACCATACGCTTGTTATTGGCTCCAGCCCTGATCTGCCGAAAAAAGCAAGGGAGAACACTGATGACACGGTTCGCGAGGATAATCCTACTGAGCATGCTAGCGCTGTCAGCACTCGGCGTGGGAATCACCCAAGCCAAGCAACAACGAAGCGCTCCCGAAAAGGGCACCCAGCGATACGCGGATTGGCTGAAACAGGAAGTTCGACATCAATTGCTTTTGCTGCCGTGGTACACGGTTTTCGACAATCTCCAATACTCTGTAAATGGATACACGGTGACCCTCAAAGGGCAAGTTGTGAATCCCTCTGTTAAATCCGATGCGGAGGCAGCCGTAAAGCACATCGAGGGCGTCGAGAAAGTGGACAACCAGATCGAGGTCCTTCCGAACAGCTCCATGGATAATCAGATTCGCTTTGCGGAGTACCGCAAGATTTACTCGCAGCCCTCGCTTCAACGATATGGAGTGGGGAATCTTCAATCGATTCACATGATCGTCAAGAATGGCCATGTCACGCTGGAGGGTTTCGTATCCAGCGAAGCAGATAAGAACGTAGCGGGTCTTCAGGCGAACAGCGTTCCAAATGTGTTTTCAGTGACGAATAACCTCCAGGTCGAGCCCTCGAAATAGCCTACTCCTTCGATCTGCCACGAAACATGCGACGGAGACCGCCGGACTATCCGGCGGCTTCCCCCACTCGATGAACCGGGCAGCCCCTCAACTTTTCCTCGCTGGCTGGACACTCCTCGCGTATCTTGCAGCTCCTGCCGGCATTACCCAGTTCCCGACCCGTTCAGCACAATTAAACCTCTCCTCGGTGCTGATATACTCGCTTCCTTCTCGTCCAAGATGGAACCGGGAACTGGAATGCAGCGAACATCGGAACGGCACAGCAACGAAAAATCTCGGTCGACAGCGCCTGTCGAAATTATTCCTCTCACAGGAATGCCGGAAATCGTGCCCGGTGACGATCTCGCCAGCCTCATCATCGACGCCGTCGCGCGCCGTTCCCTGTCCATCGAGCACGGAAATATCTTTGTTGTCGCGCAGAAGATCGTTTCTAAATCCGAAGGGCAAATCGTCAAGCTCGATTCGATTGCGCCTTCGAAACGCGCCGTGCGCTGGGCGGCAAAACATGAGAAAGACGCACGCGTCATAGAACTGGCACTGCGGCAAGC
>DASYZA010000077.1:0-14947 GCA_035946775.1 Candidatus Sulfotelmatobacter sp. | reverse complement strand
AATTTAGGCGCAAGATGCACTTTCCGTTTCCAGTTCTATCCGATCCAGATATGAAGGTTCACAAGATGGCCGGAGCGTCTGGCGCGCAGGCGGTCCCGGCGGCTGCGATGTACATTACTGACCGGTTTCTGGAGGTGTTTGCCGTGTGGCGCACTGGCACCGGGGACGACCTACCTGACATCTCAGAAGTCCTCTCCTGGCTCAACTATCTGGACAGTCAGTGCCCTGAATGCACGCAAATCGAATGGCCAACCGACGATTGAACCGAGGCAAAACATGATCAAGCTGAAGCGCGTATATGAATCGACGGGAAAAGACGATGGCAAGAAGTTTCTGGTTGAGAGGTTGTGGCCGCGGGGCGTGAGGAAGACGGCTCTTGCCGATGCCATCTGGTTGAAAGATGTCGCACCGAGTACCGAGCTTCGAAAGTGGTTCGGCCACGATCCCAGGAAGTGGGCGGAGTTCCAGCGTCGTTATCAGGCCGAAATCGAGGAGCAGGAAGTATTCCTCGAACCTATTCTCGAGGCCGCCCGACACGGCACGGTAACCCTGCTCTATAGTTCTCACGACACCGAGCACAACAATGCGGTCGTCCTGCGGAATTATTTGCAAAGGAAACTCGGGTCTGATCAGCAATCAACGCGTGGCAAATCAGCAGCGTAGCTCGCGCCTCGGACCGTAGCGTAGCGAGCTTTGAGCCACCGCCGCGATAATTGTGCGTAGAGTCTCAAGAGCCATACGTTCCACGCTTCGATGCGGCTGCACATTTCGATCAACGAGAGCTAGCCGAGACTCTTCCTCCTACGCCGCCGAAGAGCACAGCGGGCAAGCACCCGTGTTGCGATATTCGACAACCGCCTCCAGTTTCCTGGCCAGCATCTCGAAGCCGGCATGCACGTCTTTCCCGACTTCGTGTTCGACATCCTCGAACTTCTCCTGCAGATCTTGCTGCTCAGTGGTCGAGAGGCTCTGCTGCGCCAGTGGGAAGAGCAGGAAGTCCTCCTTCCAGATGTGAGCTGGGTACAGCTCAACTAGTTGCTGGAGCAGATCAATAACCCGGTACCGCACCGCTGCCGGATTGTGAATATAAACGGCTGCCACTTTAGCCAATTGACCGACCAGTTGCTTGGCCGAGCGATGTTCCCGTTCCAGGGACTCCAGTTCGCGCCTCGCACTGCCGTTCGCCTTGGTCGCCAGCAGAGGAAACAGATGCTGCTCTTCCTTTTCGTGATGACATTGATCGGCAAACACACGCAGGAATTGCACGAGATCAGCCAGCACGCTCGGATCAACTTGCTTTCCGGAATCGAGCAATTCCGCGACCGCACTCATGCCGGCCACAACTTGCTGAATCACGTGGTGATCATGTTTCAATTCTTGAAGGAAGTCACTCATAGCATTTCTCCGTTTCTCTCCGGTCAGGCCGGGCAAGAATCAACAGGAACGTGCTTTGGCGAATTGCTTCGACATCGTGAGATACGTCGCGGTCGAGCGCCAGCAACTCTCCCCTGGGTACTTCGACGGTCGCATCGGGGAGGTGAAGACGCAGATGACCAGCAAGTGTCAAGATGGCGAAGCGTGCAGTTGTCTTGTGCTGCTTGAAACGGGTCCCGGCTTTCATCGAGACCAACACGATGCGGAGATCAGGGTACTTGACCAGCGTTCGGGCAGTGCGGCCGGAGCCGGTCTGCCACGCCTCTTCCTTCCACATGCTTTGTACTTCATTCGGAATCAACACCTGCAGCAGCGAACTCCCGAGGTGCGGAAGCCGGTTCAGTCCATAGGGGAATCCTTCAGTTTGCGCCGCGACACACTGTGTAGCCATGTCTTTATTCCTTTCGGCAAAGTTACTCGGCGGCAACGGCACGGGTCACCACAGGATCGTTGCCCCCGGGAAGCATTTCCAGGGGAACAATAGAAATCCCTTCCCGTAAGGAGAACCGGACGGAGTGATGGTGCGAGCAATCACCACAAAGCCAGAAGAACACGCTGGCTTGTGAGGGTTTGCTCGCACAGATCGCGTTCGGAACATCGTGGCACGGCTCCACGGGCCGCCGTACATCGAAGCGGTACAGCCTTCCTCCGCGGAGGTAGTGAAAGGGCTTTCCGCACTGTGGGTTGGAGCATTCGGAAATCATTGGCAACTCCCGCCGTTACGACCGGCTGAAACCAATGTGGCGCAGGTAAGGAAAACGCACAATGAAGCGTTCGTACCGGAATCCGGGACACTTGTACGGGGACGGTCAGATGAGCTTCCGCTGGATGGCATTCATGACTGCTTCCAGGCGGTTGTGGGTGCGGAGTTTCTGGTTGATGTGGTGAAGGTGATTCCGGAGGGTCTGCGGGCTAATCCCCAAAACGTCGGCTACATCATCGCTATCCTTGCCTTCGGCGAACAGGCGCAAGACATGCTTCTCTTGCTCGGATAGCGCAGGAGCTGGTTCGGGGCGCACAGATGCTTCGACAAGTGAGCTGACCTGTTTCGACAGTTCCAGCATCTTCTGCGTCAACTCCTCGTTTTTCTTCTGCTCAGTGATGTCGTGTGCCATATGCACCAGGAGCCGACGGCCCGTGCGCTGATTATCGAATACGATCGTGGACATATTGATCCACAACCGCTCCCCGGAGCGAGTCTTGACACTCATATCAAAGTTCGGGATTTCTGCATTACCTGCGGTGCACTCCGTCACGCTGCAGTGCTGGTGGCATACCCGAGTACCCAGTGCACCCATGCCTTCCAAAATGTCATAGCAGGTCTTGTGGACTGCTTCGGCCGCGGAGTAGCCCAACAGTGTCTCGGCAGCCTTGTTCCAGGACAGGATTTCGCCTTCCTCGGTCACCGAAAATGCCGCGTCGGTAGTGCCTTGGAGCAGTGCAAACAACTCACTCTCCAGCATTTATCCGCTCCTGTGACAACTGACTATGCGAATGGTACGGATGCTTCATTGAGATCCATCGCTCCCCGATACAAGTATAGGTCAGCCGGCAACCTCAGATCGACGAGATGGAAAACGATAGGCCGGCTGGAAGAGATCGAATTATGAAAATGAGTCTTCATTATCGGATTTCAGTCGTGACCGCGATTGTCAGCACACTCTTTCTCATTCCGGCACCATCAACCCTGACGGCTCAGGAAATCACACACAGCGCACACCAGCCAAAAATTCAGGCCAAGACCGTCGACATAGTCCGCGACCCTGCTGATATTCCTCCGAGTATCGGGAGCAGACAGCCCGCTGTAGTTCACGTGACGCTCGTGGCTGAGGAGGTGGTGGGAACGCTTGATCCGTCAGCCGGAACGACCTACCGCTACTGGACCTTCAATGGCAAGGTACCGGGCCCGATGATTCGCGTACGGGAGGGGGACACGGTCCAAGTCACGCTGCGCAACGCTGCCAACAGCCACATGGCCCACTCGGTTGACTTCCATGCCGCCATCGGTCCAGGTGGAGGCGCTGCGTTTACTCAGGCTGTGCCGGGGCAGTCCAAGACATTCACCTTCCAGACCACAACTCCGGGGCTATTCGTCTATCACTGTGGCACTCCCATGATCGCCGAGCACATCGCCAATGGCATGTATGGGTTGATTCTGGTCGAACCGGAGGGAGGGCTTGCTCCTGTGGACCACGAGTACTACGTGATGCAGGGAGAGATTTACACCGCCGCCGCCAAAGGCAAGGCAGGAATGCAGCAATTCAGCGACGCCAAGCTTTTGGCTGAGAGTCCGGAGTATTTCGTGTTCAACGGAGCAGTGGATACTCTGACGAAAGCTCACCCAATGCAGGCGCACGTCGGGGAAACAGTCCGCATCTTCTTCGGCGATGCCGGCCCGAATGACACGTCGTCGTTGCATATCGTTGGCGAGATCTTTACTCGCGATTACCTGTTGGGCTCTCTGACATCTCCTCCTTTGACGAGCGTCCAAACTGCCGGTGTGCCGCCCGGATCAGCCGCGATCCTCGATTTCAAAGCCAGCGTTCCAGGACAGTTCAGCATGATGGACCACGCCATGGCGCGCATGGCGAAAGGGCTGATGGCAACCTTCACGATCTCTGGGGCCGAGAATGCAGCTTTGATGCATGCAGGGTTGGCGGCCGACTCAATCGCTCTCGGGTTGCCCCGTGTATCCGGGATGACCCAGACCGATACGGCAGCGAGCCTCGTAGAGGCGAATGCTCGCGTGACAGCTGGCAACGTTGTGACGGAGCCGATGGGAGCAAACGATACGAGTTCTGATATGCGAATGGGCGACATCATGGCGCATACGGGCAACCCTGCGCAGGCCTCTGGTCTGAGTCATCGGCGGGTGTTACCGAAAGCGGATACCAGATCCACCGAGCTCAACGGGTGCCTCACGATATCGGGTGACGGCAGGGCGATGCTGCGGCTACTCGAATCGTCGAAGATCTATCGCATGGAGGCACGGCCACTGTTGTTCTCGCAGAACGCCAATCGTTTCGTGCACGTGACCGGATATTTCGGCAGCGTGGTTGAGGTGGAGGATCCCCATGTCCCCAGTTTTGTGGTTGACACTTTGGATGAACTGGCACCCAACTGCTCCGTCAAACTGTCCGCGGCGGCAATCCGCCAGACGTTGGCCAAGCTTACCGCGCCCGTCGCGCAGGGAACGGTCGGCATGACCGACATGGGATTTGTGCCGCCGGCCATAACGGTGAATGTCGGTACGAGGGTGGTTTGGAAGAACTCCTCGCAGGTGATTCACAATGTGGTGGACGATGCCGGCAAGGCCCTGTCCAGAGTGGATGTAAGCCTGCCTTCAGGGGTACGTCCTTTCGATTCCGGCTTGCTGCAACCAGGACAGTCCTTCTCCCGTGTTTTTAGCGCGCCTGGCATCTATCACTACGTCTGCACCTTGCACGAGGGATCGGGCATGAAGGGAGTGGTGATCGTCAGGCCGTCGCCGATCTTGGCCGCACGGCGGTAGCTTTCAGAGAATCGGCCGAAGGGCCTGGGAGCCCCCTAGTACATCTAAGGATTAGGAAAGGCAGGAAACACGACATGAACTCGACCACAATTGCACGTTCCGAGATCGCAGGCGCAGAAGCTCTCTCACTATCAGGTTTGGTGAACTACCAGGACGGCTCGGTGGTGAGCCGGGTCGTCCTGAAGCGCGAAAAGGGAAACGTCACCATCTTTGCCTTTGATGAAGGGCAAGGATTAAGCGAACACACGTCTCCATTCGATGCGCTCGTGCAGGCTATTGAAGGCGAAGCTGAGGTTACCGTTTGTGGCAAACCCATAGCCCTGAAACCAGGTGACGTCGTCCTACTGCCGGCTGAGAAGCCACACGCCGTAAAAGCGGTCACGCGCTTCAAGATGGTGCTGACCATGATACGGTCGTAGGACAGCAAGACCGTTGATTGTGCCGCGACTGAAGTTGCGAGCTGCTCAGATATTGGGCAAGAGATCGAAGTACTCATCATCTTCATTCTTGCCGCCCTCTCCAGCACCCAACTGTCTTTCCGACCGGACAAACTCGATACGCTCGATCCATTTGACCATCTTGTACCCAAGCTGATTCTCAACGCGCAGACGCAGCGGCGCACCGTAGACGTCTGGAAGCGGCTGGCCATTCATCCGAAGCGCGAGCAGGCATTCCGCCTTCAACACATTCTCCAAGGTTTGTGTGTCGTAGTATGGGCCGCCATAAAGTGCTTCGCCGAAGGAAAAAAAAGCTACCACCTTGGCTTCCGGTTTTGGGTGCACGAGGTCAATCAGAGCCCGCATCGGAATGCCGCCCCACTTGGCAATGCCACTCCAGCCCTGAATGCAGTGATGCATGGTGATGTGTTCGACCATGCCCATCTTCTCGATATCGGCGAGCGAAAGCACAACTGGATTTTCCACCAGCCCGCCGACCTGCAACTTGAAATCCTCAAAGCCGCGCTCGGCGAGAAGTTTCCAGTCCTCTCGCACCGGAATCTTGCCGTTAGGCCAGAAGTACGGCGAGATATCCTGCTCCGAATAGTTCTGGTGCGGAACAAGTCGGTTCAACGTAAGCCGTTGCATGGGGTAGGTCACGGTTTTCAGCGCATGCTGCAGACCACGAGGGTGGTTCCAGGAGATGTAGTGCGCTGCAATCCATGAGAGAACAACCACACCAATTCCCACGAATCCCAGATACGTGCCTATGTGCCCCTGGTCATCTGTCCCCATCACGATGTGGTTCATGTTCCTCGCGAATCCTGTCATCACGACCAGCGTGACATGCACCACGAGAAAAGCGAGGAAACTGAGCATGGTCAGGAAATGGATGGAACGGGCCGATTGCCTGCCGCCGAAAATCTTGGCGTACCAGGGAAAGCGGTTCACCACGGCCGGTGACATCGCGATGCCCGTTGCAATGGCCAATGGTCCGAAGACAAAGACGACGGTGAAATAGGCAATCTGCTGCAGCGCATTGTAGCCATAAAATCCGTTTGGCTCGGGAGGCAAGTGGAACGTCGCGTAATGCACCCAGGTATTCCATGCTTGCAAAAGAACCGTTGGCGACGTGGGGACGATCCGCCGCCACTGCTCGGTATCGAACAGCATGATGATGAAGAAAATGCCCGTAACGATGAATCCGTGAACGTCGATGAAGTGCCAAACGCGCGCGACGCCGATGGTGTGTCTGTAACCCGGCGTGCCGATGATCGGCGATATATACCGCGCATCATCTTTCGCTGTCCAAATGCGGTCGCGAGGAACCGTTAGCGGCGTAAACCGGATCCATTCGCTGCCTGGTGTACAGTCATCGTTGAAATACAGCCGAGGATGATCGAACAGGATCGACAGGCCGCTTCGGATGAGGAGCATCACGAAAAAGAAATTGAAGAAATGACAGTAGCGTACCCAGACCGGGAAACCGTGCGGCCCTGCAAAGTTGTTGGGATAGATTTGAGGGACCGGAGGAACGGTAGGCAGACCGACTATGACAACTTCAAACCAAGCGGCGAGGACCGCGGCCAGAACGACCACTCCGATTCCGATGAGAATGGAGGGCCGAACCCAGATCCGGAAGCGACGGTCTTTGGGACAGTGCACCGCTGCGTGGGCAGGATCGAAAGAAATCATAGGTGAATCACGAACTCTGTCTCAGGTTGCTAAAGGCAGTTGAGCTGTCCGCTTATTAGAAGTATATCGTGACACGATATACAATAGGGTAAGCCGGTTCAGCGAAAACAGGTACTCCTCTCCCCCGAACGGATGCAGGGATGGCTGACGTAACCATAACGGTCGACGGCAAGAAAGTGGTCCAACCCTCGGGAACACTGCTAATCGAAGCCTGCAAGAGTGCAGGAATTGAGATTCCCTCCTTCTGTTATTACCCCGGTCTATCCCTGCAAGGTGCTTGCCGGATGTGCCTCGTGGAGATCGCCAAGATGCCAAAGCTGCAGACTGCCTGCACTACCTACATCAGCGAGGGAATGGCGGTTACGACCGAGAGTGACACCGTCAAGCAGGCGCGCAGGGCGATGCTCGAGTTTGTGCTCCAGAACCATCCTTTGGACTGCCCGGTCTGCGACGCCGGAGGGCAATGCGAACTGCAGGATGCGACTCTCAGCTACGGACCGGGAGAGTCCAAGTTAATCGATCCGAAGAATCACAAGGACGAACAGCAGTGGTCTCCCATTGTCTACTTCGACCGGCCGCGTTGCATCATGTGCTACCGCTGCGTGCGCGTCTGTGGAGAAGGAATGGATGTCTGGGCCCTCGGCATCGCCAACCGTAACTCATCTCAGCTGATCGTTCCCAACAAAGGTGACTACCTGGAGTGCGAAGAGTGCGGCATGTGCATCGACATCTGCCCGGTTGGCGCCCTGACGTCGGGTCCCTATCGTTACAAGACTCGACCCTGGGAAATGAAACATGTGGCGACCGTGTGTACGCATTGTGCTGACGGATGTACCACTACCCTGGGCGTGCGTCCGAGCGAAACCGGGATGGAAATTGTCCGCGGGTCCAATCGGGACAAGAGTGGGATCAACGGCGATTTTCTTTGCATCAAGGGACGCTACGCGTTCGACTTCACCGCCCACCCCGAGCGACTCAAGCAGCCACTCATTCGGAAAGATGGCCGCCTGATTCCAGCGTCGTGGGAGGAAGCCTTCTCGACTGTTGCTGGACGATTCCGCGAAATCCGAGATGAGTCCAGCGGCAAGGGGATCGGGGTGATCGGCTCAACGCGCACGACCAACGAAGAGAACTACTTGCTGCAAAAGGTTGCACGCGTGGTCCTTGGGACCAACAATATCGATCACCATCGGACCGCGGATTTTCCCACTTTCTTTCGTGCGCTCGCCGAGAAGCCTGGCAGAAGTGCCAGCATGAGGGACGTTTTCGATGCTCCGGCAATTCTCCTCATTGGCAGCGATCCGACCTATCAGCATCCATTGCTCGCCTGGCAGATCCGTAACAATGTACGGCTGCACCATGCACGCTTTTACGTGATCAATTCAAGAGCGACCAAGCTTACCCGACAGGCGACATGTTTCGCCCGAGTAGACGAAGGCCGTGAAGGGTGGGCGGCGGCATTCCTCGCAGGAGACGACAGCGCACGCGACAAGTGCAGTACGAACCCATCCGACCATAACAATCTGGCAGCCATGCGAGAGAAATTATCAAGAGAAAAGAGCCTTCTCGTAATTTGCGGCTCTGAACTGCATGGGGAGGAAATCGCCGGGCTCGTGCAAGCCACGACTGAGTTAGTTCCAGCGTGCAAGTGGGTTTGCTTGGGTGACTATGCGAACTCACGCGGCGCTTCCGACATGGGCCTATACCCGGATTTGCTTCCGGGGTACACACCGGTTTCCGACGGTGGCGAGTTTCGCGAGAAATGGGACGCGCAATTTCCCAAGGAGCCAGGTCTGAATCTACTGCAGATCCTGGAAGCCTCCAAGCGTGGAGCGCTCCAAGCCTTATACGTCGTGGGTTCAAATCCTGTAACCCGTTACCATGTCGACCCATTTGCGCTGCGTGCAACATTCCTGGTTGTGCAGGATTTGTTTCTCACCGAGACGGCTCAACTGGCGGATGTCGTTCTTCCCGCCACGTCTGCGTACGAGAAATCGGGAACCTTCACGAATACCTGCGGGGATCTCCAGAGATTGAAGAAGGCTGCCGAAGTGGTTGGTCCCAAGAGCGACCTTGTGATCATCGCTCGCTTGGCCCAATACATGGGGTATCCGATCGAAAAGCTGGTCAGGCGGGGAGAAGGTGTTCGCGCAGACGCGGGCCAATCACGAGGGGCTCAATCCGGCGAGGTGGATCGCCAGGCCGTGTGGACGGAAAGGCAGGACCTGGAACCACGGCTTGGCCCGTTCGATCCGAACGCGGTACTGCATGAGATTCGGAGCGTGGTTCCTGCCTACCGATCCCGGCATATTGATTTTTCCGGCCTGAGGCGACTTGTCACGCTCAATCGAGCGGCTGGAGTTGAGGAACAGTTGATCACTTCTTCCAAAGATAATCTGTTCTCTTCCGGGACCTTGGGTCGTTATTGTTCGGCTCTCACGAGCGTGATGGAAAATCATCTTCTCTTACCGGGTGAACGAGACTCTGGCGATCGCGAACTTTATGTCGAACCGAGGGAGTGGAATGACCCTGGAAGCGTTCGCCCAGGCTCATAGTTTGCCGCCCCGCTGGCTGGAACTGAGGCGGCGGTGCGAGGACATGGTGAGACAGCCGGATTTCTGGTACCGCACAGATCTGCGACAACAAGCCAGCGAATTGGCGATCCAGGCTTCCAATATTCTCAACTCAACGCTCAGCGAGACTGCGCTGCAAGAACACGATCAAGCTGAACAGCCAGACAACCCGCACACACTGCCCACAGAGATGCCGATATGAACGACAGAACTGTGCGCTTCGTGATTCGACGACAAAGCACTCCGCAGTCGGAGCCGTTCTGGGAAGAGTTCGATCTAAGATGGCGGCCGGGGATGAATGTGATCAGCGGCCTGATGGACATCGCGATGAATCCCGTGGATCGCAGCGGCAACTCGACAACGCCCATCACCTATGATTCCAACTGCCTGGAGGAGGTTTGCGGGTCTTGCGCCATGCTTATCAACGGTAAAGCTGCCATGGCGTGCTCGTCTCTAGTTGACAAGCTTAAGCAGCCGGTTCGCTTGGAGCCGCTGTCGCGCTTTCCCGTCGTTCGGGATCTGGCCGTCGATCGCAGTGTGCTGTTTGAGAACCTCAAGCGTGTGAAAGCATGGATTCCGATCGACGGAACATATGATCTGGGCGCCGGCCCGAGAATATCTCCGGAGGCACAGGAGCAGGCATATCCGATGTCGCGATGTATGTCCTGCTGTCTGTGCATGGAGGTCTGTCCACAATTCACGGTGGCCACGAATTTTGTGGGCGCTGCCATCATTAATCAGGTACGACTATTCAACTTGCATCCCACGGGAGCATCTTTGCAACGCGAGCGACTGGAGTCCATGACAGGGGACGGTGGAATCCACGAATGCAGTTACGCTCAGAACTGCGTCCGTATCTGTCCGAAGAACATTCCGCTGACGAATTCTATCTCGAACGTCTACGGCCAAGTCATGAAACAGACGATTGTCGACCTCTTCCAAAGATGATGGCGGACCGCATCTAGAGAAGCGCTCGAAGATCGTTCGTTAAGAGGTGCTTATCACGGTCTAGTCATGGCCCACGCATCGGTGACCTGGGCTACCTGAGACGCTCTTGGCAGCCGGCCCTGTACTTTCAATTGATCACGAAACCTAGCCAAGCAGCCCACGTAAGGTAGTTGTAACTTCTATCGACGAGTTTCAAGGCAGGCGACCACACGGGAGCAGTCGTCGAAGGGCATCACGGAAGGGGCTTGCGGGGGGCGGTGACTTCGTGAGAGCGATGCGCTTCAGTTCCTCGCTCCAGTTCTGCACATTCGGAGTGGGGCGGTCTGAGGCCATGTCTGCGGGACTCTCTACCGGCGGTGGGCGCAGTCTCGCGGCGTCCAAGCTTGTTCGTTGCGACCGGGCACGCACATGATGGGGCTCACCCTCGGGCCGGTCAGGCAAGCTAATAGCGGAATGTGTCCTTGACGGCTCATCAAGCATGGACATCACCGCACTCCATCCCGAACGGTTCTCCAGATAATCGGTTCGCCAGGCAAAAGATTGGCCCCGATGCTCTCGGGGCCGTTAGGCTGAGTTCGAGTTAAGCAGCAGCTCTTTGAACCGTGGCGTTGAGCTCCGCCTCGGCGCGAAGCCAGTCGTCGATGTCGTGTCCGTCCTCTCGCCCACGCTCTTCATAGAGTGTGTAGGCCCGAAGGAGAATCTCCTGTTCACGGTTGGGGTCGGTTTCGGTCTTCGCAGTCTGTTTCTTGGTGAGTTCTTTTGCCATTTTGAATACTCCTCTTTGGCTGAGGGGGCCAGTCAGAGGACTGGTCCGCAAGGCACGTTGAAGATTCTTGAGTGAGCAATTGAGTGATGATTCCAAAATATGCCAACTTCCCAAGCCGGTTCAACTCTTCCTCAAACGGTGCCCCTAGCGCCCCTGCTAAATGAAGCGGGATTACTCGACCCTAGTTAGCCGTGGGCAATGATGGTTCCTGGGGGTGCCGGGAACGACGTGCCACGTTCGCGCGAGAGTAGCCGCGAACGTGCAGTTCGAAGTAGCAGCGGGCTGGCTCGACAAATACACCATTGGTCGTCCATATTTGTCTCTCATGGCCATAAAAATTAAGCGTATCGGCATTCTCACGGCCGGCGGCGACAGCCCCGGCCTGAACGCTGCCATCCGAGGAGTCGGCAAAGCCGCGCTTGGCTACTACGGGTGGGAGATCGTAGGTTTTCGCGACGGCTTTCGTGGTTTGGTCGAGAACCGGCGAATCAATCTGGATGGCGCCGCCCTTTCTGGCATTCTCACCATCGGCGGCACGATTCTCGGCACCAGCCGCGATAAGCCTCATCGCATGATGATGAACGGCCGAACCAAGGACATGACCGGCGTTATCCGGAACAATCTCAAGAAATGGGGAATCGATTGCCTCGTATGCCTGGGCGGAGGCGGCACTGCGAAGAACGCCCTGCGCCTCGACCGGGCAGGCATCCCCGTGATTACGTTGCCGAAGACGATTGACAACGATGTGGCCATGACCGACGCCACTTTTGGTTACGCCACCGCTTTGGACATTGCCACGGAGGCGATTGACCGCCTGCACAGCACCGCTCACAGCCACCACCGCATCATCGTGGCTGAGGTCATGGGGCATCGCGCTGGTTGGCTGACCCTGGGCGCCGGACTCGCCGGGGGCGCGGACGTGATTCTCATTCCCGAAATCCCGTACGACGTCGAGAAGACCGTCAAAGCCATTCGCCGGCGAAGCAAGCAAGGAAAAAACTTCAGCATCGTCGCGGTGGCCGAGGGCGCGATGAGCCGCGACGACGCGCGAATCTATGACAGGGCCAGGAAGAAACTGGAACGCGCCACAACCTTGGACGACAAGATCGAGGCAAAACGCGAAATCGCCGCACTTGATGTTCGGCATCAGGGCAACACAATGCGCCTCGCCAGACAGCTTGAGGAGCTGACGCACCTCGAATCCCGCGTGACAATCCTTGGCTATGTGCAGCGCGGCGGCACGCCATGCGCGGCAGATCGCATCCTTGCCACTCGCCTCGGCACAGCGTGCGCCGATCTGATTCGAGACGGGAAATTTGGCGTGATGGTGGCGGCTCGCGGCGACGGAACGGAGCCTGTGTCGCTGGATAGAGTGGCAGGCAAGCGAAAGTCAGTTCCGCTCGACCATTCCTGGATAGAAACAGCTCGTAGATTGGAAACCTGCCTTGGTGATTGAGACCAACACATTGTGCATGCGAAAGCCTTGCCGGGGTGCGCCCGAATAATACACGGTCGGCGACTCTAACCACGATTTCTTCTGAGCCGCCGAAAGCAGGGGGTCCAGGGGTCTTACGGTAGCTGGACTTCAGCTCGTTGAACTGAAGACTTTCTCCCAGCCTGGACGGCGTCCGCTGACCTACACCTACCAAGGCATCGCGCAACCCATCTAGCACAAAGGCACTGCTACCGCAGGCACGATAGACGGCAGGATTGTACGAGTGACGGTGGCATGAAGAGTTTGAGGTCATTGCTGGCGGTGAACCGCGGTAGAATCGGGTTCTTGAGCGATGCCGCAACCCAAAATGAAAGACGAAAAACCGAGAGTGGCCTGTGAGCATCTCTTCATTAGGGGTCAGATATGAACACAGCCGCCGATACGGAAAAAAGCTTGAGGGCAGTTCCCCTTCTGAATGCCGTGTTTTGCGTTGATTGTGAAACGATCACCAACAGCTCGCATGATGTCTGCACGGTTTGCGGGAGCCACTCCCTTATCAATCTTTTCCGGATGGTGGGAGGGACGCTGCGGAACCAGAAGAAACAGTTGGACGGGGCGGGAACGAAAACGGCCAAATACAATCTGGAACTTACCGCCAGGGTGCGTGAAATCCCGGCAGTCGAGTTGAGCCTGATCATCGATTCGATGACCCGATTGGCACAGGCGGGCACGGCGGTAGAGACCCTCCGCATCAACGTAGAAACTGTTTTCAATGCCGAAGGCGTGCAGAGGGCGGCATAAATGCGTCCCTGTCGATGTAAAACGCCAGTTCGCCGTGTTTTCCCCCCAAAGACGCTCTTCGCCGCGAGTGCGGATGTGTCAAACCAGGCAAGGCGTTGAACGCCGTCAATCGACGGTAACCGAAGTCAGATGCGCGAGTTCGAAGAAGGCTGGACCAAAGTCCGGATCGTTCCCGAGTTCGGCCACGTGCTGCTCGATGTCGGTGGTGGGGATGCGTCCTTCGCTGGTAAGGGCCAGCACGTGGCAGAATGTCTCAGCCCCGACCCCGAGGGATTTTCGAAGCGAATCAGATCTTTCTCGACGGGACGACCGCATATATGACCGCCAGGTAATGGCATACACTTCCTGCCATTACGAAGAGGTGCCAGACGGCGTGGCTGTAAGGAACTCTTCGAGAAGCGTAAAACACTACGCCGACGGTGTACAAGACTCCCCCGGCAACCAGCCATCGAAGTCCGATCGCGGAAACATGTGCCACGAGCGGTTTCGCGGCCACCAGGACAAGCCAGCCCATTGCCAGATAGAGCGCAGTGGAAAGTGTCTTCGCGTGGTCAACGAACCAGAACTTGAATGTGATCCCGGCCATAGCGCATCCCCAGATGACTCCGAGTAGCGACCACCCCCACGTGCCGCGCAAATTGACCAGCAGAAATGGCGTGTAGGTTCCTGCAATCAGCAGATAGATCGCCGAGTGATCAAAGATTTTCAAGATACGCTTCCATCGCAGCAGTGGAATGCCATGGTAGAGGGTCGACGCCAGGTAAAGACAGACGAGACTGCTTCCATAGATAACGCAGCCGGCGATGTGCCGCGCGTTTCCGTATCTTGCCGCGAGAATCAGCAAAACCACGAAGCCTGTGATGCTTAAAGCAAGACCGACACCGTGGGTGTAGCTGTTTAGGATTTCCTCAACTGAGATCTTGCGGGATGCCTTTTCCACACTTGTTCCCCGGGTCATTGTCTTTGCCTGCCGCGACGATCAGCAAGCAGAAAGCAGCCAGCAGCGCGATCAAGCGCTGAAAGGAGTGGGAGCGCGGTGATTACGTGTAGTTTTGAGAGATTACTTTCGTTTTTAGTATATTCATAATTTCGTATATACTAATACTAATGAGCGACCCCTTACGACGGTTTAAGAGTGAGATCTTCCAGGGTCTTGCAAATCCCACGCGGATCGCCATCGTCGAGCTCTTGCGCGACGGTGAACTGTCCGCCGGACAGCTGATTGAAAAACTCGGCATCGAGCAGGCCAACGCCTCGCAACATCTGGCGGTGCTTCGGGCCAAACAGATCGTGGTGAGCCGGAAGGTGGGCAATCAGGTTTACTATTCGATCCGCGACCGCGCCCTC
>DASYZA010000076.1:0-4644 GCA_035946775.1 Candidatus Sulfotelmatobacter sp. | reverse complement strand
TCCGCTGGTCGCGGCACAATCGGTAGGTCGTGCTCCAGGTGTCGGGCTGCTGCCAGATTTCACGCGGAGTGTGCACCAGTCCCCGTTCCGATTTCTCGTGTTCCGGCAGCTCCAACAGCGTTCGCAACGGATTTCCCAAGGTCAAACCCTCCGACGAGGACAAAATAGTCTATTACAAGGTGCGCCAGTTGAAAAGGTTTCGAAATAAAAAGAAAGTTGGTTCGGAAGGAAACGTTAGAGCTATTTCCTCGACATTGCTAGCGATTGATACTTTGGAACAAACCACGTTCCTCCCTTTCATTGACTTGCCTCACCCTCAGCCCTAAGATTTCAGACCAATGATCGGGCAGACCATCTCGCATTACCGAGTCCTCCAGAAGGTCGGCGGCGGTGGAATGGGTGTGGTCTACAAAGCCGAGGATATTGAACTCGGCCGCTTTGTGGCGATGAAGTTTCTTTCCGAGGAACTAGACCGTGATCTGCAGGCCCTGGAACGATTTCGCCGTGAAGCGCGCTCCGCTTCAGCCCTGAATCATCCCAACATCTGCACCATTTACGAAATCGGCAAACACAATGGGGAATACTTCATTGTGATGGAGCTGCTGGAAGGCAAGACCCTGCGGGATTGCATCCTGGGCAGGCCGGTGCCAACGGACCGGCTGCTTGCTTTAGCCATAGAGATTGCCGAAGGCCTCGACGCGGCACACGCGAAAGGGATCACGCACCGGGATATCAAGCCCGGCAACATTTTCGTGACCGAGCGCGGGCATGCCAAGATCCTCGACTTCGGATTGGCTAAAGTCACGTCAGAAGAACGTAGCTCAGCGACCTCGCTCGGCGTTGCGCCCACTGTGATCAGCGAGGTGCACGTCACTAGTCCGGGAACCGCCGTGGGCACGATTGCTTATATGTCACCCGAACAGGCTTCGGGCGAGGAACTCGACCCGCGCACAGATCTGTTCTCGTTTGGAGGGGTGCTCTATGAAATGGCGACCGGGGTCGCGGCGTTTTCCGGAAGCACCACAGCGAAAGTATTCGACGGAATTCTTAATCGTACGCCGATTGCTCCGGTGCGACTGAATCCGGCGATGCCGGCCAAGTTGGAAGAAATCATCAACAAAGCATTGGAGAAAGATCGCAAGCTGCGGTATCAGAGTGCGGCGGAAATGTCGGTCGACATGAAACGACTACAGCGCGAGATCGAATCCGGACGTATCTCCGGCGTATCGGCTGGGACGCGCGAGAGTTTCGCTGATGCAATTTCCGGTGCGCCGGCGGTGGCCTCGCCCTCTCGTGTTCGTCCGCACACTGCGGCTGTTGCTGTTGTAGCCGGCGTAATCGTGTTGGCTGCGCTCGCGTATGCTTTCCGGCCGACGCTTCCACCGCCGCGCATCACCGGTTACACCCAGCTCACGCACGATGGATTTCCCAAAAGTTTCGCCGGGCAAGCCGTTGCGAATGTTCAGACCGACGGACCTCGCGTCTTCGTTCAGGAAAATGTGAATGGCCACTACGTTGTCGCCCAGGTTTCGTCTTCGGGCGGCGATACGGAAGTGATGCCCGTACCGTTTCCCAATACGTCGCTTGACACCATTTCGCCCGACAGGTCCGAGTTAGTGGTCAGCAGTTTTACCGGCTCCGAGGTGATTCAGCCGATCTGGCTCATTCCTGCCGTAGGCGGCTCTCCTCGCCGCTTTGTCGAACCCGCAGGTAACGACGCGGCATGGATGCCGAACGGAAATCGTCTAATTGCACGCGGCAATGACTTGATCGAGATCAGCAGCGGCGGCGGTCAGAAGAAGCTGGCTTCTGTCGCGCCCGAGGATTTCATTTACTGGCTCCGGTGGTCGCCGGACGGTAGCACCCTGCGTTTCACAACCAACACACCGATGGGCGATAGATTGTGGGAGATGGCGGCGGACGGCACGAACCTACATCAGATTCTGACCGACGTGCCGAGCGACGTGCATCCGAGTCGCGGCGCATGGACCCCCGACGGAAAATATTTCGTATTCAACGCGACGCTCAATAATCGGGATGATCTTTGGGCCGTGCGCGAGAAGCGCGACTGGTGGCACAAGTTCGACCATCGACCCGTGGCTCTGACCTCGGGACCTCTCAGCCTCGAGGCAGTCCAGCCTAGTGTGGACGGGAAAAAGTTATTTGTAGTTGCATCACAGGAAAGGTCGGAACTGGTTCGCTACGATTCCAAGTCCGGACAGTTTGTTCCTTATCTGAACGGGATTTCCGGCGCATACGTAAGTTTCTCGCGAGACGGCCAGTGGGTGGCATATGTCACATGGCCCGAAGGCGATTTATGGCGCAGCCGCATCAACGGCAGTGACAAGCTTCAATTGACCACAACTCCGATGAGCGTGGATTCGGTCGAATGGTCCCCTGACGGCACTCAGATCGCCTTTACAGCTTCCCTGCCCAACCAGAAACAGCACATGTTCTTAGCTTCTGCTTCATCCGGACAACTGCGCCAGGTCTCAGATGGAGAGTTCTACATGCGCAACGGCGGTTGGTCTCCTGACGGGAATTCGCTGGTCTTCCTGGCGATGGAAGGCGCCGAGAATTACTCGACCCGGTCTCTTGACCTAAAGACGATGAAGACGAAGACCATCCCTGCGCCCGTGGCCCAAGTTGGAACCGCGCTATCGCCCGACGGCCGCTACATTGCTGCGTCGCCGGTCGACGGACAGAAGTTGATGATCTTCGACATCGCGGCGCAAAAATGGTCGGACGTGGTGAAGCAAAACGTCAACGCGATTCACTGGTCGTATGACAGTCTGTACGTCTATTTCGATACCCAGTCCAACACCGATCCGGCCATCTATCGTGTTCGAGTCTCAGACCGTAAATTGGAAACAGTCGCCAGCCTCAAAAATCTGCGGCGCGTGGTTCTTCCTTTCTGGGCATGGATGGGCCTGACCCCGGATGGATCGCCGCTTCTGATGCGCGATACGGGTACCCAGGAAGTCTATGCGCTGGATTTCCAGGAACCGTAATTTCCTCCGCAAATTTCGTAAAACCAGGATTTCACTGTAAGCAACTAAAGTGATTCGAAGGTGTTCTTGATTGTGTAAGGAGAACAACATGAACCGTTCGCATCCCCTGAGTTCGCTGGTGCTGGTGGCCGCGATGTGTCTGTCAGTAGCGGGACTCGCTTGTGAACATCACTACTACCGAGCCTATGACCCCTACTACACGGACTATCACGTGTGGAATGCCGACGAGGACGCTTACTATCACCGCTGGGCCGACGAGACGCATCACGACTGGCATCGAGACTTCCGCAAGCTTCCGCCGCGAGAGCAGAAGGAATATTGGACGTGGCGCCACAACCATGGCGACCATGACCATGATCGCGACCACGATCACCGCTAGAAATTGGGCCGGGCTCTCAGGCTAGCGCTTTGAGGGCCTGGTTGGTTGTGGTGAGTTTCGCGCCGAGGCGCTGCCATTCGGCGATCGCCTTCTCGCCTTCTTCGCGCTTTAGAGTCTCAATCGCATCTTCGACAACGACGACGCGGCGTCCGCGTTCGAGAAGGCCCTTCACCGCAAATCCTACGCAGTATTCCGTGACGACTCCGAAGACCACGAACTCGGCATGGTCTCCGAGCTTTTGAACTAGTTCGTCGGCGTGGCGGCTTTCAAAAATACTCAGCGTCTGTTTTTCGAGGAGGATCTGCTGATATTTCGAGAGATCGGCAGGAATTTCCGCGTCAGGATCGTTCGGAACCCGCACAACGTTTTCGGTAAGAGCTTCGGGAACGAGTTCCGCGCCGGGTGTTCCCTTCACGCAATGCGGCGGAAAGATCTTGAACTCCGGATCGTTCGGAGCGTGAAAGTCTCCGTGGGAGACGAGAAAAACGCGGTTCTGACGGGCGGCATCGGTCAGGCGGTTGATGTTGGGCAGAAGTTTTTCCGCTCCGGGGACGTATAGGTGTCCGCCCGGCAAGACGAAGTCGCGCTGCACATCGACTTCCCAGAAAATGTAGTCACTAGAAAGCATTCGTCTCTTACCCAGCGCCTGAAGGCGGGTTCATTTTGCCGCTTGTACGGCATGCATAAATGCATGCCCTGATACGAATCGCTGTGTCGGCTCTTAGTGCCCTGATACGAACCGCGGTTGCGACATGGGCTTCGGCATCCCGATACGAATCGGCTTATGCGAAGCCGTTGCGCGTGAGTGGCAACTCCCTCACCCGTTTGCCCGTCGCTGCATAAATCGCGTTGCAGATGGCCGGGGCCATCGGAGGCACGCCGGGTTCTCCAACGCCCGCCGGTGGCGCTGTGCTCGCGACTACCTGCACGTCGACATGCACCGGCGCGTCGTTCATGCGCGCGACCGGATAATCCGAGAAGTTCGATTGATCGATTGCGCCGTTGGTCGCGGTGATTGCGCCTGTACGCGCGAGGCTCGTGCCGAAGACGGCCGCGCCCTCGAACTGCTGATGCACCATCTCCGGATTTGCGACTGTGCCAGCATCGACCGCTGTATAGACGTGCGGAATGCGAACGCCTCCCCCATCGTCAACCTCGACTTCGACGACAGAGGCGACATAGGTCAGGAAGCTGCGATGCACGGCGATGCCCATGCCCCATCCGTTGCCGGGCTTCTTCTTGCCCCAGTTCGCT
>DASYZA010000075.1:0-29979 GCA_035946775.1 Candidatus Sulfotelmatobacter sp. | reverse complement strand
TTTGGAGTAATCTTCAAAAGCACTACTGGGGAGGCCAATCTAGGCGCAACACGGACCCTTTTTACGTAAACATTCTCAAGAAGGTCGGTGCCGAATTACGCGCAATCTCGTAAAGTTGAGATCTGTCCAGTGACTTAGACTGTGTCGATCCTGAAAACCTCGGTTGTGAAGGAGTAAAGTGCGTCACAATGTGAATATCATGAAACCAACAATGTCTGTGGGCGAGTGCGAAGACAATACTGCCCTGGGCAAGAAGGTCCCCAGGATCCTAGAGGCTTTTCAACAGGCGATTGACAAGGCGCCACCCCCACCTAAAGGCACCGACGTACAGACTTACAGACTGCTCTCGGTGGAAGTTGAGTTTGGAGGTTTTACAGGAGCGACGAAGACCCGTGTATGCGTGGAGGTGTTAAATCGACCGCTACCCAAACCGTGAAATTTGCCTCCTTGGTCTCCGACAATTGACGCAAGATCTCTAGCTCCTAAAGAGTTTCGGGTGGACTTTTCGCAGCCAAGCAACGGTCTCCTCTTTCAGTTCGATAGCGAGGTTTACTATAGCTTCCAAATTCCTGGTCCGACACGGCCCCGGCAACGTCATAGACGGCACTCAGATTGAGCACAATTGTTTTCGGAATGAATACATGATCGGTTTGGCGGATCTTCTGTTTGGTCGCACGCGGAGCTGTCTTCGCGTTGCTCCCCTGGCCGTGCTGACCAATCCTCACGTTTCAGGATCTCTACACAGATGCTCTCCTTCTAGTCACAACCTCCTGAAGGTACCGCCGCCCTTCTCCGAGCGCGCCCTTTCCGCCAAGGGGGCGAAGTCGTTTGGGAACTTTCCGTAAAAACCGCTCGGACATGCGAATTCTTGAGCATGTGTTCGTAAAGAGACAACGGCGAACGACCCGCCGAGACCTTCTTGCTCCATTTATGATCCACGAAACACTGCCAACCCTTCCTGAAACCGCTTTTGGTAGCCATCCGTGCTGCGTAGTTTCAGTAACTTACATCAGGACACATTACTTTCACGGCGGTAACACGGGTTCAAATCCCGTCGGGGACGCCAAACTCCAGCAACCTACGCTTTCCTTCCTCTTTTCAGAACACAAAAACTTATCTCCAACTGCTTCGTCATCCAACCACGAGCGGAATCCATTCGCTATTACCGCGCATCCAGATTCGGGATGAATCACCCATGCGACGAAGCAGCCATTCAGACCGGAACCGCAGACTCGCCATGTGAGGAGGCGTCGCGACCATGGGTGCTTGCTGCCACAATCCTTGGTTCGAGTATGGCATTCATCGATGGAACGGCCATCAATGTGGCACTGCCCGCGTTGCAATCCAGCCTTCACGCCAACGTGGTCGATGTCCAATGGGTCATTGAGTCTTATGGACTATTTCTTTCTGCGCTGATCCTGGTTGGAGGCGCGCTTGGAGATTCCTTGGGACGCCGGTCAATGTTTTTGCTGGGTGTAGCAGGTTTCGCAGTTGCCTCTGCCGCCTGCGGTTTTTCATCAAGCATCAAAAGCTTGTTGATATGGCGCTCGGTTCAGGGAATTGCTGCCGCGTTCCTGGTACCAGGCAGTCTCGCCATCATCAGCTCATCTTTCGACAAGAGCACTCGTGGGAAAGCGATTGGGACTTGGGCTGGATTCACGACAATAACAACTGCGCTCGGCCCGGTTCTCGGAGGATGGCTGGTCGAACATGCTTCCTGGCATTGGGTGTTCTTTATCAATGTGCCGTTGGCTGCCGTTGTTCTCGTTATCTCGTTCTGGCGCGTGCCGGAATCGCGCAGTTCCGACGCAAGAGGCCTCGATTGGCTGGGTGCCGCGCTCGCAACTCTCGGCTTGGCGGCGCTGGTGTATGGATTCCTGGAATCGTCCATCTTTGGCTGGACGCATCCCCGCGTACTCGGCGCTTTACTTTTCGGCACAGCGTCGCTTGTTCTTTTCTTGTTGGTTGAGAAGACTGTACGCACACCGATGGTCCCACTCAAGCTGTTTGACTCTGCCAGCTTCAGTGGCGCAAATCTATTGACGCTATTTCTCTATGCCGGACTCGGCATTTTCTTCTTTCTATTTCCCTTGAATTTGATCCAGATCCAGAAGTATTCCGCGACGGCGACCGGTGCGGCAGCCCTTCCCATGATCTTGCTCATGTTCCTGCTATCTCGCTGGTCCGGAGGACTCATTACCCGCTACGGTTCGAAGATTCCGCTTATTGTCGGCCCACTGATTGCCGCTGCGGGTTTCATTCTTTTTGCAGTGCCTGATGTGCAGGCCCATTACTGGACCGCGTTTTTCCCGCCTTTTTTTGTTTTGGGACTCGGTATGGCCATCAGTGTTGCGCCTTTGACAACAGTCGTCATGAACTCTGTCCCGCAGGAACGCGCAGGTACCGCATCCGGCATTAACAACACGGTAGCGCGGGTTGCCGGCGTATTGGCCATAGCGGTGTTGGGCGCTGTCATGTTGGAAGCTTTCGCCCATTCCCTACGACAATCACTTTCCAGTCTTGATTTGAACGCCAGCGTTATTTACCAACTGGAATCGAACGTCTCGAGGTTGGGCAGCCTCGACGTGCCGCCTGGCGTAGACTCCCAAACCGCAGCGGCGATTCGCTCCTCGATCGCCCAGGCATTTGTCTTTGCCTTCCGGCTGGTTATGCTGCTGTGCGCTCTCCTGGGTATAGCGAGCGCAGGAGTTGCGTGGCGGAAAATACCGGCGCAGATCGCTGCCAGAGCGTCTGATCTCGGTGGCGCGGCGGCAGCCGACTAAACACAGTGGTAGACTGCAGCCATGCCCTCCAAGCGAAAGAAGACCAAGAGCACGAAAACTAAGAAAGCGCCGCGTAAGAAACGGGCGGCCGCTCCCAAGAAAAAAGCGAAGAAGCAGCAGGTGAAGAAGAAGACATCTTCCAAGGCACGTCCAGCTCTCAAAAAGGAAACTGCAGCGCCCCGCCCGCAGCGATTCGAGTCTTCGAGGAACAGAGAAGGTTCAATCTCCTCTCGGCAATCGGGAGACCTGCAAGGTCTGTCTCGAGTCGAGCAGGCGGATTCGGAAAGCGTTGACGAACTCGTCGAAGAAGGAAACGTGTTCGAGGCCGGCGCTGTTGCGGGAGTGGAAGAAGCTGACGACGAAGACAGCCGGGAAGTTCATACCCATGAGGTCGCTGAAGACGATGTGCCCGATGAGTACCTGGATAAGGACTAACTGAACAAAAAAGCAGCCGCATCCATTGCGCCACGCTCGTAGAACGAGAGATTCAAGGAACTGGCGTCTCCGCCAGAGTGCCACCCTTCCCTTTGTAAATCCTCCGTAACCCGCTCATCTCACCTAATTAACAATATTTTCTATATATTCCTTGACACGTATATACGCCTTGGAGTATATACAAGGTTATGGAATCGTCCTTCGAAATCATCGCCGAGCCGAATCGCCGCGCGATCTTAAGTCTTCTGGCCTCGTCCGAACAGTCCGTGGGAGAGATCGAGCGTCAACTTCGCATGTCTCAGCCCACCGTCTCGAAACATTTGCGAGTGCTGCGGGATGCCGGTTTCGTGGAATCCACCGTTGACGCGCAGCGCCGTCTCTACCGTCTAAAACCCGCGCCCTTTCAGGAGCTCGACACCTGGCTCGCCCAGTTCCGCCGCTTCTGGTCCGCTCACGTCGATGCTCTCGAGCGCTACCTCGACCGCACGGATCCGCCAGCACCAAAGAACCCGACAACGCCAAGCAAGAGCGGTCTAAAACGCGACCGCAAAAAAGGAGAAAAGAAATGAAGATTAAAGTCACCACCCTTTACGTGGACGACCAGGAAAAGGCCTTGCGCTTTTATACGGAAGTGCTGGGTTTCGTCAAAAAGACCGACTTCAGCCAGGGCCCGTATCGCTGGCTGACCGTGGCTTCGGCCGAAGAGCCGAACGGCACTGAGTTGCAGCTGGCGTTGAACAATAATCCTGCGGCAAAGGCTTATCAGCAGGCGATTTTTCAACAGAACCAGCCGGCGATGATGTTCTTCACCGACGACGTGAACGCTGATTACGAGCGCACCAAATCCCATGGCGCCGAGTTCACCATGCCGCCCACGGCTGTCACCGGTTCAACCATTGCCATGCTGAAGGACACCTGCGGCAATCTGATTCAGCTCACACAACTGGCACGCTGGTAAGGTGACAGTGCACCAACATCGCAGCGAGGAGAACACATGACCGAGCGCGAGCAGTACATACCAGGTCCGGCCACCGGAGCACAGGTACGGAAGGATGACAAAGACAAGTGGACGCTCATCCTCGTTCGTGAACTGCGTCACTCGCCCGAGAAAGTTTGGGAAGCGCTCTCCGACCCAGCGCAACTGCGCGAGTGGGCTCCCTTTGTCACCGACGGGAATTTGGGCACGCCTGGCACGGTGAAGCTCACCTGGGTAGGAAATCCCACCCCGATCGACACGAAAGTGACGCGCTCCGAGCCTCCGCACTTGCTTGAGTTCGGTGACATCCGGTGGGAACTCGAGCCGTCAAGCGGAGGCACGCGCCTGACGCTGTGGCATAGCATCGATCGCCGCTTCATCTCGTGGGGTGCTGCGGGTTGGCACATCGCTTTCGACGTCCTCGATCGCCTGCTCAGCGGGAATCCCATTGGCCGCATCGCCGGTGCCGACGCAATGAAGTTCGAAGCCTGGCAACGGCTGACGAAGGAGTACGCCAGGCAGTTTGGTGCCGAAGCACCCAGGATGCAGTCCAAGCCTCAAAACTCGTGAAGGGAGGTCAATCGCATGAACCAGGGAACGCTCCGCACTATTTTTCGCTGGATTCACCTCGTTCTCGCAGTTCCGATCCTGGGTTATATTTACAGTCCGTTCGACAAGCTCCCGAGCTATGCGTTTCGGACCCGGTTTGTCTTCGTTCCTGTGATGGTGCTTTCGGGATTGTGGATGTGGAAAGGTCATGTTGTGCGACGGCTGCTTTCGAAAAGATCAGCGACTGACACAGCTTCGTAATCAAACCAGTGATCTCGCGATCAGCAGATCATGCGCAGCACCGGAGAATAATGGCAGCCAACGAACAGAACAAACAACGACGAACGGTAACACTGCATATGGTTGCCAGTCTCGACGGTTTTATCGCCAAGCACGACAACAGTGTCTCCTGGCTAGAGAGAGGAAGTGTCTACGAAACCGGCGCTTCCCTTTCAGAGGAAGAAATCGCCAGCTTCCTCAAAAGTATCGATTGTTATGTGATGGGCTCGCGCACTTACGAGCACGCGCTGGAACTGGGTTGGCCCTATGGCGATACTCCGGTCGTAGTGGTGTCCAGCAGAAAGTGGCCGCCAGCAAGCACGAGGAAGACTATCGAGTTTTATTCGGGTGATCTCAGGACGTTAATCAATGAGAAGCTGGCATCCCGGTATCGAAATATATGGCTGGTCGGCGGAGCGATGTTGTCGCAGCGTTTCCTCGAACTCGGTTTGATAGACGAAATCAAGTTGACCATCGCGCCTGCGCTATTGGGGGACGGGCTTCGGCTGTTCGGTGGCTCTGTAGCGCAGGAAACGTGGAATTTGAAAAACGTGATCGCCTACAAGAATGGCTTTGTTGAGCTGTCGTACTCTGCCGCGAAAGCGTGAAACTATGCCAAACAGTATCCTTTCGAAGAAGCAAACTGAAGAGTTGCTCGCAACCTTGCGCGCCCGCTTTGAGAAAAACCTGAAACGGCATAAAGGGCTCCAATGGGCGCAAGTGCAGGCAAAACTCGAGGCAAGTTCTGACAAACTCTGGTCCCTTCAGGAAATGGAAAGAACCGGCGGTGAGCCGGACGTGGTTGGCCACGACAAGAAGACTGGCGAATACGTTTTCGTCGATTGCTCGGAGGAAAGTCCGAAAGCTCGAAGAAGCCTTTGCTACGACCGCGAAGCGCTCGATTCCCGAAAAGAAAATAAGCCCAAGGGCAATGCCCTGGAAATGGCGGCTTCGATGGGCATCGAACTCCTGACGGAAGAACAATATCGCGAGTTGCAGAAGATGGGAGAGTTCGACACCAAAACCTCAAGCTGGGTGAAAACACCATCTTCCGTCAGAAAACTTGGCGGCGCGCTCTTCTGCGATCGCCGCTTTGACACGGTTTTCCTGTATCACAACGGCGCCGAATCGTACTACGCCGCTAGAGGCTTTCGGGGCTGCCTGAAGGTCTAGACTGGACTTTGCATGAATGAAAGAAATCCCAAGGTCGACGCTATTCTGCGCCAAGCCACAACGTGGCGCGAAGAACTTGAAGCCCTAAGAACAATCGTCCTCGGCTGTGGGCTGACCGAAGAATTGAAGTGGTATCAGCCGTGTTACACGCTTGAGAAGAAGAACGTGGTTCTAATTCATGGATTCAAAGAATACTGTGCCCTGTTGTTTTTCAAAGGTGTTCTGTTAAAGGATCCCAAGAGCATTCTGATCCAGCAGACTGAGAATGTGCAGGCCGGGCGCCAGATTCGTTTCACCGGCGTCAGGGAAATCGTCAAGATGAAGCCCACCTTGAAGGCTTACATCCTTGAAGCAATCGAACTCGAAAAAGCGGGCTCAAAAGTAAAGCTCAAGAAAACAACCGACTTCAAGATTCCAGGCGAATTTCGAAAAAAGTTGGACGAACTCCCTGCCTTGAAAGCTGCTTTTAAGGCATTGACGCCGGGACGACAACGAGGCTACCTCTTCCACTTTTCTCAACCGAAGCAGTCCAAGACGCGCGAGGCAAGAGTTGAGAAGTATGTGCCACAAATCTTGAGTGGGAAGGGACTTGACGATTGAAGTTAGCCGTGTTCGACCCGTACCTTGATGTCCGAGTACGCCGCCTTGATGAGTTCTCGTAGCGCCGCCGCATCCGTCGCCAGACCCGGTCTCAGCTTCACATGCCGCATGAACTTGCCATTGCCTTGCAACAGACGGGCCGGATCTGGCAGCGACGCGCCCTGAAAGAAACCCACATTCACGTGCGACGTGAACACGTTGGCATAGCCGAACGGCACATCTCCCAAACACGCGACCGGGCAGCCGTCATGCAGAAGCTCCCTCACCTCGTCTCCGCACTTTCGCATCACCTCAAACCATTCATGCGCGATCTCGCCTAGCGCACCTGAGTGCTCTTTCATCCAAGCATCGATGGCAGGATCGTGCTCCACGGCCCCGTTGAAACGCAGCAGGTCCGTTCTCGTTGACTCCCGTTTCTCTAAGCCGAGAATACGGTCGTGGTTTCGTGATCTCATCATGAAAGAGGGTGCCCGAGTCTTCTTGTCATTGCAAGCACCCACTTCTTCTGAATTCAGAGATCTCTCTCCTAGTGTGTCCCTCAATTCTCGCTACATGAATTAATGTATTTACCCCACATGCCTGTTCCCAAAAAAATGGATAGGTTCTCCACCTGCTGGGTGAGGATGCAGTCGTGCATTTGCCGGTAAAAGATTAGAGACGAAAGGATGCAACGAACGGCAACTACATGTTAGAAGAACAGCTTGCGCCAACCATCACTCGCTGTAGCTCAGGGTGCCCGGGCCTTGACGACGTACTTGGCGGCGGCCTCCCCGTCGGCCATTTCTACCTCATCGAAGGCGAACCCGGCACCGGCAAGACGACTCTGGCCTTGCAATTTATCACTGAAGGTGCCAAACGAGGCGAGAAGACACTTTACGTCACCTTGTCGGAGTCTCGCGACGAACTGCTGAACGTTGCCGAAGGTCACGGCTTGCGGGTCGATGAATCCGCGATCTTGGAGGTTCGTCCCAGCGAGCAGGATCTCAAGCCGGAAGGCCAATATACCGTCTTTCACCCAGCCGAGGTCGAACTGAATGACCGAGTACAGGCCATCATGGCCGAGGTGGACAAGCGTAAGCCGAACCGCCTCGTAATCGATGCGCTTTCGGAAGTTCGCATGCTCGCCAAGGATCCGCTGCGTTACCGGCGCCAGGTTCTCTCCCTGAAGGAATACGCTCCTGAAAATTGCACGGTGTTGTTGCTCGATGACCGCAGCAGCCGTTACGCCGACCTCGAATTGCACAGCATTGTCCACGGCGTCGTTTCCATGGATCGTGTCGCACGCGAGTATGGCAAGACCATGCGGCGCGTCGAGGTGACGAAACTGCGTGGCTGCGCTTTCCGCGAAGGCTATCATGACTATCTCATTCGCAGCGGCGGCATTCAGGTGTTCCCGAGACTCGTGGCCGCCGAATATCAGGATGAACGCCATGACCTGAGCCAGGCAGCAAGCGGGATTTCTGAACTGGACATCCTCTGTGGCGGCGGACTCGGACGCGGCACCAGTACCCTGCTGATCGGTCCTGCCGGATGCGGGAAGACGACGATCGCACTCCGCTGGGTCTGCACTGCTGCCGAGCGTGGCGAGAACTCCGCACTTTTCATTTTTGAAGAAACCGTCAACACCCTGATCGGTCGTGCCGCGGGACTAGGAATGGATCTCGCACCGCATCTGCGCTCCGGCCGCATCAAGATTTCACATCTGGATCCGGCCGAGGTTTCTCCGGGCGAATTTGTGGATATGGTGCGCGACTGCGTTGAAAACGGTGAGGTACGTGCCGTGCTCATCGACAGCTTGAATGGATTCCTGCAGTCTATGCCCGGCGAGCAGTTCCTGGCGCTACATCTACATGAACTTCTCACGTATCTGAACAACCGGGGAATGCTCACTCTAATGGTTCTTGCGCAGATGGGACTGGTGGGCAGTGCCATGCACACCCCCATCGACGTGAGCTACTTGGCCGATAACATTCTGGTGCTGCGCTACTTCGAAGCCGGAGGAGAAGTTCGCCAGGCTATTTCGATGATGAAAAAACGCAGTGGTGGGCACGAACGCTCGATCCGCGAACTGCGCCTGGGTCCCGAAAGGATCCGGGTGGGAGCGCCCCTGTCCGACTTCCAGGGAATTCTTTCAGGAACTCCAACCTCGCTCGTACCATTACTTGCGAAGGGGCCACTGAATGACTGAGGCTTGCGCCAGCAACCTGCCAGTCCTGGTCTTTGCGCCTTTTGGCAAAGACGGAGCGCTCATTGAGCGCGTTTTGAATACATCATCTGTACACGTGCTACCTTTCTCGAACGCGGAAGAATTCTCTGCCGCTCTCGGTGAGAATGCCGGCGCCGCAGTCATTACCGAAGAGGTTCTGCACAACGGAAGCATCAGTACGATCGCACAGAGAATCTCCAGTCAGCCTCCGTGGTCTGACTTTCCCATCATTGTTCTCACCGGCAGCGGGATGAGCACGGAGTCCACCGAATCGGCAGTGCGTTCCCGCGCCCCCCTAGGGAACGTAAGTTTGCTCGAACGCCCGTTACGTCCTGTTACGTTGCTCAGCGCCGTACGTAGCGCTCTGTTGGCCCGCCGCCGGCAGTATGAGGTCCGCGACCACCTTCGGCAGCGAGCTGCCGCTGAAGATGCGCTCCGCCGCGCCCACGACGCGCTTGAGTCGTTGGTAGAACAGCGCACGGCCGCTCTGCAACGCCTTTCAGTGAAACTGCTCCGCGTGCAGGACGAAGAGCGCCGCCGCATCGCGCGAGAACTCCATGACAGTCTGGGGCAGGATCTGACAGCCGCTAAAATCTGTATCGACATGCTCGTGCAAGAAAAGAAATCGGACTCCCCTCATTTGCGCGACGCCCGCCGCCTGGTTGACCGCTGCATTGCCGACACTCGTACCCTCTCCCACCTGCTGCATCCCCCTTTACTCGACGAAGCCGGCTTTGCCTCAGCCGCGAAGTGGTATGTCGAGGGCTTCGGACAACGCAGCGGAATCGCCACCAAACTGGAATTGCCCGAGCATCTCCATCGGCTTCCCACGCGCATGGAAACTGCCCTGTTCCGCATTCTGCAGGAAGCTTTGACCAATGTTCATCGTCATTCGGGCAGCCGTGCTGTCCAAGTCAAACTGACAGTCGAAAAAACGAATGTGATCCTTACGATTCGCGACTTCGGCATGGGAGTCCCGAGAGAGGTGCTCGACCGCTTCTGGAAGACCGGGAACGTCGGCGTAGGTTTGGCGGGAATTCGAGAAAGACTGAAAGAGCTTGGCGGATTCCTCGAGATTGAATCGAATCTGGACGGAACCCTTTTAAAAGCAACCATACCCATCTCTGCCGCCGATGGCTTGACTCCCGATGACAGCGCCGCGTTCTCTTCGGGTGGACGTCCATCGGCCATGTCTGCCGACTGATGAAACTCCTGCCTTTCTCCACAGCAATGTCCCGGAACGATAGAATGATCCAAAGGACGCGGTTCACGCTTTAGCTATGCCCGACCCTCTCTACTTAAGCCTCTGGTTCCCTGATTTCGAAGGACCTGCGATGCTGCCGCACATTCTGTCGGTGCTGCAGCAGTTCCCTTTTTCCGAACAGCGTCCCGGCGTCACCTATGTCGCCGTCCAACCCGTTTCGTGGAACGAAGCTTCTGTCCTCGAGCGTCGTTTCTCACCGGGCGTCACGCCGCAGGAAGCTGTTGTCGTCGCCGCTGATCTCGTTCACGACGACTATGCTTACACTTTCGACCTCTACTGGGATATGTGGACCCTCGACCCAAGTGGCAAGTGGGATCTCCTCCCGAGCCCCGTCAAGATCATCGCGCAGGGAGAAGAATTTGAAGACAGCGTTCAGGAAGAAACCGGCCAGATTCAAATTGATTTCGGCCTCGATTCCCTGTTCGTACAGGAAGGTGCGGAACTGACGATTGAAAGCCAGTCCCGAATTCGAGAAAACGTCCTCAGGCTCATCGAATTCACCAAGAAAATCGAAGCTCACACCAGAGCCACTTCACGCCGGCTATGGTCTGAATCCGATGAGAACCTGCCTCAAAAGCTGATCGCGCGACTCCAAAGAGTGCAGTAGATTGAGTTTCTAGCTCGGCCCGGGATCATGCCCATCGGCGAAATGGAAACGCATGCCTCAAACGCTCGGCTACATTTCGCTTCTGGTGCGTGACTACGACGAAGCCATTGCCTTTTTCACGGAATCCCTCGCCTTCGAACTGTTTGAAGATACTCCATCGAAAGATCGCGAAGGCCGTGACAAACGCTGGGTCCTCATCGCGCCTCCCAATTCCAACGGCACCAAAATTCTCCTGGCCAAGGCGTCAAACCCGACGGAAGAGAGCCGGATCGGCAATCAAACCGGGGGACGAGTCTTCCTCTTCCTTCACACGGATGATTTCTGGCAGGATTACAACGCGATGACAAAACGAGGAGTGAAATTCGTCCGGCAACCTAAAGAAGAGGACTACGGAACCGTAGCAGTTTTCGAAGATCTATACGGCAACCGATGGGACTTGCTTGAACTGAAAGCTGACAGCTGAGAGTTGATAGCTAGATCGCCATCACTCCCACTTCCTTCTCTACCTCAGCCGTATCGACCATCGCGATGGCATCCCACGGGCATCCGTCCAGAAAGCATCCATCCGGTCCCTTGCTCAGGCACTTCTTGCACCCAATGCATAGCGCCGGATCAATCTGAATACGGCCGAACGGCGGATGGTCCTCGTCCGGAACCCAGAACATGCAATCCTCCACCGGACAATACTCCACGCAGGCCGGGGATCCGGCACATCCGGTGCAGCACTCCGTGATGACGGCAAGTTCTTTCGGTTTCTTCTTCCGCGGGGTGGCGAGCCCTTTCGACTTGGGCTCAAACTTCAATTCGTCGGGCACCATCCCCACGGCCTTGGTGGCTCCAGGTGCGGCAGGCATGGCGGGCATTATACCTCGGAAAAGCAGGCGGCGGAGGTTATTTCTCCGCCATATGAGAACTCCTGGCAGAGTATCCAGCGATTCTCGTGCTCTTTCTGTTCTTCGTGGCTATGACGCCACCGGCAGTATTCGTTCTGCCGTTTGCTATCAATGATCCGGGATCCAGTTGGAAGCAAACTCTCTTGCCGCAAAGCGACTACCATGAAGATCAAAAGCAACACTTTCGGCTAGCTAGTTCCCATGAACGTGAACCTCCTGGTGCGGAGACTCGTTATTGCAATCGTTGACGAACCCGCACTCTGCCCCTAGCATGAATGCAAAAGGGGGTTCTGCTTGATCGGCCAGATTCTAGGCCATTGCCGTGTCATCGCCAAGATTGGCGAAGGCGGAATGGGCGTCGTCTATCGCGCCTACGACGAAGTTCTGCACCGTGATGTCGCCGTAAAGGTCGTCAAGAAAGACGCCGGCATCGATAGCTCTGGCCGCCAGAACCTTTTGCAGGAAGCCCGCGCTTCCTCCTCGCTGGGTCATCCCAACATCTGCACCATCTATGAAGTCGGCGAAAGCGACGGCGATCTTTACATCGTGATGGAACTCGTCGAAGGCAAGTCCCTTCACACCATGAGCGCGGGTGTGGGCGTGCCTCCCGAGTCCGTTTTGCGATATGGCATTCAGATCGCCAGCGCTCTCTGTCGTGCTCACGATCGTGGCATCGTCCACCGCGATTTGAAAACCTCGAACGTCGTCGTCACCTCCGATGGTTTGGTGAAGGTTCTCGACTTCGGTCTCGCCAAGCGCGTCGGGGGCGGCGTCCTCGACGCACCCACAATGTCGTTTTCGACCGTTCATGGAGCCTCCAGCGTCAGTGGAACCCTGCCTTACATGGCTCCCGAAATCCTTCGCGGCGATGCCTCCGATGCCCGCAGCGATCTCTGGGCTCTCGGGGTCGTGCTCTACGAACTCGCCTCCGGACGTCTGCCCTTCGAAGGCCGCACCGGATTCGAAATCAGTTCGTCAATCATGCGCGAAATCCCCAAGCCGCTTGGCCCTCCGGTCCCGCCAGGCTTGTGGGCCGTGATCCAAAAGTGCCTCGCCAAAGAGCCCCTGCAGCGCTATCAGCGCGCCGCCGAAGTTCAGGCGGCATTGGAGGCCGTCCAGTCCGGCGCGATCGTGAAGCCCACCTCGGGCGCGGATCAAACTCCTGGTCCTCGCGTCGCCACTATGCACAGCGTGCGCCACGTGCGCGTCAAGAAGGGAGACTTCCTTCTCCTCGCGGGCACATTGAAAGGATTGTTCATCTTCCGCTCCAATGCGCAACGCACCCGTTGGGAACTTTCCGGGCCGTACTTCCATGGTCTCCCCGTTTACGCCATCGCCTACGACAATCGCAGAGGGCTGCGTCGCATATGGGCCGCGACAGCCAGCTTTTGGGGCCCGCTCCTCCGCTCCAGCGACGACTTCGGAAAGATGTGGACCAATCCTCAGGAATCTCCGGTGCGCTTCCCCGCCGAGACTGGCACATCGCTGAAGAACATATGGCAAATTACGCCCGGACCAGCGGACGAACCCAATTTGCTCTACTGCGGGGTCGAGCCCGCGGCCTTATTCGAAACGCACGATGCGGGCGAAACATGGTCGCTGGTCCGCGGACTGTTCGATCACCCGCACCGCCCGCGCTGGCTGCCGGGCAACGGCGGTCTCGCTTTGCACTCCATCCTGCTCGATCCTTCGAACAAGCAGCGCATCTATGTCGCCATCTCTTCCGGCGGCGTTTATCGCACCGAAGACGCCGGAGTCACGTGGACCGCCCAGAATCGCGGAATTCGCGCCACGTTCATGCCCGACAAGTATCCCGAGTTCGGCCAGTGCGTCCACAAGATCGCTCTGCATCCGAAGCGTCCCGAGCGGCTTTTCCTGCAGAATCACTGGGGACTATATCGCTCCGACAACTATGCCGACAGCTGGACCGACATCGCCAACAACGTGCCCTCCGATTTTGGCTTCCCTGTCGTCATGCACCCGCACAATCCCGACTGCGCGTATATCGTGCCAGTGGAATCCGATGAATTCCGCTGCTCTTGCGATGGCCGCCTTCGCGTTTATCGCACGCGCAGCGCGGGAAATTCCTGGGAACCGCTCATGCGTGGTCTGCCGCAAAAAGAAGCCTACGAAACGGTGTTGCGCGACGGCCTTACAGTGGATTCCTACGATCCTGCGGGGATCTATTTGGGAACGCGCAGCGGTCAGCTCTTCGGGTCCCACGACGAAGGGAAAACCTGGCAGAAGATCCACGATGGTCTGCCGTCAATCGTTTGCCTGCGCACAGCAATTGTCGAAGACGGCTCTATCATGCCCGTCAAGGTGCCCAAAGACTCACGGTCCACTCAAGCATCGAAGCCCCGCGCGGGCTCAAACTCTGCAACCCGCCGCAACGCGAAAAGCAACACACGAAAGAGGTGAGCGTGCCGATCCTCTTTCACATTCCCGGAGCATTACGCGAGTTCACCGGCGGACGCGCTACTGTCGAACTTGCAATTGCCAGCGGAACTGTAGCCGATGCCTTAGCCGCACTCTGGATAATTCATCCCGGCATTCGCGATCGTGTGGTCAATGAGCAAGGGCAACTCCGTCAGCACATCAATATTTTCGTAGGCAACGAAAACACCCGCTACACCGGAGGCCTAGCGACAACCCTGAACGACGGCATCGAGATTTCCATCGTCCCAGCCGTCAGCGGCGGATGAATCCAAAGATTTTCTTTGCGTCCTCAGCGGAGTCTTTCTGCGATCTCGCGGTTAAAGGTTTGTGCCGCGTACCGTAACGATTGCGCAGCTCTAAGCAATGTGCTGCAAAACCCTCCCCATCCCTTCGGCAAATTCCTCTCGATTACCGATTAGACTCAGCACCAAATAGCCATCGCTCTCGAAATCATAAAAATGCCCTGGATGCACCAGCACCGATTGCTCCCGCACTAACTCAATCGCCAGTTCCTCATCCGATCGCGTCACCGGCACTCGCAATACGGCATACCATCCACCCTCAACCTGCAATCGCTGGCAGGATGTCTGTCGTGCAAGCTGACGATCCAATTCGACCAGATTCGCTTTGACTCGCTCCATGATTTGCTTCTGAATACTATCTCGTTGCCGAAATAGCGCAGGCACAGCCCACTGAATCGGCGCATTCATTGACAGATACGTATCGGCGATCACCTCAAGCCGTCCCATCGCAGCCTCAACTTGCTCCTCAGGACCGCTCGTCACCACCCACGCAACCTTCATCTGTGGAAGCGCCGAAATCTTCGACAAGCCGCTCAGCGTGAATGTCAGCACATTCTTGTTATTCACGAAGCTGAAGGACTTCAACACAGATGTGGGGACGGCCGCCCCCGGCCGTCCGGTCGAGCGAAGCTCGACGGCGTTCCCTTGCACAAGGCCTAATTCATAATCGAGAAACACTTCATCCACAATCAGAGCCAACCGATGTCTTCGACAAAACTCATTCAATAATTCGACCTCCGGTTCCTTCACGTACGATCCTGTCGGATTATTCGGATGCACAATCACCACGCCCCGGGTTCGCCGCGTGACAGCCTTCTCCATGGAGTGGAAATCCATCTGCCATCCATGGTCGTAAATCAGCGGATACGGCACCAACTTCACATCCTGTAGATCGGCCAGAAACTCAAACAGCGGATAACTCGGCTTGGGCACCAGCAACTCATCGCCCACGTTGCAGAGCAACCGAAACACATACGAATACCCTTCGCTCGTGCTCGCGGTCAGGACAATGCGCTCTGGATCGATTGTAGATTTCTCCTCTTCGTAATAACGCGCCACCGCCTCGCGAGCCACGAGCAATCCTTTCGCCTGCGGATCGTAATCCATCGCCTTCTCGGAGTGCAGTGCATCCAGGATCGCCGTCGAATTGTAGGTGAGCCCAACTCGCGTCGGATTCGACGCGGTCAAATCCAGAAGCCGTGCTCCACGCGCGCGAGCCTCCTCCACTTCCTGCGTAAACCGGTTCTGCGTCAGGCGCCAGTTCGTTCGTTCAGAAAACATGCAAGGATTTTATGCGAAGGACGCACGGCGCGCCGATATAGGGAAGCTCTCAAACGTGTTGTCATTCCGAGAAGCGCAGCGACGAGGAATCTGCTGTCCTGTCCCGAGTCACGAAGTGAGCAAGTCGACATTCGTGCCCAGAGGTGCATACCGGCGCTTCAGCGCCGCGAAAAAAGAACGGCGTCCCGCAAGGGACGCCTGATCCAATCCAATTACAAGCCGTGCTATCGCAAATGCGGCGCCGACAGCCGGCTAACGCTCTCAGGAGCGATGGTCCCCAAACCGGGCCAATCCCGAATCCCGATTCCCGGACACAGCAGTCCCTTCCCCGCAGGCCGCAACAACTGCCGCAAAGTCTGGACTCCGTAGAACAGACCCTGCCCGGAGTTCGCCGCCACAATCAAATGATCTTTATCCGAGAACAGCAGGTAGCCCTCTTGCCCGACAGCTTCGTCTGCCTTGAGGCCATTCCGCGCCAGGAATCGGCGTACTCGGGCATCCTGCAATCGCGCCAGCACGATAGCCCCATCTTCCGCCTTTGCCGCCGACTTCATGCCAAGAATGTTCAGCTTCAGGCCGGACTGATCCTGCACTTCTTCGGCGAGCGTCTCGGCCGCAATCCGGTCCTCCGACTGATGCCCCAGTTGTACGAAAATCTTCGTCCGCGGACCAACTTCAAATCCGCCCTCGCGGAACTGAATTTCCTTCGGCGCAGGCTCTAATTTCAGCCGTGAATGTGTCGCCGAATCCAGCCCCAGCAGCACCGGAGCACACATCAGTGCGCATCCGACCAACCCCACAATTCGCTTCATCATCACCATACCCGTAGCAAAACTCGAATCTGACAAACTGGGAATTATTGTACGTCCCTGACCCTGCTTGTACACCACAATCCTCTGCCCATCCTTATTTAACCCGGCACGGGGTTAAAATCCTCGGCTAATCATTCTCCTGGGGAAATCTTACTTAAACGCCTCTTTATTAACCACATACGGCATCTTTATGACATCCCCGCCGTAATTCCCTTCCAGCACATCGATCAATCCCTGGGCGCAGCGCCCCGCCATTCCTTTCTCCGGATCGGTCGATAGCCTGGTAATCTTCGCCGCGCTCGCAAAATGCGGCATCAGCCGGACCTTATCCGCAATCGCCGGGTCTCGCAACGGAGAATCCTTCGGCAGCGGCTCCCTCTCATAGACATCCAGCGCTGCCCCTGCAATCCAGTTCTCCCGCAGAGCCCGCACCAGCGCCGCCTCATCCACCACTGGACCTCTGGATGTATTGACCAGATACGCTGTCGACTTCATCAGCCGGAATGTCCTCTCGTTAAACAGATGATACGTTGGAGTCTTGCTTTCCCCCTCGCGCAACAGCGGCACGTGCACGCTCACGAAATCGGCATGCCGGAGCGCCTCCTCGAAGCCGACGTACTTGATCCATGCCTTCTCCCGTACCAGCCCGCGCGAATGCCGCAGCGCATGAATCTCCTGAATTGTTTTCACGAACGCCTGGTTCTCGTACGCCGGGTCGTAACAGAGCACGTTCATATCGAAGCCGACGCACTTCTTGATGAACGCCAGCCCGATCCTTCCCGTCCCGATCACCGCAACATTCTTCCCCGTGACCTCATCCCCTAAGAACGGCAGGTACGGATGCCAGAATCCCCACTTGTTCTCGCGCGTCAGGTGTTCCGCCGTCCACATCTGCCGCGCCAACGCGCCCAGCAGGAAAAACGCAAACTCCGCCGTCGCCTCCGTCAACACATCGGCCGTATGGGTAAACGGGACCTTGAACCTGTTCGCATCCGCGCGGTTGATGTTGTCGAACCCCACCGCAATCTGCGCAACAACCTTTAGCGTGCCCTTGCCTGCCTTGAATATCTCCGCATCGATCGGATCGCGCAGCGTAGTAATCAGCCCGTCAATTCCGGACTTCACCTTCTCGACAATCACGGTTTTGGGCGGCGCCTCGGGACGCGGATATACTTCGACCTCATATCCGCGGTTCCGCAGCATATCAATCGCTTCTCCAATGTCACAGGTGGCAAACACACGAAATTTCTTGCTCATAGATAAGAACGTTCTCTCGGGAAATCTTGCAGCGGAGATTCAGCCGCCCCACATGGCGGACCCTGAAAACTATGATACGCGACGAGGTCTTCACCCGCAGTCGTACCGGTTGCCTCACCGACACGTGTCGGTTACCCCGCCTGTTATCTCGCGCTTTTTGCGAGACAGAGCTTGCCTGAGCGCAGTCGAAAGGGTGGGGATTTTGACTCTGAGTTTCTCCGGCGTCACCTCGTGACCGTGGGGACATAGCAGGCTCTTGATCCGAATGGGTGCCCCATTTCTCGCGCGCAGTTTGCGCGAGAAGTGGGGATTTTGACTGGCCACTGATCACTCACGACTGCCCACTGCTTTCCCAAATCCCTTCGCCTGCATCCACCACCAAAACTCCTCAACCCAGTCATCGCTGGTCGTCCCCTGCTTCTTCATTCCGAATCCGTGTCCGCCCGCGGAGTAGATATGTACTTCCGGTTGGATTCCCGCCGTCATCAGCGCGTCATAGAACTTCACGATTGGCTCGCGCACCAAATCATCATCCTGCGCCCATGCCATAAATATCGGAGGCAGTTTCGCCGGAATCTTCGGCATCACCCCAAATGGCCCGCCATAAATCGGCGCCGCGAAATTCGGACGCGCCTTCGCATCCTCCTGCAGCAGCACGCCGCTGGTCACCATCGCTCCCGCCGAGAATCCCACAAATCCAATCTTGTCCGGCGCGACGCCCCACTCCGCCGCATGCGCGCGCACCACCTTCACCGCTTGGATCCCGTCCGCGATTCCGTACTTGCACGCCTCATCGAAATTGATGTCCTTCGGAATCCCCTCGCCCTTTTTCTCCGGGATGCGATACTTCAGCACAAATGCAGCAATCCCGCGCTCCTGCAGCCATTTCGCGACATCCGTTCCCTCATGCTTGATCGCCAACGCAACGCAAGCGCCTCCCGGAGCAACAATCACTCCAGTTCCGGTCGCCTTCGATTTCTCCGGCAAATACAAGGTCAACGTAGGAGTGACCACGTTGATCAGTACAGTCCCGTACGGAGCCTCAAACGTCTGCTCTTTCTGGGTCCATTGTTCCGATCCCGGGGCAACCCCCGGCCAAAGGTTGATCGTCGTCTGCGCGAACGAAGGAAAAGTTGTGATGACCAAAGAGCAAAGCGCACCGAACACTGATCGCACGAAAAGATTCATAGAAGGAATTCTCCGCCGACCAATCTAGCAGGAAATGAAAGGTCCGACATGGCGTTGGAGTTGGTGACTACAACTGAGAAGTGAGCACTGAGAATTAACGATTAAATTTTCGATACTGGCCGCTGTGTTTCGCCTATGCAGGAACGTGGAGCCACAAACATTCGAACTCTGGCTCGCACGTTCGCAGCAACAGAGCCCGCGCTGTGCATATCTAATCCTTAGAGCATCGGGAGGCACGCATGCGATTCCACGCCGCACATATCGACAACCTTCGCAAATTCTACGTTGACCAGATCGAGCATCTACATTCCGCCGAAGTTCAGATCGCCGAGGCCTTACCCAAGATGATCGAAGCCGCGAGTGATCTCGAGCTGAAGCGAGCTCTGCAGAACCACCTGCAGCAAACCCGCGAGCACGTATCGCGCATCGAGCAAATCCTTCGCGAAACAACGGCGAGGCTCGAACCCAAGAAGAACAAACCCATCGCCGCCCTGATCGATGAAGCCGAAGACATCATGGGAGACGCGAAGAACGACTCTGTCATGGATGCCGGCATCATCGCTGCCGCGCAAAGAGTTGAGCACTACGAGATTGCCTCCTATGGCGCAGTCCACAACTACGCCAGAATCCTGGGCGAGACCAGTCAGGCCGGACTTCTCGAACAGACACTTGAAGAGGAGAAAAAAGCTAACGCAACGCTGACGGGCATATCGGACTCCGCCAACGTAAGAGCGGACAAGGCCGCCTGACAGCGCACTCTGCCGTTCCGCACGGATTCCAGCTACCGAACTGCCAGCCGTGCGGATCGCCGCGCGTGCAAGCACGCCTGATGAGTGCACATTGACGCATAGGGATATCCTGCCCGAAAGCCGTGCCCATCGCGGCATTCAGCGCCAACCTGACCACCCACTCCCGTCATCGAACCTTCGCTTGTATCTCATTTGGGCCACACCCGCGGGAGCTTGCTGTTGAAGCCGTCCTTGGTCTTGCTAGCCACTTCTTTGCTGTCATTCTCAGCACTGCTCACATCTTGCAGCTCTGGATCCTCCAGCACCGCCACTTCGCCCTCGAAAACGACCCCAACCATCAAGTGGTCGCAACCAGCACCCATCACCTACGGCACCGCTCTCAGTTCCACGCAACTGGACGCAACCGCAAACGTGCCGGGAACTTTCACCTACAAGCCTGCCGCAGGCGCCGTGCTGAATGCAGGCAACCAGATGCTCACGACCACTTTCACTCCAAACGATACCTCGGCCTATACCACCGCGACCGCGTCCGTAACCCTCACCGTGAATCCCCCACCCGGAACCAAAACGACGCCGACAATCACTTGGCCAACGCCTGCAGCCATCACCAATCCCGCGCCACTCAGCGCGACGCAGCTAGACGCGACCTCCAACGTCCCCGGCACTTTCGCTTACAATCCGCCTGCCGGAACCGTACTCGACGCAGGCACTCACACGCTCTCCGCCACGTTCACCCCTAACGACACTTCGTCGTACAACACCGCCACGGCAACCGTGATGCTGCAGGTCAATCCTGCCACCGTCACCACGCCCGCCGATTTCGTTTACTTTGGTGGAGTCGGCAATACGCTTTCGGCTCTCTCCATCTCCAACGATTCCGTGCAGACCAATCCCAGGCTCGCCTTTCACGGTCGACTCCAATGCCCAATCGGAGTTTTCTATGGCTGCTGCAGGAGATTTTGTCTTTATCAGCTGCGCCGACTGTTCGTCCTCTTCGTCAGTCATCCTGTCCTGGAAAGTGAATTCACAAACCGGCGCAATCACGCAGACTTCCTCGGCCAGCCAACCCATCGCCATGTGGCCCGGCACGGATCCGTCCGGCAAGTTTCTCTACGCGATGAGCAGCAGCGTCTACGGATTCTCCATCAATCAGCAAACCGGAGATCTCTCTTCGCTTCCCGGTTCGCCCTACTCGGTCGAGAGTGCCAATTCAACCGCACCTTGGATCTCCCCGGATGGCACATGGCTCTGCACCGCGGGATTCACAGGACCGGGAGCGAGCCCGCCCCCCGATGTCTCCTGTGCGCAGCGAGATCCCTCAACCGGCGCGATCTTCACCAGTTTGGGCAATCAGGTCACCAGCGGCTTAGGCCCGTACCAGGGTGGCAGCCCATTTGTGAAAGGTAACTATCTTCTCGCCAACACGCTCCAGTCCAATTCGTCGGACCAGAGCTACTCCCGCACCGGCATCGCCGTCCTGCAAATCGCGCCAAGCGGCATCAATGCAGTGAATACGTATCCCGGCATTCACGGCGTCATCGCTGTCGATCCCACCGGCACTCTCGTCGGCGTTAGTGGAGACGATTCCACTCTGACTCTGCTGTCTTTCAATTCCACCAGCGCCACGCTCACGCAAGACGCACAGGTCACTTTGCCGCAAACGCCTGATGCACTGACCTTTACCTGCGATGGCAAGTATCTTGCCGTCTCCAACGGATCAGCGAACACAGTCTCGGTCTATTCGGTCTCCAACAACGGCCTGCAGCAAGTCGGCTCTCCGGTCCCGGTAACCAGCGGAGCATCTTCTCAAGCAGTAGCTCCCTGCCCCAATGAAGTGACGCCGCAGTAGACATGTAGCGCCACCGTCGCGGCGGCATCTTGCCGCCGCAACCCGGAACCAATACAGCGGTGGACACGTCGCGAATCCCGGTCAGTTTCTAGTGACGAAATCAGTAAACGTCGAGATCGTGTGCGGAAACGACGGCGCCCTTGTATCCGGAGGCTCGTAACGCCTCGACCATGTGACGGTCGACAATCGGCTTGCCCATCTGATGGTAGAGAACGAGAAGTTTAGGCCGCGCCTGGCCAGCAATGGCCGCCAATTGCTGCGGATTCGTGTGGAAAGCCGCAAAGTACTTTAGCGACGCTGCATTATCGCCCGGCATCGTCTCATCGTACATTTCATGCAGCAGCACGTCGCAGCCGTTGCACGCCTTGACCACGGATTCGGTAGGTGCGGTATCACCAGAAATGACGATGCTGCGGCCAGCCGTGTCGAAGCGATAGCCCAGTGCCTCATCCCAGATGCCGTGTTGGACCAAAAACGCGGTCACCGTAACGTTCTCATCCTTGTAAACCACACCCGATTTGATCTCATGGACTTGCACGATGGGGGCATGGCTTAATCCCTCGAGCCCGTGAGTTCGGATATCAATGTCCTTCTTCCAGGCTTCGAGAATGTGGTCCGTCATGTCTTTCAGCCCGGTGGGGCCGTAGACGTTGAGCGGGCCGTCGCGCCCCAGCACCCACGGGGAGAGAATCAAGTCTGGGTAACCGAGCGTGTGGTCGGAATGCAGGTGAGTGATAAAGGCAACGTTCAAATCCTTGGCGGCAAGTGCGGGAATGCCTTTGCGCTGTGCGGCTGCCGCACGACGTACCACACCAACACCGCAATCCACCAGGTACGCTTTTCCGCCAGCGATTACCGCTACGGCCGGGCCGAAGCGGTCTGGATCAGCGGCAGGCATGCCCGAACCGAGGACAACGACCTGGCTCGCTGGTTGAGTCACGGATTTCGTTTGTGCAGCCATCGACGCCGAAACAAGCACCATCGCAATGAAATGCCAGCGCATATTCACCTTCACCTCTTGTAGAAGGCATATAAGGATCTTGTCGTAAGAAAGATCCGGGCGCAACTCCCGACCAAATGTTCACGGTCTGCGCAGGAGAAGAGAGAGAAGCGATGAGCGCAAAACAAAGCACGGTGAGAAATGATCGATAAGGATGAGAAAGATTCAGAGATTCTCCGCCGAAAAATCTAGCAGGCATCGATGGAAGGCGCGCGTGCTGCGCCGGGCGCGCTTAACTCTAGGGGAGGAGGCATTCCTCCGCCCAGGCCAGCAGAGCCCCACGCGTCCGTTTACTTTTTCAACATCGTGTATGTCATCTGCGTGCCACGCTCATTATCGGTTTCCGTCACCTGCATCGATTTTCCGTCGGGAGCAACTGTCATGCGCACTTGATAGTGCACGATTCCATCCTGTCTGTCGGTTTCCACGATTGTGTCGCTGCCAATGCGTTGCAGCGAGACAGTATTGTGACCCGGCAGGCCGCGAATCGGATATTCTTTTCCGTCGAACTTGGCCGAGTAGCCCTCCCCGTTCGGGTTCGACGCCTCCAGTTGCTCGCCGTTACTGCGATACGTCACAGACGTTCCATTCTCTGAAGCGCCTTCGATTTTCTCGGCCTGCCATGATCCCGAAATCGGACTCGCGCCTGCCGGTGCGGCAGTCACCCGCTTGAGAGTTTCCGTCGCCATCATAGGCTTGCCGTTTCCGGTCGCCGCATCGGTCATCTCTTCGACGAGAGTATTGCCGCCGGACGCGACGGTATCCGTTTCTGAGTACACCGTCCTCCCGGCCAGCTTTTCCGTGATCTCAACTTTGTCGGGATCGATCACCCGGACCGCAACCGTGCTGAAGTAAGGAGATCCCGGCACCGGGTAATCCTTCCCATCGGCCTTCACCTTGACCTTGGGAACGCAGGTCGAGCACTCATAATCATCGTTCTGCAGCAGATAGTTCTCGGGCTGCTGGGGAAATTGGATGGTGTCGAGCTTCGCCACCCATGTGCCATCAAACGGGCCCTGGGCCGCTAAGGCGACCGGCCACAGCAAGAACGCAATCAGGAAAGCTTTCATCGCAATCGAACTCCTCATTGAACAAACGAATCGAACAATTCTGTCTTCAGTCAACGTCACCGCCCATGGAAGCCACCGCCGCCATGGAAGCCGACTCCACCGTGGAATCCGCCGCCGTGGAAACCGCCGCCTCCGACGCTGCCACCGCGCATTCCACCTCCGCCATGAAACCCTCCCCCACCGTGAAATCCACCGTGGTTAACGCCTCCCGCGCGCGTGCCGCCGAAGCCACGCCCACCTCCGAAGTACCCTCCTCCTTGCGGGCCAGAGTGGAAGCCACCAATTGAACCTGCACCGTGGTAAATTCCATGGTTGTAGTTCGGACTTCCGGCATAGTGCCGCTCTCCGCCCCAGTTCCCTACGTTCGTGCTGAAGTGGTGATACACAGGGTGCAACGGCCTCCGCACCGGATATCCGCCAGCACCATAGCCCCCGTACGGATATCCGCCGTAGCCGTATCCCCCGTACCCATAGAATGGAGCCTCATCGACCCACCACGGCGAATAGAATCCCCAGCCGAAAGGGCTATAGAAGATCCCATCTCCAGGAATGAAAGTGTAGGAATCGAAGTAGGGATCCCAATACCAGTCGGCTCCCATCCAACCCGGTCCCCACGGACCCTCTCCGTTATCCGCATAGAGAGACGCAGCGTCCACATTGGCCTCCGCTACATAAGAGGACCGCAAACTGCTCCAGCGGTAGAGGTCTCCTTCTTCGTAGTTCTTCTTGTTGAACTTCCTGGTTTTCAGCTTAGCGTTGTCGGCATCTTCACCCAGACCGATACGGTGTCCGCCACCGACGTCCGTGTGCCGGTCGCCTTCCCACACTTCGGCCTTCCCATCGAACACTCGCAGTTGCCCCTGCTTCAGGTCCACGTCGTACAGGCCCGTTTTCAGCATCCGGATGGTCGCGCCGCCGGCGATCATACGAAGATCGTTCTCCGGATGAATCTCCGCGACCTCAACGATCGCGTGACCGCTCTCCAGGTGCACTTCCGTATCCGTGAGCGTGGGCGAAAGCATCTTGACCGTGCTGTCATTGCCGACGCGCAGAAAAACTCCCGGCGTCAGCAGAACCTCGACCTTGCCTTCTGCAGTGGTCAGCGACTGGCCTTGCGCAAGTTCGGTGGATCCCACCGACTTCGAATTCAGTTGCAGCGCCCCGATCGACGCCTGGCCTTCGACGTAATTCAGCGCTCCGGGTGGCGGCGGGTTGGTGTTCGTGTCCGCCCACAGCGGCAGAACCGAAAATGCAACAGCCAGAAAAAGCATCGCGCTGGCTCGCAAACTTGAAAATCGCATGATGTGCCTCCTGCTCCACTGTCTTGGTGCTTCAACCATGCCGCAATTTACGCGACAGGATGAACGTTGATTTCAGGCGAAATTCGGCGTCTAGGACAACGGAGGCGGGCGGTTGTAATACGAGCCTTGCGGAGTGAGAAAGGGCAGCGGCTGTGCCGATGCTGATGCCTGGAGAGTTTCTACCGCCGGAACATTGAATTGAAATTCAGCCGACGGCGTACTCCAATGAATCCGGGCACATTCAAAGCGTGGTCTCTGATCATGATTGTCGACCACGTGCACGGCTGAGTGAGAAGAAGAGACCGGCTTGAAAATCGGTGGGACACTTCGCGCCGCTAGCAGCGCCAATATTGCGACGCAAAGAAGGGCAACCCATGCTGCTCGAGATTTTGTACGGCCGCTCCCAATTCCACGAAGCGACATTCGCCCTCCCTTCTTTGGAGATGTCCCGTACGCAATTTTGGTTGTACTCTTGGGCCGAAGCTGACCCAGGCACGGCATGCAGAGATTGGCTGCAACCGCTTTTTCGACAAATGCTGATCTCGCTTATCAGCGGATACCCAACCTACGTGTGTCCTACAAACGGTGCCGGGCGTTTTGATGGAAGTGCCTACCCTGCACACAGTTCGCAACTTTATAGGTCAGTCGTCCCATGACGATCCACGCTCACCGTAGCCGGCGTCTTTTTCGACACGGCCCATTGCAGGTCCGGATCGGGCACGTCGAGATGATGCACCCCGCCTGGGAAGCGGATCATCAGCTTTTCGTATTCCGCGGTCTGCGCCGCCGTCTTGAGCACGTCTTCTTTCGCGCTCGGCGTCCACTCGTGCAGGTAATACACGGACCGCACCTGCGCCTGCAGCATCTCTTTCGCGCATCCGAAGCACGGACGCATCGTCGTATACATCGTGCTTCCCGCAGTCGAGATCCCAAATCGCGCCGCCGCCAAAATCGCATTCTGCTCGGCGTGCACGCAGATGCAGAGGTCGTACGCCTCTCCAGATTTGTACGCCTTGTCGCGATTGGCGCAGCGGTAGCATCCACCGTCAAGACAGTTCGTCATGTTCTCAGGAGTGCCGTTGTATCCCGTCGAGATGATCCGATTGTCGAGCACGATGATCGCGCCCACGCGATTGCCCTTACAGTTCGCGCGCAGCCGTACCGCCATGGCGATATTCATGAAATATTTGTGCCTGTTCTCGCGAGCATCCCGCGCGGACTGCGGTTCGTCCGGCGTAGTGGCGTGTGATGTCGTGGCTGAACTGGTGATCGGTACGGGCTCAGGATTTCCGTTGTGCTTGGACATGGCGTTTCTCGTCGCACGCTATTATGCGCCAAAGCTGGTCGAGGTGATGCCCCTCCTGAATCGCGGTATAATCCTGCCACCATCACCCCGGTAGATTCTGGTTCCCATCGGCCCCCGGTTACCTGCACGAACATTTCACTTAAAGGAGCACACCGATGTCTGCCGATCTTCGCGAACTTTCCCACCGCTTACTCGATGAAGTCTGGAACAAACGCAACTTCGACGTGATCGCCGAACTGATTTCTCCTGACTTCGTCATCCATGACCCGAACTACACCTCCGGCAAGGGGCCCGAGGAGTACAAGAAATTCGTACACACCTATCTCACAGCCTTTCCCGACACTGTGCTGACAGTGCAAGACCAAGTTGCCGACGGCAGCACCGTCGCCACTCGCTGGACCGCTACGGGAACACACCAGGGAACGCTCAACGGAATTCCCGCCAGCGGACGCCGCGTCACTATCGAAGGTGTTTCGTTCAGCAAATTCGTGGACGGAAAATTTGCCGAGAGTTGGAACAACTGGGACTCGCTCGGCATGTTGCGGCAGATCGGAGCCGTCCCGGCCGATTCCGAAATGCAGGCGGCGTAAGCATCTGCCTTCCCATCGAACGGCGGAACGTTGCGGAGGTGAAAGAGAATGGCTCCGGAGCTTCCGGAGCCATTTCAAACCGGTTCAATACACAAGCGCCCTACGCCCGGGATATGTTCCTGCAGGAACACAATGTCATGGCAGAAGCGGCTATACGATAGCGCCATGACAGATAAGGTACAGAAAATAAACGGAAACGCGGCAGGGGATGCGCACCGTACGTACTTGGCAGGCCAGCAGGCATTGGAAACAGGCTATAGGCAGCATTGTTCCCGCCATGGCCACTTGACACCACACCTCCGAGATTCGCCTTTTGTTCGCGGTACCTTGGTCATGTTTTCTGGCGCGCGCCTCCATAAGAAACTCGTGCGGGAGGCAGACACATGAAGAAATCGATGTTCATTCTGGTCCTGCTGGCAGGTGTCGCATTTGCGCAGGACAAACCAAGAGTTTACGTGCAGGGCAAGGGATCGGAAGACGTGCAAAGTTCCGGCTCGGGCGTCGGCGGGCATCACTGGGGCACATGGGGATCCAGGTCCACCATGGATTCCCACGACGAGGGGATGGAAGTCAGCAAGGATCTGCAAAAGAATTGCAGTGACGTGACCGTCACGTTGAACCAGTCGGCCGCCGACTATACCGTGATGCTGAACCGCGAATCGAAAAAGAATCGCGGCTTGCTGCGCAGCAACAGCCAAATCGAAGTAGCCAATCGCCTGGGCGATGTGCTCGGCACCAACGCGACTCATACCGTGGGAAACGCGGCGAAAGATGCCTGCCAACTCATCGTCGCCGACTGGGCCCAGCATGGACGCTTGAATGCTCCCGACGCGGCGGCTTCGGCGCCTCCGGCACCTGCTGGGGCGAAACTTCAGACAGTATCTACGGTGCAGAGCCAGGAGCCGGTTCAGGCTCCAGCAGCACCAGCTGCGGCTGATTCCGCAGCTCCCGATAGCGCGACGAGCCTCGGCGATGCCGCCAAGCGTCAACAGCAACTCAAGGCCTGCCAGGCGTTGGCCAAGGACAATCCCAGCATCGTCTGCAAGTAGAGATAGCTAAGAAGAACTGCAGGAGACAACGGCCTCACTTGAGGCCGTTTCCCTTTTGCACCAGCGTTGCGGCACGCCAAGCAAAGAATCCCGGACCTATAAACCTAGGGTTGAGGTCTGTGCCGCCTACCTTTCGCACAGGACCCGAAAGGATAGAGCATTCCCTGCTGGGATGATGTCCCCAAAAAACACGGGGCCAAGGGTGGGCCACACACCATGTCCTTCCGAATCCCGCGCTGGGCGCGGGGCGCGCTAGAATGCTAAGACTTTTGCGCCAGCTTCGTCGAGCCCAGCAGAGGAGGTGTCGATGACACCCGAACCGCAACAGCCGGAGTCCCCATACTGCGTGAAGATCGAGACCGCCACAGGCCAGTCCTCAACCATTCCCATTGCCTTCTTGACATCGAAGGAATTGGAAACCTTTCTGCAGACTGAGTTCAAACGGCTGGCGCAGGAAGCCGGAGTGAAGGGCGCTCGTATTCATATAGAACGGGCCACCGCCGCAGACTACGAGCAGGTCCTGCGCGAGGTGTCGACATGCCTGCGCTCCGCGACGAAACGCGTCGCGTGATGGGGAATAATCCCGAAATCGCCACCCTTTCGCAAAGGACGCCGAAGGATGGGCCAACCCCTGCTGGGATAACGTAAAAAGAGAACGGGGCAAAGGGTGCGCCACCCACCCGGAAACAAAAAAGGCCTCGTCGGGAACATCCCGAACGAGGCCCAATCTTCCATTTACATCTCCACTCCCAGATACCACCACGCTTCCCGAAACTTCTCGAACTTCGATTTTCTCCTCCGGCTCTCCGGAAACAATTTCATCGATTTATATTTCCGGAACTCTTCCACCGGAAACAGATACCACGCCCCCACCGGCACCACGTACGCTGCCAACACATCGATCTCCTCCGGCCCGTACACCCGCGAACTGTTTCCGTGTGCGTGAAACGTGTATCCGCCGTACTCCCCCGCCCGGTGCGCCGACTTTACCTGCACCCGCAGCAGTTTCCCCGCAGTGTCCACGATCAGGTCGTACCGCGAACTCTCACCCCACGGTTTCGCGACGCACAAGCCCAACGCCGACGCCACAGCCAGAAACGCCGCCTCCGCCATCTCCCCGCGCTGCTTCCGCGAAAGCCTCCTGCGACCTGTTCCAGTCCGCGATGGGTGCCCCATTTCTCGCACGCCTTTTGCGCGAGAAGTGGGGATTTTGACTTCCAACCTGTTGCCCTTCCCCATCCCACAACTCTCACCTACCCGATCCCCAACCACCTCGACTCCCATACATCACCCATAACTCCCCGATCCAACCACTCGAAGAATCCTTTCTTTCAAATATTGAAACCGACACCAGACAAGCTCCGCGCCACCCACCCCCCGATCCGAAACGAGGAGCAGGCCATTAACCGCCACCAAATTGTCAAAGAGCACTCTCCCGGTTTTGTCATTCCGACCCTGAGCGAAGTCGAAGCGGAGGAATCTGCTTCCTCGGACCAAACTGAGCACTATCCACTGCTTCAAACAAAAAGCCCCCAACGGACCCTGAGTCCGTGGAGGCAAGCCGGACAAACGGCTAATTTAACTTCTCAGAAAGGATCTGTCATTTCTGTGTGGATGGTCACCCATCCCTGTGATGGAAAGCACGCGAAGTAGTTTTGAAAAACGGAATACGTTGTGCCTGTCCCGGAAAACGTCACAGCCCCAGGTCTGTTTCGGGACCGGCCGGTTTCCTCAAACTCAATCTTCGTGGACGGTGTTCGACGGCCGTTCCCGCAAATGGATGTCTGGCCCAGCTGGCGCTCGGCCCTCTAGAACAGATCGCAGGCTGCAGTTCACAACTTTCTATCGAACGCTTCGGTAGTTCCTGAGCGAAGGGAAATCTGTTGTAGCAACGTGATTCTGTCACCCTAACAGCAACGTGAAAGTGTCACCCTGGCGGAGCGAGGGTGTGTTGAAGTTTGGTCTCGCCATAGTAGAGCGAGATACGGCCGTCGAGAGCGTGATAGAGGTTTACCTTGGCA
>DASYZA010000074.1:0-2020 GCA_035946775.1 Candidatus Sulfotelmatobacter sp. | reverse complement strand
CAGCTGTCGCTCACCGCGGATGAACTGGCCGTACTTGGACCGGGAGAATTCTTGATGCGCGATTACCGCAGCGCTTCCGTGGCGGAGCCGGTTAACCTGTATATCGCATATTTTCCGTCCCAGCGGACGGGCGATACGATCCATTCTCCACGAAATTGTCTGCCCGGCGCCGGCTGGACGGCACTTGAATCAGGGCGGCTCCAGGTACGAAATGCCGACGGCACGACGATGTCCGTGAACCGTTATATCGTTGCAAAGGGCCTCAGCCGCTCTCTGGTGCTCTATTGGTACCAGGCGCACGGACGTGTGACAGCGAGCGAATATGTGGCGAAAATCCGGCTCGTCGAGGACGCGATGCGCCTGAACCGCACGGATGGAGCTTTGGTGCGCGTCGTAGTCCCGTTTTCTTCACAGGCCGACCTGTCGGCAGCGCAAGACACCGCTCTCGCGTTTATCGCGAAGATTCAGCCCATCCTCGGCCAATACATTCCTCGCTAGCTCGTTGGCCTTCATCAGGCAGTGAAGCGTATCCGTAACGCAACAGTCCGACCAAATCGGACCCCAAAAGTGGCTCCAACTCCGAGATACTTGCAAGAGTAGTTCACTTGTGATTATATCCGCCGAAGGCTGCTTTGCTTGGGAGGCTACATGGCCACCGCCGACTTGCGTCCAATGACCCTGGGGGAAGTCCTCGACCGGACTTTCACTCTGTATAAGAGAAACTTTTGGCTATTTGCGGGAATCATGTCTTTTCCGCTGCTCTTGGTGTTCTTCGCCCAGGTCGGGATTGCGGCGTTTCGAACGACTGCGCCCGGCACGCCCGGTTCCTCGGCCGTATTTGTGGGCGTGTTCGGAAGGTTTGTCATTCTGATGATCGTGTCTATGGTGATGTACGCTATCGCGCAAGCAGCAACGATATTCGCGGTGTCGGATCTCTACCTGGGACGAACGGCGACGGTAAGAGCAGCTTTTGGAAAAGTCCGGGGAAGAGTCCTCCGCACGATCGGAGTGATCTTTCTTGTCGGCCTGATCGTGATGGTCGGTTTTATCGCGCTGATTATCCCTGGGATCATTCTTATGTGCAAAACGGGCGTCGCTGTGCCCGCCGCCATGTTGGAGGATAAGTCTGCGGGAGAAGCGGTGGGCCGCAGTATGGACCTTACGAAAGGCTACGCCATGCAAATGTTCCTGATTTTTCTTTTGGCGTGGGTGCTGGCGGTCGTAGCGGCGGCCGTGTTCCAGTATCCGTTCATGTTTCTTGCTATCTTTAAGGCGGCCAGGCACCAGACGATTCCGTTCGTGTTGCTCGTACTGCAGTACCTGTCTTCATTTGTTTCGTCCGTGCTCGTCGGCCCGGTTGCGACCATTGCTTTTTCTTTGATGTATTACAATCTTCGGGTTCGCAAGGAAGCTTTTGATCTTCAACACCTTATTACGTTGCTTCCGGCTGACTCGCAGCCTGTTTCCCCGGTTCCGGGAGCTCCTTCGGCCGCGTAAAGTGACCCGGGCCCACAGTCCCCGTCGCGCTTGGTTGACTGCACTTCTGTGCGCGTTCGCGCTTTTTGCACCCTTCGCGGCAGGGGCGGTTTCTGCGCAGCAAGCCAGCACCAGCGCGGCCACCTCTGAACTTGATCTCAGAGCGTATGAAGCTCAGCTCGATTCGTACGCCGCACGAATCCCGGAGGCCCGCCGTCATCCGGCCGAGCTCGCTCGGCTCCGCAATTCGCTTCCGTCGCAGTGGATCGTCCGCGTCGGACAGAGTAGCGTCACGGTTTCGACCGAGTGGCTTAGCGACGATTTGGCGGTGCTCTCCGCCAACCGCAAGAATGGCGAGGAGCTCGTCCGGTTAATAGATGCGCGCCTTGCAGGTATGCGAGACGCGGCCCAACAGCTCGATGCCGCTTCGCCCGCTGCTGCTGATGCACGCGCGCACCTGGATGCGATTCTTCACCGCCGGGAATTCAGCGGTCTTCACGGGCCAAGTGCGCTGGACATCCTGGGACAGCACATTGCCCGCTGG
>DASYZA010000073.1:0-3246 GCA_035946775.1 Candidatus Sulfotelmatobacter sp. | reverse complement strand
TTCCGACGAGCTGAACCACGCTTCCATCATCGACGGCTGCCGCCTCTCGCGCGCCACCATCAAAGTTTTCAAGCACAAGGATTACGCCGATTGCGAGCGCGTCCTGCAGGAAACGAAGGACTGGAACGGCAAGAAGCTGCTCATCACAGACGGAGTTTTCTCGATGGATGGCGATATCGCGAATCTTCCCGTTCTGTGCGATCTCGCCGAAAAATACAATTGCATCATGATGGTCGACGACGCCCACGCATCCGGCGTGCTCGGCTCGCGCGGACGCGGCACCATCGATCACTTCGGCGTCCACGGACGCGTCGACATTCAAGTCGGCACGCTCAGCAAAGCGATCGGGTCTCTCGGCGGATATGTCTGCGGCTCGCGCGACCTGATCGAATTTCTCTATCATCGCGGTCGGCCGTTCCTGTTCTCGACCTCGCATCCGCCTTCAGTCACCGCGACGTGCCAGGCCGCTTTCGAGCTGCTCGATTCGGAAGTCGGCGACAAACTCACGAAAAAGCTGTGGTCAAACACGAAATTCTTTAAGCGCGGCCTGAAGAAGCGCGGCTTCAACACCGGAGCCAGCGAAACGCCGATCACGCCGATCATGGTGGGCGACGCGGCGAAGGCGTTTCAATTTTCGCAGGACCTGTTCAACGAGGGCGTTTTCGCCTGCGCCATCGGCTATCCCACGGTTCCCGAGGGCAAAGCGCGCCTGCGCACCATCGTCACCGCCGCGCACAAGCGCGCCGACCTGGAGAAAGCCCTCGATACGATCGCCCGTGTCGGCAAATCACTGGGGATCGTGTCGTAGCAACTGGCGGAATCGTGCGGCGCAGCCGCTCTTGGAATGCGGCAGCTTCCCGTCGCTTTTGAACGGAAACCGTTCCGCGATATTTCGCGGCAGTACGCCTCGAAGTTCGCCGGTGGAATGGCGAACGGTGCCCGATCCACCGTGGCTCGCAGCGCCGCCGGCCGAACCTCTCCTGTCCACAATTGAAAGCTCCGGCTGAAGTCACTATACTTCCCGCCGCGAAGAGCACCTGAGCGTGCCTTTTCACGGGTGAGGAGGTCTTTCCCCCGCGTCGGCAGGTCGGTCGGCATTATCTCGTAGCTAGAACATTGACTCACAATATCCGTAATAATCGCCGGTAGAATCGGTCGAGCAGACCAGGTCGTCGCAGCAGTCATCGTCGGTAGAGCAGCCACCGCCTCGGTCCGAGCAGGCGCACGCCGGATTTTCCTCGACATCCAAGTCGCTGGCGCTGCTGCAGCCGCCCGTATCGCCATATATTAGTGTGCAGTTTAGGGTTTCGTACTGCACTGTCTGCGTTCCATCCCCTAGATAGTCTTGTGGGTAGTTCAAATGGTTGCTACTCGCCTGACAGTTCACATTCCCATCTATGTCGTCACAATACTCCGGGGTGGAAGTCCAGCTGTCGCATTCATCGCCATATTGGGCGAGAAGGATACCGGGCCGGATCCATACAATTCCGCAGATGATAAACAATAGAGCAAGACGGGCCAATCTCAGAAGTCGCATGACAGTATGCCCTCTCGTTGGGCTCTTTCTAACGCCCTGTTTGGATCCACTCTTCGTGCGTAATACGGATGGCCGTTCCGAGCCTCGTGGGATCGGGCCTCTCAAATTGTCCGATTGCCCACCTTGTCCCATCGGCAAAATAGAACGTCCCGGCGTCCACCCTGACAGCGTCAATCACCCGGATGGGGTCTTTCCTCTCCACGCCCGCCTTGATGGCGTCGTAGAATGGCGCTAGCGCAATTCGCACCTTCTGATCAGGCGGGATACTGAATGGCTCGAGTTCCATCCCTACCGGTGTGTGCTTGCGCCCAGATCGACCATACATCGCCCAGTCGGGCTTCCGTCCGATCGCAATCGTGTACGTCACTACGGGGCTATCCGGCGTTTGGCCGGTACCCGTTTGGGGGAAGAGTAAGTGAAAATCTACGGCAGTCACTTGCTTATCGGAAAAATTTTCCAGCACGAGAATAATGTTCTTCACCCAATCGTCGCCAGCCTGAAACGGCTTCCCGGTCCAAGGTTTGTAGGGTAGTCCGGTAACAGCGTCACGGCCTCGCGGTGTTACGTCCGTAGTTCCTTCCAGTATTTGAACTATCCGAACCGGGGCATTACGGTCATAGTCAAACATGACTCTCTTCGTCTGTGATGGCTCAACGGCGGAAACGGCGGTGGTGGATTGGCTACGTTCGCGCAGGAACGGGCCACCCACCATTCCGGCAAGTATAACCTTCGGCTGGCTTTGAGCGACCTTCCCAACGCCGAGTGCCGCAGCTACTTCGTTCTCACCGCCGGGTCCAAGCTCGCCTACCCACTCCTTCTCCAGTCGGCCTTTTCCGTCCACCAACAAGAGCGTGGGCGTTCCGGATACTCCGATGGCAGGCAAGTCCACCTGCCGTACCACCGGAACCGAATAGCCCTCACGCTGCATGTAGGCGACCGACTTCTCGACGGGCTGTGGCAGAACAGCGACGGCTTGCCAACTGTCTCCTTGCTTCTTTTTCAGGAGCTCCCTATAGAAGGGCGCGCTTGCAGCGCAGAAATGACATCCGGTCTGAAGAGCCAGTACAAGTGTGTGATGACTCTTTTGCCAGTGGATTCCCCTGATTGGGACCGCCTGACCAGGTTTGAGGGCAGCAGGCCGGGCCGGCACCCTGAAGGTGTTCCTGTGCGGACCAACTAGGACCACCGCAATGAAAACGAGCAGCGCTAGTGAACCGACGTTTACTACCCATTCGGAAACCCGAAGAACTTTTCTGAACATTTCTCCACCTCCCTGCTCCAGAGAGTCGAAGTCCCCTCGCATACGCATACCTACGTCGTTCGCGGAACTCGATTATAATGTTCCTTTATATTGCCGCATGCGTTATCCTATCGGAAGGCACGTTTGCAGCTGTAACCGAACCGGGGGGGGCAATCGCAATACAGTATTTGCTGTATTTTTGCCTTAATCCGGTCATGCTGGGCCTATTCGGGACACGTGGCCGTCAAAGCGCGAGAGAAAATTTTCCGCCGCGCTCGTACTTTGCCGGGGACAACGTTGCCGCGCGGGCGCCCGCCCATCGGAGACAGGCCTTGCCCGGGATATTTGTCGCCGGTATCGCGCGAAATCCGCAATTCGGATTCTCGTGCGCCCCGACAGATCCTGTTCATCAAACCTCGCCTCTCCACAATTGAAAGCGCACACCGAAGTCACTATACTTCCCGCCGCC
>DASYZA010000072.1:0-15716 GCA_035946775.1 Candidatus Sulfotelmatobacter sp. | reverse complement strand
GCTGCATCGCGGCGAACGCCGCACCCTCACCACCAAACAGGTACGCGAAACCGAAGCGGAAGCCGTGGCCTTCGTAGTGTGTCAGTCGATTGGTCTGCGCAACGGAACCGCGTCCCAGGACTACATCCAGCTTTGGCACGGAGATGCCAACCTCCTGCGCGAGAGTCTGGAAGCCGTTCAACACACCGCCGCTGTGATCCTCGGGGGCATTGCCCTGGGCATTGCCCCCGAGCCCACGCCTCTCGCTGCAGCCGCCTGATCTGCCGCGTCTCCCAGTCGCGCCAGAAATCTGCGCAGTCCGTCACGAACCGGCAACCCACGAAATCAAAGGAGAAAAGAAAATGCCGAATACGCAAAGTGCAGTCAACAATCATGAATACCGCAGCGTCCCGGTAGCGGCGCTGATCGAGTCCGCCAGCAATCCCCGCAAGCGGTTTGACGACAAGAGCCTAGAGGAACTGGCCGCCAGTTTCAAAACGCAGGGAGTTCTTGCGCCTCTCTTGGTGCGGGACTTGGAGCCAAGCACGTACGAGGTCGGCGCGGGAGCACGCCGTCTCCGGGCCGCGAGACTTGCGGAGCTCGATTCCATCCCGGTTCGCGTCGTCAAACTGACCGACGCCGAAGCCATCGAAGCCCAAGTCGTCGAGAACTTGCAGCGCGAGGACATTCATCCGCTGGAAGAAGCACTCGGCTTCAAGTCCCTCTTGGAACTTGGAGAGTCTGCTTACACCATCGCCAACATCGCCGCCCGATCCGGAAAAAGCGAGGCTTATGTTTACGGCAGGATCAAGCTGGCCGACCTGATTCCGCCTGTGGCTGAGGCGTTCCTGAAAGATCAGATCACCATCGGGCACGCGCTGCTGATTGCCAAGCTCCCGGCAGCGCAACAACAGGAAGCCTTCGCCGCTGCATTTCGCGGCATGTGGACGAGCGAAGGCAACAGCCAAGTCCTCATTCCGGTGCGGGAACTGGCCGTCTGGATCGAGTCCAACATCCTGCTGCAACTGGCGTCCGCGCCCTTTGACAAGCAGGACGAAAAGCTCGTTGCGGAAGTGGGTTCCTGCACCAACTGCCCCAAGCGAACCAGATTCAACAAGCTGCTTTTCGCCGACGTTCGCAAAGACTCCTGCACCGATCCGCAATGCTTCCGTTCGAAGATCGATGCTCACGTGGCGAAGACGCTCGAAAGCAAACCGACCCTCGTGCAGATTTCGTCCGCATGGAACTCCCGCGAAGGCGCACCCTTGGGACGAAATCAGTACGTCGAATTGGAAATCAAGAAGGCGAAGGCCAACGGCTCAGCCGCAAAGCTGCCAGCCGCACAGAAGCCCTGTGACAAGATGGCCGAGGCCATTGTCATGGATGGCGGCAAGCGTGGACAGACCGTCAAAGTCTGCGCCGATCCCAATTGTCGCGTGCACCACCCCAATACGCCTTCTCCGCAGCAAGTCGCGAAGGAACGGGCAGACGAGCGGAAGCGCATCGAGAAAGAGAAGTTGGCCATCACGGTACGCCATCGTGTTCTGGCCACGATTATCCAGCGAGTGTCCGCTCCCCTGAAAAAGGCGGATTTGCTGACCGTCGCTCACTACCTGATTAGCCGTCTTTCCTACCACCAGATTCCGGCTCTGGCCAAGCGCCACAAAGTCGAAGTGAAGAAGGACTCGGATTCCGGGCAGGAACTGCTGGCGAAGCAGGTAGTGAACTACGACGAACCCGAATTGTGCCGACTGTTGCTCGAAATCAGTCTCCTCGATTCTGCCTATCGGCGATCCGCCACCGATGGCGAAGACACTCTTCTGGGCGTTGCCAAGCGCTATCGCGTGGATGTCGAGAAGCTGCAGAAGGCCGTCGCTGCCGAGTTTGCAGCCAAGCGGGATAAACAGAAGACCAAACCGAAGGCCGCAGCGGCGGCCTAAGGCCGACCTTCCATTCAGGGCGGAGTGCCTCGGGTACTCCGCCCTCCTTCATTTGGGAATGGCCCCCCTCCAGCGGTGTCAATCGAGTGGTGGCACGACCGCTCGATCGAGGCTTCTCCTTCAATCTGATCCCGCCAGCAATTTAGTCGTACGAGCGAACCGACTATCGATCTTTTCAATAGATCGCATTTGCTTCTTGAATCCTTTCAGTGCGGAATCGGGTTTCTAGCCCGTTTTCTGCTGGCCGTCAGTCCCAAAGGCTTACCAGAAGCGGGATTCGGCCGAAAGAAATTTAGGCCTTCTGTAAATTTTTATGAAACTTTCCCGCGCCCACCGGGTTCCAATCTGGCAGCCACCCGTCTAGCTTCATGCGGCAAGTGCAACTCAACACTCTGTGTATCAACCAATTCTTGAACGGGGCTCGGAGCAGTGTTTCCCCACGTCGAGGGTCGTTACTTGCAGGCGGTCGTAGTTCTCGCCGAAGAACTGAACTTCACGCGAGCAGCCCACATCCTGCGCATCAGCCAGCCTGCCCTGAGCAAACAAATTAACGAACTGGAAGACCAGTACCAGGTGCGCCTGTTCGTCCGTGAGAAAGGCCGGATCATCGACCTCACCGATGCGGGGCGCGCCTTCGTGGAGGAAGCACGCTCCGCGCTCTTCCACACCGAACGCGCGATTCACTTGGCCCGAGCCGCCCATGAAGGCAGCGACACTGTGTTGATGGTGGGGCACTCGCATCATGCGAGTCATGAATGGTTATCAACCCTCCTCGCCATTCGGCTTCCGCTTTATCCGAAACTTCGTGTCTGCCTAGCGACTCGATTCCCGATGGAACTGGTGCGCGGCGTCTTGGCGGGAGAACTCAGCATGGCTCTGGTGACATCTCCCCCCGAGGACGCGCAGATCACCGCCGTCCCATTTGCCCGTGCCCCACTCTATGCCGCAATTTCGGAGAGTCATCCCGCCGTGGCGAAAGAACATCTAAAGCTCCGCGACCTCGCCGCGGACCAGTGGATCCTGTTCGCACGCCAGGTCCACCCTGTCATCTACGAGGCCATCCTGAACGCGGCGCAAATGGAGGGGATCGCGCCCAAAGCTGCTCACGACACCTTTACCGGCCAGCAAGCGGTCTACCTTGTTTCGCAACATGCCGGCATCGCGATCTTTGCTGAACCGCCGTCTTTAACCCGGCACGAGGGCGTAGTGATCAAACCCCTGACCGACAAATCTTTGTCCTTTGAAACCTGCCTCATCATGAGGACCGACCAAGACTCCAGGGCGATCAACGAATATGCGCGTCAATTTCTCAGAAAGTACGCCCCGCAGTTGGTTGCCGCCAAACAGATGGATTTGCCGCTACCCGCTTGAACTTCTGGGGATCTCCCCGGCGTGACCTCGGTTGAGTCCTTCACTCGAAAACTGGCTGCGCTGCTCGTTCAGTGCGAATAACGTGCGTCCGAGGTAGGCGATAGGTAGTTGTTGCGCGGGCGGAGGGGAGGTGCTAGGCTAGGCGAACAAAAAGCGAATACAATCGGAGTCCTTCATGTCTCCTTCCCAGTCTTTGTCACCGCGGTCACCAGCAAGTCTTGAAACGGTCCACAACATTCTCGGTTCGCTGGTCGCCCGCTATCGCCAGGAGGAGGTGCTGACCACGATCCGTCAGCTTCCTGCCCGAGAGGCCAAGTTTCGACCTGTGCCAGCCTGGGTGACAAGTGCCTTGGCTGAGGCCTATCGAGAAAAGGGAATTGGGGAACTGTACTCGCACCAGGCAATCACGGCTGAACTAGTACATGATGGCAAGAACGTCGTCGTCGTGACACCGACGGCGTCCGGCAAAACGCTCTGTTACAACCTTCCCGTCTTGAACGCAGTACTCGAGAATCCCGACGGTCGCGCCCTATACCTGTTCCCAACCAAAGCCCTGGCCCAGGACCAGCTGGCTGAATTGCAGGATCTATCAAAACGGCTGGAGGACAGTTTTGGAGTATTCACCTACGACGGCGATACACCAAGTGACGCGCGAAAAGCGATTCGAGAGCGCGGACACATTGTCCTCACGAATCCGGACATGCTGCATACCGGAATCCTGCCCCACCATACGAAATGGATGCGTCTTTTCGAGAACCTGCGTTACATCGTGCTCGATGAGTTGCACACCTACCGCGGAGTGTTTGGAAGTCATCTGGCAAATGTGCTGAGACGATTGAAGCGTGTCGCGAAATTCTATGGTTCAGAACCGCAGTTCATCTGCTGTTCTGCCACGATTGCAAATCCCGGAGAACTGGCTTCGCAGCTGATCGAGAAAAACGTCGAAGTTGTTCAGGAGAATGGAGCGCCCGCAGGCGAGAAACTCTTCGTGTTCTACAACCCCCCGATGGTCAACCGAAATCTCGGGATTCGCCGCAGCTACATCAATGAGGCGACGCGAGTTGCCAAGGAGATCCTTGCCCGGAAACTTCAGACCATCGTTTTTGCGAATTCCCGTTTGCACACCGAAGTCGTTCTGACCTACTTGCAGCAAGCGAATCCTCCCAAACCCGGACATCCCGAACCGATTCGCGGTTACCGTGGGGGTTATCTACCGGGTGAACGGCGTGAGATCGAACGCGGTTTGCGCGACGGACGCATTCTCGGTGTGGTCGCTACGAACGCTCTCGAACTTGGGATTGATGTCGGGTCGCTCGACGCATGTGTGATGGCTGGTTATCCGGGATCGATCGCCTCCACCTGGCAACGGGCCGGCCGGGCCGGTCGACGGAGCGGAAGCTCGTGCGCCGTGTTTGTTGCATCTTCGGCGCCGCTGGACCAGTTCATCGTGCAGCATCCCGACTACTTCTTCGGCAGCTCCCCTGAACATGCTCATATTCAACCCGATAATCTCGAAATTCTCGTGAACCATCTCAAATGTGCGGCGTTCGAGCTGCCCATATCACCCGACGAACGGTTTGGCGCTGTCGACGTGCCCCAACTCTGCGAGCAACTGGGAGAGGTCGGGTTCCTGCATCAGAGTGGCGGAGATTGGCACTGGATCGACGAAGCCTATCCAGCGGACACCGTCAGCTTGCGATCGGTAACATCAGACAATTTCATCATTATCGATACGACTGGCGAAGACAGGGGCAAGCCGGAGGTAATTGGTGAAGTCGATTTTTCTTCGGCGCTCACAACCGTCCATCCGAAAGCGATCTATATCCATCAGGGACAGCAGTACCACGTGGAGCACCTGGACTTCGACAAGCGCAAGGCTTATGTGAAGCCCGTCAATGTGGACTACTACACGGACGCGATTCGCTACACCCAGGTTCGGGTGCTCGAAGTCGCCCAGGAGGAAACGATTGATGGCCCAGCGGCTCGGGCACATGGCGATGTGCTGGTGCGATCGCAGGTCGTAGGTTTCAAGAAGATCAAATTCTTCACCAATGAGAACGTGGGCTCAGGAAAACTCGAACTGCCAGAAAACGAGATGCACACTACTTCGTTCTGGCTGACGCTCGGGCACAGCCTGCTTGCTGAATTGCCGTTCACTCTTTCCGAGCGCCAGAGCGGAATCTTTGGCTTACTGTATGCCTTTGGGTCCATGGCCACGCTGCTGATGATGTGTGACCGGCGCGATCTTGGCACAGCTGTTGGTGAACGTCCGCCCAGCGCAGCAAGCGAGATAAATTGGGAAGATTTCGCAGTGCAAGAGGACAGAGGTGAGAGCAAAGAGTTTTTCGAACCCAATCTATATATTTACGACGCGTACCCGGGAGGAAGCGGATTCAGCGAGCCTCTGTATCGCGCCTGCCATACGTTGTTGGATCGCACCCTCGAACTGATCGGAGCGTGTCCGTGCGAAAACGGATGCCCTTCGTGTGTCGGCCCTACTGCTGACCGCAGCGAGAGGACAAAGGAAGTTGCACTTGAAATTCTTCGGCGGCTGTCCGAAGACGCTCGGTCGATAACTGGAACCGAGGTCAGAACCGCGTGAGCAAGCGATATGTGAGCCTTGACCGCGTCCGCGGACTACGAGCCCTGCGACGCTCCTCCGCGGCTGAGGGAGCTGGATGGCAGGCATCCTTATTGGAGAACGACAGCAGGCCGGTCTCCTGGTCGAAAACGATCGCGCGTGATTCGGAGAATCTATGCCGCATTCTCGGAGCCACCCCGAAGACGAATGAGTACGGAGAATATCTTTCCGTGCGCTGCTGGTGTGCCCAACCGCCGCGGTATTCGCCCGATCTCCGTGCGTTGAAATTGCTTGTACCAGACGCGGTCGACGAAATAGCGGATCCGGAACAGTGGCTCTTTTTGGACACGGAAACAACCGGCTTGGCTGGAGGTAGTGGCACCTATGCATTTCTCGTTGGCATTGCCTGGTGGGAAGGGGGAGGACTTGAAATTGAACAGTTTTTCCTGCGTGAGTACAGCGAGGAACGCTCGTTACTCTTCGCACTACGCGAGCGCATTGCGGAACATCCGGTCCTAGTCACCTTCAACGGCAAATCCTTCGATTGGCCTCTGCTCGAAACTCGCTATCGTATGAGCCGAAAGATTTCAATGCCGAGTCCGCGCGCACACCTCGATTTCCTGCATCCCGCACGAAATCTGTGGCGGCTGCGCCTCGGGTCTGTGCGCCTTTCTGAACTAGAACGTCACATACTGGGCTGGGACCGAGGAGCGGATGTTCTCTCCGGCCAAATACCGCAAATCTACTTCGATTATCTTCGCGGCGGGGCCGCGGAGCGGCTCGTCCCAGTACTGAATCACAACCAGATGGACCTCCGCGGGCTGGCCGCATTGTCGAGCCGGATTCTTTCGCTGCTGAACGACGCGGAGAACCTGGGACAGGACGGGCTGGAACTGTTCGGGGTGTCTCGCATCTGCGAAAAGCGCGGGGAACACATGCGAGCCCGCAAGCTATACGAAAAATCGATCGCTTCATTTTTGCCCACGGAGACGGATCGGGCAGCACGTCGCTCCCTGGCGCGACTCGCCAAGCGAGACGGGGACTTCGACCTCGCATGCGAGCTTTGGAAGGATGCTGTCGGGAATTCACGCCACGGTTACGACGCTTATGAACAACTGGCGAAGTATTACGAACACAACGCACGAAACCCGGAGCAAGCGCGACAGGTGGTCCTTCGGGCAATCAGCGAGCTCCGTCGCGCAAGTCAAGTGGGCGATATCACACCCGGTGCATATCGTGAATTCAAGGTGAAATTCGACCGGCGACTGGAACGGCTGGAACGTAAGAGCCGCAGGCCCCTATTGGACATGCTCGCCATGCAAACTGAGTTATGACGGTGAACACGATGGAAGAAGGTCGACAACGGATCTTGGGAATCATGGCCAGAATTCTGTTTTGGATGCCCTCTTTTTGCCGACGATTCTGGAGAATCGCGGAGCCCAGTGCGCACAGATGAACGGCGACGACCTGGGTTGCCCCATTTGCAGGCTGTAGGTAATACAGCCCTATGACCGGGGTGATTGGCGGTGAGCTGGGCTCTATATCCACAATTGTCCCGAGTTGGCTCCAGAAAGCGTATAGACTCCCAGAAAGCTCAGGGGGGCTTTTTCCAATGAACCTCGCTTCTGGGAAGCATCCTTGGTGGGGAGGCGTTTTGCTGTTGCTTGCGAGCGCGGCTTTTGCTGGGTCCGCGCCCGCGCAGGAACTAAAGGTGACCCTCTTGGGCACAGGTTCCCCAGCTCCAATAATGGACCGATTTGGCCCGAGTATTCTAGTGGAGGCCGGGAAACAGAAGCTGCTATTTGATTGCGGTCGCGGGGCTGCCCAACGCATTCAGCAGAACAAAGTCCCATTCGCAGAGGTCGACGCTCTGTTCCTCACTCATCTGCATTCCGATCATGTGGTCGGAATCCCTGATCTGTGGTTAACCGGTTGGATCCAAGGGCGGACGATCCCGCTTCGAGTTTGGGGGCCTGCGGGAACCCGAGAAATGATGGCGCACCTGGAGCAGGCCTACCAATTCGATATACACATGCGACGCGATGTGGATGAGAAGTTACCCTCGGAGGGCGTAGTAGTCCTGGCCAAAGACGTCGAGCAAGGAGTTGTGTATGAGAATGGAGGCATCAAAGTAACGGCCTTCGTAGTCGATCACGGACCTGTGAAACCGGCGCTTGGCTACCGTGTCGACTTCGCGGGACATTCCCTAGTGCTCTCCGGAGATACCCGATACTCCGACAATCTAGTCCGTTTTTCTGAGGGAGCGGATGTATTAATCCACGAAGTAATGGATCCCGACGCGTTTCGCTTGAAGAACCCCTCCGTGAGCCAGGAACGCGTGCAGACCATCCTTGCGCATCACACAACTCCGGAACAGGCTGGCACAGTCTTCTCACGAGTAAAGCCAAAACTCGCAGTGTATTCGCACATAGTGCCTCCGGGCGCATCAGATTTGATCCCTCTCACCCGAAAAACATATTCCGGCCCTTTGGAAGTTGGCGAGGATTTGATGAACATTGAGATCGGGGAAAAGGTAGTGGTACGCCACGCCCCGCGCTAGGTTACCAGTTCCCGCAAACGTAAAGCTGATCATCCGATCGACCCGGCTCGATGAACACTGGTCGGTGACGCGGGCGCACGACTGATTGAATCGTATCGACACCTCGGCTATTGCTCGCAGAAAGCTGTACAAGGAAGGGAAGCAATGCAGAAACGCAAACTAGGACAGAGCAATCTTGAAGTCTCGGCTATGGGGCTGGGCTGCATGAGGTTGAGTCCTGGTCACGGCACAGTGGCAGGGACAAGGCAGGAGATGATTGCGCGTCAATCGAGCGCTGTGCAATGTTGACCAGTTTTTGCCGCAATAAATCGTTGATCATCGTGTTCGGAGGCCTCCCGAGATTTTAGACATGGGCTGTGCGCTCCACAATGCAAGCTCAGTAGCTTGCACGTAATCAGGACGGAGATGTGCAGCAGGAAGGGTGTTCATCATGGCCACGAATCTCACCACTTGCCATCCCGGTGATGGCGTTGAAGCATTGAATCGATTGCCCGGATTAGCGGAACCTCTGCTGCAAATCGACTTGGATCGTGAGTTGCAGCAACTTCGGCGAGAAGACTCCTGGCAGCGGGAAACCGGTCGGAGTTCCAAGACGCTCGCGAAATATCCTGATTTCCGGATCGTTCTGATCCTGATGAAGGGCGGCACTCGGATGCGCCAGCACAGAGCAGAAGGGAGGATCTCCATCCAACAGTTGAAAGGGCAGATTTGTATGCATCTGGCCAATCGAAAGGTGAATGTGTTGGCGGGCCATTTGTTAGTGCTCGACTGCGGCGTACTGCACGACATCGAAGCGGTGGAAGAGAGCGCCTTTTTGCTGACCATCTCTTGGCGAAGAGATAACAGTGACGCTTCAGAATCCTTGTCATCCACTCAGCGGCGCTTGGACGAAGATGCTGTGTCCCGAATGGATGACGAAGGTGGTGCCCCTGACGCTGCGCTCAGCCGTCCGGTGTCGCCAGAAAGCCCGGTCCTGGTAACCGAGCGTAATGGATGAATCCTCCGAGCCCAGCCGCAGGAGTTTGGGCAGATGGCTGTAACCGTACACCATCTGCACACTCTGTTAAGGAGGTAGTCACGAGAACCGAAGCGGTCCTGATGGCACGTCAAATGGCAGATCACACGTCCAAGCTAATGTGTCGAGAGGGAGTTGCGGAAGGCACGATGGCCTGTTTGGGCGGCGATGAGCCGAGATTCGTCCGGGATCTGGGGGGCCTCGCGTCACGCGCTTACAGTTGGCTTCCTGGCTATGATGGTGTTTGCGATCGGCCAGCGCGTGCTTCCGGCATTTTCCGGAATGCGCCTGCTGTTCGGTACCAAACTGATGTTCTGCTCTCTTGCTGCTTGCAGTGGGCTGTCTCCTGCGAGTCAGTTCAGAGGTGTTGGCTTATCAAGACATTGTTCGTTCTGCATGGTCCTTGCTTCCCACGTCGGCAATTTGCGAGATGGCTGCCGTCACCGTCTTTGCATTCAATCTCCTCATTACGTTTGCCCGCGACGCTCCCGCTTACCGCAGCGCAACCTCTTGGCGGACCAGGGTAATTACGCTACGAGAGCAAGTCGTTTCAGATGTTAGGGAGCAGATCAAAGTACTCATCATCCTCGTTCTTTCCCCCTTCTCCCGCGCCCAACTGTTTCTCTGATTGGATAAATTCAATGCGTTCAATCCACTTGACCATCTTGTAGCCGAGTTGATTCTCGACACGCAGCCGTAGTGGCGCTCCATACACGTCCGGAAGGCGTTGGTCATTCATCCGAAACGCAAGCAGGCACTCGGCCTTCAGCACATTGTCCAGGGTCTGTGTGTCGTAGTATGGGCCACCGTAGAGTGCTTCGCCGAAGGAGAAGAAAGCCACCACCTTTGCTTCCGGTTTCGGGCGCACGAGGTCAATCAGCCTCTGGATGGGAATGCCGCCCCATTTGGCAATACCACTCCAGCCCTGAATGCAGTGATGCATCGTGATGTGTTCGACGGGGCCCAGCTTCTCGATATCTGCCATCGAAAGCACAACTGGATTGTCAACCAACCCGCCTACCTGCAGCTTGAAATCCTGAAAGCCGCGCTCGGCAAGACGTTTCCAGTCCTCTCGCACCGGCATCTTGCCGTTAGGCCAGAAGTAGGGCGAGATATCCTGTTCCGAATAGTTCTGGTGCGGAACGAGCCTGTTCAACGTGAGCAGTTGCATAGGGTACGTCACGGACTTCAGTGCGTGTTGCAGACCACGCGGATGGTTCCATGAAATGTAGTGCGCTGCAATCCATGAGAAGACAACCACAGCAATTCCCACGAATCCCAGGTACATCCCCATATGTCCCTGATCATCCGTCCCCATCACGATGTGGTTCATGTTCCTTACAAATCCTGTCATCACAACCAGCGTGACGTGAACCACGAGAAATGCAAGGAAACTAAGCATAGTCAGGAAGTGGATGGAGCGAGCGGATTGCCTGCCACCGAAAATCTTGGCGTACCAGGGGACGTGGTTCACCACAGCCGGTGACATAGCGATGCCCGTTGCAATGGCCAAGGGTCCGAAGACAAAGACGACAGTGAAATAGGCAATCTGCTGCAGGGCGTTGTAGCCGTAAAACCCGTTTGGCTCCCGAGGCAGATGGAAGGTCGCGTAATGCACCCAGGTATTCCAGGCCTGTAGAAGAACTGTCGCCGAAGTCGGAACGATCCTTCGCCACTGCTCTGTATCGAGCAGCATGGCGATGAAGAAAATGCCGGTGAAGATGAAACCGTGAACGTCGATGAAATGCCAGACTCTCGCGATGCCGATGGTGTGCCTGTAACCCGGCGTGCCGATGATCGGTGACAGGTAACGGGAATCATCCTTCGCCGTCCAGATGCGGTCGCGAGGCACCTTCAACGGCGTGAACCGGATCCATTCGCTTCCGGGCGTACAGTCATCATTGAAGTAGAGACGAGGATGATCAAACAGAATCGAGAGGCCACTTCGGATCTTAGCATCACGAAAAAGAAATTGAGGAAGTGGCAGTAGCGTACCCAAACCGGAAACCCGTGCGGCCCGACGAAATTATTGGGATAGATCTGAGGAACCGGAGGAACGGTAGGTAGGCCAGCGACCGCAACTTCAATCCAGGCAGCGATGACGGCGGCCAGAACCACGGCTCCGATTCCGATGAGAATAGAGGGGCGAACCCAAATCCGGAAGCGGCGATCCTTTGGGTAATGCACTGCGGCGTGTGCCGTATCGAAGGGAATCATGACTGAATCCCGAGGCTTGCTCCTGCTCCAGAAAGCATTAGACCCTCCAGTCAGCAGTATATCGTGACACGATATACACTAAAGCCTCGGGCACGTTCCGTGAGTCCTTCTCCCCTCGAAGTATCGACGGCAGATACTCGTCTTCGGACGACTAACGATCGCCCAAAGCTTAGAAGGGACTCTGATTTCCTTTGAACCGTTACCTTCAGACCACTGCCATGTCACGGGACGGCCAGATGGATGGAACAGGAGGACCATAGAGGGAATCGAAGAGAATTAGACGACGGCGTATTCGGGGGCGTAGTTCAGCTTGTTAGAACGCCTGCCTGTCCCGCAGGAGGCCGTGGGTTCGAGTCCCGTCGCTCCCGCCATTTGCTAAAACTATCATCCCTGGTGGTGTTGTGATTCTGGGTATCGCGGATACTTTCGATCTCACTTTCGCTTGTATTCAGACACCGTCTTTCGCAAGATTGGAATCAACTCGGTGCTGGCGTTGCTTTTCACAACGTACCCGCTCGCACCAGCCGCGATTGCCTCCCTCGCAAATGGGGCAGAGTCGGACTGGCTTACGACGAGAATAAGAGTCGAAGGGAATTCATGCTTGATGCGTCGAGCTGCCTCGAAGCCGTTCATCACGGGCATCGTGATATCCAGTAGCACGACATCCGGTTTGTGCTCACGGACCTTACGGACAGCATCGGCTCCGTCCGAAGCTTCGCAGACGATCTCAATGTCAACTTGTGATTGAAGGATTCGGCAGATGCCGCGCCGAACGATCTCGCTGTCGTCCACCACGAGCACCCGAAGAATGAGCGCCTGCATGCCCGCCTCCTAGCAGCACTTCTTCTACGTGACGGGAGCACACTTGGCTGCGGGCGGCAGGAAGAGAAGTTGCCTAACACTACCACTTCGCGTGATAAAGGGATGTACAGGGTTCACTGGACCCGTCGCTCCCGCCATCCCAATTCGCACATCACTCATTGCTTAGCGGGCGGCAATGCGAGCAATGCTTTGGTGCCCGACCCACTCTTTTAATCACTTCTTGCGCATATACTCGGTGTTGACGCTTACCGATTCGGACACTCTATGCCGTATATGATCCCCTATTATCAATCTGGGATTTTGGTCACATTTCGTTGCACCGACTGCGATTGGACTTACACTATCGGAAATCCTTCGACATCTCCTGTCCCTCGCGACGAAGAGGAGAAAGCGAAGGAACAGTACGTGGCCCATCGGTGCTCCGAGTTCTCGAGCAAGACAACGAAGAAATAGCTCGCACAGGAACCCTAGCTCAAAGCGACTACAGTAGCCTCCTTGAGTGCTTGAGTGTTGATTTCTCCGAAGAATGCTCACGCGGCATCGGGTTCGACGATGCGAGCCAAGTGGACCATCTGAGTGACCCCGATATAAAGGTGAGCAGTTTAGACCAGCTATTCCTTTCTATGGGGGCCATCATGGTGCTTGAGACGAGCAGATCCTCTGTCTCGTAATCGGCGTGGTCTACGTCAGGAAGGAGACCCTATGCGCTGCTTTTGGGAGCAAACGGGTGTCCTTGGTCCGATCTATCAGTCGCTGGGCCAAGGGTTGAATGATAGCCAGATAGCAAAGAAGCTAGGTCTCACCGAAATGAACGTACAGAACTGCATTGCCTGGGTCCTTCATTTCTTGAAGCTGAAGGATCGGCAAGAGCTGGTTCTATACGCCTCAGCCGGAGTGTAGCTCTCTGTGCTCGTCAATGCCGTCTTTGGCTCTGGATCGGCAGCAACGATACGCCGATACTTGTGGCAGTCTCTGTCCTGATGGCTCTGGTCGGACTGAGCAATTTTCGATCTGGTTAAGACTCGAACGGCCCTGGCTCGACCATCCGTCTTCATACCTTCCCGTTAGTACAACGGGATTCAAAGGAAAGGAATCTGCAAATATGCCTACAAAGTTTACCCCACTGCACGACCGCATTCTGGTGCGACGAGTAGAAGAAGTTGGCACAACTCGGGGCGGAATCATCATCCCGGACTCTGCCAAAGACAAACCACAAGAGGGCGAGGTCATCTCGGTTGGCAAGGGCAAGACCAACGACGAAGGCAAAGTGTTCCCTCTCGCGCTGAAAGAAGGCGACTGCATTCTGTTCGGCAAATATTCCGGGACCGAGATCAAAATTGACGGGGAGGATTTCCTCATTATGAAAGAGGAAGAAGCCCTTGGCGTTGTCACCGGTGCTGCGAGGAAAGAGACCGTAGGGGCCAAGAGATAGCTTGCTCCCTTGAGCGGCCGTTGTGGTTGTATCTGACCCAAGGTGCCTGCAGGCAATCCTGCTCCCGGACTGCGGTGACGCGGGAGGAGCACGCACACTTAAAGTTTCAGCATTCCTAGGAGAGTACAGTCATGGCAAAGCAAATAGTGCACGGCGAAGAGTCGCGGCAGGCGATCCTGCGCGGCGTCAACCTAATGGCAGATGCGGTAAAGGTGACTCTCGGGCCCAGAGGCCGCAACGTTGTTATTGAAAAGAAATTTGGCTCACCGACGATCACCAAAGATGGCGTCACGGTAGCCAAAGAGATTGAACTGCAGGATGGTCTCGAGAACCTGGGCGCACAGATGGTGCGTGAGGTTGCTTCCAAGACCAGCGACGTCGCCGGCGACGGGACTACTACGGCCACGGTTCTGGCGCAGGCGATTTATCGCGAAGGCGTGAGAACTGTTGCGGCCGGAGCCAATCCAATGGCGATGAAACGCGGAATTGAGAAGGCCGTCACCGCTATTTGCGGCGCAGTCGACCCCAAGACGGGCGAGCGCGCCAAGGGAGAACTCGACAGACTCTCCAAGCCCGTTACGGGCGACATGATCGCACAAGTTGGCAGCATTTCCGCCAACAATGACGACACGATCGGCCAAATCATCGCCGATGCGATGAAGAAGGTCGGCAAGGATGGCGTCATTACCGTCGAGGAGTCGAAGACGCTGGAGACCCAGCTCGAAGTCGTAGAAGGCATGCAGTTCGATCGCGGGTATCTTTCGCCTTACTTCGTTACGGACCCCGAACGCATGGAAGTTGCCTTCGAGAATGCCTACATCCTAATTAATGAGAAGAAGATCAGCTCTATGAAGGACATCCTTCCTTTGCTTGAGCAGATCTCCAAGAGCGGCAAGCCGCTGCTCATTGTTGCTGAGGACATCGAGGGAGAGGCTCTGGCGACACTTGTCGTAAACAAGCTGCGCGGGACGCTCCAGGTTGCGGCGGTAAAAGCACCCGGGTTCGGCGATCGCCGCAAGGCGATGTTGCAGGACGTTGCAACGCTCACAGGAGGGAAGGCCATTACCGAGGATCTCGGCATCAAGCTGGAAAATGTGACGATGGAGGATCTGGGACAGGCCAAAAAGATCACCATCGACAAGGATAATACGACCATTATCGAAGGCAAAGGCAAGCATGATGATGTCGAGGGCCGGGTAAAGGAAATTCGGGGCCAAATTGAGAAGACGACCAGCGACTACGACCGCGAAAAGTTGCAGGAGCGGCTGGCGAAACTAGTCGGCGGCGTGGCCATTATTAAGGTTGGTGCGGCAACCGAGACGGAAATGAAGGAGAAGAAGGCCCGTGTTGAAGACGCCATGCACGCGACTCGCGCAGCGGTCGAAGAAGGCATCGTACCCGGCGGTGGCGTGGCTCTGGCTCGTTGTATCCCTGCTCTTGACAAGCTGAAACTCGAAGGCGATGAGCAGATTGGGGTGAACATTGTGAAGCGTGCTCTGCAGGAGCCGCTCCGTCAGATCGCTCAGAATGCTGGTGAAGAGGGAGCGATTGTGTTTCGTAAGGTGACCGATTCGACGGACCCGCACTTCGGCTTCAACGCTTTGACCAGCGAGTATGGAGACCTGGTCAAGGCTGGCGTGCTCGATCCGACCAAGGTCGTGCGTACGGCTCTGACCAATGCTGGCTCCATCGCTGCACTGATGCTCACCACCGAGGCCCTCGTCGCCGAGATTACGGAAGAGAATCAAGGCGCTGTCGCGGGCGGCCATGGCGGCATGGGAAATTCGTACTAGGAAAAC